>NZ_JAFNOA010000001.1:0-625314 GCF_026536465.1 Gilliamella sp. B3172 | reverse complement strand
CTAAAAGTGTGGTGAAGAAATATGACCGCATTGAGGCACAAAAAGAGGTGGATAAAAATAAGGATGCGTTAACCCGGGCGGAAGCGGAAAAGCGATATAAATATTTAAGTGATGAGGAAAAAGCGAAATACGCCTCATTTGAACAATATTATAGTGCGAATGAAGATTCCATTTATTACGCGCTGGTTGATACTCAGCTAAAAGCCAATAAAGATAAAAATCTGGGCGCAATGGGCGGTAATGTCAGTAAAGGGATTGATACCGCTATGGCGATAGTGACCGGGGTGATTACCGGTGATATTACCGGTAGTCTGGCGGGTGCCAGTGCGCCGTGGATTGCCGAGCAAATCAAACTGCATACCGGTCATGCTGATGAAAAAGGTAACTGGGTGACCGATGATATCGCCGGTAACTTAATTGCCCATGCGATACTCGGCGCCGTTGTTGCGGAGCTGCAAGGTGGTCCATCGATTGCCGGTGGGGTCGGTGCGGTTGCCGGTGAGCTGGCGGCAAAACTGATTCGTGAGCAACTCTACGGTAAAGATGTTAAAGACTTAACCGAAGCGGAAAAACAAAACATCAGCGCCCTCGCCCAGCTGGCAGCCGGCCTGGCGATTGCCGCCGGTGGCGGTGATACCGGCGCTGCCGGTGCGGCGATTGCTGCCGGGAGGAATGCGGTTGAGAATAACTTGTTGAGCCCTGCGGATGTTGCTGAAGCAGACAAGAAATATGCAGCCTGTAATGGTGATAGAAAATGCCAAATGCAGGTAGTAAAAGAAACAAATGAGCTTGATAAAGAAAAGATCAGAGCATTACAAGAATATAAAAATCAATTGTTAGAAGAGTATGCTGAGAGATATCGAGAAATTATAGCGGATTGTGAAGGCTATACAACTTGTCAGTTAGAAAGAAGAGATTGGTTGCAGGAAGAGATAGATAATCGATATCGTGATTTTTATACTATAGTTACTGATGGTGCATCACCAGATGATCTGAGTTTTGGATATTATCCTGATGACACAAAAATTCAATCCTTATGGGAAGGAATGAAAAATGCGCCTGGCAAGTTGGTTGATAACATTGTTGAAGGTGGCGATAAAGCTATTCGATACATTGATGACAACTCACTAGGAAAAATTGCAGATGACGCTTGGGAGTTTGGAAAGAAAATAGCAAGCATTCCAAGAGAATGGTTAAATAAAGAGATCCCAGCAGATTCTTTTGAAACAGCATTGACTAACTTAGCAAGTATGACTGGGCATGATGTTGGTGAAGCGTCATTCTATACTGTTGCGGGAACGGCAACGGCTGCTTTAGGCGGTAAGATTATACAATGGATTGACGGGAAATGGACCCCAGTTAAGATTGGTAGTTTGGAGACCGGAAAGGGACCTACTGCCAATAAACCATTAGACAAAACAGACTTAGAGCTACAACACGGAAAAGGAAATGTTGAACAAGGTGGTGGAAATTATAAAGAGACTAAGGATAAAATACTTGATAATCAGGCTGCCAATCAGAAAGCAAACGAAAGTAGTAAATTTGGTGAGCATGTAGCGAAAGAGCAACAAATTAATGCTGGTAAGGGGACTGGAGGATATTTAAACAAACCCGAACAAGGGGGAACATTAAATATTGGTGCAGGAAATAAACCAATTGAAGGCGCTTATAATATATCTCATCCTGATTATCCTATGGGAAAAAATGTTTATCCTGGCAATGTTAATGATTTGACAAATATTGCAACAGGTTCTCAAAAAGTCATTATTATGGAAAATCCATATAAATATAAGCCTTTTAATGATGAGGTATTAAGAGTTTTAGATAAAAATGGAACAATTATTGTCAAAGGTAGTTGGAATAATCCGTCTATGAATAATATAGAAAAAATTGCAAAGAGCAAAGGTTTTACTTTAGTTGAAAAAAATATTATTCCGAGTAAAGGTTATTTACAATCAAACGGTAAACCAATACAGAATCCTACTATTACTGAATATAAATTTATTAGAAATTAATGAAGGTTTATTATGAAATATAAATTAGATATAACTGATAGTTATCAAAAGTTCATATGCTTAGATAATGATATAGGAATAGAAAACTATTTATCATTTGACTTAGAAAATAACACTGATGATTTTGAAATCATATTAGAGAATATAGCGGTTAATATGAGCGAGGACTTTTGGTATTTACCTATCATAAAGCAAAACCCTCAAACTATCCTGAATAATGCTTTAAATGAAATTGATTTAAATGATCTAAGTAGTATATTAGTTGTCTTGATTAGAAAAGCGAAATTAATTATAAAAAAGCAAAAAAACTTATATTTGAAAATAAATGATGGAGAAAATGAATATTTTCATTCTGTAGATTCTAATTTTAATATAGGCGATAAATACATTTGGTTGGCAGGAAAAAGTGCTGATTATTTCAATAAAGAAGTTAAGCTAAAAATTATTTTTTCAGGTAGATTAAATTTTATTTTTGAAGAATCAGATATTTTAATTCAAACAATAGATTTTAAAGATTATATTACAGATCATGAAGTTGATATTATTAATAGATACCAAGCATTAATTGTAAAATTAAAAAATAGAAATATTACTCAACTAGATCTAAATAATATTTCATCTAATTTTTTAGAATATGATTTTTCCAAAAATTATTTTAGTAGTAGTGAAAAAGGTAATATTGCATATAAAAATTATATTGCATAACTTTAATGCATTGAACTTTAAAATATTAAGAGAAAAATATTTTAATATTTTCAGAATAATATATTCATTAAAGCTTATAAAATATAGGGTATTTCCACATAATAAAATATAAATGAAAATATCTTATTGATTGCTTGGAATTAAACTAGTAAATTAATCTCTATCACCAACTTGCCCTGTTCAATCTTAATGATAACAGGGCAACCGACATAAAATCCTAACTGCTAAAGCCCCCCTACCCTTATCGATGCTGGACATGATATTGATGCCAAAACGGTCGATATTGCTGCCGGTAAGCAATTAGGGCTTTATGCCGATAATGATATCGCTATCGGGACGTCGTCTGAGCGATTTGAGTTAGATGAGTTCCATAAGAGTTCAAGCAAAGGCTTTTTAAATAAAACGACCACCACCACGCAGACGCAAATCGATAATACCACCGAAAAAGGCAGTCAGCTCTATGGCGATAGTGTCACCATTGCCGCCGGGAATAATTTAAGTGTCACCGGTAGTCAGGTGGTCGGTACTCACGATGTCAATCTGAAGGCGGGCAATAATATTGATATTGATGCCGCCGAAGAGTCTTATTACCGTAAACAAGAGACGAAGACGAAAAAATCCGGGCTGATGAGTAGTGGCGGTATCGGGGTGACCATTGGTCATGAGAAAGAAAATCTGAAACAGACCGATAGCGAGCAAGCCTATTTAGGCAGTACGGTCGGCAGCACGGAGGGTAATGTGAGCATTCAGGCCGGTAAGGATATCACCGTCAAAGGCAGTGATATTATTGCTAAGCAGGATGTGAACTTAACCGGTGAGAATGTGGCTATCGAGGCACTTGATGCCAAAACCACCTATAACGAGCAGTACACTTATGAGAAATCCGGACTGACCATTGCGTTAACCGGTACGGCAGCAGATATGTATGAAGCAGCCAAAGCGGTTGAGCGGGCGAAAGAGAAAGGTAATGATAAGTTATTAGCCCTGCAATCGATTAAATCTGCGCTGACCGCACTTGAAGCGATTGAAGATTTGCAGCTGCAAAATCAGCAAGGTCAAAAACAGGCGTCAATCGGTGTCAGTGTGATGGTGGGCACGCAGCGCACTGAGCGGGAGGTCAATCAGGAGCAACATAATGTTATCAGTAGTACACGATTATCTATTAGTAATGAAATAACTCGGTTTTTAGCATTTAAAACCCATACACATTACAAAATCCAGCTGTGCTTCTTGGCACTTTTGTGCCGGCTGGATTGTAGAAAGGTACCAATCGAAAAATAATAAAAGAGAAATACGTTGTAAAATAGATAGTATGCTAAAAATCATCTGAATTGATAAAAGTTCTCTTTGTACACTCACCACCGACCGATTTGATATTCAAAAATAAATATGGTTATTGAGATCCAAATTCCCTGCCAACTACAAGATTTAAAAGAAACTATTGAGTTAATTTAAATTAATAAACAAATATGATATTGATTGAAAATTAGACTGGATTCAACAATAATGATGAAAAACCAATAACATTAAATAAAAGGAATATGAAACATGAATAGTACAAATGACGAACTTGAGTATTACGTACTACAACGTAATCCAAGTCATTCCTATCCCTTAATTATGTGTGATCCTGATTCGGAACATACGGAAGAATATCTATATGATTACGAAAATGAAAAAATTCACAAACCGAAAGTGATGGAATTTACATTTAGTGAACCCTATTTTGCCAGCCCAGTCATTGGTGATTATTTTTCCCAACCTGAATCAGTAATCTCAGATAAGTTAAAAAAAATATTGTCTTCACTCAATATATTTGGAATTCAACTAATTCCAGCTATGATTACAAGTAATAAAGGTGATATTTTTAAGGATTACTTTTATATACATATTTATAATATTATTAATGCAATGGATAAACTAAACTCTAAATTCGACGAAGGGGATGATTGTTATTTTATCGATAAATTTAAGCTTGATGAAAATATTTTAAAAAATATTCCGTTAGAAGAAAGATTAATTTTTAAATTAGGAGAAGATCACACAATAATGCTTTATCACCGATCTATAGTTGAAGCATTAATGACTGTTAAACCAACTGGTTTAAAATTTATTAAAGTAGAAGATTGGCATATTTAAGCCATTACTGAGCCAAATATTAGCCTATCATTTAGCGCAATTTAAACAGTTATATGACTAACAAATAGCGTTTATGAATATATCAACAGAGAGCATATAGAAGGAGATTAAATCCAATCTCCTATTTATTTTGTTATTCAAAGCTTTGAAAAACATAATAGATAGGTAAAATAATTACAAAAATAAACACTTCAGAAAACATACTTCATGCTACTATTTTAACCATCAATCAGCAAATCTAATTTCTCCCCCAAAAAATACAACCTGTTAAAGAGAAATAAAATATGGAAAATTATTATTTTATACAAAGAAAATCAGACCAAGCCTATCCATTGCTTCGTATAACCGATCGTGATAATCACTTAAACCCCACTTTAATAAATTTGGAATTTAATGGAACGATACCCTCTCAGCCCGTTATGTCTGATTTTTTGTCTGGTCCTGAGATTTTTATTACCGATAAAATTGCCAATGTCATTAAAAGCTTTAAGCCTAAAGGGATTAAAATTATTGACACTGAATTAACAACCCCACAAGGTAAACTCATTAAGGACTATTTTTGTCTACTTTCTGACAACATAATCGAGGCTTTAGATAAAGATAAATCCGATTATGAAAAGCCTAGAAGAACATATTTTATAAAAAAACTCATTTTAGACAGAAAAATTTTAAATGAAATTCCTTTGGAACAAAGATTAGTTTTTTTATTAAGAGAATCGCTTCACATCGTTTTTCATGAAACATTAGCCAAAGCCATCATGGCGGTAAATCCTACCGGTATGGAATTTATTAATATTGAAACCGACGGAAAACCGTTAGAAGTAAATTAATATTCTTAACTATGGTTCGATATAAAGTTAGTTTATATCGAAATACACAGCATCTTATTCAGCAAAAATTTAGAGAATTAGAAGCGAAAAACACCAATTAATTTTTAATAAAGCAAGTTGTATATTTTCACTTGCTTTAGAAACAGAGATTTAATGAATCTAAAAAATGACCGTAACTGAAACGGGTAAACCGTTAAATAATATCAATCGGTACCTTGAACACCGCTTTACGTACTTTTCTAGGTTCATCAACCATGCATAACGCTTGATGTAGCTCGCCCGGATAAAAGGTCGTAACCGAAACGGGGAAACCGTTAAATAATGTCAATCGGTACCTTGAACACCGCTTTACGTACTTTTTTAGGTTCATCAACCATACATAGCGCTTGATGTAGCTCGCCCGGATAAAAGGTCACAAACTCACCTTCGGTTAAATGAATGAAGTTATTTAAGCTGGCTTGACTAACAATAAACAGATCAGTTTTCTTTTCATAACAAGGTAAATGTGAGGCATCTAGCAAACTGTAGGCAATAATCTCTTCACCTCTGAGGATTAATTGAATATCTAAAAACTGTTTATGAAATTCACAGTGCCGCTCCTGCCGAGGTGAAGTCCAAGCATCACCAATGGTGTAAAACCATTGTTCTCCCTCCATTTGATAACGTCCGTCGGCCTGATTTTGAAGTGCATTCAAGCTTAGCTCAGCGCTCGATAATATTGAGTATAATGTATCTGGTAAAGTGGCTAACTTTAGATTGTTTAAGTGACCGGCAATCATCTTTCATCTCCTTATACTGCATTATTCTACAGTGTCAAAATGTTGCGCACCTATCATGCGATAAGTGCACAAGCGGTTAGTTGAAATTTTTAACCCAATTTTCATCAATCACAACATATTTAATAGCCATACGAAAATAGGTATAAGCAATATGTAATTTACCGTCTGAACTTTGCTTAATAGTGGGATAAGAAAATTCACGATTTAAGCTATCTTTAGAATTATTTGTCATGCAGTAACCGTCGCCTTCATCCATATGCCGGATATAAGGCCAAGTTTCACCATTATCCATTGAAATTGCTAATGACATAGGTGCTCGTGGTGCGCCCCAAAAAGCATTTTTTTGCCCGTCAATAATTTCGGCCTCTTTTTTATTGGCACAACTTTCATCTTCAATTTCATCATAAAGTGATATACGCCTTGCAATTGCATCTTTAGCACTCGATTGATTAAACACTAAGGCAATATGCCCGTTATTTAAAACGGTGGCTTGAATGGAGGAGTTATTATTAGGTAAATTGGTGGCTATTGGTGTAGACCAATGATATCCGCCATCGGTCGATCGGCTAGCATAAATATTATCTGCCCAACGACTGCGGAAAAGCGCATACAAACTGTTGTCTTTCAATAATAAAATATTCATATGCACACAGCCTAAACTATTGGGCACATCAACATTAAGCCAAGTTTTCCCGTTATCTTTAGAGATCATCACACCACTTGTATCATAACTTCCTACCCATTTTTCACCGGGTTTTGCAATACAGTAAAACACCGGTAATAACCAATCCCCGTTTGGCATTACCGTAATAGGCTGACGAATAAAAATACCTTTATTGGGATCTTCCAGTAACGTTTTAATTGGTCCCCAAGTTTCACCAAAATCATGCGATTGACGATATCGTACAATTGCCGTATCTTGATTACCGGCGATTTGCGCGGTATACAGTAGCCACAATACATTATCCGGAGCCAGAAAAAACAGTGGGTTTTGTTCTGATCTCGTTGCGTCATTGGAAAGCTTGACCGCTTTAGTCCAAGTTTGACTGCCCTTTTTTAGTCTTGAATAATAAGCGGAAATATCAGCTATCCCCTCTTGCGTACCGCCAAACCAAGTGCAAAGTAGATCACCATTTGGTAATGGTAGTAAATTAGCCGCATGGTTTTGTACACATTCGGTTGGTAGAAATGCCTCAATTCGGGCACTATCATTTTTATTAATACTCAATCTGCCGCAGCAGTCCGGTTTAATTTGGGTCATGAGGTAATCTCCCTATAAACAATCAACATTATTTTTTAGATTTAACAAAAGGGCTAATTAAACATTTGTCTAACAGCATGATTACAGCAGGCGAAAGAAGCGCAACATACATGTTATTCACGCCTAATGGATCACCTAAGTAAAACCAAACCGATGTAATAATAGCCGCCCCAATCAAGGCCATATTTGCTGCTCGGGTACTATTTAAAAAAGGTAAATAGAAAGCAATCATTGCCACAATAGTGATTGATAGCCGAATAGCACGAGTAAAAAATGAAAGCTTTAACACTTCCGGAAATGCCAGTACTAACAGCAAAGGAGCAAAACCAACGAAAACCGAAATCACTTTGGTTGCTTTAAACTCTTTTTCTTGTGAAGGTTTGAAATATGGCACATAAAAATCTTTAACAATCAGTGAGGCAATCGCTAAAGCAACGGTACTGACGCTAATAAAAATTGAAGCGACTAAGGAAGTGGTAATCACACCGGCCATAAATGGATTCATATCCTGTATAAACACCGGTAAAGCATATAAGCTATTTATATCCGGATGAAGAAATTTGGCACAAACTCCAATTACCGCAATAGCTATAGCAATAGGCAGGCAGAAGAAGAAAGCATACCAGCAAGCACGTTTTGCCGATTTGGCATCTTTCGTTGACGAGATAG
The DNA here is from genome assembly GCF_026536465.1 of Gilliamella sp. B3172. Classification (NCBI taxonomy): domain Bacteria; kingdom Pseudomonadati; phylum Pseudomonadota; class Gammaproteobacteria; order Orbales; family Orbaceae; genus Gilliamella; species Gilliamella sp. B3172. The sequence goes on along the minus strand of NZ_JAFNOA010000001.1, from coordinate 616,916 downwards.
CTTGAATCACAAATTGAGTACAAAAGATCGAGCCAATAGTACCGATTAACCAAGCAAAAATAGTACTGGCACCGATTGAGCCGTCCCAAGTCCAGTAGTGTGGCGGCATCTGTTCAATCATGGGTGATATACCACCGGTTAAATACAATGCCGTTGCTAAAATAAATAACACCCCAAAATATTTCACGGCACTATGGATGATAGTGACATAAGCCACTCCTTTGAGTCCCCCGAAAGCAAAATAGAATGTGCTGACAACAGCGGTAATAAAAGCGGCAACCGGTAACGAAATTTGCAGCACGGTTGAAATCGCTGCCGCACCGCTTATATAGTTACCCACATTAACCAATAGCAGAGCATAAATCATAATGATCGAAATAAGATTTTTAGTTGAATGCCCATATTTTTGAGCAATGGCTGCTGAAATAGTGATTTCCCCAGTGTTGTAAATCTTTTTAACTAATAACAGACCAAACAGCGGAAAACCAATTGCGGCGCCAATCACTGACCATGACGCGGCAATCCCATTATCAAAAGCTGATTGCGCAGTACCTATAGTCGACTTAGCGCCAATATATTCGGTCATTAATAAAACACCGACAACGATTGCAGGTACCGCACGCGATCCTTCCATAAAATCACTATTATTTTTACTTCTTAAAAAATAGGTCATTGCAGAAGTAGCTAAAATATAAATCACCACAATACTTATAATAATGATTGTGTCCATTGTTCCAAAGTAATGCATAAATCACCTTCTTTACTTTATCAGTGCATGTTAAATAGTTATTACAATCGCTTCACAAGATCGTTAATTGTGGCAATATCAGAATCAGAAAATAGGATTGGATAACGGCTTTCTCCCACCTGCTCGCCCATTAATGACAACGCTTTTTTGACAGCAGCCGGCGAAAATACCGTGGCATAAAGACGCTGCCGCAAATCACCGACCAACTCTTGCGCCGCTTTGGCGTGGTCAAGATCACCGGCTTTAAAGTGTTGCCAAATCGCCTGTATATGTTCCGGTACGACATTGGCAAGGCCTGAGATAGAGCCAACGGCTCCGCCAACAAAACCTTGATAAATTAAAGAGTCGGGTCCAGTTAACACATCAAACCCTTCAAATTGTTTGGCTATATCAATAAACCCTTGCAAACTTTCAATACTGCCCGCACTGTCTTTGATACCCCAAATATTCGGATGTTCTGCCAGTATGGCGGCGGTTTGCGGTTCGATTTTGTTGCCCGTTCGAGCGGGAATGTTGTACAAATAAATCGGTACGGTTAATGCATCGGCGACTTTGGTATAGTGGTCAATTAGCTCTTGTTGTTTTAATGGAATAAAATATGGGCCAATGACCGACACGGCATCTACGCCTAATTTCGCGATCTGTTTACCCAATTTTATTGTTTCCTGACTTGAGATCTCACCTATATGCGCCATGACTGGGAAGCGCCCGGCAACTTCATCAACACAAACTTCAGCAACTTTGATTTTTTCTTGCTGAGTTAAAACGAAAAATTCGCCATTGGTACCGTTACAAAAAATACTATTTCCATGGTGTAATTGGCGCTTAACTTGTTTACGCATCCGACTGGGGCAAAAATTGCCGTTATCATCAAACGTTGTCACAATAGCGGTTAAGATTCCTTCTATTTTTTTACTCATGTTAATTACTCCTGCTTAAAAGTTTTTATAAAAGCGATTGATAGATAGCCAATACGTCTTGCTCGGTAATGGGTTTGGGGACATTGTTCATTAACCGTTTTACATTAAGTGCGTTATCAACGAGGTAAGGGAGGTCATGGCTTGAAATGTTTAATTGCTGTAATTTAGTCGGCAATCCAAGCCGAACAATTAATTGGCTGAAATAGTCAACTAAAGCATAGGATTTTTCTTCTGTAGTCAGTGCCAACTGCGCATCGGGTAATAAATCGTAAGCTAAGGCAAATTTATCGACAACCGCATCACGCACAAAAGCCATGCAAGGCACAAGTAATATGGCATTTGCCACGCCATGGGCAATATGATATTTGCCACCTAGTGGGTAGGACATTGCATGAACTAAATGGGTACCGGCATGAGCAATAGCTGCACCACCATAATAAGATGCCCAAAGCATGTTGAGCCTTGCGCCAAAATTATCTTTATTCACAACCGACTTTTCGATAGCGGCAAACAATTTTGACAAACCTAGCATCGCATAATTATCACTGACGGCATTGGACAAGTTAGAGGTTAAACACTCAATTAAATGGCACAATGCATCAACACCAGTTGAAGCGGCAACCATTTTGGGCATTGAGCTAGTTAGTTCGGGGGCTAAACAGACATAATCGGGTAGCATTACCGATGAAATAATACCTTGTTTGGTGGCTTTTTCAGGTATGGCTAAAATAGCGTTAGGCGTCGCTTCAGATCCGGTACCGGCAGTAGTTGGAATCAACAATGATGCACAACGCCTTAGCGGTTGCACCCCGTCTAATAGCTGCTTCAAGGTCAAATTGTTATTTGCTACAGTTAAAACTGACACCAATTTAGCCACATCAAGAACACTGCCACCACCCACACCTATTACAAAATCCGCAACAGGAAGCGATAATTTTGCTAAAACGTTGGCAACATCATGTTGGCTGGGCTCTGGCGGGATATCATCAATGCAGGTTACAACCGGTACGATTGTCTTAATTGTTGCAAGCAAAGAGGATACTTGGGGTAAATTAATGACATTTTTATCGGTAATAAAGACAACATGATGATGTGCTTTAAATAACCAATGAAGATCGTTTAAAACCCCCTGCCCACTTAAAATTGTACTATTTATGTGCATAATTCGCTCCCAAAACACAAAATAAAATGAAACATTTAAATCACATTGATTTAATTTAATCATTTAATATTATTTTATGTGCTAATTTTGATCAAACTTAATATTTAAAATTGGGATCATGATCACAATACAATTAAAATGATTACATTCAATCAAAATGTTAGTGTTTTTTAATTGGAAATCGGTATAATTGCAGAAATGACAGATTTTATGATTGGAAATAATCAATGGTTAGATTAATTATTGCTGATGATTTCACCGGATCCAATGATGCCGGTGTGCAACTGGTCAATAAGGGAGTAACGGTAAATGTCGTTTTTGATTGGCAAAATGCTGACTTAGCAAATTCTTTCACACTAAACCTCGGCCAAGACGATAACAACGCGGTCATTGTGGTCAATTCAGAAACTCGTTCAACCTCAGTGATTGAAACCAAAGCAAGAATAAAAAAAGTGTTAGAAAACTTTTCCCACTTTAAACCAATTTATAAAAAAATAGACTCTACTTTACGTGGCAATATTGGTACTGAAATTGAAACATTATTAGACCATAGTGAATACCAAGCAGCACTAGTTATACCTGCTTTTCCGAAGATGAATCGTATCGTCAAAAATGGGCTATGTTATGTTAACGGCGTTGAGTTACAAAACACCGAATTTGCAACCGATCCAAAAACACCAGTGCTATCTTCAAACGTAAAAAATAACATTGACCAGCAAACACGCCTTTTATCTGCACAAATTAATTTAGAAACATTGAGAAATAATCAGCTAAAACAGACGATTGAAAATTTAATCTCTGCAGGTTATAAAATTCTGATAGTAGATAGTGAAACAGACAACGATTTACAGTTGATTCTAGGGCAGATAAAGCCACTGCTTGATAAGCTATTATTAGTTGGATCGGCTGGTTTGCTGGATTTTATGCTCAAAGCAAAAAAAGAAAACAAACAGCCAAAAACTAAAACCAGCAACGCACCACTTTTAGTTATTGCCGGTTCAATGAGCGAAATGACTCAACAGCAGATAAGTTACGCAATGGAGAATGGTGGCAGTAATTGGAGACTTTTTACTATCAACATAATTGATTTACTCAACCACTCTATTTCTCACCAATTAACACCTTACCAGACCCAGATTCAAGCAAGCTTAGACTCAGGTCATCACTGTATTGTCAGAACTTGCGCCAGTTATCGTGATCGGTTTGCAATTGATCTGCATTGCCAGCACTACAATCTATCGCGGATGGAGCTTGGTGAAAAGATCGCTACGGCTTTAGGCCAGTTAGTTAACCAATTAAAGTTTGATAATCTATTTTTAACCGGTGGCGATGTGGCAATATCTGTAGCGAAATCTTTAGGTGCTAAAGGTTTCACTATAGAGGGAGAAGTCTGCCATGGCGTTCCCTATGGCAGATTGATTAGCCAACCCCCACTGCCCTACCGAGTATTTACCAAAGCAGGCGGCTTTGGCGCTAAAAATATTTTATTGAAATCATTAGCATTTATTTAAAGGAGGAAAATTGTGTCAAAAATTATTGCTATCACCATGGGCGATCCAGCCGGAATTGGTCCGGAGATCATCATCAAGGCGTTACAATCCGACGTTTTAAAAAACACCCAATCAATTGTTATTGGATCGGTCGATTTGCTAAAAAAACAGTTAAAAATGGGACTATTCAATAATGTTATCATCAACCCCATAGAGCAAGTAACTGATGCCAAATTTAGTGCCAACGTGATTAATGTGATTGACATTGCGTTAGCTGACATTCAAGCTCTTAAACCGGGAATAATTCAGCCGCAAGCTGGTGATCTGGCATACCGATGTATTAAAAAAGCAACTGAGCTGGCCTTAAATGGTGAGGTATCGGCCATTGCCACCGCACCTTTAAACAAAGAAGCATTGCACGCAGCCGGTCATATGTATCCCGGACATACTGAATTATTAGCTCAATTAACCGATAGTAAAGATGTTGCCATGGTGTTATACACCGAAGCACTTAAAGTTATTCATGTTACAACACATGTATCATTGCAGAAATTTTTAACGACTTTGAGCAGCCAACGAATTGAAAAAGTGATAGGCATTGCCAACGATTTTTTGCAAAAAATTGGTATTGATCAGCCTAAAATAGCGGTTGCCGGTGTTAATCCACATGCAGGAGAACATGGCCTATTTGGTGATGAAGAGATCAAATTTGTGACGCCAGCTGTCGAGAAAATGCAACAAATTGGCATAAACGTTGTGGGGCCTTGTGCACCTGACACTGTTTTTTTACAAGCTCATCAAGGGAAGTTTGATATAGTTGTGGCAATGTATCATGATCAAGGACATATTCCACTCAAACTGCTCGGTTTTTATGACGGGGTGAATATTGCAGCCGGCTTACCCTTTATTCGAACATCCGCTGATCATGGCACAGCTTATGATATTGCTTGGCAAGGTGTTGCTAAAGCAGATAGTATGATAGAATCGATTCGCTTAGCAGGGCTATTATCTTAACGACTGATCGATTAATAATGAGGATTAAACGGTGGCAAAATATAATCGACTTGATCAAATCATGGAGTATCTTAAAATTCATAATCTGGTGACAGTCGAACAATTAGTTGTGGCAACAGAAGCTTCACCTGCCACAATTCGTCGTGATCTAATTAAATTAGATCAACAAGGCGTAATAAGCCGTACCCATGGTGGGGTGACCTTAAATAGATTTATTCCTGCGCAACCAACAACTTCTGAAAAGCTACATAAAAGTTTTATCGAAAAACAGCGAATCGCAAAGACCGCAGCCCAGCTTATTAAAGCTGGAGATTCGATCGCTTTAGATGCCGGCACCACAACTCGTGAAATAGCCAAAAGAATTACCCAAATACCCGTTAGAGTTATCACTTCTGATCTGCATATTGCTCTTTTTTTGTCAGAGTTTAAGCAGATTGAAGTGACGATTATTGGCGGTAAAATTGATGACAGCAGCCAATCTTGTATTGGTGAACATGGGCGTTCGCTATTAGAGCAAATCAATCCTGATATCGCATTTATTAGTTGTAACTCATGGAGCCTTAATAAAGGCGTTACTGCACCAACTGAAGATAAGGCTTTAATTAAATCTAGCTTTGCCGCTAAAGCCGATCGAGTAATATTGGTCGCCGATAGTAGTAAATATAATTGTCACTCGTTATTTACTGCTATTGCCCTCAATCGCTTTAGCGATATTATTACAGATAGTCACTTAGATGCAGAAACAAAACATCTTTTACAATCACAGCCGTTTAAGTTGCATATTGCAAGTTAATAAGATTTTACTTTAATTTCAATGATGCTAAATACAATCATGATAAGCGCCATGCTACCGGTCAAAGAGATTTGTAATTAGCAGTAAAACTTGATTAAGCAACAATCTCACTATCTACAAAAAAATAAGCAATTTCTCTTTGAGCGCTTGCCAATGAGTCAGATCCATGGACAGCATTTTCAGTTACACTATCAGCAAAATCGGCACGTAGAGTGCCGGCATTAGCTTTAGATAAATCTGTTGGTCCCATTAGATCACGATAACGCTTAACAGCGTCTTCACTTTCCAGTACCTGCACAATAATTGGGCCGGATGTCATAAATCTAATCAGATTATCAAAAAAAGGTTTTCCTTGATGTTCGCCGTAAAAACCTTCCGCTTGCTCTTTAGTTAATCGAAGCATTTTTAAGGCTACAATTTTGAATTTAGCTTGTGAAATTCTCATTTCGATTTCACCAATTAGGTTTTTTTTCACCGCATTAGGCTTTATGATTGATAGTGTTTTTTCTATTGTCATGTTTCACCAATCCTGTTAATCAAAGGTAAATTTGATTCGAACAATTTGTCCGCTTTCATCTATTACCAGCAATTTATGATTTCCTCGTTTAGTTATCGGTAATGCAATCTTTTCATTACCTTCAGATTGGACAATAAAGTTGCCATCTAAAAACCACGTTTTTTTACCATACCCCCCATCGGAAATTAAATCAATAGTCACTTGAGTTTCGCCCGGTAGCGCTCTTATCAATTGTTTTTCTTCCAGTCCGTCAACGCTCAGAGGAGAAAATATATCTTGTCCCATAACAGGGCAATTGGGATCAACCGGTGGCAATAGGTTTTCTCTACGTTCTTTCGATAATAACCAGTTATCCAGTGAAACAGGCCATAAGGCTAATGTTTTCTTTTTAGCGCCTTCACAGTCAGAGGCAACACGTTTATTTTCTTCATTGACCCAAATATCTACCCAGCCAGAACGATAAGCACTATTTTTCAGTTGATTTAATGTGGCAAGTGTTGGTGGCACCATATGATTAAGTACAAAAGCTCTTTTTTGTCGGTGACAATTTTCGTCATCAGCAGGCAATGGTTGCCCGATTGGCCAACAAATTGACTCTACCGTCACTGAATCGGGTTGTTTAAACACCGGAAGTGGGCGATTAAGTCGCCTTTCTTTATTAAGCAATAATGAATTTACCTGCAATAAAATCGGTAAGGCTGATACAGAGCCATATTGTCCTAAAACTGGCGTTCCGTCGGGGCGCCCTATCCATACACCCACGATATAGCGTGGATTAATTCCCACAGCCCAAGCATCACGATAGCCATAACTTGTACCGGTCTTATATACCATTTGTTTGACATTTCCCAGCATTTTCTGGATCATCCATGCACTACCTTCTGAGATAAGCGGACGGCTCGTTAATGGCTCATTTTGGATAAAACGCAGTGAGCTGGCATTACCTTTTCGAGCAAAAGCACTATAAGCACTCACAAGTTCATCCATTCTCAATGAAGCACCCCCCAAAATATAGGAAAGATTAGGAATATTTTCGATTGAGGATAAATTCAAGCCAACAGAAGCTAGTTTACCGGTAAACCGTTTAGGTCCATAGAGTTCTATTAATTGCACTGCTGGCAGATTTAACGATTTTTTAAGTGCTTCAGAAGCGCTAACTGGTCCATAAAAACCGTCATCAAAATTGGTCGGCCGATAATCTGTACTCATACGCGGAACATCTTGCAATAGCGATTCAGAATGGATCATACCTTCATCGATAGCAAAGGCGTACATAAAAGGTTTCAAGGTTGAACCGGGTGAACGTAAAGCACTGATCATATCGACCTGTCCATACCTATTTTGATCATTAAAATCAACAGAGCCGATGTAAGCTTTAACGTTCATATCGGTATGGTCTACAACCAAAATAGCCATTGACGCATTAGGCGGTAACTGTTTTTTGCGGTTAATGACCATATCCTCTAAATTTCTTTGCAATGACAAATCGATAGTTGAATGGATAATTTCATCATTTGGATACTGTCGTGAAAGTCGATAAGCCAATAACGGGGCATTTTTTGGCGCTTCACGAGGTTTAACCCAAACTTCATCTTGTCTAGTTTGCTCGATAATCTCTTTAGGCCATACTTGAAATTCTTCCATACGATCTAAAACTTTATCTCGAGCTTGCTGAGCACGCTCAGGATACCTGTCAGGACGCAATCGACTAGGAGCTTGAGGTAACACCGCAAGTAAAACAGCTTCACTACGACTTAACTTACTTGGTGGTTTGCCAAAATAAGACCAACTGGCCGCACCGATACCTTCGATAGTTCCGCCATAAGGGGCATGGTTTATGTATAAGTTAAGAATCTCTTTTTTACTATAATGTAACTCTAACTGTAGCGTTCGAAAAATCTGCTTAAGTTTGCCCGTTAGCGTGCGATCATGAGGATATAACAATCTGGCTACTTGCATTGAAATCGTGCTACCGCCAGATACGATTCGATTATTGCTGATATTTTGCCAACCAGCACGAAATAAGGATATCGGATTGACACCAAAATGGTTGTAAAAGTGGCGATCTTCATAGTTCAATAGCACATCAAGGTAGTAATCGGGTACTTCTTCAAGAGTGACCGGATAACGCCAAATGCCATTTTCATCAGCAAAGCGCCATAAGGGTGTATTATCTTGCGCAACAACCGTTTGAGTATTTTTCTTAGCTGTTACAGAAATTGGAAAAAGGAAATCTGCAATAAAAAAAACAGCGATTAAAAAAAGGATAAAAAGTACAAAAAACTGAAAAATTTTCTTAAGACGCTTTTTCATTTTTAGCTGTCACATTTAATTAATAAAATTATTTTAATTATAAAAATACCGCCAATTATTATTGGCGGGTATTTAATTGTTTGTATCGTTCAATCACTTCAATTCAGTGATACTGACTGATTATTCAACTTCCGGTTGTTCCGTTTGATCGGATGTAATTGTAATAATTTCCGGTGATTGGCCAATAGCAAATATCGATGGGCGATACATAGACTCAACATATGGATTTGGTACCACAAAATTACCCGGTGTCACTGCTCTTACAAGATATGCGACACGCTTGTGATAAGTATATTGGCCATTACTTGTGTAGCCATCAACATCAACTGCCGCCACATATCTATCATCGCGGAACTCTTGATATTTCACATTACTGCTATCTTCACCATCGAGTAAGTTAGCAAGTTGAGGTAGTGATGATAGATTAATACTGCTATTAGTTAAGTTTTGATTTTCAAGTTCTAAACCAGCAGGTAAGTAATCGATAATCATTGCATCAGGAATATCTTTTTTGCTTGATACTTCTAACACAACCGCCATTAAACTATTTATTTTTAATTCAGAAGGATCAATTTTATTGCCTTTCAAATCATAATAACTACGTTCAATTTTAATCTCATTACCTGTTTCTGTTGGTACAGGTGGAATTTTATTATAACCAGATACCGTCAATTTAACATAAAGCAGTTTATCATTTTCTGTATTGGTTAGGGTTAATCCGTCAATGAGATCATCATAGTCATAAGATTTGTTTAAAGTTGAACCCGCATTTTCGGTTTCCGAATTAATTTTAAACGTAAAACTATCTTTACCACTATTTTCCTCAACTGACAGACCTGCAATAAATAAAGCCCCCAATTCTTGCGTTGATAAATAACGATTATCCATGAGTAAATCGGATAAAGTAACAAGATAATCAGAGATATTATTAGAACTTATTTGGTTACTAACTAATAATGCCAATACTAATGCATTATCACGTATTTCACTGCCATAATCTCCAACCCATTCATCTGTATCTTGATAAGAAGTCTTCATTGCTGTTTGAAGCATATCTTCATAGATTGTTTCAAAACCCGCTTTTTTAGCCGCAACAGCTAACTGCAAGACAGGTAAAGGTGATATTACGAAATTCTCGTCGTTTCTTTTGACTTGTTGATACAAAGAATTGATTTCGTTACGCACCGATGAGTCAAGTTGATTTTGTTTAGCTAATACCATTAAGGCATAAGCTTTAATAGCAAGTTGATTATAATGAATGACTTTACGACTACGATAATAATTATCTCTATCATCTATTGATGAGTTGTCATAAACATATTTTTTAAGTTGAGAAACTGCTTTGTCAAGTGGATACCAAGGAACGTCATAGCCTCGTTCTTTCGCTTCCAACAAGAAGTCTGTTGCATACACAGTTAGCCAAAACTCTTCTTCACTTTCACTACTCCACAATCCAAAACCGCCATTATCTCGTTGCATACCTAATATGCGTGAAATGCCTCTTTGAATTTTCGAACGGCGAGTTTCATTTGATTCTGTAGCAATTCCCATCGCTGCAAGAGCGGAGTTATTAGCAAATAAAGAAGGATATAATCCGCTGACTGTTTGCTCTAAACAGCCATAAGGGTATGCATGTAACTCTTTAATGTATTGTGCAATATTAAGTGGTGGTGTAGTTGAGACAACCAATTTTGCATCAACTGAATTACTAATCAAATCATTTAAGACATTAGTATCCATTTTCCACTTCTCGCCACTATCAAGTGCAAATACATAATTTATGTTAGTAGGAGAATAACCAGGTCTGACACCGATTGTCCATTGATCATTAGTTTCATATTTATGATTTTCATCACCTATTTGTTTAATATTGGTATTTACAGAAAAATGCCCTAAACCATAATCGGCGGTAACCGGAATGTATATGATATCTTTTTGTAGACTATCAAGTGTCACTTCAGTTGTTTGAGATAAATCCGGGAATATTAACCCATCACTTGAAATGTTTACTTGCAAAGTTTGCTTTTCATCAGTCATATTATGTAACTTCAAAGCTAATAATGCTTTATCGCCACCTGCCATGAATCGCGGTTTAGTTAACTCGACAACAATCGGTGCTGCAATGGTCATAGTTTGTTCAGCTTTACCAAAACGGTCATCATCCCATGCTTGCGCCATAATGCGTAGTTCACCATTAAATTTTGGTAATGGTAAGTCAATTATGCCTTCGCCATTCTCATCAAGTTGAACGGTATCGAGTTGTTGAGCAATAATTTTAACATCATTTAGTGGTTTCTTCTTACTGTTTTCAAATACGGCATCACCACCAAAGCTGAGATTTACATTTCGACCCGAGCCTTCAATTAATCTGCCATAAACATCATAGTAATCAACATCAAAACGTTTACGACCTAAGAAGTAGGCATAAGGATCAGGTGTGGCAAAATTAGTAATATTTAATACACCAGAATCCACTGCTGATACCAGAACAGTTATATTGCTATCTTCCTTAATAAATTGTTTATCCAATTTAATTTTAACCGGAATAGTTTGTTCAGGCTCTGTTTTTGCTGGTAAATCCATAGTAAAAGTTAATTGGCGTTCGCTAGTATCGATAGGTAAATAAAGTAAACCAATTGCACGTTTTACTGTCTGAACTTTACTATCAGTTGTCGGGCGTACGATCATCGCATTAATGTAAACATCATGACGTTCCCAATTTTCAACTGGTATTTCAACCTCAAGCCCTTGTTCATCAATCGTGATATCTTTCTTCCAAATCGTTCCATCATTAGTTTCGAGTGAAATATAGCCCGAACCTGCAACTGGTGCTTGAACATGAACTTTAGCTATATCGCCTGGTTTATACCCTTTTTTATCAATACTTAATTTCACTTGATCTGGGCGTAAAGCATTTGTACCATCAGTATTATCTTGCCAATCATAGCCTGACCAAAAACGCAAGCTTGATTTCGCACCTGTTTTGTTATCAACAACCTCAATTAAATATGAACCATATTCATTAGGTTGAAAACTTACTCTTGCAACATTATCAGAGGCAATCGATAATTGTTCTTCTTGAACGATAAACTGATTGGTTTTATATTCTTGTCTCCATCCACCATAATTCTCCCAAGACCAATAATAATTACGGCGTTCTCTGATAATGCGTGTGGTAAGATTATTGGTCGCCAATTTTTCACCGTCGGTATTGATGTACGCTATATCAAATTCAGCGGTCTTATCCTTATCTATTGTGTAGCGTTCATTATAACTATCTGATCTATAATTATAATATTCGCTTTTAGAAAACATTGGACGGATAGCTGGCATGTTTTCTGTTGGCCAAACCTGTTGAGTTGCGTTACGAGTAACAGGTCGACCGCCAGGATCGAGTAAACTAACTGACACACCAATTAATGTTGGTTCTTTAAAGTCTTCTGATGAAGTCTTTATTACTGTCTCACCATTTGAATCTAATTTTTTTTCTTCATCGAAAAGTTCATCAAAATCTCTATCTTCAATATACTGACCTATTATGAAATCATTTAAACCGGCAAGCTTATCAATTTTTTTCATGTATGCTCTTACTTCAATCGTATTGCCCGAAGTTGGAGCCCCATATAGATAACGACCTTTAATATCAAATTTAACATCTTCATTAGCTAATATAGGTTTAGATGACGACGAATTAATGTCCAAAGCCATTCGTTCCGGCAAAAATTCTTCTACATTAAAATAGGTAATATTTTCTTTATCATCACCCACATTAAATTGAAGCGACCATTTACCGGTTGCTGCATCAAGAGGGATAGTATATTTGAATTGATATAATCCATGGTTATCAGATTGACTTGGTATAGAACCATTCCCAATAGATCGTCCTTCTGGTGTTTTTATTTCAACAACAATTGGTTGATCAGGTAATATCTGACCGTCGGCATTACGCAATAGCGCATTGTAAAAGATTGTTTCACCAGGACGATATAAATCACGAGGACCAAAAACAAAAAGTTGTTTATCCCTATATCGATCACCGGAAAGATTAAAATCCGTCAGATTTAAACCATTAAATCTGACGTCAACAAATGAAATTTGCTGATCATCGCTTGCCGTCAAATAATAATAACTGCTATCTGGCATTGAAATTTCTGCATAACCTTCTGCATCAGTTCTTACAGTGATAGGGCCCTTACTATCATCAATACTATGTAATGTTATTTTAATATTGCCTAATGGTGCTCCATCATCTAGTGCATGGGTCATTACCAGTAGATTTTTATTTGAATACTTATGAACTGAAATACCAATATTACTAATTGAAAAAACAGAGGATGGAGCGGCTCTGACGAGATCGCCAGTCTTAGTCATTATCGCTAAATAGACACCTTCTTCTTTAAGCTCAGGTATATTAGAAATATTAATTAACATATTTTCCTGAACATTTGGTTTAGGATTTAGCTCAAAGCGAGAGGAATAAACTAAATCGAAATATTGTTTCATATAATTAAAATCATAAGCATCAACAGAAGTTGATAGACCACGCATGTTCGAAAAAAAAGAGACGAATTTTTCTGGCTTCACTTTAAAAAAATTAATATCAACTTTATTGACATTCAACGTTGTTACAGGGATTCCACTCATTGATTTACTTGGTAGTAAAATACCTGAACTAGTAAATTTGATGATAGGCTCGCGAGAACTTGTCGTCAAATAAGTTTGATAAACACTTTGTAAATGACTGTCATTGATGCCTGATAGCAATTTATCAATTGTTAATAGTAATCTACGATTTGGTTCTAAGTATCGAAGTCTTAATTGCAATCCATCGTTTGATAGTTCCCATGCACCATCAACAGTCCCTTTTTCAGTATCCACTAGTCTTAGTAAATTAGAAAAATTGAGTTGTGGATTAATAGGAACAGAGAAAGTAACGACCAATGTGCTTGAACCATCAATAATTGCTTCAGAAGCATCAATAACTTTCAATTGTTTGCCGTTATACTTTTGAATTAATTCAGATGTAGGCGAAAAATTCGGTTTGTTGGTGGATTGTTGTTCAGTGGGTGCAATAGAACTACTAGCCGACTGCATTTGGGAATTGTTATCGATTGGCTCACTTCCAACATTTTGATTCTGATTGCTATCATCGCAACCGGAAAGAGCCAGAAATACACTAAAAACAGCTAACTTCTTGATAAATTTCATTATTTCACCGTTCCTTAATTATTTTAATTTTCTTTGAATTATATATACTACTTTTTGTATATATTATGCACTGTACTGACCAATAGACAAAGCGCTTTCTAAAAAATTTTGAAAAAAAGAGAATTAATGAATAACCCTTTTGAGATAAAGATTATTTAGAATTCGAATCTTTGAGGGAAAACTCATCTAAATGGGCAAAACATAAGATGAGTTTTTTAGGATTTTTTAATGATTTTTGCGGTTTAAATTCAAGTAAGTTAACTTAATTAAAGCAAAGAATTAAAATTGACTCACTTTAGGCTTCGAAATTAATCTTTTTAAGATCAAATTTAAAATTACACCATAAAGCGGCAAGAAGAATAATCCACAAATCAAAATCTTAAAACTATAGTCAATTGCAGCAATCTCGATCCAATGATTGGCCATAAATTCGTCGCTACTTTGATAAAAGGCAATGGCAAAAAAGACGATAGTATCTATACCATTACCTAACACCGCTGATGCCGAAGGCGCAACCCACCATGCTTTATTTTTACGTAAATAATTAAACACAGTAATATCCATAAGCTGCCCAACCAAATAAGCGGCAAAACTGGCTAATGCTATTCGAAAAACAAAAGTATTAAAATCAGATAAAGCTGAAAATCCCATCCAATGCCCTTCAAAAAACACAACCGAAATGGAATAAGAGAACAGTAATGCCGGTATCATAACAACAAAGATAATTTTTCTGGCAAGACTAGCACCAAATACCCGAATGGTTAAATCGGTGGTTAAAAAGATAAATGGAAAGGTAAATGCTCCCCAAGTGGTATGAAAACCGAAGATATCAAATGGGATTTGTACCAGATAATTGCTTGATGCAATAACTAAAATATGAAAAAAAGAGAGCCAGCAAAGCGCCTTGCGCTGCTGAGCTGAATTAAATTTGTTCTGAAGTGTTTCAGAGTGAATATTCAAATACATATTCGTTTCCTTTTTTAAATGGGGTGAGAGAACCCATAATCTTTAACGTAAAAATGATGTAATTAAGGTTAAAAATGTCGGATAAGCCGAATTTAATTACATCGATATCTAATATTTTTAAATTGTTATAAAAAAATGCTTTTTATATAAAATAAAAGCAATCAACCAACAAATCACGACAATGAATAAGGCATAGATAAAAGAACTGGGATAGTTTCCAAAATATTGCGCTAAAACTTTTGAATACAGAAATTGTCGCAAACTGAGTGAATCAGAATGAAAAACCAGCGTCATTCTACGCGTTATAATCGAAATAATACCGGCGATAACAAAAATGAATAACGAATTCATGCCAAAGGGGATAAAACAATGAACGGCGTTTTTGTATTTTTTGATATCAATCAACCAAATTAATAAGGCAAATAAGACACAACCTATAGCACAAGTCACCAATACAAATGACGGTGACCAGATTTTTTTATTAATTGGGCAGATAAAACTTAAAATAAACCCTATTATTGAAAAAATTATTCCGTATTTAATCAAGATTTTTATTTTGTCGACATTGACATTAGTTGCAAATATTTGTTTGGCTATACAAAAGCCGATAAGGACTTGAGCAATGGCCGGAAAAGTACTTAATACCCCTTCCGGTTCAAAATACATACCATTATCCAGATACATACGCTCTTGACCCAAAATCATTCTATCGACTTTAGCAATAATGTTGTTATTTTTTTGCTCAAACCC
Organism: Gilliamella sp. B3172; assembly: GCF_026536465.1. Taxonomy (NCBI): domain Bacteria; kingdom Pseudomonadati; phylum Pseudomonadota; class Gammaproteobacteria; order Orbales; family Orbaceae; genus Gilliamella; species Gilliamella sp. B3172. The sequence continues at coordinate 601,035 of NZ_JAFNOA010000001.1, read as the reverse complement.
GTCGCCCAAATATAAAATGAAAAAATAAAAGAGTAATATTTGAACGATCAGAACAGGCAAATATTTTCTATCAAAACATAAAATAATAAGAGAAGAAAACAAATAACAGATCGCTAAACGTTGTAAAATGCCCATAATTCGGATTTGATCTATGCAAGACAAAGATTCAACCATCCGCTCATGAAACGGCAGCCAATTAAAATGCTTATACAAAGCAAGAAAACCCGAAAACCAAGCAATGAATAATCCAATAGCAAAAATGATCAGCGTTCTTTTCAAAATTTTAATTAGCAGAATCTTATTAAGCTTAAATTCTAATTTATTTAAGGAAATATAAGTCGACACTCCCATAATAAACATAAATAATGGAAAGATGAGATCGGCAAAAGTCAGCCCGTTCCATTTAGCATGCCTAAGTAAAGGATAAATAGCATTTGGCGACCCGGGATTATTCACTAAAATCATTCCTGCAATGGTCATTCCTCGCAATACATCCAATGAGACTAATCGTTGATGATTGTCAGACATGCATTTCCCCTTTAAATAATGCTATCTAGTGCTATTGGTTAGATACTCATTTAACCCTTTTTCACGTAACTCGCAACTAGGACACTGACCACATCCGCCGTCAACCCCATAATAACAAGTGTGAGTGTGTTGCCGGATATAATCAAGATAACCGAGTTTATCAGCCATTTCCCATGTTTGCGCTTTAGTCAGATACATTAATGGGGTGATGATGTTAAACGTGTAATCCAAGGCTAAATTCATCGAAACATTCATGGATTTAATAAAGATATCTCGACAATCCGGATAACCACTGAAATCGGTTTCACATACGCCAATAATGATATCTTTAATACCTTGCTGTTTGGCATAACACCCGGCTAACAATAAAAATAGCATATTACGCCCGTCAACAAAGGTATTAGGATAATTCCCTTCTTGAGCTGATTTAATCTCTTGCGAGTCATCAATCAAGGCATTATTAGTCGTTTGTTTAATCACTGAAGTGTCAATGACGGTTTGCTTTACACCAAGATCGTCAGCAATCCATTTGGCTTTTTCAAGCTCAATGGCATGTCGTTGACCATATTGAAAGCTGATTGTTTCAACGTTTTCACGCCCATAATCAGCAATTGCTTGCAGTAGGCAAGTGGTCGAATCTTGCCCACCAGAAAATATCACAAGTGCTTTACGATGTTGCATTAAAAATTTCCTGTTAGGATGATGAGATTAACGATTATCGACTTTTTCTGGATAAAGATCGTGATTAGCTAAACGATTAAGCGCAATTTGTTCCCAGTTAGTGCCGGGTTTACCGTAATTTGCATATGGATCGATAGAAATACCGCCACGAGGTGTAAATTTACCCCAGACTTCAATGTATTTTGGATCCATTAATTTAATCAAATCTTTCATGATGATATTAATACAATCTTCATGATAATCACCATGATTACGGAAGCTGAATAAATAGAGCTTAAGTGATTTACTTTCGACCATTTTAATATTCGGCACATACGAAATATAAATCGTCGCAAAATCAGGTTGACCTGTGATAGGACAAAGGCTAGTAAATTCCGGGCAATTAAATTTAACAAAATAGTCATTACCGGGATGTTTATTGTCAAACGTTTCGAGAATTTCCGGACAATAGGTAGTTGGATAGCGAACAGACTGATCGCCTAGTAGTGTAACGTTACTCATAATTTTCCTTAGTTTTTTTACGTGGGAGGTTTACGAACCACGTGATAAGGCGCACACCTTACCTTTTTTTGTTCTAAAAGTCCAGCCTGCTTGTGAATAACTAACCATAACGGTGTGAAGGCAAATTACACTGTATTTAAATGACACTGGATCTACATAGAAAACGCCGTCATTTTGCTTATTCAATATCCATGCGTGTTAAGTTAATGAGTTGTCATCTTAAGCAAAATAACTCACACTGTTATTCTGCTTAGGATGACTAATTTGTCGGATAATAGAGATTAAAGCTTGCAAAAATAGCGTTTATTTCGATTTCAGTTCTTTTTGAAAATTGTCTAATTTGTCTTTAGCTTGCGCTAACTCTTTTTCAGCATCATTTAATTTCGAGGTTTTTTGGGCAATTTTTTGCTCATCGCCTTTGAGTTTTGCTTCAGCTAAATCTTTTTGTCGTTCGGCAACTTTTTCAGTTTTTTCATTAATATCTTTTTTATATTCGGCCTCAAAACTATCATCATTACAATGCATTTTGACATTTAATAATGCTTTTTCTAATCCTTGAACACGCTCAAGATTAGCGGTTTTTTGTGCCTCAGCAATTTGCGCTTCAATCGCCTCTTTTTTGCCGGCACAAGTCTGCCCTTGATGATCATCAACGTTTGCTGCACAAACACCTAGGGTAAGTGTTGTTAAAAATGAAAGCAGTGTAAACTTACTTACAGACGACTTAATTATTGATTTCATAATGTTTCCTCTTAAGTTTATTTTCTTAACTGCACACAATCCACTTGGTGATTTTTACCTTTTGTTAAAATTAAACTGGCTCTTTCACGAGTCGGTAAAATATTTTCAATTAAATTTAATTCATTAATCTCGTGCCAAAGGCGGTTGGCGATATTAATCGCTTCTTGTTCCGGGAGCTGAGAATAGTGATTAAAATAAGAGTTAGGATCACTAAATGCCCCTGCTCTGAATTTTAAAAAACGATTGACATACCAATCATGTAAAAGCGACAACTCCGCATCGACATAAATCGAAAAATCCACATAATCAGAAACAAATACCCGATTATTCGCTTGCGGATAGTTAATGGTGCCTTGTAACACGTTTAAACCTTCTAAAATGAGAATATCTGGGCTATCAACAATAATCTCTTCGTTTTCAACAATATCGTAAACTAAATGTGAATAAACCGGCGCTTTAACTTTCGCTTGACCGGATTTTACATCGGCCACAAAGTTGATCAGCTTTTTAATATCATACGATTGCGGAAAGCCTTTTTTATTCATAATACCTCGCTCTTCGAGATATTTATTGGGATATAAAAATCCATCAGTAGTCACTAATGCCACTTTTCGATGTTCAGGCCAACGTGTTAACAGCGCTTGTAATACGCGCGCTGTGGTACTTTTCCCTACAGCTACACTACCGGCAATGCTAATGACATAAGGTATTTTTTGGCTTTTACCTAAAAATTTGGCCAATACTGCCTGTCGACTAAAACAGTTGTTAATATAATAATTGAGCAATCTGGATAAAGGTAAATAGATTTCACTTACTTCATCCATAGATAGATCTTCATTAATCCCTTGTAAGGAGCTTAGCTCGGTTGAGCTTAAAGTCATTGGTACCGCATTACGCAAGCTTGCCCACTCTTGACGGCTAAATTGCATATAAGGGCTCAAATGATTGTTCATGTTATATTCTCACTGCTTCACACTAACAAATTATTGGGCTCAGATTATACACAATTGTCATTTTTTACAATCAGAATTTCACTTAGCGTGTTCATCATAGCTATATTTATCAGTTACTGTTAAAATATAGCAGGTAAATATTTAGTCAAAATTAGACAGAGATTGTATGTTAAAAAATAAATCGAAACAAAAACCCAAAAAAACGCGTCAAGAGATTAATGAAGCATCTCGTGAATTGAAGCGTAAACGCAAACACAAAGGGTTACCGAGCGGCTCACGCTTTAATGGCGATAGTGACAATCGCCAAAAAAAGGCAAACTCAGTTAGTCAAGACCCTCGAATAGGCAGTAAAAAACCGATATCATTAGTGGTTGAACCACAAGCAACCCACACTCCGGCTGTTAAACAATCTAAGCCTGCTAAGCAAACCTTAACACCACAGCAAGAGCTAGAACAGTTGGAAAACGATCCAAAACTTGATCAGCTACTCGATCTGGTTGAACAAGATCATAAGCTAACTGCCGAACAGCAAAATTATCTGGATAAGCAATTAAATCGTATCGATCAATTGATGCAAGAGCTTGGTTATACCGACGAAGATTTTGACGAATTTGAAGACGAGCTAGACAAGAAAGAAGATATAGTCAGTTTGTTAAAGCGCAATTAATTCATCTTAACCATTTTTCAATTAAGTTGTAATATAATCAATATTATTGGGTAGAATATAATGACGGTTAATTATATTCTACCTGTTAATTACACCTTAAATAGGTATTTTGATTATGAATAAATTTATTCCGGTGAGCCAATCATAATGCCAATGTTAATTATGTTAAGTTTATATTTTGGGTTATTTATTTGCGTGTTATTATTTTTACATAAGACCAATCGAATCAAAATGAAAACCAGATCGAAGACAAAATATAAAGCCACTGAAAAAGGTTATAAAAAAAGCAATGTCAAATTCAGGTTTAAATCAAAATAATCCCACGCAAACTCAGTTATGGGATCAAGCATTAATTGAAAAATACAATTATTCCGGCCCACGTTACACCTCTTATCCAACGGCGCTCGAGTTTAATGAGAGTTTCAATGAGCAAGATTTTATCACCGCAGCGACACGCTATCATGATCGCCCATTATCGCTCTATATCCATATTCCGTTTTGCCATAAACTTTGTTATTTTTGCGGATGCAACAAGCTCATCACCCGGCAAACACACAAAGTTACCCAATATTTAGATGCGCTTGATGTAGAGATCGAAAGTCGTGCCCCGCTATTTAAAAACCGCACCCTATCACAAATGCACTGGGGAGGCGGCACCCCTACCTTTTTAACCGATGAGGAAATAGCACGACTTATGGCATCGCTTAAGCAGCATTTTCATTTTGCTGATGATGCCGAGCTATCGATTGAAATCGATCCACGTGAAATAACGCCCGATACAATCGACCATTTAGCTAATTTAGGCTTCAACCGATTAAGTATGGGAATTCAAGATTTTAATCATGAAATCCAAAATTTAATCAATCGTGAACAGGACGAAAACTTAATTCGTCAATTGATAAAACAAGCACGTAAAAACCATTTTGCTTCAATCAGTTTAGATTTGATTTATGGTTTACCCAAACAGACGGTTGCAAGTTTTACCGAAACGTTAAATAAAGTGATTGATATCTCACCGGACAGACTAAGCGTATTTAACTATGCTCATTTACCTTCACGCTTTGCTGCTCAACGTAAAATTAAAGACCATGATCTGCCGAATGCAAGCGAAAAACTGCAAATCTTACAAACCAGTATTGAAAAATTAACGCAATCAGGTTACCAATTCATTGGTATGGATCACTTTGCTAAACCGAGCGACGAACTCGCCATTGCCCAACAACAAAATAAACTCCACCGTAATTTTCAAGGCTATACCACACAAGGAGAAGCTGACTTATTAGGACTTGGGGTATCGGCGATTAGTATGCTTGGCGACAGTTATGCGCAAAATCAAAAAGATCTCAAGATTTATCAAAATCAGATTGCTACAAAAGGTAATGGTTTATGGAAAGGGTTTAATTTAAGCCTCGATGATAAGATCCGCCGTGATGTTATTAAGCAACTCATTTGCCATTTTTACTTAGATAAAACCACGATTGAGCAACAATATCAGATTGTATTTGATGACTATTTTGCTCAAGATCTCGCTTTGTTGAAACCGCTTGAAAGCGACGGCTTAGTCACCATTCGTCAACATGTTATTAAAGTGCAGCCAAAAGGTCATTTATTGATTCGCAATATCTGTATGTGCTTTGATACCTATATGCGCCGTATGGCTCGTCAGCAACAGTTTTCAAGGGTGATTTAACGTTAGACAGAGTAATTTTAGATAGCCTTATCATTGCAACACAGTAGTAGGTAAAGCATGACAGCCCAAATTGTTATCTACTGAAGATTTCGGTTTTAGATTTGTTGCTAAATCTTTTCCCTACTTTCTCCAATTGCCTTTAGTGCTAATATCAATCGAGAAAATTGACCAATTGTTGCTTTGATTAAATTGACTTTCAATCAAAGCAACATACCTTATTAATGACTGGCTAAATAGACTTTAAATTTAGTTGTTTGTGCAATCAATTCAACACTTTTAAACGTTTCATTTAAAATGGCTTGATACGGTAAAAATGAGTTTGCCACAATACATAGATAGCCATTAAGTTTAAGATGTTTTTTAGCTTCTTTGATCAAGGTATTAACAGCGGTATAGCTGGTCTCCTTGCCGTCATGGAAAGGCGGATTAGAAATAATCAGATGATACTTATCCGTTAAATTGGAAAAGACATCACTGGCCACCACTGTTCCTTTAAGCTGATTTGCAGCTAACGTCGCATTGCTTGAAGCAAGCGCTGCACTACTGACATCAGATAACGTTAAATCAACGTCCGGATTGAGTTTGCCGATGACGGTTGATAAGATCCCCGATCCGCACCCAACATCCAATACTTGACCTTTGACAATATCTTGCCGGTCAAGCAGTGCATTTAACAGTAATTCACTCCCGGCATCTAACCCTTTTTGGCTAAACACGCCCGGCAAACTTTTTACTTCAATATCATGATTATCAATGGTTAAATGATAAGTTAACCACCATTGGCTAAGCTCGAATGCTAACCGGCTTTCAGCTTGAAAATGGTACAAGCCACAGCGCCTTGCGCTATCAATTTTTTGGATTGTGCCAAAATCGGCCAACAGTGCTTCAACACTTTTTACACCTGTTCTGTTCTCACCGACGATAAAAATATCACTGCCTTTAGGCATATTATGCAATAAATAAGAGAGCTGAAACTGGGCTTCACTTTTGGTTTTTGGCCAATAATAGATAAGTGTATCCATGCCAACATAAAACTCAGCTTCGGGCAGTAATGAGAAGCTGACCTGTGCACGATGACTATTTTTTAAACGCAAATAAGTATGAAACTGCGTGCAATGAATTTTGACCTGTTTAGCGGATAAAACAGTTGGGTAGCTATCTTGAATATCGCCAGCGATGATCACATTTTTATCGTTAAAAAATGTTTGATGTCGTTCAATAACCTGACTGGCGGGAGTGTAAGCAGATGTTGCCATATTACCTCAATGAAAAAACCTTTATAATTTTAGTAGATGATTATACAATTAAGCCCTCTTAATCTCTAACAAAAAAACCGTAATTGATAATGACTGAACAAGATTGGTATCTGCAACAATGCCAAATTACGCAGTACGTTTTGCGTAAACCAACTGTTTTTAAAGGCGAAATGGCAACACAGATTAGCGAACAAATCCGTTTAATTGTGGTTGCCGAACAAAAACCGATGCAGAAAATCTATTTTGACATTTTAAGAGCCATTAATCTTGACCAAGACCAAGTATTGGTGCTCACTCCTGCGCAGTTAATCGTATCGCCTGATGAAATCAAACAAGTGGTTTGGTTTATTGATACACAACCGGATGAGCGCTGGCAAAATCAGTTAATTATCACAACTACCAGTTTAGAGACACTTGCTAATGCACCACAACAAAAACGCCAACTATGGCATCAATTATGTCAATATGAAGACTATTTCCACCCTAACTGAAGCTGATTTAGACGAGGCGTTTGCTTTAGAAAAGCGTTGTCATGCTATTGCATGGTCACAACAGACGTTTTTTTCGAATCAAGGAGAGCGCTATTTAAATTTTAAAATCACTATCGATAATAAAATTGTTGGTTTTTGTATTTGCCAACAGGTGGCCGATGAAGCGAATTTATTTAATATTGCTGTTGATCCTGATTACAGAAATCAAGGATTTGCTAAAGCACTACTTAGCCACTTAATTGATCAGTTAATGGCAATAACGACCCCAATGCCAATTTCAACCCTTTGGTTGGAAGTCAGGCAATCAAATACCGCTGCCATTAATTTATATCATTCACTGGGCTTTAACCAAATAACTATCCGCCAAAATTATTATCCAACCACTGATGGTAAGCAAGAAGATGCCATAATCATGGCATATACATTAGCCCTATAAGGCGTTCAAGGAGGGTGTGATGAAAAAACAGCAGGCATTACTTTTTGTTAATGGTGAGCCGCCAGAGCATTACCCTATAGATCTTCAAAACTATCAATATATTGCTTGCACTGACGGCGCTTACCATAATTATCTGTCGCAAACAGCAATCATCCCCGATTTTATTATTGGTGATTTAGATAGTTTTGATGCTAAGAGCTCCGTGCCTTGCACAACCCAAATTATTCATACTCCCGATCAAAATAAGACTGATTTTGAAAAAGCGATCTTATTTCTTGCCGATAAAGGCATAACAACCTTTACGGTATACGGCGCAGCCGGGCGCAGCAGTGACCATTTTTTAGGTAATTTATCGGTGGCGCTGCAATATCATCAGCAGTTTAATATCACTTTTTATGACAATAGTTGTCACTTCTTTTTTGCCAAATCCGGACAAACAATTCATAAAGTAAAAGATCGGATTATTTCCTTACTGCCATTTTGCCAAGCGACCGGCGTGAGTGTGACCGGTGTTGCCTATCCATTAGTTAATCAAAATTTAACTTTTGGTGGGTTGGTGAGTGTACGCAATAAAGCCATTTCAGACGTAGTTGAAGTTGTTATTGAAACAGGTACGTTACTAATTTTTATTGAAAATTTTTACTTAAGCAATTGACAATAACATTTACACTACTTTACAATATACTTACAATATATATAATTTATTATCAATTAAGGGTTTTAAACCATGTGTCTGAAAAAATATTCTTTACTTATATGTGCAACGCTCGCTTCATATGCGGTGAGTGCTCAAGCAGATGAGCAACACAGTCACACAGATAAGATCATTGATACATTTCTTGCATGTGATAACCAGTTTTTTGAACAATTAGCGGATAATAAATCGCTTTTCAATGAATATATTGATTTAACTACTGAAGAAAATGTCACCTTTATTCCGGTTAAATCTGTTGTTGAACCAGATAAATATACAGCAACGTTTAAGAAAGCTTTAAGCTATCGTGGTTTAACCATTACCGGCTATCAAAATATTTATATCCCAACAGCGTTATCAGGCCAGTTTTATTATTGGGGCTTTATCTTTGATAATAGCGAAGATGAGATAAAAAAAGCATTAAGTGAAATAAAATGGAATGGCTATAATACCGATGTGTATATCGCCAATTCAAAAATTTACAATTCTAATACAAAAGTATGGCAGGACAACCCATATTCTATTGACGGCGTCATTCCTAAACAAGGAACTGTTGAAAAATCGCTTTATTTGGAACCATTTACCGATAATCAAAATCGAATAATGTGCTCTATTCAAGGTGATGTGAAAAAAAGTATCCTTTATGCAAGCCGCCCGGATATGAGACCGATTGATATAAAACTGGAAGGCGAACGTCGTGAAAAATCTGAAGCATTAAGAATTCAAAAGGAACGCCAAAAAGCCCCGGAAACACAAACTAATTCGACTCCCAAAAATAATATCCCTAAAGACGGAGACAATATTTAATGAAAACACTAAGTCTATTATTCATGCTGATTTCTTTTTCAGCAATAGCTCATGTTATGTCAGATGATGAAAACACCAGTGAAAATCTCCAAGATAAAATCGAAGTAGAGAATCACGGCAAAGCGTTAACAGAAGAAATGGATAAAGGCAATTTGACAACAATAATCCATCGTTTCATTCCATTAACAAAATTGAATCAAGGTGAATCAGTCGGGCAATCGTATCTTGATCGAATGTCGATCAAATTACACAGTTATAATCCAAAAATACGGATGATTGACGAGTATATCAACTACTCGCCGGCGTTAGTGCAAGAAAACCATGAAACAGGCAAAAAATATTATAGTTCCATTAAAATCGAATATTTTCTTAACTGCGATAAAATGGAGTTAGCGAAAGGCAAAGCTGAGATGTACCAAGCTGAATATGGTCAAGGCGAATTGATTGAAAGTGTTAATCTCCTTAATCGTTGGATTTCGCCAAAACATGACAGCCATGAACATAAGATACTGCTTATTTCATGTTCATTACCAATCTAGCATTAATACCTTCACTTAATTTACGCTGACCGCCAGGGCGGTGGCAGAGCGTAGGCATTTATGTTAATATCAATACATTGATTATCTTGATAAAACAGTATTTGTATGAATATCCAGCAATTCCACGCTATTACTGAACAATTGTTTAATGAAATTGAACTCTTTTTAGATGATTATGCTGATAAACATGATGTCGATATTGATTATGAAACTAACGGCAATGTGATGACGATCAGTTTTCCAAATGGCAGTAAAATGATCATTAATACGCAAGAGCCACTCTTTCAAGTTTGGCTGGCAACAGCTCGTCAAGGCTATCATTTTGATTATGTCAATGAACAGTTTATCTGTAACCGTTCCGATCAAAGCTTTACAACTATTTTTAGCCAAGCGGTCACAGAGCAAGCAGAACAATAGAACTCAAAGCCAAAAAGGGAACAAATATGATCGATTTGTTCCCCTTTTTTTAATCGGTTTTACTTTCGTGTATTAGCTTATAATAAGGTTAGATTAGCCAGTTTAACCACCAGCCATTTAATCCCTTCATTCACAAAAGCGATCTGTACCCGTCTGTGGTCACCTTCACCGTCAAGATTGACAATTGTGCCTTCACCAAAGCGGTTATGTTTGACTTTACGTCCTAAAGTATAACCGTCGCTTTCACGGCTTTTTTCCCAATAAGATTTTTTACGCTCTTGATAAAATTGTTCATCTTTCGTTAGCTCATGGCCAGCGCCAGAGCGATGGGTTAAGTTGCCTCGATAACTAATTTCATTGAGATTATCAACCGGCAATTCAGCAAGAAATCTTGAAGGTAAATTACGCTCTTCGCGTCCATATAAACGTCTTAGTTCCGATAAAGTCAAGGTTAAGCACTTGCGCGCTCTGGTGATCCCAACATAAGCCAAACGCCGCTCTTCTTCCATTCTATCGGTTTCTTGCGAAGATTTCTGAGCCGGAAATAGCCCCTCTTCTAATCCAACAATAAAGACATTATCAAATTCCAAGCCTTTAGCGGCATGCAGTGTCATCAATTGCACACAATCTTGATCTTTTATTACATCCCGACTTTCAAGCGAAGTATAGGCTAAAAATGACTCTAACACGGTAAGGGTTTCACCAGTTTGGCTATCTTCAATCACAGCATTTTCATTAGTGCGATAAAACTGTTCAGCAGCTGAAACCAGCTCTTCGAGATTTTCTAATCTTGATTGCCCTTTAATGCCCGGCTCTTGTTCGTACATTTGCAGTACGCCGGATAATTTAAGTATCACATCAAGTTGCTGGTAAAACGGCAGGTTATCAACTTCATGATAAATGGAGTCGATCAGTTCCAAAAAGCGACTTATGCCTGAGCGTTGCCTTTCCGTTAATGCATTCATCTGTATCAACTTCAAACAGGCATTCCATAGCGAGATTTGATGTTGGTTAGCCGTCAGCCTGATCTTATCTAATGTAACTTGTCCTATCCCACGACTAGGCGTGTTGACGGTGGCTTCAAATGCCATGTCATTATTGTGATCGTGCAATAAACGTAGGTAAGCTAGCGCTAATTTCACCTCTTGCCTTTCATAAAAGCGGATAGATCCATAGATCTGATACGGCAAGCCATTTTGCAATAACGTGTCTTCAAAGATACGAGATTGAACATTATTGCGATATAAGATCGCACAGCTAGCGTATTTTTCCCCTTCTTCATGCCGCTTTTTGATTTGACCAATAACAAATCGTGCTTCGTCAATATCATTAAATCCAACATAAAGTGAAATTTTTTCACCGTCACCGTTATCAGTCCATAAATTTTTACCTAGCCGGTTTTGATTTTTAGCGATTAACTCATTTGCCGCCTGTAAGATAATGCCGGTTGATCGGTAATTTTGTTCAAGGCGAATAATCTCCGTATCCGGATAATCTCGGATAAACAGCTGCAAATTATCGGCATTGGCGCCTCGCCAACTGTAAATGGATTGATCATCATCGCCAACAATCATCACATTAGCGGTATCGCCCGCTAGTTTTTGCACAAACTGGTATTGAATTTGGTTAGTATCTTGAAACTCATCGATTAAAATATTCGAAAAACGCTGATGACAATAATTCAACACGTCTTTATCACGGCATAATAGCTCATATGCCCTTAAGATTAATTCAGAAAAATCGACATAACCAACACGATCACAAATCGCTTGATAATCATGATAAATCGTTTGCCACATCACTTGTTTTGGGTCTTCCGGGGCAATGTCATTGGCTCTAAGCCCTTTCTCTTTTTGCGAGGAGATAAAACTAGCACACTCTTTAGGTGACCACTGCTTTTCATCAATTTTTAATTCACGAAAGATGCGTTTAATTAGCCGAATCTGATCTTCGGAATCAATCAGTTGAAAGTTAGAAGGAAGATGCGCTTGTTTAGCAAACATGCGTAATAAACGGTGTGTTAAACCATGAAAAGTACCCACCCACATACCGTTGAAATAACCTTCACCCACTATAGCTTGTATCCGCTCTTGCATTTCAGCAGCAGCTTTATTGGTAAAAGTTACAGCAAAAATGGAGTTAGGCGAATAGTGTTTTTCAATACAAAGCCAGGCAATGCGGTGGACTAAAACACGTGTTTTACCACTGCCCGCACCGGCAAGCACAATGGTGTATTGGTTGTCGGTTGTGACGGCATTTTGTTGTTCAGTATTGAGGTCATCTAATAATGATGTTTTTATTTCCACTATATCTTAACCTATTGCCCTATTAGCAAGCGCTAATTAGCCTTAATTTAATAAAAACGATGAATATATATATTTTAATTCTGAATGTTTTGTTGAATCTAATCAAAAGGGATCTTAAGATAGGTTTCTGGTTAACAATAACGTCATAATACTGTTAACTTCACTGTCTATTTATACAGATACCGATTAGATTATAACAGATTATCTAATTCTGGCAATTGTGTTATTTCAATATGCGGCAAACATCTGGCATCGGCGAGGTGATAAATATCTTTGGCAAAAATATTTATCCAACAGGCTAAAAATCCACTATTGATTGCACCATTGACATCGGTTGATAAATTATCGCCAACATGTAAAATTTGGTCAGCTGGCAGTGCTAGTTTTTGCGCTGCTAACTCAAATATTTCCGGAAAGGGTTTTGATCGCCCGTCGGCACCGCCTCGTAATGAGAACTGAAAGTAATCATTTAAACCAATTTTGTCAATTTCAACATTACCATTGGTGATGACAGCTAAAGGATATTTTGTTGCGAGTTGAGTTAATAATTGATGCGTTACGTTGGGGACATGCATTTTGTGACGCCAAAAAGTAAAACACGCCATTGCTTCATCCGTTATTGCCGGGATTTGCACCGGGCTTACTTTGGCTTTAGTTAAAACAGAGATAATGGTTTTAATTCGCCAAACAATGACATCATGGTAAATTTCGGGATCAAGCGCTAACATCGCTTTTTTTTCGGCATGAAAATCCGCTAAGGTTAAATGTTGTAAGGCATCATATTTTTGTAAAACCTTAATCATCTGCGCTTCGGCATTTTCAACAATCAAACTATTGTCATATAAGGTATCGTCAAGATCAAAAGTGATGGCTTTGATGCAATGGATTGAACGATAAAAATGCATTATTTTTTTCCTCTTTTGGCTCTTGGGTGTGTGGCATCATAAACTTCAGACAGATGTGAAAAATCCAAATGAGTGTAGACTTGCGTTGTTGATAAGTCCGAATGCCCAAGTAGCTCTTGCACTGCTCGCAAATCACCGCTTGATTCTAACATATGAGTAGCAAATGAGTGGCGTAATTTATGTGGGTGAACATGTGCGCTTAAACCTTGTTTCACGCCCCATTGAGCAAATCGTTTTTCCACGTTGCGGGCTGAAATTCTTTTACCTAATTTGGAAATAAACAGCGCATCATCTTGTGGCGCTAAAAAATCCCGCATTGATAGCCAATGTTTAATCCATTTAATCGATTCTCGCCCTAATGGTAATTTGCGCTCTTTATTACCTTTCCCCATTACCCGTACTTCACCGTCTTGCAAATTCAGCTCCCGACAATTAAGGTTGACTAATTCAGACAGTCGCAAGCCGGAACCGTACATCACTTCAAGCATGGCTCTATCACGCACTGAGAGCGGGTCGTTATATTCAATATTAAGCAGTTGATTGATTTCATCGATATCGATATTTTTAGGCAGATGTTGCCCTAATTTAGGATTTAAAACACTTCGAGCAGGGTTGGCGCTAACCAGATCACACTTAATCATCCAATCATAAAAGCTACGCAAGGCGGATAAGCGTAATGACAGACTTCTTGCCTGCAATCCAGCCCGTTTACTCTGACTGATTAATAATCTGACGGCTGATGAATCGAGATCTTGCCAGCGGGCTATCTCGCTATCTTTTAATAAGCCGATAAGTGCATAAAGTTGGCGTCGATAATTAATTTGGGTATTTAAACTAAGCTGTTTTTCAGATTTTAAATAATCTAGAAATTGTTCAACCGGCTGAGTTAATAATGGTAAATCATTTTGTGCAGATTGATCCATTACGATTCCTTACTTTTTACGCATTACCCATCTTTCAATTAAAATGGGTAATATTTCGCAGATTTTTTCTAAAAGTAATGTGCCTTGTCCTGCTTGATAATGCTGTGAATCCGGACTGGTAAAGATTAAAAGACCTAAATCACCAAATTTACCAAATAATGATAACGCCACCGATCCAATATAACCATGTGTTGGAAATAAAAAATCGACTTCTGTTGAATTTAACCTGCCTAAATAATATTGGCTATATTGTAGATGCCTAACACGGATAAAATCAAACTGTGAAGCGTTTAAAGCGAGGTTGTGATAGTTTGACGGCGCATTTAGTAACCATTTGTCATCAAACAGATATAAATAAGCGCCGCTAAGTCCTAGCGCTTTTGCCCAGCTATTGAGCGAGAGGATAAGTTCATCTAAGCTATTGGCTTTGATTAATTGAAGCTGTAAGTACAGCATATCACTAAATAGTCGTTCATTAGCGATAGCGTGCTCCATTAATAATGTGATTTCCGATTCCAACTGGCTGATTTTATTACGCTGCCTTGCCATGTGCCATTCAGGTAAGGAAATAATCCCCCGCACCGGATGCGGTACCCGCATCTGTTCAATACGTGCCGCATTACGGATAAAAAAATCCGGATTATCGATAATATATTGACTGACAATTTCATCATTTAATTCAATCGCTGAATTTTGATGCTCAGCGCATTTTGCGCTCTCTATCTGGGTATCTTTAGCAACCATAATCAACTTCTATTGTTTTATCATTAGTAAGATTTATTTTCGTTATGCGATAAACGCCAGTTTTCGTACCAAAATATGGCTAAATTTGATTATCACAAAATCGACTATACTGCTATAAATCCGTCATAAACGTGTGTCGCCGGACCTGTCATAAATAGCGGGTGATCATCGCCTTTCCATTCAATCAGTAATTTACCGCCCGGCAAATTCACATTGACACTTTGATTTAATAAGCCTTGATTAATCCCGACAGCAACGGCTGCACAAGCGCCTGTCCCACAAGCTTGAGTTTCGCCAACGCCACGTTCAAAGACCCGCAAATTGATATTATTGCGATCGATAATGTGCATAAAGCCAATATTAGCCCGCTCCGGAAAGCGTTCATGCTGTTCTAATAATGGCCCTATGGTTGCCACAGCGGCAGTGACAATATTATCCACTTGTACAACGCAGTGTGGATTACCCATTGAGGCAACACCACATAAAATAGTCTGCTCTTGCGCCCGAATGATATAAGTCTTCTCTTCTTTATTGGCTTTAAAAGGAATTTTATTCGGTTCAAATATTGGTGTGCCCATATTGACTCGCACGGTTTCATCATCGTTGACGGTTAATACGATGTTGCCTTTCATTGTGCTAACTTTTAATACTCGTTTTTTGGTTAAGCCTTTTAATCGAACAAAACGGGCAAAACAGCGTGCACCATTTCCACACTGTTCCACTTCGCTACCATCCGAATTAAAGATTCGATAATGAAAATCACTCTCTGGCGAGTAAGGTGGCTCAACAATGAGTAATTGATCAAATCCAACGCCGGTATATCTATCGGCCATACGTTTAATCATTTCAGCAGAAAGATGAACATTTTGCGTCACCGCATCAATAACCATAAAATCATTACCGAGTCCATGCATCTTTGAAAAGTTCATCTTTGTCTACCTTCTGTATTAACACACTGTTTTTTTTTTAGTTTATTATAATTAATGGCTATCACCTATTTTGTTTAGCCACAAACTGTCAATTGTTTGCTAAGTCAATCTACCATTGAAACAATCATTAAACCTGTTCACCACGCCATAAATCAGCAAACGTTTCACGTTCACGAATGATTTTATGTTGATCATCAATCAACATCACTTCGGCGGGGCGTGGATGACTGTTATAGTTTGATGCCATACTAAATCCATAAGCGCCGGCACTGCATATCACTAACAGATCATCTTGTTTAACGCTAAGCTCACGTTGATAAGCTAAAACATCACTCGATTCACAAATGGGTCCAACGACATTATAAACATAGCTTTGATCGCAAGATTGTGGCGCTTTTGCCGGTAATACTTTCATCCAAGCTTGATAAAGCGCTGGTCTGATTAAATCATTCATACCCGCATCGACAATAGCAAAATGCTGATCATCTTGATGTTTAGTATATTCAACTTTAGTAATCAATATGCCACTATTGGCAACAATAGATCGCCCCGGCTCAAAGAGAATTTCCAGTTCAGGATAAGGGGCTAATTTTTGTTTTAATGCGGTAATAAGGGCTGATATTGAAGGGGGCTTTTCGTTATCATAACACACGCCCAGGCCGCCACCTAAATCGATATGTTCAAGGGTGATGTTATGCGCTTTGAGCTTATCAACTAACGCTAAAATCCGATCAGCAGCATCAACAAAGGGTGATAGTTCTGTCAATTGCGAGCCGATATGGCAATCAACACCGACTATTTTAATATGAGGTAATAATTGCGCTTTTTGATAAGTTTCTAACGCTAATTGATAGCTGATTCCAAATTTATTTTCCCGTAATCCGGTTGAAATATAAGGGTGGGTTTTTGCATCAACATCGGGGTTAACTCGTAACGAAATGGCGGCAATTTTACCTAACTGTTCGGCTATTTCGTTAATGCGGTATAGTTCCGCTTCGGATTCAACATTAAAGCATTTAATACCAACTTCTAAAGCCCGTTTGATTTCAGCAACAGATTTTGCTACACCGGAAAAGACAATTTTTTTCGGATCGGCTCCGGCTTTTAAAACACGTTCAAGCTCGCCTTGTGAAACAATGTCAAATCCAGCACCTAATTTAGCTAATAAGCTTAATACCGATAGATTGCTATTTGCTTTTATCGCATAACAAATTAAGTGCTTACATTCTGATAGTGGCGCTTGATAAGCCTTAAACTGCTCAACTATATCATCTGCCGAATAAACATATAATGGCGTCCCATAGTGCTCAGCCAGATCTGTTATAGCAATGTTTTGAGCCAATAATTGGCCATTGCGATAATGTAGAAAATCCATATTTGCTTCCTGTTAAACTATTTTAATAACATAAAAGAAATGCTCGATTGATAAGAGTTATTGGTAGGATGATAAAGAGGCCCTTTTAACCCACAGCCAACTAAAGTCAATACGACTAAACATAGAGAAAATAATTTTATTGTAGATTGCATAGATTATTCACAATTTATTCAATTTGATAATTGTTATCTATATTACACGATAGCACTATTCGTGCAAAGAATAAATCTCGATAACTTAACTTATTATCAAGGTTTTTGGCAGAAATTGGTAAATTGGTAGGCATTTGTTATAGGCTAATATAGGTTAATATTTGAGCGATAAATTGTGCGGGGATTAACGGTGAAGTGGTTTTTATATGGAAACGTGGGTGTTTTCTGAAACTTCTTGTCAATGTTTTGTTTTTTTTGCTTAAACACCTATATTTTCTGAAAGTTTTTGACAAGGTTTTTATTTCGTTAAAAGTTGCGGGTTTTTGGTTTGTAGGTTTCGGACGCTGTTAATTGGTTGATATTTTCAGTTCAGTGCCTGCGTCCGAATAGGGGGATTTTTTGCGAAATCCCCCTATACCCCCTCGCAGCACCGCCCAAAGCGGTCTTCGACTGCCCTCCGCCTTCGTTCGGTCTTAACGCACCTGCGCTGATTTGTTCCGGACAAAGCAGCGCCTCGCCAAACATCCTTGTTTGTCGTGCTAACCTCTCTCAGTTGTCGGCGCTTTGTGAAGGTGCGATCTGGTGCACTTGTTTACTTTTTGGGAAAAGTAGAGGTATGGGTTTTGGGATATTTTAAAAATATCTTAAATTTTTGTTTTTATACTTAAACATGGGTGTTTTCTGAAACTTCTTGTCAATATTTTGGATTTTTGCTTAAACGCCTATCTTTTCTGAAAGTTTTTGACAAGGTTTTTATTTCGTTAAAAGTTGCGGGTTTTTGGTTTGTAGGTTTCGGACGCTGTGAATTGGTTGATATTTTCAGTTCTGTACCTGCGTCCGAATAGGGGGATTTTATGCGAAATCCCCCTATACCCCCTCGCAGCACCGCCCAAAGCGGTCTTCGACTGCCCTCCGCCTTCGTTCGGTCTTAACGCACCGACGCTGATTTGTTCCGGACAAAGCAGCGCCTCGCCAAACATCCTTGTTTGGCGTGCTAACCTCTCTCAGTTGTCGGCGCTTTGTGAAGGTGCAATCTGGTGCACTTGTTTGCTTTTGGGAAAAGTAGAGGTATGGGTTTTGGGATATTTTAGAAATATCTAAAACTTTTTATACTAAAACGTAGGTGTTTTCTGAAAGTTCTTGGCATGGGTTTATCGTTTTATACTGAAACGTATACAGTTTCTGAAACTTTTTGACAAGTTTTGGCGGTATTTAGGCATTGATGTATTTTTGCCGTTCGGGGAGCCAGCAGTCGATGAGTGCTTTGGCTTGTTGTGGGTGGTGTTGTTGGATGTTTTGGGCATAGTTTTGTATTTGGCTTATTAGATGCTGATCACGCATTAAATCGACGACTTTAAAATTTGCCACGCCCATTTGTCTTGTTCCTAATATTTCGCCACTACCTCGAATTTCCAGATCTTTTTGAGCGATGACAAAACCATCGTTACTTTGTCGCATGACTTCCATGCGTTCTCGTGCCACTTTACTCAGTGGTGCTTGGTACATTAGTATGCAATGTGATACGGCGCTTCCCCGCCCTACCCGGCCTCGTAACTGGTGTAATTGTGCTAAGCCTAAGCGTTCGGCGTTTTCAATAATCATCAAGCTTGCATTAGGGACATCAACGCCAACTTCAATGACGGTTGTTGCTACCAGCAGTTGAATTTGTCCTTCTTTGAATTTTTGCATTACGGATTGTTTTTCATCCGATTTCATTTTGCCATGCACTAGTGCTATCGATAGATGCGGTAATTTTTGTTGTAACTCTTCAAGGAGTTGTTCCGCTGCTTGAGCATCGAGCGTTTCGGACTCTTCAACTAATGTGCACACCCAATAAACTTGACGATTTTCAAGGCATGCTTGGCTCACTTTTTCGATAATTTCATCACGGCGAGAATTTGGTATCACCACTGTTGTTACCGGCGTTCTACCGGGTGGTAATTCGTCAATGATTGATACATCTAAGTCAGCATATATGGTCATTGCCAGTGTGCGTGGTATCGGGGTTGCGGTCATGATTAGTTGATGCGGGTGGATGGCTTGTTTGATCCCTTTTTGCCAAAGCGTTAAACGCTGATTAACACCAAATCGATGCTGTTCATCAATGATGACTAATCCCAATTTAGCAAACTCGACTTTGTCGATAAATACGGCGTGGGTGCCGATTAATAAAGTGATCTCCCCACTTTTGATACCTTCATAACGTTGCTTTTTATTTTTGGCGGTTAATCGTCCGGATAACCAATCAACGTTGATGCCCAGTGGCGTAAACCATTGTTTGAAATTATGATAATGTTGTTCGGCAAGGATTTCTGTTGGTGCCATTAACACCACTTGTTGGCCATTTTCAATCGCATTTAACGCCGCTAAGGCAGCAACTAAGGTTTTACCCGATCCCACATCACCTTGAATTAACCGCATCATGGGTACCGGTTTAGCCATATCTTGATAAATATCATGCACTACTCGTTGTTGGGCTTGAGTTGGGCTAAACGGTAGTGAGGCTAAAAATGGGTTGATTAACTGCCGAGTGATATGCATCGGATAAGCTTGCTGTTTTTGATTATCGGTCTTTAACAGCAACATGCTTAAATGGTAGCTGAGCAGCTCTTCAAATATAAATCGCTTGATAGCGGGATGTTCGCCGTTGGTAAGTTGGTTGATATCGGTATCAATAGGCGGATTATGAATGATATTTAATGACTCAAGTGCCGGTAAAAATTGGCTTGCTAGCGGTTGCGGTAATACCTCTTGAGGTGGATTACGTTTTAATAGCAATAGTGCGGCTTGAATCAGTTTGCGAATAACATTTTGGGTTAAGCCGTGCGTTGTTGGGTAGATCGGCGTGTATCTTTCTTGAGTTGCGTCAGCTTGTAAAGACTGACTATCACGATTTGAGTGCACTTTATATTGCGGATGAATAATTTCCCGATAGGTTTTACCACTTTTAATCTCACCGTAAGCACTTACCCAGCTTCCCACCGCTAAAGAAGCTTTTATGCCGGCATTAAAGTGCATAAATCTTAAAACCGCCATGCCCGTTTCATCTTGAATATAGCACAGCAACATCTGTTTGCGTCGAAAGACAACTTCAGTTTTGATGATGCGACCTTCAATAGTGGTATGCTCACCAATAGCCGCTTGATTAATGGCGCAAGTGGAGGAGCGATCTTCATAGCGCATCGGAAAATGCAGTAACAGATCTTGAACGGTATCAATCCCTAATGCATGAAATCTTTTTTCTAAGTTATTGCCTATCCCGCTTAATTGAATTAACGGGACACGGCTAAAAAAACGATCGTTCATCATCACTAGTTGATATTACGTGTAACACTCACCACGTCTTGTTGTAGTGAGAGTTTTCGCATCAGTTCATTAAGTTGTTGAGCGTTTTTGACTTCAATTTGCAAAATGATTGTGTAAATTTGCCGATCTTTCTCTTCAGTATTAAGCCATTGCAGATGCGCTTTTTCGTCATTAATAATGGACAGTATATGACCTAATGAACCTTGATTATTTAAGATATCTACCCAAATTTCAGCAACAAAAAATTGCTCGATATTTGGCGCCCATTTTAAGCTGATGTACTTTTCCGGGTTATTTTGATAGCCAGTGATATTACGACAAGATTCGTGGTGCACCGTTAAGCCTTTTTCGGGACTAACATGACCGATTATCGGATCGTTCGGAATAGGATGACAACATTTTGAAAATGTCACTAACACCCCTTCACTGCCGGTGATAACTAAGGTTTTATTTGAATCTGAGTCATTGTGCAAAAGCTCTTTATGCTCTAAACCTTTGGCAATGAAATGACTCATAATATTACCTAAGCCAATTTCCGCCAATACATCATCAAACGTTTGTAATTGCGCTAATTCAACAATACGAGATTTTTGCTTCTCTGAAAGCGATTCAATACCACCCGATTTGATTAACGAAAGATTGAGCAAACGTCGACCTAATTCGATCGCATCTTCACGTTTTAAGGTTTTTAAGGCTTGGCGAATACGTGAGCGTGCTTTAGCGCTCACCACAAAGTTAAGCCAATTGGCATTTGGTCGCCCTTCCGGCGAGGTAATAATCTCAACTGTTTGCCCGTTGCTTAATGGTTGAGAAAGTGGATAAGGTTTGCGATCAACAACTGCGCCGATACATTGATAACCGATATCGGAGTGAACGGCATAGGCAAGATCTACCGGTGTCGCCCCTTCCGGTAATTGAACGATACGTCCTTTAGGCGTAAAGACATAGATCTCTTTTGGGAACAGATCGGATTTGACATTTTCGATAAATTCAAATGAATTACCGACACTTTGTTGCAACTCTAACAGACTTTGCATCCAGCGTTGCGCTTTAATTTGGGCGGTGGTGTGGGTTAACTCATCGTTTTCATTATAAACCCAATGCGCAGCTACACCCATTTCAGCCATTTGATCCATATCTTCGGTACGAATTTGCACTTCGACCGGTGTACCATGCGGACCGATTAATGAAGAGTGCAAAGATTGGTAGCCATTGGCTTTGGGTATAGCGATATAATCTTTAAAGCGATTGAGTCTAGGCTTATATAAATTGTGTACTAAGCCCAGCGCACGATAGCAAGCATCGACATCTTTCACCACAATCCGAAATATGTAGATATCCATAATGGAGTGAAAGTGTTGTTCACGAAGTTGCATTTTTTGGTAAATGGCATAGATATTTTTTTCCAGCCCTTCAACTTGTGCTTCAATGTTGGCTTCAGCTAATCGACCTGTGATTTCAGATAAGATCTGTTGGATTAACTCTTTTCGGGTGCCACGTGCCGCTTTAACAACCTTTTCCAGCACTTTGGCTCGATTAGGGTGCATGGCGGTAAAGCCTAAGATCTCAAGCTCAGTTTTGATATGATGAATCCCTAAGCGATGCGCTAACGGCGCATAAATTTCCAACGTCTCTTTGGCAATACGACGGCGTTTATCCGGTCTTAATGCACCTAAAGTGCGCATGTTATGGGTTCGGTCGGCAAGCTTGATTAAAATGACACGAACATCTTCGGTCATGGCGAGTACCATTTTACGAAAATTTTCGGCTTGGGCTTCTTGTCGGTTACGAAATTTTAATTTATCAAGTTTTGAAACACCTTCAACCAAAATGGCAACATGTTTTCCAAACTCTTTAGTAATATCTTGAAAGGTGACAGGCGTGTCTTCGATTGTATCGTGTAATAATGCGGCGATAATGGTTTCATAATCAAGCCGCATATCCGCTAAAATGGTTGCGACCGCAACCGGGTGCGTTATATAAGGTTCGCCACTGCATCGGAATTGCCCTTCATGTGCTTTTTGAGCAAAGAGGTAGGCATTTTGAATAAGTTCAACTTGTTTAGCCGGAAGATAAGATGCCACAACCTCTTTTAAGCTATCAAAATATTGCATAGGCAATTCTCAGCAAAGCTTATTCGTACGAGGGAGTATTTTCTAAAAGAACTGACTCGTGAAGTGTTGAACGTACTTCAGCCTCTTCATCCTGACGCGCTTGGAAATCAGCAGTATCTAAAATCTGTTTATTAACAAGTCCATCTTCGATTTCACGTAAAGCAACCACGGTTTCTTTATCGTTTTCTTCAGGGATAAGGGGTGATTTATTTTCGACTTGCAATTGACGAGCACGGCGTGCCGCAACTAAAACGAGATCAAAGCGATTACCAATTTTTTCTACTGCATCTTGGACAGTTACACGTGCCATTTTTACCTCTAATATTTTTTACTTAATTGCTTCAATTGAAAGATCCAGTATTCTACTTAATTTTGTATGGAATTGTCCATACTAATCTTGTTTCGAATAACCAAAATCAGTGAGTAATAAAATCAGACAAAGCAGAATTAGCTAGTTGATTATGTCTAACCAAGCATTTTTTCCAACAATTTCGGGCATCTTTAATAGAAATCGACGCAAGCTATCTAAAGCGATTGCAGAAAATATCCGTTGCTCAACTGATCGATTGTATGCTCGACCAGTATACTTTAAATTAAATGTGCATACCTGTTTTGCGGTTGCAATCATTAACATAAATTGACTGTTTTTTTCTCTAAAATTTACAATGCCTAATGCGATATCGGCCTGTTGTTGTTTTAGAGCTTGTAACAAATAACTTTCGGGATCTACAGTTAATATGGGGACAACTTCTGATTTAACAACTGGCGCATCCGATTGAAATAATTGGTAGCCAATCATGCCGGCCGACTGCTGTTCAATCACAATCAAGGTTTGATTGGTTTCATGCAACAGTTTTGCAACCACTTCAGCAAGACCGACCTCGCCATGCTCAGCCAATACGCCTTCATAAAGTAAATTGTCGGCAACAATCTGTTTTATTTGTGCCCATATTTGATCCATTTGGTTTTGCAGATGCTCAAAGCCGGTTAGCTTGATTTCAATAATCGGCATAGCGGCACGATAACCAACCACAATATTGGACGGAATATCGAGCTTTTGTTCGATTTCGCTGGCAAGGTCACTCTCCGTTCGTCCCATAGTAGTTAACCGATAGCACAGTGGCTTTTCTAAGATTGGAAATGTCGATTTTATCTGTGGCAAGATTGAAAGGCGCATCATCTCCTGAAATTCTCTCGGTACGCCGGGGGTAAAAAATACCTGACAACCATTAATTTGCATCTTAAACCCACAAGCGGTGCCAATCGGATTATCAATGACGCTCGCACTTTGCGGCAACATCGCCTGCTTTACGTTGCTAGATGGCATGGTTTTGCCACGGCTTAAATAGTAATGTTCAATGTGCATTAACCACTGTTGATTGAGTTGCAACATCTCATTATTAGCGTTTGCAGCGGCTTGCGCTGTTAAATCATCGCTGGTTGGTCCCAGCCCGCCATTAACAATCAAGATATCATTACACAAAGTACGTTCTTGTAGTGTCTGGCTCAATTGATGCAAGTTATCGCCAACGGTATGACGAGCGGTGATCAAAATACCTTCGTGAAATAAAAAATCAGAAAGCCAAGCGGCATTGCTATCGAGGATTTGGCCGTATAAAACCTCATCACCGGTACTAAGCATTTCAATCCTAATACTATTTGTTCGCTGTTTCATAACATTCCTTAATCATGCATTGACAATCGGCAAAGTAAAATCGTTAATCGTCTAGCTCATCATCGCTTTCATCTTCGGTTTTGTTTTCCATATGCTCTTTACTTTGAACTAATCGAACGGCGAAATAGAGATCATAAGCAAATTCAAGATAATCCGCATCCGGTTTAAGATTCATCTGTTTAAACCAATTTTTCAACGTTTTTCGTCGGCCGGATAAAATCAAAATGACGTTTCTAACTTTTAAGGATTTGACCAGTTCATCGATGCCGGATAGCACACTAACATCTTTATAGGTAAAACAAGGGATAGCATCGACAATAACGTAATTAATCGGCTCTTCAGACTCGTCAATATAGCTAATAATTCTGCGTTTAAAATAAGCGATATTAAAATAGGTCAACGGCGAATTAAAACGATAAATAAGGGTGTTTTTTAACGGCTGTACATCTTGCCCGATTGAGTGAATTCGGCCGCTTTCATCCATACCTAATAGCTGATCTTTTGGTCTAAATACTCGGCGCAAAAATAAAAACAGCCCTAACAATACCGCTAACGCCATGCCAGGAATAATGCCAATAACTAACACCGAAATAAATGTTGTTAAACTCAGGTAAAATGCATCACGATCAAATTTAAAAAAGCGCTTTATGGTTTGAAAGTTAATTAGCGAAATCGAAGAGTAGATCAAAATCACGCCTAAAACGCAAGTTGGAATATATTTTAAGGGTGATAAAAACAGTAACACCACAAGACCAATAATAATGGCGGCAATAATTGAAACCAGTTGCGTTTTACCGCCATTGGCATCGTTAACGGCTGTTCGGGAAGATGTGCCACTGACCACAAAACCTTGCGATAAACCGGCAGCAATATTGGCCATTCCTAATGCTTTAAATTCGACATCTGCATTGGTTTCATAATTATTTTTCGAGGCAAAACTACGCACGGTTATCATCATACTCACAAAACAGATAATAGCGATATTGAGCGACGGCACCACCAGATCCCGCATCAATCCTTTATCAAAATCAATCCAAGATTCCATTGGGATAAAATCACTGGTCACATCACCGATTATGCGAACATTGTAACTGTCAAAGTTAAATAACCATGAAAGGAAAGTCATAATTACAACGGCAAAAAGTGGCGCCGGATAACGGGGTCTTATCCGTTTTAAGCCAACTAAAATCACTAAAGTTAAAAACGAGACGAACGTTGTTAACAGGTGAATTTGCGATATCTTAAATGGAAAATAGACAACTCGCTCAATCAAATAGGAATAATCGTAGCGAAAACCTAACGCCTTAGCCAACTGATCAACCATTATGGTAATAGAGATACCATTTAACAGACCAATTAAGATAGGTTGACTAAGTAAATCCGCCAATGCGCCAAGATGAAGTTTACCGGCAATGATGCACCAAATCCCAATCATAATGGTCAGTATTACCACAAGTTGCCAACGCAATATTGGGTCATTGGCGGCTAAAGGAAACACAACGGCAGCGACCACAGCACACGTTGCAGTATCGGGACCAACAATTAATTGTCGGGACGATCCAAAAAGCGCATAAACAATCAGCGGCAAGATGGTTGAGTATAATCCGGCAATCGCCCCGACTCCCGTCAGCTCAGCATAAGCGATAGAAACCGGCAACGAGACAGCTGCCACTGATAAACCGGCTTTAACATCATTTCCGAAATAATGACGTTTATAGTGCAACATCGTAGCAAGTCCGGGCATCCATATTAATATTTTTTGCCATATTGATTTGTTGGTCGCTTTTTCCATGATGATCCCTACTTTCCGGCTATGCTCATATTATCTATCAAAATAGAACCACATTTAATGCTACTTCGGGTTTCAATATCATTGCCGATTGCAACGATATGTTGATACATATCACGCAGGTTGCCGGCAACGGTAATTTCGTTGACCGGATATTGGATTTGGCCGTTTTCGACCCAAAAACCGCTGGCACCTCGTGAGTAATCGCCGGTCACATTATTTACCCCTTGTCCCATTAACGAAGTAATGAGCAAGCCTCTATCTAATTTTCTCAACATCGCCTGAAAATCTGCATCAGTTTGGCTCGGCGAGACAAACCAGTTATGAATACCCCCAGCGTGCCCGGTAGTGGCTAAGCCCAGCTTACGGGCTGAATAGTTACCTAATAGGTAAGTTTGTAATACACCGTCTTGAATAATATTACGCTCAACGGTTTTCGTCCCTTCGCTATCAAACGGTGATGAACCAACACCTTTTAACACATGGGGATCTTCAAAAATAGTGAGCCATGAAGGAAAAATCTGCTTGCCAACGCTATCTAGCAAAAAAGAGGATTTACGATAGATAGCACCACCACTTATCGCACCGCACAGATGCCGGATAAGCCCAACAGCGACTTCGGCAGCAAAAAGTACCGGTACTTGCATGGTCGCAATCTGTTTGGCGCCTAAATGCGATACGGTGCGCTCTGCCGCTTGCTCACCCACCCATTTCGCCGACTCGAGTAGATCGAGGTCACGTGATGAGGTATATGCGTAATTTCGCTCCATTTGCCCATTTTGCTCCGCAATGACCGAACAAGATAATGAGTGAGAGCTAGTGCAATAGCCCTGAAGCATCCCCAAACTATTACCATAAACATACACCCCATATCGGCTGCTAAAATAACCGCCGTCACTACTGACTAAATTAGAGTGATTCAGCGCCATTTGTTCCGCTAAGGTTGCTTGTTCTATCGCTTTATCAACATTTAAATCACTTGGGTAAAAAAGATCTAAATCCGGTGCATTAAACGCTAATGACTCAACATCACCCAAACCCGAACAAGGATCGGGTGAGGTGTATTGCATAATATTAATTGCCATATCAATGGTTTGTGATATCGCTTGCGCCGTAAGATCGTTGGTTGAGGCGCTGCCTTTTCGTTGGTTTTGATAAACGGTAATGCCTAAAGCGCCGTCGCTATTAAATTCGACATTTTCAGCTTCGCCCGACCGAGTACTCACATTAATGCCGGTAGCTTGATTAATTGACACTTCAACCGAATCAACTCTGGATTTAGCTTGTTTAATTGCATCAGCTACCACATTAGATAAATGCGCTTTTTGCTTGATAGCTTGTTTTTTTATTTGATCAATACTCATTTCATTATTTTCTACAATTCTGCTAGTGATACGTTATAATAAGCCAGAATTGAATTTTAGTTAACAAAAGAAATCATATGAACAACAATCAAGAGACAAATCTAGCGCCAAATTTTGATCCAGACAGTGCTGATGAGGAAATTATTTACGTCAGTAAAAGCGAAATAAAAAGAGACGCTGAGGCACTTAAAAAATTGGGTATTGAACTGATCAATCTGAGCAAAAATGAAATTGCCAAAATTCCACTCGATGAAGATCTCCTTTACGCTATTGAGTTAGCCCAAAAAATCAAAAAAGAGGGATACCGAAGACAAGTTCAATACATTGGTAAACTTTTGCGAAGCCGTGATATCGAACCCATTACACAGGCACTCGATAAACTGAAGAATCGTCACAATCAACAAGTTGCCATGCTGCATAAACTTGAAAAGTTGCGTGATGATCTGATTCAAACCGGTGATGCCGAAACGATTATAGGTCTATTCCCCTCAGCTGATAGACAACAGTTACGCACATTTGCCCGTTTAGCAAAAAAAGAGTTAGAAGCGAACAAACCACCTAAAACAGCGAGACAGATTTTTCAATACCTAAAAGAATTGAGCGACGCAGAATAAATTTTATACTGTGTGCTTATTACTAATCATTAATCAATATTTATTAACAAATCAAAGATAGAGGATACAATAATGGGACTTTTAAATGTACCAGCAGGTAAAGAATTACCAGATGATATTTATGTTGTGATCGAAATTCCAGCCAACGCTGACCCGATCAAATACGAAGTTGATAAAGACACCGGTGCTGTTTTTGTTGACCGTTTTATGGCAACAGCTATGTTTTACCCATGTAACTACGGTTATATCAATCACACATTATCACTAGACGGCGATCCTGTTGACGTATTAGTTCCGACTCCTTACCCATTACAACCAGGTTCAGTGATTCGTTGTCGACCTGTAGGCGTATTAAAAATGACTGACGAAGCAGGTAGTGACGCTAAATTAGTTGCTGTTCCACACACCAAACTTTCAAAAGAATATGATCACATCAAAGATGTTGATGATTTACCGGAATTATTAAAATCGCAAATCAAACACTTCTTTGAGCAATACAAAGCGCTTGAAAAAGGTAAATGGGTTAAAGTTGACGGTTGGGATAATGCCGATGCAGCTCGTAAAGAGATTATTGAGTCTTACGAAAGAGCCAAAAATAAATAACCCTTATTTTTGACAAAAAAGTAAACGTTTTGATAAAGCCATAAAAAATTTTTTATGGCTTTTTTATTTTTGAACTTATTTTGACTTTCGAAATAACTTAAAAATCTCAACGATACAACAATTTGCCTTAAATCAAAATACCATGGTTTATACAAAAATTTTATAAAAAACTTCACCCTAACATGAAAAATTTGTCATTAATTTCTTGCTTTCGATTATAAATTATGCGGTAATAGTAATGGGCGAACAACACAAAGCATTATTATGAAAACGATTAACTACTGTAATTTACATTTTGTACATTATTTTAGGTAAGAATTTGACTATTAATCTTGTGTTACAGCCTACACGAGCCGAAAAGGCAAATTATTAATTATTGTTAGGATGTCTAGTAAATGAATAAGAAAACAGGCCAAGTAAAATGGTTTAACGAAAGTAAAGGTTTCGGTTTTATTACCCCAGCCGATGGTAGCAAAGACGTATTTGTTCACTTCTCAGCTATCTCTGGCGATGGATTTAAAACCTTAGCCGAAGGACAACAAGTCGAATTTGCGATCCAAGATAGCCCTCGAGGACCAGCAGCGGCTGAAGTTGTTGTTATCTAATTAGTATTAATATACTAAGCAAAAAACGTCCATTTTACTCAAATGGACGTTTTTTTATGCCGATAAATTACTTATTTATCAGAAATAAAAAAAGCGACCATAAAGGTCACTTTTTTTAATAATCTAAATTACTGTTAATTATTTAGCAACAACAGCAATTAAATCTAATACTTTGTTTGAGTAGCCAACTTCGTTGTCATACCATGCAACAAGTTTAACGAAAGTATCGCTGATTTGGATACCAGCAGTTGCATCAAATACAGAAGTACAAACTTCACCTAAGAAGTCAGTTGATACAACGGCATCTTCAGTGTAACCAAGAACGCCTTTCATTGGGCCTTCAGAAGCGGCTTTAATCACTTTACAGATATCTTCGTATTTAGCAGGTTTTGCTAAACGAGCTGTTAAGTCAACAACAGAAACGTCTGGAGTTGGTACACGGAAAGCCATACCCGTTAATTTACCGTTTAATTCAGGGATAACTTTACCTACAGCTTTAGCCGCACCAGTTGATGAAGGGATGATGTTTTGAGCAGCACCACGACCACCACGCCAATCTTTGTGAGAAGGACCGTCAACAGTTTTTTGAGTAGCTGTTGTTGCGTGAACAGTTGTCATTAAACCTTCAACAATACCGAAGTTATCGTTGATAACTTTAGCTAAAGGCGCTAAACAGTTAGTTGTACATGAAGCGTTAGATACGATATCTTGACCAGCGTAATCTTTATCATTAACACCCATTACAAACATTGGGGTACTATCTTTTGAAGGACCAGTTAAAACAACTTTTTTAGCACCAGCTTGAATGTGTTTACGTGCAGTTGCGTCATCAAGGAATAAACCTGTAGCTTCAGCAACAACATCAACACCAACTTCGTTCCATTTTAAATTTGCAGGATCTCTTTCAGCAGTAACACGGATTGTTTTACCGTTAACGACTAATTTGCCATCTTTAACTTCAACTGTACCGTCAAAACGACCGTGAGTTGAATCATATTTAAGCATATAAGCCATGTACTCAACGTCTAATAAATCATTGATAGCAACGATTTCGATGTCAGAACGTTGTTGTGCAGCACGGAATACAATACGACCAATACGGCCAAAACCATTAATACCTACTTTGATTGTCATAACAATTACCTTCTTTATTTGTGTTAAATGATAAAATAATTAGCAGTTAAACTACCAAATTTTTAAGGTTTATTCAAGCTGATTCAGAATAATTGGTAAGAATAAATTAAACAGAAAATTATCTTAATAATCATACGATATAGGTTACTGATATTTTAGATAAGATTGCGATTGGATTGGACAATAACTATGATAATTCTTAACGAAATTGCGCGATTTTAATTCATCATAATCAGACAACTTAACATCCCCTACCCGATTATGAGATAGTCAGGCTAATTTGTAATATTCATCTACATAAACTTGCCTTTTTAGGTTTAAATAAATTTTGCCAATTCAAATTGTTATTAATCGCTGACACTCAATTCAACGATATAAAAAGATTAAACCGTCATGCTTTAAGCTATATATAAGATATATTCGCCACGCATAATCAACCAGATAAAAGCGAAAGTTAAGATAATGGCAGTTATTATCACCATAACACCATTAGATTCGATAAGTTAAGAGCGTTTGAAAGAGCCTTTAATGATCTTTTGCTTACCCTTAGGCGATTACAATCAACAATCCCACAAGCTTCAATTTATGGGATTGTATTTAAAATAATTGTTGTGAAGTGATTATATCGAAGAAAGTCTGTCAACAAATCGACTTAAAAACTGTCTAACATCCGCACCTTGTTCACTCTCTGCTTCGTATTTTAATGTTGATTTAGATTTCGATTCACCCTCAGAGGAGTTACGATATTTGCTTGGCACATTTCCCGAATAGATATAATCGGTTTTTGTAGAAATTGCCTCACTACTAAATCGACTGGAATAATTTATATCACCACTTATATCAACTCGAGTGGTTATAGAATATTTCTTAGCATAGGTTATGGTCTTTAAATTGAAATGTTGCTCTTTATAAACCGGCACTTTAACCTTATTACCTTTATCATCGGTTTTTTCGGTCATTCGCTCTACGTACCTTTCTGTTTTAGCTTCATTGGTTTCATACGGTTTCATATGAATATAGTCAGATGTGGCATTAATATCTATGATGACATTAGCTTGAGAACTACGATCAACAAAGTATATATAATCCTCTTTAAAAACTTGTTTTACCCAATAAAGATAGTCGGAATCTTTAACATATACATTAACACGTCCCTGTAATTTACAACGACTCGCTCTAGCACTGGCATCACGATATTGGCCAAAATGTTGATATGCCAAATTGGCTGCCTCATAATTTTTAGCCGCTTCACGATAAGTCTCTCGTTTATAGGCTGTTTTTTCCAGTAGCGACGCTCTTTCATAGTACTCTTTTGCTAGCGCAGTAACATGTTTTCTTTTATTATCCTCATAGAGTTTATAACTATCTTTATATTCGCCTAATGGCTTATAAACCTCCCAAGCTTTAAGATATTCTAAGGATGCTTCATTATAATTTCCTTGTTGCGAAAACGTTTTACCTAAATCATAGTGATGTTTTGCTTCAATATCCAATTGTTGCTTTTTAGCATTTTTATATAAAGTAAAAATATCTTTGTATTTATACCGTTCTGACCCTTTTAAATATAGGTTAGCTTTTATTTTGTAACTGTCACTATCGGTACCTTTTATCGAATTACCATAATCGTAATACTCTTTAGCGATAAGTTGATCTAATTTACTCGCTGCATATTTATCGTTAAAGAAAGCGACGGTTTGACTATAAAATCGATTAACTAACAATAAATTAATTTTTCTTAAAGATTCATAACTATCAATACGTGCTTGATAATCGGTACTCACACTACTATTAATGATTGTTTCGTAATGTGCCATTACATTACTAACCAAAACGCGTAACTTTTCGGCACTTTCATCATTAAATTTTGCTTCACCTTTTTCATTAATGTTCGATGTTAATAAACTAATACTTTCTACATATTGCCCTTGTTGGTAAGCTTTATCAGCCGTACGAACATGACAAGCGTTTAAACAAAATACTAACAAAATCGCTAAAACTATCCGCATATTAATTCCTTTCAAATTTAATTAATTATCAATCAAACATTTAGACTAGAAATCGTTTGATTGAGCGATTGTATGAAATCACACCCCGTTGTTTTTTTCATTTAATGCTAAATTTTTAAAGTGGAATTATGGATTAGGGGGATATGTGGTTTCGTATTATTTTGGGTGAAGGAAGATCAGATTTTTTGATAGATAAAACAATATGTTGTATTGTTAGTATTATTTTTAGGTGTTAGTGAAGGGGGTTAAAAAATTGCACTATTCAGTAATCCGTTATTTTAAGTTACCTTCAATATTATTTTGTAATGATTAATAACAATTCAGGCATTCTACTATTAGTATTCTTTTTACCCATTTACTTGCCTTATTCCGTTCATCTTTTATATATTTTTTTAAGTGAATTAAAGCTGTTTATTACCAAATAAATTTAAATAGATATACAAAAGCTGTTTGTTATCTATAAACAATTTCCTTTTATTTTAATTCAAGATATATTATTTTATACATAGTACTATGTTAATATACCCTACAGTATGCTATATTTTGTTGGAAGGTAGGTTCAATGAGTTTACAAACAAACCTAAGAGGTAGGCTTAGGAATACACCATTATCTAAACACCATGGGCTTATGCCTGTCTACGAAGCTATCATAAATTCTATTCACTCGATTGAAGAAAAAGATAGTTGGGATGAGCAAGATTCGATAAAACTTATTATACGCAGAAATACGCAAGAGCATTTGAATATAGAAGCAAAAGCAGAACCTATAATTGGTTTTACAATTATGGATACTGGATGCGGTTTTAATGAAGCCAACTATACTTCCTTCCAAACATTAGATTCTGAGCACAAAATATTAAAAGGATGCCGTGGAGTAGGGCGACTTCTATGGTTAAAAACATTCACTAAAATTAGTATTAAAAGCCAATTTAAAGATGTAAATGGTGATTTTTTTGAACGTTCATTCAATTTCGATAGCTCGGGTGTAAGTAATCACAAAATAATTCTTTCTCCTCCAACAAGCACCACAGGCACGGGCACTATTATTGAATTAGATCAATTTAGTGAGTCGTATCGTAAAGCAGTTCCTTCAGAAACAATTGATATCGCTCATCAATTATTAGAACATTGCCTATGGTATTTTGTCCGTGAAGAGGGGGTACCAGAAATTATAATAGAAGATGGTACACAAAGAATAAATCTTCTCGATTTATATAATAACAACATGCACGCTAGCGCTTTCGCAGAAAAAATTGACATATTAAATCAATCATTTAATTTAATTCATATAAAATTTAGAGCATCAATAAATAAGAAACATCAGTTAGCTTTATGTGCTGCTAATCGATTGGTAAAAGAAGAAAACATCCAAGGGAAAATACCAGGTTTATACAATAAAATAAGTGATAGCATAGGAGAATTTACTTATACTTGCTATATTTCATCGAAATATTTGGACGATAATGTTCGAAGCGAAAGGACATCATTTAATATTGCAGATAATTTTGATGGAATATTTGGAGAAACTGAAATTAGTTTAAAGTTAATCAAAGATAGAGTGCTAGAACGAACAAAAATTTATCTCAAAGAATTATTAGAAGCTAATATAGACTCTGGAAAAAAACGAATTTTGACATTTATTTCTACTCATGCGCCTAGATATCATCCTATAGTTAAACATGTTAGTCAAAATGATTTAATAATCGATCCTGATAAATCAGATAAAGAAATTGAGCTTCATCTTCACGAAAAATGGTACGCAATCGAGCGGCAGTTAATAATAGAAGGCCAAAATATTCTTGAACCAACTAATAAAGAGCAAGTTTCTGATTATCTTCACCGTATTAATGAATATGTTAAAAAAACATCTGATTTGAAAAAATCAGATCTTGCCAATTATGTATCTCATAGAAAAGTTATAATTGAGCTTCTAAAAAAATCGATCGGATATATAAATGATGACAAATATGCACATGAATCTATGATTCATGAATTAATTATGCCAATGCAAAAAACTTCAGATGAAATATTTTTAGATTCATGCAATTTATGGTTGATTGATGAAAGACTTGCGTTTCATAATTATTTAGCCTCAGATAAACCTATAAAGTCAATGCCAATAACTGATAGTCAATCACCTAAAGAACCTGATTTGATTAGTTTAAAAGTTTTTGACAATCCTATACTAGTAAAGAATGAGAATGAGTTCCCATTGGGATCTTTAACAGTAATTGAATTAAAACGACCTATGCGAAAAGATATTTCAGAAAAAGATGAAAAAAACCCAATTAATCAATGCTTAACTTATCTTGATTTAGTTCGTAAAGGTAACGCAAAAACTAAAGAAGGAACACTCATCCCCACATCTGAAAGTGTTCCAGGATATTGTTATATTGTGTGTGATTTAACAGAAAATATGATTAATTTATGTAAATTAGCCTCGTTAACAATGACAGCAGATGGAATGGGTTTTTTTGGTTATAATTCGTGCTATAAATCGTATATCGAAGTTATTTCTTATAATCAATTAGTTCGTTCAGCTAATGAAAGAAATCAAGCGTTCTTCAATAAATTAGGATTTCCTATATAATAAACAATATTAAAACAAATAAGCATTATTAAATTATTTAATGCATTGAGAATGTTATCTTTAGTGTATACTAGTACCAATGTATTTGAACTTTTTATAACACAGTTCAAACACTTTCTTTAAATTGTGCATTAATACGCAAACGAATAAAATTTTACCATTCACTCCACATTCAATTTCTACTATAGCTTGCTACTTCAAAACCCTTTAAATCCCAGCTACCACAAATTAGCCTCTATTGAATAACAATAATCTGTTATAATAATCTGATTACTATATAATTTATTGAATGATAGCGCTTAAGTGGCTTTTGGTTATTGTTATTACTAGAAGTAAGCGTAATTACACTATTGTTAATCAGATAATTATCTTTATTTAATTCATTGAAAATAAAAGTTGAAATATCACCATGATCGATCAAGAAAATTTAACCGACCACACGCCAATGATGCGGCAATACCTTAGACTCAAAGCGGAAAATCCTGATATTTTGCTGTTTTATCGAATGGGTGATTTTTATGAGATGTTTTATGATGATGCTAAGCGTGCTTCGCAGTTGTTAGATATCTCGTTGACTAAACGTGGTTCGTCCAATGGGCAGCCTATTCCTATGGCGGGTGTTCCTTATCATGCGGTTGAAAGTTATCTTGCTAAACTTATTTCACTCGGCGAGTCAGTTGCCATTTGTGAGCAAATTGGTGATCCGGCGACGTCGAAAGGTCCGGTTGAACGTAAAATTGTGCGTATTGTTACGCCAGGCACCGTTAGTGATGAATTGCTTCTTGAAGATCGTAAAGATAATCTGCTGGCTGCCATTTGGCAAAAACAAGCGCATTACGGTTATGCCACGCTGGATATTAGTTCGGGGCGATTTTTTATTTTTGAATGCGATAATCTTGAAGCGATGCAAGCGGAGTTACAGCGCACAAGTCCGGTTGAGTTACTTTATCCGGAAGATTTCGCCACCATGTCTTTAATCGAAAATCGAACGGGGTTAAGGCGTCGTCCGATTTGGGACTTTGATCTTGAGACAGCTAAACAGCAACTCAATTTGCAGTTTGGTACAAATGATTTGATCGGTTTTGGCGTTAATGATTGCTGTTATGCCCTTTGTGCGGCGGGTTGTTTACTTCAATATGTTAAAGATACCCAACGCACTGCCCTGCCGCATATTCGTTCTATTATTAAAGAGTCTGCCCTCGATTTTGTGGTGCTTGATGCCGCAACGCGTCGTAATCTTGAAATCACTGAAAATCTTTCCGGTGGTACCCAACATACTGTTGCCGATATTCTGGATAAAACTCAAACGCCAATGGGTAGCCGGATGCTCAAGCGTTGGCTTCATTCGCCTATTCGAAATGTCAAGATTTTAGAAAATCGCCAAACTGCAATTAGTCAATTGCAAGATGATTTTGATCAGATTCAACCGGTATTGAAGCAAATTGGCGATCTTGAACGTATTTTAGCTAGACTGGCTTTGCGCACTGCTCGCCCTCGTGACTTTGCCCGCTTGCGAGATGCTTACAATCTTTTGCCAGAATTACAAGCATTGCTGTCTCATCATAGCTCACCTTATGTTGTTGCTTTGCGCGCCAAAATTAATCAGTTTGATCAAATTGCCGATTTATTAAATCGAGCAGTTGTCGATGCGCCGCCGGTTATTATTCGTGACGGTGGTGTGATTGCCAGTGGTTACAGTGCAGAGCTCGACGAGTTACGAGCGCTTGCCGACGGGGCAACTAACTATCTTGAACAATTAGAGATTCGAGAACGAGAAACGCTAGGCATTGATACCCTAAAAGTAGGATTTAATGCGGTGCATGGTTACTATATCCAAATTAGTCGAGGGCAAAGCCACTTAGCGCCGATCCATTATACTCGCCGGCAAACACTGAAAAATGTTGAGCGTTATATTATTCCCGAACTCAAAGAGTATGAAGATAAAGTATTAACCTCAAAAGGGCGTGCCTTAGCGCTGGAAAAACAGCTTTATGAACAGCTTTTTGATCAGTTAATGCCCGATCTTGCCAATATGCAAATGAGCGCCGATGCGTTGGCCGAACTCGATGTGCTAACCAATTTAGCCGAAAGAGCGTTAACACTCAATTATCATCGTCCAACGATTTCGGATAAAACCGGAATTGAGATCAATCAGGGTCGCCATGTGGTTATTGAGCAGGTGATACAAAATCCTTTTATTGCTAACTCACTAACGCTGTCACCCGATAGAAGACTGTTAATTATTACCGGTCCGAATATGGGCGGTAAAAGTACCTATATGCGACAAGCGGCATTAATTGTTCTGCTCACTTATATTGGTAGTTTTGTGCCGGCTTCGAAGGCCGTTATCGGGCCAGTGGATCGAATTTTTACCCGTATTGGAGCGTCAGATGATTTAGCCTCCGGACGTTCAACGTTTATGGTTGAAATGACCGAAACCGCCAATATTATGCACAACGCAACTAAGCAGAGTTTAGTGTTAATGGATGAGATTGGACGAGGCACATCGACCTATGACGGTCTGTCATTAGCTTGGGCATGTGCTGAAAATCTGGCTAACGAAATCAAAGCCATGACGCTATTTGCCACCCACTACTTTGAGTTAACCCAACTGCCGGAACATATGCAAGGCGTGTACAATATCCATTTTGATGCCATTGAACATGACAATACCGTCGCTTTTATTCACGAAGTGTCCGAAGGCGCTGCCAGTAAAAGTTTTGGTCTTGCCGTTGCCGGATTAGCCGGCGTGCCTAAAGTGATATTAAAACGAGCGAAGCAGAAGTTGAAAGAGTTAGAAATGATTTCCAAACAGACGGCGCATAGTCATGTTGATCAATCTCAACTCTCTTTTGTCACCGAACCGGAATCGTCAGAAGTTGAACTAGCGCTGGCAAAAATCGATCCGGATGCGTTGTCCCCTAAACAAGCCTTAGAGGTTTTATATCAACTTAAAAAGTTACTTTAAACACGTTACCTTGATTAAACCTTTATCAAGGTAGAATGATTAAAATTAGCAGATTGCAAATAATTACCGCCTAATTAAGTTTAATTAGGCGGTTAATTTTATTGCCAGTTTTTCTTTTTAGAGGTTTTACCAATACCCGGATTAAAGCTATTGGTAGGATCGAGCTGATGATAGAAGTTTTTCAGATCATCATTTGCATGATAAAGATGACCAACATTATGTTCAGCCGGATACTGCGCTCCACGCTGATCGAGTATGGCTAACATCTCTTGTTCAACCTGATTGCAATCTGTGCCTTTTTTCGCCAGATAGTCTTGATGAAATACCGAACAGAAGAAATGACCATAATACAATTTATGGATAAAGTGTTGGCTGATACTCTCCGGCAGCGTTTCAAACCACTGTTTATCATTACGGCGCAAAGCGATATCCAAGGCAACTAAATCTTCGACCGTTTTAGTATGCACATTTCGATAAATGGTTGCTGCACCGGCTGTGGCAAAACGGTGAAGCATGGCAGCTTCGGCCTCTTTTTTATTACAGGTGAAATAACTACCGTTTCTGTTTTGGAAATATTGTTGTAAAAAAGCGGCGGCTTCAGCAATGCCGTTATCTGACATTTTTAATATCAAATGATGTTCATATTTATCACGATAAGCACGAATCGATTTCGGTAAATGATTAGGCAGAATTTTACAAACCGTCACAGCAAAGCGATCGGTAAAATTATTCGGAAAGAAAGGAATTTTACTGGTAATACGATCTACCCAATTTTTAAAAGCGTATAAACGAGGAATAGTATCGGTACCCAATTTTTGTATCGCCAGAAAAATATGTTTACCGTAGACAGCGGCAATATCAAAGGCATCACGATGAATATACTCGCCTGAAACCGGTAAATTTTCAAAATTCCCTAATATATGGCGTCGAATATCATCAAGTTCATTGGTGTCATTGGTGCCAATATAAAAGACGGCGGTATCGTCTTCTAGTGGGAAGGTATCTAATCGCACAGCGAAAACCATTAATCGGCCGGCACTACCAGAGGCTTCGTAATGACGAGCCGGATCAGCATTAAAACGAGCTGGAGTATCGGCATCAATTTGGCGCACATGTTCTCGATAATCGTGATCATGCCCTGCGCCGGCATTATGTTCAATATCATCAGCACTGTAGTTATGATTTTGCAGATTTTGTAAAATCGTTTCCGGATCATCGCCCAATTTAATACCTAAATGGTTGACCAAATGCAATTGGCCATTTTCATCCAATTGAGCAAAGACAGCCATTTGCGTATAGGCCGGACCGTGCTGAATTAAAGCGCCACCGGAGTTATTACACACGCCGCCCATTACCGAAGCACCAATACAAGATGAGCCAATAACAGAATGCGGGCCCCGATGATATTTTTTTAACTCTTTTTCTAACCGGAACAAAGTACTACCGGGCAAGCACACCACTTGTTCACCGTTTTCAATTACTTGAATACCGTCCAAACGACGTGTACTGACAATCACTATCGGTCTATCATAATCGTTTCCATCCGGGGTTGATCCACCGGTTAAACCGGTATTAGCTGATTGAGTGATAACAATAACATCGGCTTGAACACAAGCTTTTAAAACTTGCCATTGTTCAACTAGCGTTCCGGGCAACACAACGGCAATGGCATCGCCTTCACCAAAACGAATACCTTTGCGATAGGGTAAGGTGCGAGCGGGTTCGGTTAAGGTATGTTTTTCACCAACAATACGTTTTAACTGATCGATAAGGGCTGATGTATTTTGACTCATTTTTTTATCCTTTTAAGTTGCAATATCACATCAAATATAGTTGTCTATATTATAACCATTAATAATGAAAGCAAAGCTATTTTGTGCGTTAACAAGCATAATTTACACTTCATCGAATTTTAAAATTAATCATATAGTTAATCCTTGAAATTAGTGTGGGATTATCTGTAAAAATTCAAAGAACAATAAGCTTTTGTTTGCTTAAATCAAGGTGTAACAAAGCACAAAAAATGGGTGAGCAAATACCCTTAGTTAATTTTAAAAGATGACATAATCAGCGTTTTACGCTAAGTACACTTGTCAGTTATTTTATACTTAAACGTATATATTTTCTGAAACTTCTTGACAAAAATAAGCAACTGGTTAAACGCTAAAAATTGGAATGAAGTATCTTTATTTCATTTTGAAAATAACAGAATCGGTGTTTTTCGCTTAATATACTTGGCAGTTATTTTATACTAAAACGTATATATTTTCTGAAACTTCTTGACAGAAATGGGCAACTGGTTAAACGCTAAAAATTGGAATGAAGTATCCTTATTTCATCTTAAAATAACTGATTCTGCGTTTCTCGCTTAATACACTAATCAGTTATTTTTATACTTAAACATATATATTTTCTGAAACTTCTTGACAGAAATAAGCTACAGACTAAACGCTAAAAATTGAAGTGAAGTATCCTTATTTCATCTTAAAAATAACTGATTCTGCGTTTCTCGTTTAATACATTAGTCAGCTATTTTTATACTAAAACATATATACTTTCTGAAACTTCTTGACAGAAATGGGCAACAGATTAAACGCTAAAAATTGAAGTGAAGTATCCTTACTTCATCTTAAAAATAACTGATTCTGCGTTTCTCGCTTAATACACTAATCAGTTATTTTTATACTTAAACATATATATTTTCTGAAACTTCTTGACAAAAATAAGCAACATATTAAACGCTAAAAGTTGAAATGAAGTATCCTTACTTCATCTTAAAAATAACTGATTCTCCGTTTCTCGCTTAATACACTAATCAGTTATTTTTATACTTAAACGTATATATTTCCTGAAACTTCTTGACAAAAATGGGCAACAAATTAAACCCTAAAAATTGAAATGAAGTATCCTTATTTCATCTTGAAAATAACAGAATCGGTGTTTTTCGCTTAATACACTAGTCAGTTACTTTTATACTAAAACATAGGTTATTTCTGAAACTTCTTAACAAGCTGTTGTCGTTCTGTTGGGGGGTAAAAAGTCCATGCGACAAAGCGACTCACTTTTTGTCCTTGTGCCATAGGGACAATTTTGCTATCAATTGCGCCGACTTGCTTTAAATGTTTTTTGATTATCGGCAATGACTCTTTTTTGGATACCAAAGAAGTAAACCATAAACACTGTTTTTTATAGTGGACACTTTCTTGAATCATTTTAGTGATAAAAGCCGCTTCGCCACCTTGGCAGTAAAGTTCAGCATGTTGACCACCAAAATTAAGTATCGTTTTTTGCTTCGGATCGGTAAGTTTACCTAAATTTTTAAGCTTGCGTTGCGTTGCAGCTAATGCTGCTTGTGCCGAGGCATGGAATGGCGGGTTACAGAGCGTTAATAGATAAAATTCATTTGGTTTAATGATTTGCTTAAACATCGCCGATCGGTCTTTTTGCAATCGGCATGCTACTGAACCGTTAAGAATAGGATTGGCTTTGACAATCAGTGATGCCACATTAATTGCAGTAGGATTAATATCACTTGCCACAAACGACCAACCATACTCCGCACAGCCAATAATCGGATAAATCACATTAGCACCCGTACCAATATCGAGCACATGCACCTGATGACCAGTTGGAATATGGTTAGCATTATCGCTAGCTAATAGATCCGCCAAATAGTGAATATAATCGGCTCGACCGGGGATCGGCGGGCAAAGGAATTGATCCGGAATATCCCAATAACTTAAATGATAATATTGTATTAATAACGCT
This sequence comes from Gilliamella sp. B3172, assembly GCF_026536465.1. Classification (NCBI taxonomy): domain Bacteria; kingdom Pseudomonadati; phylum Pseudomonadota; class Gammaproteobacteria; order Orbales; family Orbaceae; genus Gilliamella; species Gilliamella sp. B3172. Next base: position 558,764 of record NZ_JAFNOA010000001.1, on the reverse strand, counting down.
TTATTTAGCATTTTAACGGCTATCGGATCGGCAAAATCAATCGATAAATTGCCATATTGATTGGCTTTAACAAAAGGGGCAAATTCTGGCAATTTTTGGATCAGCGTTTTAAAATCATAACCATGATTATGCTTATTTCGATGATGTAAAGGTGATGATTTAGGTGATGTAGATGATTTTTGCATGTCAAATCCAATGATAAAAAACACGCTATTATATCGGCTTTCAACCAAATAAGTAAAAAAAGTAATGCAATAATCAATTGCCGGTAACAAAAAAGCATAACGCCCAGCAAATCAATCTCTATTTGTCGGCGAGATTGGCTGCTCAGAGCAAAAGCCGGAAAATGGGCTTAGCCTGTCAGCAGCCGATAAAGGTCACTTTTCCGCTAAGATAACTCACTATTAACGGAAAAGGTTAATGCGCCCTAATCTAATTTAGGATGCTGATCAACTAGATCCTGACGTTGCTCTTGTAGGTTTTCAATCTGTTCATCAATATCTTCAACTTTTTGTTCAATGGAATCAAAGTGGTCAGATAAGATCGCTTTTGCCTCACTGCGATCTGATGCCGCCGGTGTGGCGCCTCGTAGGGGTTGATTGGCCGTTTCATTCATTTTTAATCCGGTTATCAATCCAATAATAGCCACCACCATTAAATAGTAAGCAGGCATATATAAGTTGCCACTTTCTTCAACCAACCAAGCGGCAACAGTTGGCGTCGCCCCGGCGATAAGTACGGAAATATTAAATGCGATTGCCAGTGCACTGTAACGAATACTGGTTGGGAAAATGGCCGGCAAAATTGAAGCCATTACCCCGGTAAAACAGTTTAATAGCACAGCTAAAATCAATAATCCCAAAAAGATAAGACCGATGATATCACTGTTTATCATCGCAAAAGCCGGATAGGCCAAAATAAGTAAGCCTACACTTCCACCGACAATAAAAGGTTTGCGTCCAATTTTATCACTGATTAAACCAATCATCGGTTGGACAAATAGCATGCCTATCATGATAGCAATAATAATCAATACCCCATGATCGGTGTGATAATTTAAATTGTGCGATAAATAACTCGGCATATAGGTTAAAAGCATATAATAAGTCACATTTGTCACCATGACTAATCCTACACAGACTAAAAGACTCTTCCAGTACTGTTTAATGATTGTTTTTAGTGTCATTTTTGGAGGATTGGCAATGTGATTTTGATCGTTGTTATCCATTTTATCGGTATGCTGTTGAAACGCCGGTGTTTCTTCGAGGGCGTGGCGTAGATAGAGACCAATTAAGCCAAGCGGCAGCGCAAATAAAAATGGAATGCGCCAGCCCCACGCTTGAAATTTGGCATCACCCATAATTGAGGAGAGCAGTACAACTAAACCTGCACCAACTAAGAAACCGGCAATCGATCCAAAATCAAGCCAACTTCCCATAAAACCCCGTTTGCGATCCGGCGAGTATTCCGCAACAAAGATAGCTGCCCCCGAATATTCACCGCCAATCGAAAATCCTTGCGCTAATTTAGCCAAAAGTAGTAACAGTGGCGCAAAAATACCGATCGAAGCATAAGAAGGAATCAGTCCAATACAAAAAGTACTTAATGACATAATGATGATTGTGACCGATAAGATTTTTTGCCGACCAAATTTATCACCAAGAATACCAAAGACTAAACCACCTAATGGGCGCACTAAAAACGGTACCGAAAACGTTGCTAAAGCAGCCACTACTTGTACGCTAGGTGAAGCGTCGGGAAAAAACACCTGACCTAAAACATAAGCCAAAAAGCCGTAAACACCAAAATCAAACCACTCCATAGCGTTACCCAGCGCAGCAGCGGTTATTGCTTTTTTTAATTTACTGTCGTCAATAATGGTAATATCGTTAATATTTAAGGGTTTATTTTTTGAACTTCGTATGCTTTTCATAAATACCGCCTGTTTTGATGCAAATAAAAGAAAATTTATGCAATAAGGTGAATCGGTTACTTAATGATACAAACCAGTACAATATAAATTCACATTGATCATGTGTTTTCAGACATTAAATTGGGAAAATTCCCAAAAATAAAAAGAGGAAAAAAACTAGCAAAACGACGGTTTTATCATCACTATTCGATAATTTATCGAATGATAAAACGTGACGTTTAAGGGAAATTAGCCGTTGATTATAGCGACTTAATCCCATTTTGTAAAATTCATGCACAGTAAAAAAAGTGGGCGATTTTGGTTTTGTCGCGGCAAGCTTTTACAGAAATGAAATATCACTTAATCCCCATTTCACCAGTCATGATCGTGCAAACCCGGCAAGTTAGTGATAGATTTAGTTGTCACTATCGGTCATTTTTAGCCATTCACTGCGCCCTTTTCTAAGTTAGCGTCGTTTAATAATATTATCTTAATGTAGAATCCTTGTTAGTTATCCTTTACAATGATTTCACTTAAACTGATGAGGTAATCCCTATGCGTTGGAGAGACCAAAGAGAGAGTGATAATATTGAAGATCGCCGCTCACAGTCAGGAAGTGGAACGGGAATTAACATCCCAATTGGAGGTAAAGGTAAAATCGTACTATTTTTGGTTGTTATCGTTGCCGGTTATTATGGCATCGATTTATCCGGTTTACTCAATTCCGGTATCATTGATATTAACGACAACCAACAATCCTCAGCTGCATATATGCAACCCGATCCCGATGCCGCAAAATTCACATCGGTTATTCTAGCCAGTACAGAAGATTATTGGCGACAAGAGTTTCAACATTTAGGCAAAACGTATATCCCACCCAAACTTGTTCTTTATACCGGCTCGACCCAAACTTCATGTGGCGCCGGCCAAACCTTAATGGGGCCTTTTTATTGTAGTTTGGATAAAACCGTCTATTTAGATCTCTCTTTTTATCAAGAGATGAAACAGCGTCTTGGCGGTGGTGGCGACTTTGCTCAAGGTTATGTCATCGCTCACGAAATTGGGCATCATGTGCAAAATCTGCTTGGTACCTTTAATAAAGTTGAACAATTAAAGCAGTCACAATCTGAAATTACCAGAAATCAATTATCAGTTAAACTTGAACTACAAGCCGATTGTTATGCCGGTTTATGGGGTAATTCGATTAAACAACAAAATCTGTTAGAAGTAGGCGATATTGAGCAAGCATTACAGACAGCGCAAGCGATTGGCGATGATCGGCTTGAGCAACAAAGTACCGGCTATGTAGTACCTGATAGCTTTACTCACGGCACATCGCAACAACGTTATACATGGTTTAAACGAGGATTTGATAGTGGTTTGATTAATCAGTGTAATACCTTCACACTGCAAGGAAATTAAAAGGAAAGAAGATGTTTAATAAATTAGTAAATCGTATTTTATTAGTCAACGATGACGGTATCGATGCCAAAGGCATTAATATTTTAAAAGAAGCTGCCGAAAAAATTGCCCATGAAGTTTGGGTAGTTGCGCCGGCGCTCGATCAAAGCGGTGTTTCATGTGCCGTTAGCTTAAAATCACCCTTTCGGGTTGCTCAGCGGGGTGATAGAGAGTATGCCGTTTATGGTACGCCCGCAGATTGTGCTTTGTATGCGCTTAAATATTTAATGGTAGACAATCTGCCCGATTTAGTTTTGTCGGGAATCAATAATGGCACTAATGTCGGGTTTGAAACCATTTTATCCGGCACAGTCGGTGCCGCCATGATGTCAATGACACTCGGTGTGCCGGCAATGGCATTAAGCCAATCAACCACCGAAGATAATCAGCCAACCGATTGGGATTGTGCAATACATCATACCGAATCAGTTATTCGGCAACTATTGGCGTTATCGGCACCTAAAAATATCTGCTTTAATATCAATTTTCCGGCTTGTAAAGCTAACAATATAAATGGCGTGAAGATAACCAAACAAGGGGCAGCAGATGTAAGCAAATTTATTGTTGCGCCAACAACCGATCCTGAAGGAAACGATTATTTTTGGTTTAGAGCAAAACGTAATCAACAAATTATTGACGAAAGTAAAGAGCTCGATGCCACCAATGGCGGCTTTATTGCAATTACGCCTTTAAGTTATGAGCGAACAGATAATGCATTTTATGAAGTCTTAAAGCAAAACTTTGTGGCTAAATAGCGCATTGTTACGTCTTCCTTTTAGGAAGACGTATTATTCAGTATTAATCGACTTTTGTTCTCACCTCTTTGACCAGCGCACAAAATATCAATGATATAGCGACCATAATTAAGGCGATCGAATAGATAATTTCATGCCCGTAAGATTCAGATACAAACCCTTGAAGCATACCGGCTATAATAATGCTACAGATGATACCATTATTAAACAAGGTTGATGCAACGCCCATTCGGGTTGGTAGCAGATCTTGAAAGTAGATAATCCCAATATTTGCCACAATGCCAATAAAAAGTGCATTAAATAGCTGTAACACAAATAAGATCCACTCATCGGTAAATAAAATCATACCGATATAAAAGATCAATCCGCAGATTATGGCGATAAAAAATAGATTTCTTTTGCCTAACATCGGCACTAAGTAGCCCGCAATGATCATAACCGGTATTTCAATCCCGGCAGCCAATCCCATTAGATATCCCGGTAAAGAATCAGAAAGATGTAATACCGATTGTACGTACAGAGGCATATCAATGATATACATCATATTTGCTGTCCACATAAAGACCGTTGATAGTAATAAAAACACTACATTTTTATTTTTAAATAAAGGTTGATTTGCCGCTTGTAAATCAACGTTATTCGGTAGCTCTGATATCGGATTTTTTTCAACGGAAGGTAAAAAAATGGCAACAAAGATCATCGCGACAATAAACATCGACATGGCGCTCAGATACATGGTGGTAAAACCATACTCAATCGCTAATCCGAACGATAAAGGTGGTCCAATGACCCAAGCAAGTGACAGTTGTGCCCGTATCAACGAGTTGAAGGCGACAACATTTCGTCCGCTTTTCACGGCATATTCACGAGCTAAAGCAAAAATTTGCGGCATCGCAGCGGACGAGAGCGCAGCAAATAGTACGCCGAGCGTAATTAAAAGGTAATAGTTACGGGAAAAGGCAAAAATAAGGCTATTGGTAACCCCCATTAAACAACAAAATATGACAATATTGCGCCTGTCACCTCTTTTATCAGAATATTTTGCCAATAAAAAGCTACCAATAATGCTGGCAAAAGCATTTACCGAGAAAAAGAGACCGACTAAGCGAGGATCAACATTAACGTCAACCGATAAAAATCGACTTAAGGTTGGTGACTGTAATGCACCGGCTACCCCAATGACAAAGGTTGCAAATAAAAAAGCCGAAAAAATAACGCCTTGCCGTTGGCGAAACGAAGGAATACTAGACATATCTTATCTCAATCATGAAAGTGTCATTAATTATATACTTAAAACATACGCTTAGGTATTGAAAAAATAATAGCTTAAAAAATGATTTATTTTTCTACAATTAAGCGTACAATCAAAATCATCAACAAGACGAGGTAACGTTATGTTATATAATAACAAATCTACGCAGCAACATCATGATAGTCATCATCATTGCCAAGGTGAATGTCATAATATTGCGCATAATCATCATCAACAATCAGCACAGAGTGCCGAAACTCATCAAACGCAAAACAGCGTGGCGAATGGCGGGCGACAAGAACAAGGTAGTAGCGCCCAAAATGATATTAGTGATCCCCCCGAAGATCCCGAAAGGCAAAGCCAAGACATTAAGCTTATCTGGAAAATTCAAGGTATGGATTGCGCCCATTGCGCTAAAAAAATTGAAAATGGCATTAAAACTCTTCCGAATATTACTCACTCAAAAATCACATTTTCAACTGAAAAGTTGGTTGTGTTAGTTCCGCAGAAAGATCAAAAAATAATTAAACAGATTGAAGATAAAGTTGTCGAACTAGGTTATACCCCTATTTTCCAATCATCGGACAATCATAATCATCAACATGAACATAATCATATAATCGATAAAAAAGCGTTATTACCTTTAGCCATATTGGGCGCGTTAATTGTTATCAGTTATCTTATTACGCTGTTTAATCATCAAGCCGGTCAATATGCCTTTATTGCCACCGCTATTATCGGGCTGATACCGATATTAAAAGAAGCGATTTTATTGACTCGCAGTGGCACCCCCTTTGCGATTGAATCGTTAATGAGTATATCGGCAATTGGCGCACTATTTATTGGCGCAGCTGAAGAAGCCACTATGGTGATTTTTCTGTTTATGATAGGTGAAATGCTTGAAGGGATCGCAACAAATAAAGCCAAGAAAGGCATTTCATCCCTTGCTAAGCTCATGCCTGAAGAGACTGTTATTATTATCGACGGTAAGCGTAAAACCGTTGCCAGCCACAGTTTGAAGCCAGACGATATTATCGAAATTTCATCCGGCGGGCGATTACCGGCTGATGTTATCTTAGTGAGTGAACAAGCCAATATTGACGAAAGCGCCTTAACCGGCGAATCGATCCCGGTCAACTACTTATATGGCGATAAGATTTTAGCCGGATCACTGGTGGTTGATAATACCATTCAACTCAAAGTGATTTCGCAAGCAGGGCAAAACGCTGTTGATCGCATCTTGCAATTGATCGAAGATGCCGAAGAGCGCAAAGCGCCGATTGAGCGTTTTATCGATAAATTTAGCCGTTATTATACGCCGGCTATTGCGCTGTTTGCTTTGTTGGTTATCCTTATACCACCACTGCTTTTGGGTGAAGATTGGTATACATGGATCTATCGAGGATTAACACTATTATTAATTGGCTGTCCTTGTGCGTTGGTGATCTCAACCCCTGCCGTTATCACTTCAGCATTATCGAGTGCCGCCAAATTAGGGGTATTGATTAAAGGTGGCGCCGCGCTGGAACACATTGGATCGCTAAAAATGATTGCCTTTGATAAAACCGGCACACTAACGGAAGGAAAACCGCAAGTGACCGATATTATCAATCGAGGCTTAGCGGTCAATGACTTGCTTGCTATAGTTGCATCGATTGAAAGTGGCTCACATCATCCTTTAGCTAAAGCTATTGTGGATTACACCAAACAACAAGATATCACGTTTAGTGAAGCAACAAATCGTAAAGCCATCGCCGGTATTGGTATTCAAGGCGAGCTAAACCAAAACATCTATTATGTTGTTTCACCCAATAAAATTGACACTGTCTCAGTCCCTTTGATAAACGATGATGCCAAGCTCATCGAACAACTGGAAAATGCCGGCAAAACCGTCGTGGTCGCCGTCACAGATCAAGCATTACTGGGGATTATCGCGCTGCAAGATGTCTTGCGAACAGATGCAAAACCAGCCATTAAGGCACTCCACCAACTTGGTCTTAAAACCTTGATGCTCACAGGTGACAATCAACGAGCCGCTAAAGCGATTGCCGGACAATTAGGGATGGATTACCGTGCTCAGTTATTACCTGCTGACAAACTGGTCGAGATTGAAAAAATCGGCAAAACTACCACCATTGCCATGGTCGGGGACGGAATCAATGATTCACCGGCAATGAAAGCCGCAACAATCGGCATTGCAATGGGAAGCGGTACCGATGTTGCCCTTGAAACAGCCGAGGTCGCCCTCAGCAAAAATAGTCTATCGAGTTTACCAACGTTAATTCGCTTAGCACGTTTTGCCAATCGAAATATTAAACAAAATATCACCATAGCATTAGGGATAAAGTTGATATTTTTAATTACCAGCCTATTTGGCTTAACCGGGCTTTGGCTTGCAGTATTAGCTGATTCGGGAACAACAGCGATCGTGACAGCCAATGCTTTAAGATTGCTAAAGGTTAAAAAATAAGAGTGAACAGCGAATTTTAACTTTTTTAAAGGATAAGTTTTCGGCTTTACATAATGGCATAATCTATCTTTTATTGTTACACCTATTAAAGAAGGGATATTGTATGCAATCCCTTCTAGTAACTTATTATTTAAATGTAACTATTTTAAGTTAGCCTCTGCCGTTCATATATAAACAGGTTATCAATGTATCGGCAGGTTTTCACGATTATAAAAACAGTAAAAAAGATTAGATTTTCCATGCTCAGTTAACAACAATCTGCATGTTTTTGTGAGGAAAACTGCATTTGCAAACCTAATGCTTGAACAATTTTAAAGATTGTATTAAAAGTAGGATTCCCCTCACCTGATAATGCTTTATAAATACCCTCACGGCTTATACCTGTATCACGTGAAAGCTGACTGATGTTTTTAGCTCTAGCTATATCACCAAGTGCAATAAATAAAAATTTAGGGTCTCCTTCTTCTATTGCGGCATTTAAATATTCTTGCATCTCTTCATCAGTATTTAAAAAATCAACTACGTCAAAAGTTTTTAGTTTTGTAGTCATAATAAACCCCATTTATTTGCTAATTCTTTAGCAATTTTAATGTCTGTTTGTTGTGTATCCTTGTCACCACCACACAATAAAATAACAATTTCATTATTGCGGTTAGCAAAATAAACCCTGTACCCTTTTCCACAGTGAATGCGCATTTCTGATACACCGCTACCTACAGATTTAACGTCACCAAAATTACCTTCTTGCATACGACGAATTCGAACTTTAATTTTAGCTGCTGCAGTTTTATCCTTAAGCGACTTCAACCATTTTTCCATTTGCGGTGTATAACTTACAGTAATCATGCTTTATTCCTGTATTAATTTAAAACTATTTTATCTTACACAACCAACATGTCAACTGTAGTTGTCAATTTTAATTATTTATATTGTTACCAAAACTTATCTAACCGGCATTTGGCAAATTTGGTTACAGCAACAAAGTCAACAGCAATTAATTAACAGTAAGCCAATTGTCGATATCACTTCCCATGTCTGGTTTAACTCAGCTGCGATTAGCAAGAATTTTATTTTACCCGGTGCGATAACCATAATTATGACTATTATTGGATCAATCTTGACTTCGTTAGTCGTTGCACGTGAATGGGAACGTGGCACGATGGAAGCATTGCTATCAACACCGATGACCAAGTTGGAGTTTTTATTATCTAAACTGATCCCTTATTATTTCATTGGGTTACTTGCTTTAATTATCTGTTTTCTGGTAACAGTTGGTATTATGCATGTGCCTTTCCGAGGATCATTTTGGCTATTATTAATACTAAGCAGCCTATATTTATGGGTTATTTTGCAACTGGGATTGTTAATATCTACCGTTACTCGAAATCAATTTAATGCAGCGATGATAGCGTTAAATGTTGCATTTTTACCCGCGGTCATGCTTTCAGGTTTTGTATTTGAGATTAATAGTATGCCAGCTATCATCCAAATTATTACTTATATCATTCCTGCACGTTACTACGTCAACATCTTACAAACACTATTTTTAGCTGGCGATATTTTTTCAGTAATGTTGATTAATGTTGGATTTTTACTGATGTGTTTGTTGCTGTTATTTGTGGTGATCTTCAAAAAAACTCAAATGCAATTAGATTGAGGTTACAGGAATAAAGACCATGCTAAGATTTATCAACAATATGACTTTCTACCGAACTGTAACATTAATTAAAAAGGAGCTAGCCCTACTTTGGCAAGACAAGCAAACTCGCACTATCTTAATCATACCAGTCCTTTTGCAAATTTTTATTTTTCCATTCGCAGCGACGTTGAATGTTAATAATGCAACGATTGCAATTTATCGACCAACGGTAGATCAACCCACCACGGAGTTAATTGATCGGCTAGCTAATGCCAGTAGTTTTTCTAAAGTGATGATATTAGATTCGAAGCAAGCAGTAACCGACATCATTAATCACCAAAAAGCCTTAGTGGTTGTGCAATTACCTGTTGATTTTTCCCGTAAGTTACTCAGCGGGCAATCACCACAAATCCAAATTATTTTAGACGGTCGTAAATCAAATAGTGCACAAATTGCTGCCAACTATATTCAGCAAATTATTATGCAATATCAACAACAAAATAACGTGCAAGATAATACCGGATTAATTGTCCGTCACCGTTATAACAGTAATTTAGACTATAAAAATTTCATCTTACCGTCACTGGTTGCCTTAATTACGACGATAGGTGTAATGATTGTCACCTCACTATCGGTGGCACGTGAGCGAGAACAAGGCACACTTGACCAATTACGTATTTCCCCCTTAATGACTTGGCAAATTTTTATAGGTAAAGCGATCCCTGCAATTATCGTTGCCACATTACAAGGTACTATGGTGTTAACCGCCAGTGTTTTGATCTATCACATCCCTTTTCAAGGCTCACTGCCTTATTACTATTTATGTATGATAACTTACGGATTATCTTTAGTTGGATTTGGATTATTTATTTCAGCGCTTTGCTCAACGCAACAACAAGCTTTTATTGGCATTATTACCTTTATGGTGCCTGCGATTTTACTCTCGGGTTTTATTGCGCCAATTGAGAACATGCCACAATGTTTACAGTATTTAACTGAAATAAACCCAGTTCGTCACTTTATCGAATTAACTAAACAGATTTATTTAAAAGATGTCAGTTTTACAATCATCTGGCAAAGTTTATGGAAGCTATATGCAATCACCCTCTCATTAGGTGGGATTGCATATTATCTTTTTAAAAAGTATGTGTAGAACTAATCGGTATTGAGTCGTAAGGTGTTTAAATCGATTCAGTGCTGATCTCCCTGTAGAAACAGGCAGATCCCGTTACTCATCACTGCGTAATGAGATCTCGCCACCGATGTAGGCGTTGATTGTGCCATTTTGTTCAAGCAATAAAGCACCTTGATCGTTTATGCCTTTGGCAATACCTCGAATAATATTTTCACCTATTAATAATTTAACCGGTCGATTAATAAAATTATCCAAACGATTCCAATCAGTCATAAAAGCGGTTAATCCTTGTTGCTCAAATTTAATCAGATTCACTTTTAGCGCTTTAATCACTTTGGCAACCAGCAAATTGCGATCAACCTGCCCTAAGTTAGCCCACGCTTGATTGACAATGTCGGTATCGGGATTGGTCATGTTCAGATTGACACCTATACCGATAACAGCATGAGCATAATCGCCCGTTTTTCCGGCAAGTTCGATTAAAATGCCGGCGAGCTTTTGATCATTAAGATAAAGATCATTTGGCCATTTTACTTTAATATTTTGCCCGGATAATTCCCGTAACGTATCGGCTATCACTATGCCAACCACTAAACTGAGCCCCATTGCCGCTGCAATGCCCTGCTCTAATCGCCAATACATGGAAAAATAGAGGTTACTGCCAAACGGAGCAAACCATTTGCGCCCTCTTCGCCCTCGGGCTTTAGACTGAAATTCAGCCACACAGCTATGACCCGATTGTAACGTGTCAATCCTATCGAGTAGATATTGATTAGTTGAATCAATGATCGGTAAAATTTCAACATCACTATCAGCGCCATAATAGTGGTCAATTTTAGCTTTATTAAATAGATCCAATGGTGAGGTTAAACAGTAACCTTTACCTTGAATAGAGTTTAAAGTAATACCCCACTCACGCAGGACTTTAATGTATTTATTAATTCCGGCACGAGTAATACCAAATACAGCGGCAAGCTCTTCGCCGGAATGAGACTTACCGTCTGCCAATATTTCAATTAATTTAAGCGGATTTTGTTGGCTACGCATCAGTGGCTCGCTCTCTTAGTAATAAAACGACAAAATAGAGTGAGATTATAGCAAAACTGACAAATAAATAGGTATTATTGGTCATATCCATAATAAAAGCGATAATAGCCGGTGCGATTAAACTACCAATGGTATTGGTTAATAACATCGCTTGATTCATCGTCACAATCTCTTGTTTTCGAACACACGAACATGCCCAAGCCATCGAGATTGGGTAGATCGTATAAATGGTGGTGCCTAATAAAATAATTGCGAGCACAGAATAAAAATTAAATACCAACATCAAGCAAGCTACCACCGTTAGCAACGATTCAATCAGTAGTACAATTCGTCGACCATATTTATCGGCACAGTAGTTTGCTGGCATTTGCGCTATCACGCCGGATAAGATTAATAAAATCATCCAATTTGCCACTTGATTATCGCTATAGCCCAAATGAGAGTAATAAGCCGGCATTAACGAATAGAGCGAACCAATTAGCATACCGGCTATCATACAACCAATCAGACCAAGTCGAGACGGTTTATATAAAATCATCGGTATAATATTGAAACTGTTTTGCTTTCTTTTCGGTAATTTGTAATGAGTTAGTAAAATAAATAAAATCGCTAATCCCATTAACAGCGCAATGACTAAACCAAAATAGAGCACATCTTGAGGAAAATACTGTAATAGCGCTTGCCCCAATACTGTTCCTAAATAGTAAGTGCTGAGATAGATAGCTAGCATTTTGCCACGTGTGCGCACTGAACCGGTCACTAATATACAGCTTTCAATGACGACCCAAGTGACAGCGCAAGCAATACCGATAAAAAATCGCCAGATCGCCCAACTGTAAAAATCCATTGAAAAACTTAGCCCAATGGTTGCTACAGCAAAAATAAGGCAACTATAGGTGTAAGTATATCTGGCATTAAATCGGCTAATAAACCAATTTGCCATAATAGTACCCACCAAATTGCCGGTAAAATAGCTTGATCCAACTAAGCCAATTTGCCCTAGCGAAAAATCTTCACGTACCAACCAAAGTGGTACTTGAGTATTTAAAGCTGATAAGGCGATGGTGACAAATAATAAACTGGTTAATAAAATAGGAAATGAATACGAATGTCTCATAATTTTATTGATTATAAATAGTTTTATTGATTATAAATAATTATCCACATCAGTTTCACCTGTTGCACCAATAAATCGAATTTCTGGCGACAGGTGCACCGAAAATTTTTGATAAACTGCGTTTTTGATATAGCGAGCTAAAGCAATGACATCTTGCGCCGTTGCGTTATTTTTATTAACTAATACCAATGCTTGTTGCTGATGTACAGCTGCACCGCCAATTTGATAGCCTTTTAGACCACACTGATCAATTAACCAACCTGCGGCTAATTTAACTTGATTGTTTACCTGTGGATATATAGGCATAGTTGGGTAAATTTCAAGTAGCTTATCGGCCACCATTTTATCGACTACTGGATTTTTAAAAAAACTACCGCCATTACCTAACACTTTCGGATCGGGCAATTTGCTACGGCGAATTTCACACACTTTATCGAAGATCATTTTGGCGGTAACAGTTTGCGGATCAAAATTTCTTAATTCACCATAGCTCAATACCGGTTGCCAGTTTTTGGCAAGTTTAATGCCGACAGCAATTACCGCATAACCGACGTCATATTGGTGTTTAAAAATGCTTTCCCGATAGCCATACTGCCCGTCAGTGACAGTAATTATTTTACCTGTAGCCAGTTCCAGTAACTCTACATAATCCGCCACTTTTTGGAACTCTACCCCATATGCGCCAATATTTTGAATCGGTGCGGAGCCTACACAACCGGGAATTAATGCTAAATTTTCCAACCCCGGAATATTTTTTTCAACAGTTTGCGAAACAAGATCATGCCATATCTCCCCAGCGCCTACCCGTAAAAGCCTATGTGTGTCGTTTTCGGTAATGGTGATTCCTTTAATACGGTTAACCACAATAGTGCCGGCAAAATCGGTTGTGAAAAGCGTATTGCTACCCTCTCCAATTATCATGATAGGTTGATTTGGTGCATTATTTTCCCCTATTTGCTTAAGCTGTAAAATGGTGGTTGCAGTTACAACATTGTCAGCACAAACATCAAGCGCAAAAGTATTAGGAATTTTTTGTTTCATTAATAATGACCTTATTTTTATCTATACACGCAAAACGAGTTAAATCTACCGATTTATATAACAACTTATATAACAACTAGGGTTAAACTTTATAAAATTAAGTGAGATAGGCTTTAGATTTTACAAGCTGTCTTAAGTTAATTTGTCAAAAGGCGTAAATTAATCACTAGCGATAAATTTTTATCTACAATTTAGATCGACTATTTTATCACAACGAGGCAAGATATTTTATCAATTGTTAAACCATTTTCACTTGATCGGCTTATACCAATAGGTATCATACCGTTTTTTTTGAACTACTAACTATAAACCATTGAATTTAAATAATATTCATTTAAAGATTGATGTCGCCTATATATTCAATTAAACAAAGACGCAAATCTTTTTTGTTTTTTTTTATCATGTATTATAACTATTCGAACGATCTTTTTTATAAATTAGGCTAAAATGAGCATCAATAGCTCTGAAAGTCTCGCCATGTTGGCAATGGTTTTAATAAAATAGACAAATGGGCGTTAGATCACGGTTTTAGGTGACATATTTCTTTAATATGTTACCAAGTGGTAGTTAAGATTTAGAGGAAATTATGAAAAGAGTATTTATTATGATCCTAGATTCTTTTGGGATCGGTGGCGCAGAAGATGCAAAAAAATATGGGGATGAAGGTTCAGATACATTAGGTCATATCGCTCAAGAGTGTGCCTTAGGTAATGCCGATGAAGGTCGTAAAGGTGCATTACATTTACCTAATTTGGGCAAATTAGGCTTAATTGAAGCTGCATATGAATCGACCGGATCTTATCCGCAAGGCATGGCTACCGAAGGCGAAATAATCGGATCATATGGTTATGCTAGTGAAATTTCTTCCGGTAAAGATACCCCTTCTGGCCACTGGGAAATAGCCGGTGTACCGGTACTTTTTGATTGGGGATATTTTACCAACACCACCAACAGTTTTCCGCAAGAACTATTAGATAATATTGTCACTCGTGCTAAATTGCCCGGTTACCTTGGCAATTGCCACTCTTCGGGTACCATTATTCTTGATGATCTTGGTGAAGAGCACATGAAAAGTGGCAAACCTATTTTTTACACCTCTGCCGATTCGGTATTTCAAATCGCTTGTCACGAAGAAACTTTCGGATTAGATAGACTCTATGAAATTTGTGAAATCGCTCGTGATGAACTCAATAAAGGTGATTACAACATTGGGCGTGTTATTGCCAGACCTTTTGTCGGTCAAAAAGCTGGCGAATTTGTTCGTACCGGTAACCGTCATGATTTAGCAGTAGAGCCACCTGCTCCAACCATGATAAAAAAACTGGTTGATGAAAAACAAGGTACCGTGGTTTCAATCGGTAAAATCGCCGATATTTATGCGCAAGTTGGCATCACTAAAAAAGTTAAAGCAACCGGTATCGAAGCTCTATTTGATGCCTCACTTAACGAAATTAAACAAGCCAAAGATAATACCATTGTGTTCACAAATTTTGTCGACTTTGACTCATCTTATGGGCATAGACGTGACGTTGCAGGTTATGCAGCAGCGTTAGAATATTTTGATAAACGCTTACCGGAAATGCTTGCACTCATCGAGCCAGGTGATCTATTGATTATCAGTGCTGACCACGGCTGCGATCCAACTTGGCCAGGAACGGATCACACTCGTGAGCATATTCCTGTTCTTGTTTATGGTGACAGTGTACCAGTTGGTTCTTTAGGTCATCGTAAAACCTTTGCTGATATCGGGCAGAGCGTTGCTGATTATTTTGATTTATCGCCAATGGAATATGGTGAATCATTTATCCGCAAATAAGTAACCAGTTTTATTTTAGTAATACATTTTTTAGATATATCATCAGGAGAATTTGATGCCAACCCCACATATTAATGCTGCTGAAAATGATTTTGCACAAACTGTTTTAATGCCGGGCGATCCGCTTCGAGCTAAATTTATTGCGCAAACATTTTTACAAGATGCAAAGGAAGTCACCAACGTCAGATCTATGTTAGGTTTTACCGGTTACTATAAAGGAAAAAAAGTGTCTGTTATGGGGCATGGAATGGGCATTCCGTCTTGTTCTATTTATGCTACCGAGCTGGTAAAGTTTTACGGCGTAAAAAATATCATTCGCATCGGATCTTGCGGAGCAATTAGCCCGGATGTTAAGTTGGGCGATGTTATTATCGGTATGGGCGCTTGTACTGACTCAAAAGTAAACCGATTACGTTTTAAAGATCACGATTTTGCAGCGATTGCCGATTTCGATCTCATCTGTCATGCAGTCAATGCAGCTAAGAGCTTAGATGTAAATGTTAAAATTGGTAATCTTTTTTCAGCCGATCTTTTTTATAGCGTTGAGCCGGAACTTTTTGATGTCATGGAAAAATATAATATTTTAGGTGTCGAAATGGAAGCCGCTGGTATTTATGGTGTAGCAGCAGAGTATGGCGCAAAAGCTTTGGCAATTTGCACCGTATCGGATCATATTCGTAAAGGTGAAGCCATGTCAGCTGAGCAACGTCAGCTTGGCTTTAAAGAGATGATAACTGTTGCGCTCGAATCAGTATTGTTAAACCAAAATTAACAAAAATGGCAGATTTCTGCCATTTTTTTTGATTAATTACAAGGTGTTAAAATTATCACTTTGGACACTATTGGTTAATCAACTTTTATCGAGTTAAGTGCTTATAAAATTTTAGTCACTCAGGCTTATTGTGTTATCACCAGTAAATCGGGATTGATTCTGTGGTAACAAGTTTTAAATTTATTCATTAATAGTTAATAGATAGGTTATAAAAGATCTCATTTAATAAGGAATCGAAATGAATACCAAGTTACAACTTAAAGTTATATTTTTCTTTCAATTTTTCATCTGGGGGAGCTGGTTAATTACTTTAGGCTCTTATATGATGCGTAAATTGGAATTTACCGGCATTGAAGTTGGCTCTGTATATGGGACTATGGGAATTGCCTCATTATTTATGCCAAGTTTACTCGGCATAGTAGCCGACCGCTGGATCCCGGCTAACCGCCTTTATGTTTTATGCCACTTAATCGGCGCGATAACACTATTTTTAGCTGCATCAATCACTTCACCATTTTTAATGATGATAGTAATGCTTATTCACTGCTTAGCATTTATGCCAACTATCGCTATTTCAAATTCGATTTCTTACTCTTGTTTAGAGTCTCAAGGACTGGATGTTATTACACAATTTCCGGGTATAAGAATTTATGGAACAATTGGCTTTATTGTCGCCATGTGGTTAGTTAGTTTCTTACAATTAGAATTGAGCAACATGCAACTTTATATTGCTGCCGGCAGCTCTATTTTACTTAGCCTTTACTCATTAACATTGCCTTTAATCCAAACCACCAAAAATGAGACCAAAGAAAAATCATTATTAAGTTCTTTGGGGCTAGATGCTTTTGTATTATTTAAACAACCTAAAATGGCGATCTTTTTTCTGTTCGCCGTACTCCTTGGTGGCATTTTACAAATAACCAATACTTTCGGTAATCCATTTTTACACGATTTTGAGAAGATCCCTGAATATGCTGATAGTTTAGTGGTCAAGTATCCTTCAGTACTGCTCTCTATTTCGCAAATTTCTGAAGTGGTATTTATCTTATTTGTCCCGTTTTTTATGAAACGTTTAGGCATTAAATATGTGATGCTAATTAGTATGTTAGCTTGGGTTGCACGATTTGGCTTATTTGCCTATGGTGATCCGTCGCCATTTGGCTTTATTTTATTGCTTTTATCGATGATAGTTTATGGTTGTGCTTTCGATTTTTATAATATTTCTGGCTCAATGTATGTTGAAAAAACCGTTTCAACCAGTATCCGTAATAGTGCGCAAGGCTTATTTATGACCATGACCAATGGTTTAGGCGCTTATTTAGGTTCGATGATTAGTGGTATTGTTGTTGACCGTTTTACGTCAAGTGAAAATATCATCGATTGGCATAATGTGTGGTTAGTATTTGCTGGCTATTCTTTAGTTTTAGCCATTATATTTATGTTAATATTTAAAAATGACAGTGCAGAGCAAAAAACCGCTTAAGCTGCCAATTAATATAGTGAGGTAAGCCTAAAAACTTACTTATGCTTATACAGCGTTAGCCATTTCATTGTTAAACCAATGTAACAAAAAAAATGGCTAGCTAATGTATAAAATATTGAGATACAACTAAACTTAGTACCAATATGCTGGCAGCAATCATGATTGTTGCCAGCTCTCAAAAAAACCAACCTGCTTCACAAAAATAGCGTTAAGTCACACAAAATGTATGGAAAAGATACCCCATATCAAGGTAAAATATCACAAGATTGCAATTAGCGATTAATCGTGACAAAAGCCACTTAGTTAGTACTTAATTTTCACTATTCTAAGTACTTAAGAAGTTTACTTAAATAGATAAATACTCGATGAATAAGCAAATAGTTCCTAAAGTCATACTCCACGAACATGTCGAAGGTAGCATTACCCCTTTTATGGCTAAAAAATTAGCCGATAAAAATCATCTCCCTTTTCCCCAATCTTTATGTTATCAACCCGGCCAATACGATAAAAATGAATATACAAATGGTCGCTATCAATATGATGAAACTGATTTTGTTCAATTTATTCAAACCTACGACACTGTTTCAAATTTCGTCAAAACGCCCGAAGATTACTACCTCATTACTTATGATTTTCTAAGCAGAAATGCTAAACAAGGTCTAATATACTGCGAACTGTTTTTGTCACCCTATCATATCTGCGCAACGCACACCGATAATCAAGTCATTTGGAATCAACAAAGATTTCATCAAACACTTAAACAAATGGATAAGGCGATTATTGATGTTCAAAAAGAACATAATATCACTGTCAGATACCATGTAATTGGCGTACGTCATCTAGGTGTTGATGTGGTGTACGATACACTGCAATTTATTGAAAATAATCCTCATCCATTTATTACCGGATTTAATATCGCTGGTAATGAGAAAGCCGGCCATTTTGATGATTTTGAAAAGGCTCATCAACTTGCGTCTAAATTGAATTTAAAAAAATCTTATCATGCTGGTGAGATTGATTGTGCTGAAAGTATTATTCAAGCGCTTAAACATGGTGCAGACCGAATCGGGCATGGTATTCGTGCCATTGAAGATCAAAAGCTCATTGATGAGTTAGTCAGCAAAAAAATCACACTCGAAATCGCCCTTACCAGTAACCGAATTTTAGTCAATGAATTACATGGTGATATCCAAAATCATCCGGTACGACAACTTTATGATAAAGGCGTGCCCATTACCTTAAATACTGATGATGCCGGCATTTTTGGTACTGATATTGAAAAAGAGTACCATTTGGCGCAATCGATTTTTAACTTTACTCGATTGGAATTACTCGATATTACGCTATGCGGTATCGATGCCGCTTTTGTTGAAGATGCGGAAAAAATGCGATTAACCGATTTAGCACTGTCATTTTTTACCGAAAATGATAAGCATTGTTTACAATTGGCAATCAACAATCATCAATATCACCCTGCCATAATTGAGCGATTTATCAAATATCAAAATAGATTATTAGTACTTGTTAATGAATAACAATATTGCGAAAAGGAGATGTACATGACCAAAAACAAATTAACTTTAACCTTACTAACACTATTCGTTTCTGGCGCTCTCCATGCCGCAACGGTTGATTTAAGAATTATTGAAACAACCGATCTGCACGGCAACATGATGAATTATGATTATTTTAAAGACCAATCTATTGATACCTTTGGATTAGCTAAAACCGCTAATTTGATTCATCAAGCTCGAAGTGAAGTAAAAAACAGCGTATTGGTTGATAACGGTGATTTAATTCAAGGCAGTCCTATGGCTGATTATGCAGTCAAAAAAGGACTGAAAGACGGCGAGATACACCCAGTTTATAAAGCGATGAACACGCTGGATTATGTTGTTGGAAACATTGGTAATCACGAGTTTAATTTCGGCTTAGATTTTTTACAAAAAAGTCTAGCCGGCGCTAAATTCCCTTATATTAACGCCAATGTCTATGATGCCAAAACCGGTAAACCGTTTTTTAAACAATATATCATTATCCCAACGCCTGTTATTGACAGAGACGGGAATAAACATACCGTCAACATTGGATATATTGGCTTTGTTCCGCCCCAAATTATGCAATGGGATAAGTTAAATTTAGAAGGTAAAGTCGAAGTTAAAGATATTACCGAAACGGCTAAAAAATTAGTTCCTGAAATGAAAAAACAAGGTGCTGATGTCATTATCGCCATTCCACATTCCGGCGTTTCGTCTGAACCTTATAAAGCCTTAGCTGAAAACTCTGTATACTATTTAAGCCAAGTTGAAGGCATCAATGCAATTATGTTCGGTCATGCTCATGGCGTTTTCCCAAGCGAGGATTTTAGCTCACTGCCAAATACCGACATTAAAACAGGCAACATTAACAATGTGCCGGCAGTAATGCCCGGACAATGGGGCAGCCATTTAGGGGTAGTTGATTTAGTGCTTGAAGGTGATCAAGCAAAATGGCAAGTCACGGCTGGTCAATCTCAAGCTCGTCCAATTTATGATGTCAAAACTAAACAAGCGCTGGTCGATGTTGATACAACAATTATCAATGCACTTAAAGAAGATCATCAAGGTACCCGTGAATTTGTCGGCAAACCGATTGGTAAAGTATCAACTGATATCAATAGCTATCTAGCTTTAGTTGAAGATACCTCAGCGCTACAAATTATTAGTGATGCGCAAATTGCTTATGTAAAACAATTTATTCAAGGTGATCCGGATCTGGATAATCTCCCTGTTTTATCTGCTATTGCACCGTTTAAAGCTGGAGGGCGAAAAAACGATCCGACTGCCTTTGTGGATGTTAAAAAAGGCGATCTGACGTTTAGAAATGCCGCTGATATTTATCTCTATCCTAATTTATTGTCAGCGGTAAAAATTACCGGCCAAGAGGTAAAAGAGTGGCTTGAGTGTTCAGCCGGCGTTTATAATCAAATTGATACTGAATCGACCAAACCACAATACTTAATAAATTGGGATCATTTCAGAACTTATAATTTCGATACGATCGATGGTGTCAATTACGAAATCGACATTACTAAACCCGCTCGTTATGACGGTAATTGTCAGTTAATTAATGCCGATTCTGAGCGAATCAAAAATTTGACTTATAAGCAAAAACCGATTGATCCTAAACAAGCATTTTTGATTGCGACCAATAATTATCGAGCCTATACCGGTGCATTCCCGGGCACTGGCGGTAAAAATGTTAAATTTAATTCACCTGATGACTTAAGAGTTATTCTTTCTGCTTATATTAGCAACACCACCAAAAAAGACGGGGTGGTTAATGTGACAGTTGATAATAATTGGCGAATTTCTCCAATAAAGAGTAAAACCAAATTGGATATTCGTTTCGAGTCGTCCCCAACTGATGAAGCTAAAGCTTTTATTGAAAAAAATTCACTGTATAAAATTAATTATCTGGAAAAAGATAAATTAGGCTTTGGGGTATACCAATTAGACTTGCAATCAGCGGTTAGTCATCAACCACAAAATAAATAGCACAATTTAAGATTCAAAGGATTATTACTATGCAAATTGAAAAACTGATTGAACTGGCTAAAACCGCACGTTCTAAAGCTTATGTGCCCTACTCTAAGTTTCAAGTAGGCGCTGTACTGATTACTGAAGATGATGAAGCTATTTTAGGTTGTAATATTGAGAATGCTTCATACGGATTAGCTAACTGTGCTGAGCGTACAGCGATTTTTAAAGCGGTTTCAGAAGGTAAGCGTAAGTTTAAAAAACTGGTGGTTATAGGTGACACGGCGGGACCAATTTCACCTTGTGGCGCATGTCGTCAAGTAATTAGTGAATTTTGCGCCAAAGATATGCCGGTTATTTTGACTAATATGCAGGGCAAAATACAAGAAACAACGGTCGGCGAATTATTACCTTGGTCTTTTTCACCAAGTGATTTAGATTAGTTTTTACCAAACAAGACACTACGATATTTAAGGTTTTAGCGATTACCTGTGTTTATTGTCGTTGCTACTATTAAGCCGATGTTTTTCGGCTTATCCAAAGTAATTAACACGCTATATAAACCAAACAAATAGCTAATTAGTTTTATTGTTATAAAGAGAGAATATTAATGAGATTTGTAGATATTATTGAAAAAAAACGTGATGGTAACCCTCTTACTACTGAAGAGATCCAATTTTTCATCACCAATTATACCAACGGTACCATTCCCGATTATCAAGTCAGTGCCTTACTTATGGCTATCTACTATCAAGGTATGACATCAAAAGAGTGTGCAGACCTTACCAGTGCAATGATGTATTCTGGTGAAACTGTTGATCTATCTTCAATCAAAGGTATCAAAGTTGATAAACATTCAACTGGAGGCGTTGGCGATACTACCACTTTAGTACTTGCCCCATTAGTTGCTGCATTAGGTGTACCGGTAGCAAAAATGTCGGGACGAGGCCTTGGTCATACCGGCGGTACAAACGATAAATTTGAATCGATTGCAGGATTTCAAATTGAATTAGGTAAACAAGAATTTATTAATCAAGTTAATGAAAAAGGTGTAGCGGTTATTGGACAATCAGGTAACTTAACTCCAGCAGATAAAAAGCTTTATTCATTACGTGATGTGACAGCAACTGTTAACTCTATTCCACTCATTGCCAGCTCCATTATGAGTAAAAAACTAGCCGCAGGCGCTGATGCCATTGTGCTAGATGTTAAAACCGGTGACGGAGCACTTATGAAGAGCATGGAGGATTCAGAAAAATTAGCCCGTGAAATGGTCAGCATCGGTAACCAAATTGGTCGTAGAACTATGGCAATCATTTCCGATATGTCACAACCTTTAGGATTTGCTATTGGTAATGCTTTAGAAGTTAAAGAAGCAATTGATACCTTGAAAGGACAAGGTCCAGCAGATTTAACTGAATTAGTGTTAACACTAGGTAGTCAAATGGTTGTGCTTGCCGATAAAGCGAAAACGTTAGATGAAGCCAGAGAAAAACTTCAAGCTGTGATCCAAAACGGTCAAGCGATTGAAAAATTCAAAACCTTGATTGAAGCACAAGGTGGCGACAGTTCTGTGGTTGATCACCCTGAAAAATTAGCTAGTGCACCATACCAAATTGCTTTACCGGCACTAAAATCCGGGTATGTTTCACGTATTATTGCCGATCAAATCGGTATTGCAGCTATGCAATTAGGTGCTGGACGTGCCACTAAGGATGATGTTATCGATCCTGCTGTTGGCATTGTGTTGCATAAAAAAGTGGGAGATAAAGTTGAGCAAGGCGAGGCGTTACTCACTATCCACGCTAACACAGATAAACTTGATGCAATTAAACAAAAATTGTATGACAACATTACAATCAGTGATAGCGCTAAAGAACCACAATTAATTTATAAAATAATAACTGAATAATCATTTTATAAAAGGATTTAGGAACACTACCATGAATGGTTTAAAATTAAATAAAAAATTAACACTACTGTTTATCTTAGGGCTTTTTTCAGTCAATGCGATTGCAGCTGTAGCAACCAAACAATCAATCGCCCCTACTTGGGAAAAAAACAAGCCTTACTCGTTTACAATTTTGCATACTAACGATCATCATGGTCGTTTTTGGCAAAATGATATTGGCGAATATGGGCTTGCAGCTCAAAAAACAGTAGTGGATGAAATTCGAAAAGAGGTGACCGCCAAAGGAGGCAAATTATTGCTGCTATCCGGTGGTGACATTAATACTGGTGTTCCTGAATCAGATGTGCTTCAAGCTAAACCTGATTTTATTGGCATGAATGAAATTGGTTATGATGCCATGGCAGTGGGTAATCATGAATTTGATCACCCTTTATCGATTATTCGTGAGCAACAAAAATGGGCACATTTCCCTTTTTTATCAGCCAATACTTACTTTAAAGGCACAAACAATCGTGTGTTTGATGCCTATAAAATGTTTGACTTAAATGGTATTAAAGTGGCAGTTTTTGGTTTAACCACTGATGATACAATTTATTTAGCGTCGCCAAAAAATACCGACGGTGTTGAATTTCGCCAAACGTTACCCGAGGCGCAAAAAATTATCGCTCAGATCAAAAAAACTGAACGGCCGGATATGATTATTGCCGTAACCCATATGGGACACTTTGAAAATGGTGAACACGGCACAATGGCTCCGGGTGATGTTGAATTAGCCAGAGGCTTAGAAACCGGCGATCTTGATATGATTGTTGGCGGTCATTCTCAAAATCCTGTTTGTATGGCAAGTAGCAATAAGCGTATTACCGAATATGTTCCGGGGACACCATGTTCACCGGATCAACAAAATGGTACATGGATTGTGCAAGCGCATGAGTGGGGTAAATATGTCGGCCGCGCAGATTTTGTCTTTTTAAACGGCAAAATTACATTACAAAATTATCAACTCATACCAATTAATTTAAAAAAAGAAGTCGATAATGGCAACGACACGAAAAAGCTTGAGTACTATACTAAGCAGATAGCGCAAGATGAACAGCTATTTGAAAAACTAAAACCTTATCAAGAACAAGGTAAACAACAGTTATTAGTTAAAAGTGGCGAGTTAATTGGTCGACTCGAAGGCGAACGCAGTGTGGTTCGATATCAACAAAGCAATCTAGGACAGTTATTACTTAGCGCTTTTATTGAAAAAACACATGCTGATGTTGGCATTATGGCTGGCGGTATGATTCGTGATTCACTCATTGAAGGTGACATAACTTATCGTGATATCTTGAAAGTTGAGCCGTTTGGTAATAGTGTGGTTTATTTCGAACTAACAGGAAGTGAATTAATTGATTACTTGAAAGTGGCGTTAAGCAAAAAACAGGGATCTGGCGGTTTTACCCACTTAAAAAATATTACTTTAACGCGTTCAGGCAATAATATAGAAGAGGTAAAAATCAATAATGAGCCGATTGACTTGCAGAAAATGTATCGGGTTGCAACATTAGATTTTCTAGCAGCAGGTGGTGATGGTTATCCGATCATGAATAAACTACCAACGTTTGTTGATACCGGTTATCGTGAGGCTGATGCGGTGCGTCAATATTTTGAAGAACATTCGCCAATTAATGCAGCCGATTACGAGCCAACACAATTTATTATTGATAAATAAATTTTTAGATTTAACGCTCCTTGATAGTCAAACTTGCAGATAGGTTGTTGGTTGATTTTACTCAATAACTAACATGGCTGATTGCTATCAAGGATTGAACATTAACAAGATTTTAATATACTTGCTTTGTGCACTGAGGTAATTATGCAAATGAATGAATTTCAACAAAACTGTTATGATATTGTCACCGACCCCAATTTATCACCTAAACAAAAAGCCAATTTACTGGCATTAGCGGCGGAAAATAATTTACCTTATGTTGATTTAGATAGCGAAACACAAAATGCCCTTAATGAGCGAGTGATTTGTGATATGTACGAAGGCCATGCGCCTTACAAACCTCGTTATGTCCTGCCGGATTATGCAAAATTTCTTAAACAAGGGTCTGAGTATTTAGAACTTGAGCCGGCCAAAAACTTTGATGATGCAATAAATATGCTGACCATTGCTTATCATCATGTACCGTCTGTCACCGGTATGCCCGTTTATCTGGGTTGTTTAGATCAAGTATTACTCCCTTATGTGGGTGATTTAACCGAAGATGAACTTTATCAACGATTAAGACATTTCTGGATAATGTTAGATCGTAATTTGCCCGATGCCTTTATGCATGCAAATATTGGTCCTTATGATAATATCATCTGCCGTTTGATCTTAAGAATTGATCGAGAACTTAAACAAGTTGCGCCTAATTTAACTTTTATTTATGACGAAGATATCACGCCGGAAGCATTATTATCCGTTGCGATTGAAAACATTTGTGAAACGGCTAAACCACATATAGCCAATAATAAGATGATCAAAAAAGATTTTGACGAAAAAGGCTATGGCGTTGTCAGCTGTTATAACTCTCTACCAATTGCCGGAGGGGGCAGTACCCTTTCAAGAATTAACTTAAAAGAAGTTGCGCAACGCAGTAAAAATATTGAGGACTTTTTACAAAATAGTTTACCTTTGTACTGCCAATTACAGCTAAACTTAATCAAAGCCCGTTCAGCATTTTTGTTTGAAAAATCGAACTTCTTTCAAAATAGCTTCTTAATCAAAGAAGGGCTGATTGATGCTAACCGATTTGCGCCAATGTTTGGCATTTACGCCATGGCAGAAGCAGTTAATATTCTTCAGGAAAAATCGGGCCTTAGCGGTCGCTATGGTCAGGATGAAGATGCCAATGAATTAGCGACCACAATATCAAAACAGCTTGCTGATTTTGTCGAGACTCATGATATTAAATACGCATGGAAAGGCAAAGCAATGCTCCATGCCCAATCCGGTATTAGTACTGATAGAGGCGCCACACCGGGATTACGTATTCCTTATGGTCATGAGCCAGATCCGGTTACTCATATTATGGCGCTTTTTAAACATCACCATTACTATACTTCTGGCATTAGTGATATTTTAACGATCGACGAAACGATTAAAAATAATCCTTCAGCGTTATTACAGATTTGTAAAGCAGCATTTAAGTTTGGTTTTCGTGAATTTACTGCCAATATCAGTGGTAACGATCTTGTTCGGGTAACAGGCTACATGGTGAGATTATCTGATATTAAAAAGTATAAAGAAGAAGGTTCCCGTATCAATACCACGTTTTTAGGTAGCGAGGCTGCACAAGATACAGTGAATAACAGTTATTTATGCCGCACACCACGAGTTATAAGTCATGAACAAGTCATGGGCAATCGTTAATAAACTTTTACCCTTTTCATGTGTTGACGGGCCAGGAAACCGATTAGTTATATTTTTACAAGGATGCAATTTTAAATGCTTAAATTGCCACAATCCCTATACCATATCATTTTGTCGGGATTGTGGCGATTGTGTGACTGCATGTCCACACCAAGCGCTAACATTCAGTAATAATAAAGTTATCTGGCAAAGCTCCGCTTGCCAACAATGCGATACTTGTATAAATACTTGTTTATACCATTCAACGCCGATGACTTATCGTTACAGTGTTGAAGAGATTTTAATCATCATTCGCAAGTATCTGCCCTTTTTAAATGGCATAACCCTCAGTGGTGGTGAAGCAACGCTACAATTACCCTTTATTGAAAAGCTCTTCACAGCGATTAAACAAGCCAATGATTTAAAACACCTTAGCTGTTTTGTTGACAGTAATGGCTATCTTCCCCAACTGGGCTGGCAAAAAATAGCCAATGTCATGGACGGCGCCATGATTGATCTTAAAGCATGGGATAATCAAGTACATGTTGCTTTAACCGGTAGAGATAATGTAAGAGTTAAACAGTCGATTGAATATCTTGCAAAAATCAATAAATTGTACGAAGTTCGATTTCTTATCATTCCCAAACACACCGACTTACAGGACAATGCCAAACATTTAGCCAATTTTTTAAAGCAGTTCGATGCAAATATAAAAATTAGAATTAATGCATTTCATAATCATGGTGTTAGTGGTGTAGCCAAAACATGGCAAAGCGCATCAAAACAGCATATCGAAAATTTTGCTATGGAGTTAAAACAATTTGGTCTAGAAAATATTGTTTTGCCAGCGGTTTATTTATCATAATAGCGTTTTTTTAATAAGTGTGTGCCTAATTAGCCATTAACAGGCTTATTATAAAAATTCCAAAATAATGGCTTAAATTTTTTACCCCATGAGATTATTGAAATAAAAATGAGCAGGTTGAAAACCTGCTCATTTGATTAACAGCAAAATCAAAGATTAAGATAAATCATTAATATCTGTTAAGATTTTTTAAAAAATAGCTAATTGTATATCAACGTTAATATTTAACACATAAGGTATATGCTATATCTGGTTCAACAATAATATTACCTTCTACCATCCCTACACTGTAATATCGATAATTACCTAATACATCTTTTACCGATGATGGTTCACTGGTAAAGTAGAAATCATAATAGATTAAACTTCTTAAATTTGGCGCACCAGACATCATATCTCGCCCAATATAATCAAGTGGTGAATAAAAGTAGACTTTACCCCATTCTGGCAATAATCCTTCACCGATTGCTCTTTTATATCCATTATTTTTTACATAATAGTTATCATTATTTGTTGGAACGGTAGCAAAAGGAGAATTTGATAACTCAGCTCGTATTGGTAATCTATCATTATTATTTTGACAATATGTATTTGCGCTTTGCCAATTGCCCACCAAGTTATTTGTAAAATATAACCAATGTTTTATAGAGAAAGTGTAATAAAACTGTGCTAACGTTCGATTATTGGTAACTAATATTACAAATTTATCATCTTTAGCTGGTACATTTTCGGTAAATTTAAATTCACTTTTAGAATCAGCGTTTGAAGCACGAGAAGTACTAATTAGTGAATTATTCGGATTTTTAACCAAGGTATAACTATAATCTGAAATTGGATTTACCGGCACAATTCTAAAACGTGCATCCGGGAAACCATATGTTGGGAAGTAATTGCCGTTTTGATCTTTAGCGGTGGCCTTAAAACCTTTATGCATAGTAAATTGGTCTACGTTATAAGGAACATCAAGATCTATCGTATCAGCACCATAAGGAGCATAGTTATCCCCTTCATCCCATCCATTATGCATAATCAGAGCCAATACACCAGGCCTAATATAACAGATACCATCATCAGCACTGACTTGAAATGTTTTAGAGACTTCTCTTGGTTCTGACTGGTTAGGATCACCGTACTGGGTTTTAGCAATAAATTGAACTGTTATTTTTAGCGATAATTTAGCATTAGCCGTAGATGAAGTGCACACATCACTACCCAGCGGTGCGGTGGAATCAGAAGGAATAACATTATTATTTTGGTCTCGCCATTCTGCATTGATATTTTGTATGATAAAACTATCGACAGCAGCAAGTTTATCGCCATCCACATCATCGATATCACTATCATTTAATTTTGAAGTATCGATACTAAATGAATAAAGACTCGGTGAACTACTGTAGGCAACAGAGATCTTATCATCAGTACCCGGTGAGACAATCGCCGGATCAAGGCCGTCAATTTGTAGTTGGAATTGAATTCCGTTTAAAACTTTTGTATCAGCACTAGGAAGCACATCAGGTGGATTACCGTGAATATATTGCTCAGTAGTGGCGGCAACAGATAATCCCGCAAAAGAGCTATGGCAAAAAAAAACTAAAAACGAACAGACGGCAATATTTAATATTAATTGCATCGAATAAAATTTTTTCGAAACAGAGATATCACTATTCATGCTAATTCCTCTACTCATAAACTTCTCCGTAAGTTGGAATAAGATTATTGACTTGAAGCTTTAGTGAACAACACAATTTTCAAGGGATTAATAAAATTGTTACCGATTACATTTATAATTTGTTAAAAATAGCTTATAAGCAATTAAACTATGACAAACTCGCTAAATTTCATCCATATAACGGCTTGATTTTATTGAATATTTTCAACAACCGCTAGGTCGTGTTAAAACAGTGTAATATTCCAGTGTCGTAAAAAACTCATTTAAGAATATCAAAAATAAGGCGTGCTAAATAAAAAAGATTAGGTTGAGTTGGTTTAACTAAAATCACCAACTTTTTATAGTATATAATAATATGAGTAATATGGAATAGTTAAATAGAGATTTATTCAAATTTAATTGGATTAATATAAATATTGGTTAATAAAACCGCCAATAAACTAGACAAAATTATTTAACGGGCTTTATTTTTAATCATCATATTGTTAGTTAGCAATTTTGTTTAAATATTATCAAATTCACGCTGAACCATAAGGCGGTTAATACCGCCCTGTGGTTTTACAGAGTAAATTTTAGCGTCTTTATTTTCCTTTTCTAAAGGCAGCAGCAAAAGCATTACCCATTGCACTATTTGTCATCGACGTAGATTGTGCGCTTTTGGTATTGTTAGCCGATTTGTTCATTTTAGGTTTAACCCCTTCAGATTTTGACGCTGTTGGATCATCAAGTCGCATCGATAAAGCAATACGTTTGCGGGCAATATCGACTTCAATCACTTTCACTTTAACAATATCACCGGCTTTGACAACTGTTCTTGGATCATCAACAAATTTATCCGATAGCGCCGAGATATGAACTAAACCGTCTTGATGTACGCCAATATCAACAAATGCACCAAAGTTTGTGACATTGGTGACAGCGCCTTCCATAATCATACCAATTTTTAAATCTTCCATGGTTTGAATATCATCAGCAAACTGAGCTGTCTTAAATTCAGGTCGTGGATCGCGACCCGGTTTATCAAGCTCTTTAATAATATCGGTGACGGTCGGTACACCAAAATGGTCATCGACATAATCAATAGCATTTAAAGATTTAAGGTAATGAGTATCGCCCAGAATCTCTTTTAAAGATTTATGGTTTTTTTCTAAAATTCGCTCAACCACCGGGTAGGCCTCAGGGTGAACAGCTGATGCATCAAGAGGATTCTTACCGTCCATAATTCGCAAGAAACCGGCACATTGTTCAAACGCTTTAGGACCTAAACGGGAAACTTTTAATAGCTGTTTACGATCGTCAAATTGACCATTTTCATCACGCCATTGAACAATATTTTGCGCAATGACTTTATTTAATCCGGCAATACGTGCAAGTAACATAACCGATGCCGTATTCAAATTCACCCCAACAGCATTAACACAATCTTCGACCACTGCATCCAATTTTTTCGCTAATTGAGTTTGACTAACATCATGTTGATACTGCCCTACGCCGATAGATTTTGGATCAATTTTAACCAGTTCAGCAAGTGGGTCTTGTAAACGACGAGCAATCGATACTGCACCACGAAGCGATACATCCAGATCAGGAAACTCTTGCGCAGCCAGTTCGGATGCAGAATAAACCGAAGCGCCAGCTTCACTGACTATGACTTTTTGCCCTTTGACTTCAGGGTATTTTTTTTGCACATCAAGATAAAAGCGTTCTGTTTCGCGCGATGCAGTACCATTACCTATTGCCACTAATTCTACTTGATATTTGATACAGAGCGCTGCAACAACCATTGCGGCTTTATCCGCTTGTCCGGTATGAGGATAGATAGTTTCAGTGGTAATTAATTTACCGGTTGCATCAACAACCGCAATTTTCACCCCGGTACGCAGTCCCGGATCCATACCCATGGTCACTTTCATACCCGCTGGTGCCGCCATTAACATATCATGTAAGTTGGCAGCAAAGACATTGATAGCTTCTTCCTCAGCATTTTCACGTAAGGTAGTCATTAATTCTGTTTCCATGTGCATTAAAATTTTAATACGCCATGTCCAGTTTATGACAGCTTTACGCCATTTATCTGCTGGTTGATCATTGAAATGGATCCCTAAATGCTCAGTAATAATTTGTTCGCAGTAGCTCTCTTTTGGCGTTTCTTCAAATTGCGGATCGGCATTAAGTGAAAGTTGTAAAAAGCCTTCATTACGCCCTCTAAACATCGCTAAAGCACGATGAGAAGGCACTTTTGAAATCAATTCACTTTGGGCAAAATAGTCACGGAATTTTGCCCCTTCATCTTCTTTACCAGCGACGACTTGTGAAACCAAATGTGCATTATTCCATAGATAATGCCGCACTTTAGCAAGCAGCGCTGCATCTTCGGCAAAGCGTTCCATAAGAATATAACGAGCACCGTCTAAGGCCGCTTTTGTGTCAGCGATTCCTTTATCCGTATTTAAAAAGTTTACCGCTTCACTATCAGGATCAAGTGACGGATTTTTCCATAAAGTATTTGCTAAAGGTTCAAGTCCCGCTTCAATTGCAATTTGCCCACGTGTTCGGCGTTTAGGCTTATAAGGTAAATAAAGATCTTCAAGTTCAGTTTTACTCAGTGTTTGGGTAATTTTTTGACTCAGTTCTGGGGTGAGTTTTCCTTGTTCCTCAATTGACTTTAATATTGTTTGTTTACGATCTTCAAGCTCTCGCAAATAACCTAACCGACTGTCTAAAGTACGTAATTGGGTATCATCTAACCCACCGGTTACTTCTTTACGATAACGTGCAATAAAAGGAACAGTGCTTCCCTCATCTAATAATTGAATGGCTGATAAAACTTGTTCTGGTTTTACAGTCAGTTCACCCGCTATAATATGACTTATTTGATTATTTATCATGGTATCTCTATTTATTTTGTCGATTAACGGAATGTAATCTTATTATGCAAAAAGCTAATTATATAACAAGAGAGGGCTACTTGGCACTCGATCGTGAATTGAAATATTTATGGAAAGAAGAAAGACCGCGTGTTACTCAAGCTGTTTCTGATGCGGCAGCACTAGGCGATCGTAGCGAAAATGCCGAATATATTTATGGAAAACGACGATTACGTGAAATTGACAGACGAGTAAGATTTTTAACTAAGCGTTTAGAGATATTGACTATTGTCGATCCGGATCCAAGACAAGAAGGCAAAGTCTTTTTTGGTGCATGGGTAAAGTTGGAAGATGAATCGGGTAACACGCAAATTTACCGTATTGTGGGAGCCGATGAATTTGATCCTAAAAAAAATTGGATTTCAATTAATAGTCCTGTTGCCAGAGCGTTAATTGGTCATAAAGTTGATGATGAAATATCAGTAATGACACCTAATGGTAAAGCTTATTTTTTTATTTTAGAAATTAGCTATACTCAAATAATTTAATATATTAACCATTTAATCGATGAAAATTAGGGATAAGTTTTAGACGATCTAGCTAGGTAGTTATTCAATTATTCATAGACGTATTATCTACTGCCTATAAATTAGGATAAATTCGGTTTACAATTAAGATCATCTTTACTCATCACTTTATTTATTATGAGCGCTGTCAGTCAACTATTTATCTATCCTATTAAATCGCTTGCAGGTATTCCCCTAAATAACTCGAATGTCGTTGAAGGGGGATTTAAATATGATCGTGTATTGATGATTAGTGAACCTGACGGAACATTTATTACTGCAAGACAATTTCCTGAGCTTTTAAAACTAAAAACAGCTATTGTTAATAACAATATCGTTGTTTCAACACCGTACGATGAATCAATCACGATTAATTTCGATGAATTTTCTAAAAGCAATGAACCAACAGAAGTTTGGGGTAACCATTTCACTTCACATATAGCACCAATTAGTGTGAATCAATTTTTTAGTCAACTGCTACACAAAGATGTACAACTTCGTTGGGTTGGGCGACAATTATCACGCAGAACCAAGCGCTATCAAGATGTGCCGGTAAGTTTTGCTGACGGCTACCCTTATCTATTATTAAATGAAGCATCTTTTAATTATCTTCAAAAGCAGTGTCCGGAAAAATTAGATATTCGCCAATTTCGGGCAAATATCATTATCAAAGACGCACTACCTTTTGCCGAAGACGGCTGGAAAACGATCAAAATTGGCGAAGTGATTTTTGATATTGTAAAGCCCTGCACTCGCTGTGTGTTAACTACGATCAATGTCAATTCCGCTAAACCGCTTGCCAACAATGAGCCGCTTAATACTTTGCGTTATTTTCGATCTGATGATCAAGGGCAGATCGATTTTGGTATGAATATGATTGCTCGAAATCAGGGTACTGTATCGATTGGTGATAAAATTGAGGTACTTGAACGCCAACCAGCTAAAAACTATATTAAAAACTTTCCTAAAGAATCAATAAAAGACTATCAACCTTGTACAATTACTTTCCAAGATAAAAAAATTAAAGGTAATAATCAGCAAACAATTTTAGAACAACTTGAACAACATAATATTTCAATTCCTAACTCTTGTCGGGCTGGTGTATGTGGTCGTTGCTCAGTATTATTAACAAAAGGGAATGTAAAACCTTTAACTCAATCAGCGATTAAACAAAATAAACATATTTTAGCCTGTAGTTGTGTTCCAAAAGGTGATATCACTATAGAATAGAAAAATAATGATATGAATGCTCAATCCATAGTCGGTTGGATGTTTACTCAACATTTAGACTTGTGGGAAGCTGGAAGGGATTATTTACAAAAAGCAGCAGATCAAGGTCTTATTGATGCAAAAATAGGTTTACAGCTAACGTCGGATAAAAATCCTTTTATCATGTATTAAACAATAAAAGATAAGTTTTAAAGGGGTAATGGATAGTAAACTACCCATTTTAAACTAAGTTAATTAAGAAATAGCTTTTAATTTAAACTGCTCATCATCCAAAGCTATGGCGTTTTCTGTTTTTATGAATGACTTAGCTAAAGCTAATCTATCATTCATCACCTTAATTGCTTCTGAAAAATAGAAGGTTTTGTTCATAGCAATGAACGTAGGTTGCGCTATAATGCAAAGCGATGCGCTTTCACCAGCTTCAACAACCAATAAACATACTCGCTGACCTGATTCTTGCAAGTTTACTTCAACAATATCAGCAACTTTCGGATTATACAGCATAGGTTGCTGAGAAAAATACCAACTCTTAGGCATTTGTGGTTTTAAAAAATTTGAAGCTACGATAGCATTGATTGATAATTCAATTTTTTGAGAGTCACTTAAAGCTAAAGATTGGCAACTATCATAAAATAGATAATAAGCCGTAGCATCACCTACCGAAAACGAAAATTCAGTAAAAACGTCGGGTATCAACATTTTACTGGAATAGCAGGAACGGAATAACATATCAGACGAAACTTCAAGCATCAAGCTATCATATTCGCTATCAAAAAACCAACGCCAACTATCTGTTGGTCGAAAAGTCATTTTCATTGACATGTTTCCCTGTTAAGTTGCATTAAAATTAGGCAAAAGATAACATAAATATTAAAAAAAATAAATATAAAATTAAAATAAAAAATTTTTAATTATTTAATTTATAAAAGTTTTAATTAAATTTTAACAGGATCCAAATGATCTAAGTTGGATCTAAAATTGGATCTTGGATCCAACTTAGATCATTCTTTTTTATACTTAAACACCTATATTTTCTGAAAGTTCTTGACAAGCATTTTTAGACATAAAAAAAGGCGCCATTAAGCGCCTTATACAGTGAAAAGTAAATTAATTAACTTGCAACATTAATACGTTTCATATCAGTCATATAGCTACGTAATTTGCGCCCGATGATCTCAATTGGATGGTTGCGGATCTCATCATTAACATCACGTAATAAGGCATTATCTACGCTGCCTTCCGGGATCGCTTTACCTAAATCACCAGCTTGTAAAAGTGGCATGAATTTTTCTTTCAATAACGGCACGGCTGCATTTGAAAATAGGTAGTTACCATATTCAGCAGTGTCTGAGATTACCACATTCATTTCGTATAAACGTTTACGGGCAATGGTATTTGCGATCAATGGTAACTCATGTAATGATTCATAATAAGCCGATTCTGGTAAGATACCGGATTCAAGCATAGTTTCAAAAGCAAGTTCTACACCAGCCTTAACCATTGCGACCATAACAACACCTTGATCAAAATAAGCTTGTTCATCAATTTTACCTTGATATTCAGCGGCTTTTTCAAATGCGGTTTCCCCAGTTTCTTTACGCCATTTTAATAGATTTGCATCATCATTAGCCCAGTCTTTCATCATAGTTGATGAAAATTCGCCTGAAATAATATCATCCATATGTTTACGATAAAGATCGGTCATTACAATTTTTAATTCTTTAGCCAAAACATTGGCACGTAACTTAGCAGGATTAGATAAACGATCCATCATTAGCGTGATGCCACCTTGTTTTAATGCTTCAGTTATTGTTTCCCAGCCAAATTGTAATAATTTACATGCATAAGCCGGATCAACACCTTCAGCAACAAGCTTATCAAAGCAAAGTAAAGATCCGGTTTGCAACATTCCACAAAGTATGGTTTGTTCACCCATTAGATCTGATTTAACTTCAGCAACAAAAGAAGATTGTAAAACACCAGCACGATGCCCACCGGTTGCCGCAGCCCAAGCTTTGGCGATCGCTAAACCTTCACCTTTTGGATCATTTTCCGGATGCACAGCGATCAAAGTTGGTACGCCAAAGCCACGTTTATACTCTTCACGGACTTCAGTTCCCGGGCATTTTGGTGCCACCATAACAACCGTAATATCAGAACGAATTTTTTCGCCCACTTCGACAATATTAAAACCATGCGAATAGCCTAATGCGGCACCTTGTTTCATAAGTGGTTGTACCGCTTGTACCACAGCTGAATGTTGTTTATCCGGTGTTAAATTGATAACCAGATCAGCTGTTGGAATTAACTCTTCATAACTGCCCACTTTAAAACCATTCTCGGTCGCTTTTTTCCAAGATGCTCGTTTTTCAGCAATTGCTTCTTTACGTAAAGCATAAGAGATGTCTAATCCCGAATCACGCATGTTAAGCCCTTGATTCAGACCTTGCGCACCACAACCAACAATAACAATTTTTTTGCCTTTTAAAAAATCAGCTTCTGATGCAAATTCATCACGAGCCATAAAACGGCATTGACCTAATTGATCTAATTTTTCACGTAAATTTAAGGTATTAAAATAGTTTGACATTATACTCTCCATGAGTTGAATAACAGGTAATCGATTTTTTTACACTATATAGTAAATTTATAATTGCGAAAATTGATATATTTAGAATATTATGTTGCATAAGTTGCAATATACTTGCTAAGTTAAATACTTTCTTTTACTCTAAGCCACCCAAAATGAATAGGCCAAAACTTAAATATGGATACACGTTATAAGCAAGCAAATAAAGAAGCAAAACTTTCATTGCTATTAACTATTTTCTATCTTATTGCATGGAGTGTTGGCGCTTACTGCGTTAAGGATAAAATGGGCTTATTAGGTCTGCCATTATGGTTTGAATTATCGTGTATATTGGCACCTGTTGGTTTTATTTTATTGTGCTTTATTATTGTAAAATCTCAATTTAAAAATATCTCTCTGGAACAAACTAAGTGATTAAACAATGCATTTAGATATTATTCTTCCTCTGGTTATCTATCTTATTTTTGTATTTGCACTTTCAATTTATGCTTACACAAAAAGGAAAAAAGTTAATCAATTTACCGATTATTTTATTGGTAACCGAACCATGGGCGGTTTTTTGCTAGCCATGACGCTAGCGGCCACTTATATCAGTGCCAGTTCATTTATAGGCGGCCCTGGTGCGGCTTATAAATATGGTCTTGGCTGGGTGCTTTTATCCATGATTCAAGTGCCAACGGTCTTGCTTTCGCTTGGTATATTGGGCAAAAAATTTGCTATTTTAGCGCGTAAATATAATGCCATTACATTAAGTGACATGCTCTATGCACATTATAAAAGTAAAATGATTGTTTGGTTTGCAAGTATTACACTCGTGGTTGCATTTGTTGGCGCAATGACTGTGCAATTTGTCGGCGGAGCTCGCTTACTTCAATCCTCAGTTGGGATCCCCTACGACATTGGATTATTAATTTTCGGCATAGGTACGGTCATTTATACGGCGTTTGGTGGATTTAGAGCCAGTATCTTAAACGATGCTTTTCAAGGTTTAGTGATGATTATTGGCGCTATTTTACTGTTGATAGCCATCATTTATGCCGGCGGTGGTATCACCGCTATTGTTGAGCGTTTATATGAAATTGATCCAGCCTTATTAACGCCGGAAGGTCCAAATCATTTTATGGACTTCCCTTTTATGACCTCGTTTTGGGTATTAGTCTGTTTTGGTGTAGTTGGCTTACCGCATACCGCTGTGCGTTGTATGGCATATAAAGATAGCAAAGCAGTGCATCAAGGTATTATTATCGGCACAATTGTGGTCACTATTATTATGTTAACCATGCATCTATCCGGTGCGCTTGGGCGGGCAATTATTAGTGATTTAACCATTCCGGATCAAATTGTACCGACATTGATCATCAACGTGTTACCGCCTCTTGCGGCAGGGATCTTTTTGGCTGCACCGCTTGCAGCAATCATGTCGACTATTAATGCACAACTATTGCAAATATCTTCTGTTATTATTAAAGATCTGTTTTTAAGTATTAAACCAAATACCAACTGTAGTGATAAGGTGCTAACTCGCATCTCAATTGCAATTACATTTATTTTTGGCGGGCTACTGATTTTAGCAGCTTGGAAACCGCCAGAAATGATAATATGGCTAAATTTATTAGCGTTTGGTGGGCTTGAAGCCGTATTTTTATGGCCTTTAGTTTTAGGACTGTATTGGAAAAAAGCCAACGCAACCGGTGCACTTTGCTCAATGTTTGCCGGTGCGATAAGTTATACGCTACTTGCCGCTTATGATATTAAAATTTACTCTTTTCATCCAATTGTGCCATCTTTAATAATTGGATTGATAACCTTTATTATTGCCAACAAGTTTGGTAACACAGGAAAAAATTATGCCTTGGATTCAACTGAGAATTAATACTACAAACGACTTAGCAGAAAGCATTAGCGAACAATTGGAAGAATCAGGGGCTGTATCTGTCACGTTTCAAGATACTTATGATACCCCGGTATTTGAGCCGCTACCCGGTGAAACCAAACTTTGGGGAAATACCGATGTCGTTGGTTTATATGATGCGCAAACAGATATTGAAGAGTTAAAAGCAATGTTAAATCTAGCGCAATTTTCCTATAAAATTGAACAGCTAGAGGATAAAGATTGGGAACGTGAATGGATGGATAACTTTCATCCAATGCAATTTGGCAAGCGTTTATGGATTTGCCCTAGTTGGCGTGAAGTGCCCGATGTTAATGCCGTAAATGTCATGCTTGATCCCGGCTTAGCTTTTGGCACCGGCACACATCCAACTACGGCGTTATGTTTAACTTGGCTAGATAGTTTAGATCTAACTGATAAAATAGTGATTGATTATGGCTGTGGATCTGGTATTTTAGCAATTGCAGCGCTCAAATTAGGCGCCAAACGGGTAATTGGTATTGACATTGATCCACAAGCAATACAAGCAAGCCGTGACAATGCAATGCGCAATAATGTCAGTGAGCAATTGGAGCTCTATTTAGCTAAAGATATACCCGACAATTTACAAGCTGATGTCGTTGTTGCTAACATCTTAGCTGGACCGCTCAAGGAATTGGAGCCAAATATTAGCAAGCTTGTGAAATCAAGCGGAAATTTAGGTTTATCTGGTATTTTAGAATCACAATCCCAAAGCGTTTATGACCACTATCAAGCCCACTTTGAACTTGATCCGATTGTTGAACAAGAAGAGTGGTGCCGAATAACTGGTAAAAAAAAGTAAAAATTTGACATTATCCCCTTTTATCTTCGAAAAAAAATGCGTAATATAGCCCGCTTTAATTTGCTAAGTATTGGTGATGTGACATTAAAGAATAATTTAATTGCCGCACCAATGGCCGGAGTCAGCGATAGACCATTTCGTAATTTGTGTTATCGATTTGGTGCTGGCATGACCGTGTCAGAAATGTTTTTGGCAAATTCTGATGTTTGGCATACAGATAAATCTTCATTACGCATGATTTCATCGGATGATGTTGGGATAAGGGCTGTTCAAATTGTCGGTTCAGATCCTGACGAAATGGCAAGAGCAGCAGAATTTAATGTCAAACATGGCGCACAACTTATTGATATCAATATGGGGTGCCCGGCTAAAAAAGTAAATAAAAAATTAGCAGGTTCTGCGTTAATGCAGAATCCGGCACTAATTAAAACGATTTTGCAAAAAGTTGTTGGTGCAGTCGATGTACCAGTAACTTTAAAAACTCGGACTGGATGGGATAAAAATCATAGAAATTGCATTGAAATCGCACAAATTGCCCAGGATTGTGGCGTAAAGGCTATTACTATTCATGGCAGAACACGTGCTTGTTTGTTCAATGGAGTGGCAGAATATGAATCTATTAAAGCAGTGAAAGAAAATGTAACGATTCCTGTCATTGCTAATGGTGATATTTGTACTCCCGAACAAGCAAAAGAAGTTTTTAAATATACGCAAGCTGATGCTATAATGATCGGCCGAGCGGCACAGGGGCGACCTTGGATATTTGAAGAAATTGCATTCTATTTAACACATGGACAGTTACAAAAAGATAAAACGATTGAAGAAGTAGAACAGATTGTATTAACACATCTTGAAGATCTTTATCAGTTTTACGGAGAATACAAAGGATTACGGATTGCCAGAAAGCATGTAAATTGGTATACCAAGAATTATGCTGATAGCGATCAATTCAGGCGCTTATTTAGTGTACTTAGCAATACAAGTGAGCAAGTAGCTACACTAAAAGCATTTTTTAGTCAAATTAGAAACAAACAAAAGAGTTAAAAATACTATGTCAGAACAACGCGTTACAGCTGCAGCACTTAAATTTACAACTGTAAACTCTCAAGACCAAATAACACAAAAACCTTTGCGAGATTCAGTAAAACAAGCTTTGAAAAACTATTTATCTCAATTAAATGGTGAAGATCCTACTGATCTATATGAATTAGTGCTAGCGGAAGTTGAACACCCATTCCTTGATATGGTTATGCAATACACACGTGGCAATCAAACCCGAGCTGCCAATATGCTTGGTATCAACCGTGGTACTTTACGTAAAAAATTAAAACAATATGGTATGAGTTAGTCGATACTTTTAGCATATTCAAATTAAACTATGAATTAAAAGCGTCTATCAAAAGGCGCTTTTTTTGTCACTTATTATTTATGAGCCTTAATCATTCTATGACTCAATATTGGAAAATAAACATCAAACCGATGAACGCAAGATTAAAGTTGGCGTCAATGTCAGTTTATGCGGAAGTTCGGTAGGGTTATGTAGCCGGTTTAATAAGGTTTCAACCGCTAATTGTCCAAGCTCTTCTTTAGGTTGATGAATGGTTGTTAATGGCGGTGTCATGTATTGGGCGATTTCAATATCATCATAGCCAATAATGGCAATATCTTTACCCGCCACCAAACCATTACGATAAAGTGTTTGATAAGCCCCGATTGCCATTGCATCATTACAACAAAATACCGCCTGCGGGCGAGTGGCAAGATCTAACAAGCTTTGCATCGCAACAATGCCCGAAGCAAACTGAAAATCCCCTTGAGCTTCATACCCCGCCAAAACAGCTAAGTTAGCGTCGTGCATCGCTTTTCGGTAACCTTGCAACCGTGACTGAGCTTGGGTATTATTCAAAGGACCTGTGATACAAGCAATGCGTTGATATTGCTTTGATATTAAAAACTCGGTAGCAAGAGTTGCACCATAAAAAGAGTTGTCTTGAATGGTATCGCAAATACCACTAAAAGGCGTCCAGTCCATCATAACCATAGCGAGTTTCGGATAACGTGCAAATATCTGCTGTGGAATTGAGTGGGTTTCCGTACACATCGCCAATAGACCATCAACCCGCTTTTGCAGTAAATGTTCTATGTTATCGAGCATACGTTGATGATCGCCCTCTGTGTGGCATAATATCAAGTTGTAACCCAGTTCATAGCAACTTCGTTCAACACCTTGTACTACTTCGGAATAAAATGGGTTATTACTACTCGTCACTAACATACCAATAGTATACGTTTTATTGCTTTTCAAACTGCGAGCTATCGCACATGGCGTGTAATTTAACTGTGCGATAGCCTGTTCAACTTTTTCCCGAACAGCCGGGCTTACATAGCGATCGTTATTGATAACATGAGAGACAGTTGATGTTGATACTTTCGCAAGTTTTGCGATATCTTTCATTGT
Source organism: Gilliamella sp. B3172 (assembly GCF_026536465.1). NCBI lineage: Bacteria > Pseudomonadati > Pseudomonadota > Gammaproteobacteria > Orbales > Orbaceae > Gilliamella > Gilliamella sp. B3172. The sequence continues at coordinate 517,087 of NZ_JAFNOA010000001.1, read as the reverse complement.
TGCCAATTTTTTATTCTCATCAGTTATTTACCTTGTAATTGAAGAAACTCATCTACCTGTTTACGGGTTGGAACGGATGTTTGTGCTCCAGGTTTAGTGACAGATAATGCCGCAGCAGCATGGGCAGATATAACTGCTTCATTTAAACGCTTGCCGTCTAAAAGTGCGGTCACAAGCATGCCATTAAATGTGTCGCCGGCACCAATGGTATCGACTGCATCAACCTTAAAGCCTGCGACTAATTCACCAACACCAGATGAACTGACCCAAGCCCCTTTGCTACCTAACGTAATAATAACGGTAGTAACGCCCTTATCATGCAATACATTGGCCGCATGATGAGCATCTTGCTCAGTCACAATTTTAATACCGGTTAAATGTTCTGCTTCAGTTTCATTTGGCGTAATAATATCGATGTGCTTAAGCAGATCATCAGATAATTTTTGCGCCGGAGCCGGATTTAAAATCACTTGCGTATTATGCGCCTTAGCTAGTTTAGCGGCTTGTTTAATGGTAGCTAAAGGTGTTTCAAGTTGCATTAAAATCGCATCAGCATGAATGATATCATCTTTAAATTCAAGTAAATATTCTGGCGTTACCGCAGAATTAGCACCAGCATAAATCGCTATTTGGTTTTCACCTTGTTGATTAACTAATATTAAAGCAACACCGGTATTTTCACCATTAATAGTTGAAACCGAACAAGTCTCAATATTATCCTCTTGTAACTGTTGTTTAATCTGCTTACCTAATTGGTCATTACCGACCGCTGCAATAAACTGAATGTTTGCTCCCAAGCGCCCTGCTGCTACCGCTTGATTCGCCCCTTTACCACCAAATGATATTTGGTAGTTTGAACCGGATAAAGTTTCACCCGGTTGTGGAAATGCAGGTACATTTAAGATATGGTCAACGTTAACACTACCTAAAACAATTAATTTTTTACCCTTCATTCGTATTTTCCTAATGCTATAACCAAAGGACACATTAATTTGCCTTTTAATCATTTATATGAGTAACAAGTCTGAGCTCAACCGGAACTTGAGTTGCTACTTTTTCGCCTTTTATCACTTTATCAGCAATTTCAATGCCCATAGCCCCTATCTCGTTCGGCTGTTGAGCCACCGTCGCACCTAGTTTACCACGTGAAACTGACTTAATACCGTCTTCGGTGCCGTCAAAGCCAACAACTAAAATATCGTTTCTTCCGGCGGTTTGAATAGCACGCATCGCTCCTAAAGCCATTTCATCATTTTCAGCAAACACCGCTTGAACATTCGGATAAGCTGTTAATAGATTTTGCATAACATTCATCCCTTTAGCACGATCAAAATCTGCCGGTTGCGCTGTTAACAAAGTCAGGTTGTTTTCTTGGATTGATTGAGTGAATCCTTCCCCTCTTTCACGTGATGCTGAAGTGCCTACAATGCCTTGTAGTTGAATCACTTTTGCACTAGCGCCTAACTTTTCAAAGATAAAATTACCCGCCATTTTACCACCAGCGACATTATCAGACGCAATGTGACTAACAACTTCGCCTTTACTTGCCGTACGATCAAGCGTGATAACGGGTATTCCTGCTTTATTTGCAGCAAGAACAGCATTACCAACCGCCTCAGAATCAGTAGGATTGATTAAGATTAATTTGGTGCCTTTAACTAGGATATCTTCTACATTTGCCAGCTCTTTTGCCGGATTATTTTGCGAATCTAACACGACTAAATCATAACCTAATTCATTCGCTTTTTGAACGGCACCCTCTTTTAAGGTAACAAAAAACGGATTATTAAGTGTTGAAACAATCAATGCTATATTTTCTTTAGCCCATACTTGAGAAACTAAACTAAAGCTCATAGCCACGCCGACAACGGTCGCCAAAATCTTTCTTAAACTCATCACATTCTCCTAAAATTTACTTCTTTTTTAACACAACTACTTATTGTTTTTTTTATCCACCAAAACCGCTAATAATATAACCACGCCTTTTACAATCATTTGATAGTAAGCATCGACGCCTAACATATTTAGTCCATTATTTAAGAAACCTAATATGAGTGCCCCAATTAATGTACCGAAAATTTTACCTCGTCCACCTGACATACTTGTCCCACCAAGTACGACAGCAGCAATAGCATCCATTTCATAACCAGTACCAGCAGTAGGCTGAGCCGAAGAGAGTCTGGATACTTCAATAGTACTTGCTAGAGCACACAATAATCCACTAAGCGCATAGACAATAATTTTCACACGATCAACATTAATGCCAGATAACCGTGTTGCCGCCTCATTGCCGCCCAATGCATATATGTAACGACCTAAACGGGTATATTTGAGTAAATACCATGCCGCAATAAATACTAATGCCATTATCAATATTGGCACAGGAATACCAAAAATGCGACCAAAGGCAATAGATTCAAATATTTCTGAATTATCATTGGTGCCGGTAGAGATTGGGCTTCCTTTGGTATAAACCTGTGTTACGCCACGTAAAATAAGCATCATGACTAATGTAGCAATAAAGGCTTGTAATTTCCCTTTAGCAATAATCACACCAGAAAAAGCACCTAATAGCGCACTAATAATTAATGATGCTGAGATAGCTATAAAGGGTGAAATATCCGAACTAATCATCGAAGCGGTTAAAGCGCCGGCTAAAGCAAAAATTGACCCGACCGCCAAATCAATACCTGAGGTTAAGATAACTAATGTCATTCCAACTGCAATAATGGCGTTGATTGATGTCTGTTGTAAAATATTAAAAAAATTGTTTAAGGTAAAAAAGTTATCACTTAAACACGACACAATCGCAATTAGCACTAGTAAAGTAATTAATGACTTTTGCTCAACTAAAAAATTCTTGAGCGTTTTATTTTGCAGCATCAGTTCTCTCCTATATTTTTTCCAACGGCAGCTGCCATAAGTTTTTCTTGTGTTGCATCACTTATTGAAAAGTCACCTGTTACTTTTCCTTCGTGGATTACTAATATACGATCGCTCATACCGAGCACTTCGGGCATATCAGATGAAACCAAAATGACACTTAATCCTTGTTGTTTAAATTGGTTAATCAGTTGGTATATCTCTTTTTTGGCGCCAACATCTACCCCACGAGTTGGTTCATCGAGAATTAATATACTTGGACGGGTCATTAGCCCTTTAGCAATGGCAACTTTCTGCTGATTACCACCGGATAAAAAACCGATGATTTGATTAGTTGACGGGGTTTTGATGTTAAATAAGCCAACAAAATCATCTACCGCTTGTTGTTCATCTATCAATCGCAGTTTTTTAAAGGGGTTAACAAAATAGCTTAAAGCATTAAGTGACATATTGTCCTTCACCGACATACCTAAGATTAATCCATCTTTTTTACGATCTTCTGAGATATAGACAATCCCATGATTTAATCCGTCTTTAGGTGTTTGAGTCTTAATTGTTTTACCATTTAAAACAATCGTTCCCGATTTTGCCGGATTAGCGCCATAAATCATTTTCATTAACTCTGTTCGCCCGGCGCCCATAAGTCCGGAAATACCGAGTATTTCACCTTCATGCAGCGAAAAACTGACATCATTTACACCATTACCGATTAAGTTTTTAACGGATAGTGTCTCTTTTCCACGTTGAATATCGATTCGAGGATACTGATCTTGAAGTTTTCGCCCAACCATCATCTCAATTAAGGTATCTTCAGTTAATTCACTCACCTTTTTTTCGCCAATAAATTGGCCGTCACGTAACACTGTTACTGCATCACAAATTTCAAAAATCTCTTGTAGCCGATGCGAAATATAAACTACACCGCAATTTTGCTGTTTTAATTTTCTGATGACTTCAAACAGTGATGCCGTTTCAGTATCCGTTAAGGCATCAGTCGGTTCATCCATGATAATAACTTTAGAATTGAAGCTTAGCACTTTGGCTATTTCAACCATTTGTTGCTCACCGATAGATAAATCACTTATCAAACGTCGACTATCATATTTTAGATGTAGCTCCGCTAATAATTTATCGGCTTGGGCGTAGGTTTTGTTCCAGTCAATACAACCAAATTTATTGGTAAATTCTCGCCCTAGAAATATATTCTCAGCAATGGTGAGTTCCGGTATTAAGTTGAGTTCTTGATGAATAATACCGATTCCGGCTTCTTGTGACGATTTTGGTCCATTAAAATTAGTTGCTTTGCCTAAATAGATAATGTCGCCAGCATCTTTTTTATATATTCCTGTTAACACTTTCATCAGTGTTGACTTACCCGCACCATTTTCACCAATCAAAGCCATAACCTGACCGGCTTTAACATTTAAGCTCGCCCCGGATAATGCTTTAACACCAGGAAAAGATTTATGAATATTGGTAAGCTCTAATAGGTTGTCGTTCATAACGTACTCATCAATGTTTGACTATTTAAAATTAAAAAATTACACCTGATTGTAAAATTATATTAGCGTAGGGGGTGCATTCACCTGTTCTAATAACCGCTTTACAATGATGAGTTTGTTGTTTTAGCTCTTCATGTGAGACATAAACGATCTCAACACTGCTTTGTTGAGTCTGTTTGATCTTTTTTAGTTGCTTTAATATTTTGTTATGAATAGTTGGGTTTTGGGCAATAACTTCCTGCGCCAAAATGACTTTTTCAATTTGCATCTCTTTTGATAATGATTCGAAAACTTGCATAAACGTTGGTATACCATAGGTCAATGCTAAATCAATTCGTTGAACTGCGTTAGGAATGGGTAAACCCGCATCACCAATAGCTATTTGATCGGTATGCCCCATTTTGGAAAGAGCCTGAACAATTTCTGAGTTAAATAATTGCCCTTTATGCATAATATAATCCTTTAAATAATCCGTTTAGTTGCTATCGAAACGTTTCGATAACACATCATCCTTGTAAAAATTGTTTATGGCAATAGTAAAAAATTCAAACTTGTGATCTGGATCAATCTGAATGGATTCAGTTATAGAAAAAATCATGAATAAACACGATAAAATAGGTTTAGTTATGAGGGTAAACTAATAATTAGCATCGGCTATTTAATTGTTATCCCACTAAAATATCGCGTTTTTAATTAAATTTTGATTAAAAATAGCTCTATGTTTGACTGTTAAAAAGGAATGAACATAATGATAATGAATTTTAGACAAAAGTTTGTTAAAATGTAGCGATTTTTAAATATTTTAATCTGGAGAATTTTATGGCAGGTCATAGTAAATGGGCCAATACCAAACACCGCAAAGCGGCACAAGATGCTAAGCGCGGTAAAATCTTTACAAAAATTATTCGTGAACTTGTAACCGCAGCCAAAATCGGTGGTGGCGATCCAGCGTCTAACCCTCGCTTACGTGCCGCAATGGACAAAGCACTTTCAAATAATATGACACGTGACACGATGAATCGTGCTGTTGCTCGTGGTGTAGGTGGTGAAGATGACACCAACATGGAAACCATTATTTATGAAGGTTATGGTCCAGCGGGTACAGCTGTTATGGTTGAATGTTTAAGTGACAACCGTAATCGCACAGTATCAGAAGTGCGTCATGCATTTACTAAAACAGGCGGCAATCTTGGAACTGACGGTTCAGTATCTTATCTATTTACTAAAAAAGGGGTAATTTCTTATCCTAGTGGTACTGATGAAGATCAAGTTATGGACGCAGCGCTTGAAGCTGGTGCTGATGATGTTGTAACTTATGATGATGGTGCAATTGATGTATTTACAACACCTGAATCTTTTGGTGAAGTAAAAGATGCGTTAGATGCAGCAGGATTAGTAGCTGAATCGGCAGAAGTATCAATGATTCCAGCGACTAAAGTAGATCTTGATGTCGACTCTGCGCCTAAATTACTTCGCTTAATTGATATGCTTGAAGATTGTGATGATGTTCAAGAAGTGTATCATAATGGTGAAGTATCTGACGAGGTTGCAGCTACGCTCTAATGGCCATTATTCTTGGCATCGATCCCGGCTCTCGTTTGACCGGTTACGGTGTAATCCGTCAAACGGGACGACAATTAACTTATCTTGGCAGTGGCTGTATTCGTACTGCTGTCGATGACTTACCTACTCGCTTAAAACGCGTTTATGCGGGTGTAAGCGAAATTATCCTTCAATTCCAACCGGATATGTTTGCAATCGAGCAAGTTTTTATGGCTCGCAATGCAGACTCGGCTTTAAAGTTAGGACAAGCAAGAGGCTCAGCGATTGTCGCTGCGGTAAATCATGATTTACCGGTTTTTGAATATGCGGCTCGTTTAGTCAAACAAAGTGTGGTTGGCACCGGCGCTGCCGATAAAAAGCAAGTACAACATATGGTCAAATTATTACTAAAACTACCCGCTAGCCCGCAAGCGGATGCGGCCGATGCTTTAGCAATAGCCATCACTCATGCGCATATGGGACAACACTTAATAAAATCACTCAAGTAATGTAATGCCCTATTATTTATCATTTAACACTGGTGATTTTCAATTTATCTAATCACAACAATGCTAGATCTTTTTCTTGTTATTCAAATCAACGCTTATTTTACATACTCTACCATTTACGCATACAATTTGTTGAGCTTAGACTTTATGGCTATAACTTATTTTCAATTTATTTGATTACTACAAAAATGAAATAAAAAAAGCACCAATATTATTGGTGCTTTGCAATTAGATTGATAAAAATAAAATCACAATTAACTTGTTAATGCACTCCCTACTTTAAGCTGGGAATGCATTTATTGATTACTTTTATCTGCTGATTTTGATAGGTTACTTGGTAATACCACCTTATTTTTATGTTTAGTAAATAGTTTGGTAATAAACAAGAAGAATAACGGAACATAGAATATTGCTAAGAATGTTGCCGTTAACATACCACCAATTACCCCGGTACCAACCGCATTTTGGCTTGCCGAACCGGCTCCGGTGTTCAATGCTAATGGTAATACACCTAAAATAAAGGCGAAAGAAGTCATTAAAATTGGTCGCAAGCGTAACCGACATGCTTCAAGGGTTGCATCGATAAGCGATTTCCCTTCTTTTTCTAATGCATCTTTAGCAAATTCTACGATCAATATTGCATTTTTAGCCGATAAACCCATGGTTGTTAATAGACCAACGATGAAGTAAATATCATTATCAAGTCCTCTAAACATCGTTGCAAATACTGTACCTAAAATACCTAATGGTATAACAAATAATATTGAGATTGGTACTGTCCAACTTTCATATAATGCGGCTAATGACAAGAACACAACAATAATAGAAATAATGTAAAGAGTCGTGGTTTGTGAACCGGTTTGACGCTCTTGATAAGAGATATCAGTCCAGTCGAAAGAGAAGCCTTTTGGTAACTGTTGAGATAACTCTTCCATAATTGCCATTGCTTGACCAGAACTTAAGCCCGGCGCTGCTGATCCACTGATGCCCATTGCTGCCACACCGTCATAGCGAACTAATGAAGGTGAACCATAGCTTTTCGAGGTTGTTGCAAATGCATCATAAGGAACCATTTCACCTTTTTGATTTTTAACATGCCAATAACTAAAGTCATCTGGCAGCATACGATAAGGCGCATCTGATTGTAAGTAGACTTTTTTAACTCGGTTGTTATAAACAAAGTCATCGATATAAGCTGAACCTAAAGCCGTTGATAATACGGTATTAACACTACCTACTGAAACACCAAGCGCCTGCGCTGTTTCAAAATCAACGTTAATTTTGTATTGTGGCACATCTAACATACTGCCCGGACGGACTTGCTGTAGTTGAGGATTATGAGACGCTTGCCCTAATATTTGGTAAAAAGCTCCCATTAAAGCATCATGACCTAGTCCAGCTGAATCTTTTAGCATATAAGAAAAACCATTTGCCATACCTAAAGACGGTACCGCAGGTAGATTTGCTACAATTACACGTCCCTCAGTAATGGTAGAGGCAAATTGCCAACCACTTCCAACTAAAGCATCAACTTTTTGATCCGGACGTTTACGCTCATCCCAGTCTTTTAATCGAACAAATCCGAGTCCCATATTTTGGCCACGACCAACCATACTAAAGCCCGCAACGGTAAAGATTTCTTTCACTGAATCGGCTTTTTGTTCCATATAGAATTTAGATGTTTTATTCAAAACGCCCATTGTCTGTTCTAATGTTGACCCCGGTGGTAATTCAACCATGACAATCAATACACCTTGGTCTTCGTTAGGTAAAAATCCTGTAGGTAATCGATTAAATCCGAAGAATAAACCTACAATAATTAAAATATAACAAACAAACGATACCAGCGGGAAACGAATGAATTTAATTACGCCTTTTTCATAATAGTGCAGGCTGAAACTATAAACTCGGTTGAAACGCTCAAAAAACCATTTAGTGGCAAGTGCACACCAACTAAATGGCGGGATATTTGATAATTTTTCGCCAAATGTCGCTTTTTTATTCTTACTTTTATTTGGCGCTTTTAAAATTTGAGCACAAAGCGCTGGCGTTAACACAATGGCCATTAAAACAGATAACGACATTGACGTTACAATGGTAATTGAGAACTGACGATAAATTCCCCCAGCAGCACCACCATAAAATGCCATTGGCACAAATACCGCAGATAATACGACCGCTATCCCAACTAAAGCAGACGTAATCTGTTCCATTGATTTAACCGTTGCTGCATAAGGAGAAAGTCCCTCATCATGCATAATACGTTCAACGTTTTCGATAACGACGATAGCATCATCGACCAATAGACCGATTGCCAACACCATGGCGAACATGGATAAAGTATTTATGGTAAATCCACAAATATACAAGATTGCGAAAGTACCTAACAACACAACCGGTACAGTAATTGTCGGTATCAGCGTTGAGCGAAGGTTTTGCAAAAATACATACATTACAATAACAACGAGAACTATTGCTTCGATTAATGTATGGATTACGTTACTGATAGATAACTTAACAAAAGGTGTTGTATCGTACGGATAAGCAAATTTAATATCTTCAGGGAAAATTTTCGATAATTCTTCAATTTTCTTATCAACTTGTTCAGAAGTATCTAATTGGTTTGCACCCGTTGCTAAATAGATACCTAAACCAGCAGACGGTTTACCGTCATAACGAGAAATAAAATTATAATCAGCAGCACCGATTTCAACTTTTGCCACATCTTTTAACAACACATTCGAGCCATCAGTATTAACACGAACAAGAATGTTTTGGAACTGTTCAGGTGTTTTTAACCGTGATTGAGCTGTAATAGTAGCATTAAGTTCTTGACCGTCAGTTGCCGGTAAAGCACCTAGCTGACCTGCTGTTACTTGCGCATTTTGCGCTTGAATAGCCGTAGTGATTTCTTCAATTGATAAATTAAAATAGGTCAATTTATTCGGATCAAGCCAAATACGCATCGCATATTCAGAGCCAAATAACTGAGTATCACCTACACCTTGTACCCGTCGTATAGGATCTTGTACGGTTGAATAAACAAAGTCTGCGATATCTGCTTGTGTTTTTTGTGGGTTGGTTGAATAAAAACCGATAACTTTTAGAAAGTTAGTATTATTTTTAGCAACTGACACACCATTTTTCTGCACACTTTCAGGTAGCCGTGATTTAATACTTTCAACTTTATTTAACACTTGCACCTGCGCAAAGTCAGGACTAGTACCAGGCGCAAAAGTAAGGGTAGTTTGCACAACCCCTTGAGCACTACTGGTTGATTTCATATAAATTAAATTATCTAATCCCGTTAAATTCTGTTCAATTAACTGAGTAACGGTATTTTCAATTGTTTGAGCATCAGCGCCCGGATATACAGCAGAGACAGTAACAGCTGGTGGTGCGATATCGGGATATTGTTCAACAGCTAACAGCTTTATACATAAAGCGCCGCCGAGCATCATCATGATAGCAATTACCCATGCAAAAACAGGTCTATCAATAAAAAACTTAGCCATAATTAAATCTACCCCTGTTTTATTTCACGCTGTTTTCGATGATATTATCTAACTGTTCTTGAGTGAGTGTAGCCGGCGTACCAACAACTAAACCTTGCATTGGTTTACCAGATTCAACTGCGGTTAAATTTAATAACCCGGTTGTAATGACTTGTTCACCAATACTAATTCCTTCGGTCACGATCCAGTATCCGCCGATACCGGTGTAAACTTTAATACCTTGACGGTATTCAATTGTATAATCTGGTTTTAAGATTTTAGCTGTGTACTGACCTTTAGCATTACTGGTAATACCTTGTTGCGGTACCAGTACTGCATTTCGTATATACCCTAGCGTCATTTGTGGTTTAACAAACATGCCCGGTAAGATTTTGCCTTCACGGTTAGGGAATTGGGAACGTAACGTTACGGTACCGGTAGTTTCATTAACCGTCATGTCTGAAAATTTAATGCTTCCTGGCTCTGCATATTTAGAACCGTCATTAAAAAATAGTTCAACATTATTGCCTTTAGCCGGTTCATAGATCACGTTTTGGTCTTGAAGATATTTGTTATAACGAGTCGCCGCTTCTGTCATATCAACATAAATTGGGTCAAGTTGCTGAACTAAAGCTAACGGCGCTGATTGTCCCGCAGAAACTAAAGCCCCTTCAGTGACACTTGAGCGACCGATATAACCATCAATTGGCGAGTAAACTTTAGTATAATCTAAGTTCACTTTAGCAGCATGCTCAGCAGCTTGTGCGACCAATACACTTGCTTCTGCTTGTTGAGCATCAGCATTTGCTTTATCGTATTCTTGCTGACTGATTGACTTACTGGTCAATAGACCTGCATAACGCTTTAAAGTAAGTTGAGCAATTTTGGCATTAGCTTTTGCGCTGGCAACGTTTGCAACTGCGCTATCATAATTGGCTTGATAAATGGCAGGATCGATTTGATAAAGCGACTGTCCGGCTTTCACATTAGAACTTTCATCAAACTCACGTTTTAATACAATCCCACTGACTTGAGGTCGAATTTCAGCGATTTGAGATGCAACAACGCGTCCTGGTAAATTTATTTTTAAGGTGTAGTTTAGCGGTTCCACTTTAAAAACGGTTACCTTTGGAATTTGATTATTACCGCCCTGCGATTTACCATTATCACAACTCGTTAGTAGAAACAGACTAGTTATTGCAACTGGTACGGTTAATAATAGTTTGTTAAATCTCATATAAAAATGACCTCAGTAAACTTAATAATTATTTTTTTAATAACAATAAATCTTATTTAAAAGTAACCGAGGATTTTACAAAAAATATGCATAGATTGTAAGTATCTTTACAAGTTAATAGCACAGAGTTCTAAAAATTAGCATTAGAAAAACAAGGAATAAAAAAATTATTTTATCTATTATCATTATTTCTAGAAATAAAGTAATATATTTATTGATTTTTCGTGCTATTAAAGTATTTTAAATAAAATGTTATACTAATAACTATAGCTGCTATAGTTTGTACGAATATAGCTTACTAATAAATAGTAAAAAATTTAACATTGTTAAACTCTGAAATCAGTTTTATTCAATAACATTATTGAATAATTTGAGTCTATATTTAATTTAAATCTGAGATGGGTATTATGGATAATTTACGTATTGTTCTAATTGTTGTTGCGTCCTTGGTCATTATTGCTCTATTGATTCATGGATTTTGGATCAATAAAAAAGAACGTTCTTCCCTATTTAAATCGGACCAAAAGGATAAAGTCCCGCAAAATACTCAAGCACTCGAAGATATTTACAATAATGAAGAAGATGATGTGATTTTACTTAATCCGAAAAATAAAACGGTTGAAGAAACGGCTCAAGAAGAGACGCCAAAAGAAGAAAGAATCGAAAATACACCTCAGCAAGTCGATTTATTTATTGATGATATTCAAGAAGATAAAGAACAAGATGACGAGCAATCTCAATCTACAGTAAACTTTAAAGAAGAGATATTTGAAGACTCACCGGTAACTGAACCAAAAATCAATAAGCAAGCTGAACAGCGTGTTAGCAGTGAAGTAAACACGGCTAAGGCAAATGAACAAAGCTATAAACAAGAAAAACTCAATGTGGATTATACCGAAGAAAATCCAATGGAGATTATTGTATTAAACGTGACAGGTCTAAAAGGACAATTATTACAAGGCGATGTCCTACTTGCCAGTATAATGCAATCAGGATTTCAATTTGGCGATATGAAAATATTCCACCGTCACCTTGACCCGGCAGGTAATGGCCCTATCTTGTTTAGTTTAGCTAATATGGTTAGCCCAGGTTATTTAGATCCGGAAACCATGCATGAATTTACTACACCAGGTGTGTCAATTTTTATGGTTGCACCAACACACGGCAATAATCAACAAAATTTCAAGTTAATGCTACAAACAGCCCAACGTATCGCTGATGATGTCAATGGCGTGGTATTAGATGATGAACATCATATGATGACACCACAGAAAATTGATAGTTATAAAGAACGTATTAAAAAAGCCTGTAACGAAAGTTAATCGTTTAAAAATTAGCAATTCTAAAATACTACCATGCCACCAACTGATGTTGGTGCATGGAGTGAAACTTATTAATTAATCTTTTATAGAACCTTTAAAAATAAATCGTTATTGTATCTAATATTATTGATATTAATACAAATTAAATGATAATCCTTAAAACCTGCGTTTCAATTTAAGAGCCTACAATCATGTCACAATCAAATAGAACTGAACATTCATCAAATCAATCTGTATCAACACAGGATGTCGTTGCACAGTTAACATCTTTACGTAATCTGATCAGACATCATGAATACTGTTACTATGTGCTCGATGACCCTCAAATTCCTGACGTAGAATATGATAAATTATTTAAACAATTACAATCTTTAGAACAGCTGCACCCGGATTTAATTACAGCTGACTCACCAACTCAACGAGTAGGCGGCACACCGTTATCGCAGTTTGCCTCTATTAAACATGAATTACCGATGCTGTCATTGGATAATGTGTTTGACGAAGCAAGCTTTATCGCATTTAACAAAAGAGTTAAAGATCGCTTACATCTTGATGATAATCATGAAGTCGAGTATTGCTGTGAACTTAAACTTGACGGCTTGGCGGTCAGTTTGCTCTATGAAAATGGTCAATTTGTACAAGCTGCAACTCGTGGTGATGGCACTACAGGCGAAGATATTACGGCTAATGTCAAAACCATTAAAACCATTCCGCTAGTATTACTTGGTGAGAATATTCCTGCACGTTTGGAAGTGCGAGGCGAAGTATTTATGACACATAAAGGCTTTGCTAAACTCAATAGCGATGCAGAAAAACGTAATGAAAAAGTCTTTGCAAACCCTCGTAATGCTGCCGCAGGTTCACTCAGACAATTAGATCCCAAAATTACAGCCAAAAGACCATTAACCTTTTTTTGTTATGGTGTTGGGATTGTTGAAGGCGCTCAGTTACCCGATACCCATTACCAACGTTTAATGCAATTAAAGGCATGGGGACTGCCTGTTAGCGATAAAGTCGAAAAACGTCTAGGCGCACAAGCGGCGTTAGACTATTTTAACCAAATCGGCGAACAACGCATGTCGTTAGGTTTTGATATTGACGGCGTTGTTATAAAAGTTAACAGTATTGCCTTACAAGAAGAGCTTGGCTTTGTTGCCCGAGCACCACGTTGGGCAACCGCATTTAAGTTTCCGGCTCAAGAAGAAGTAACCAGACTGAATAAAGTTGATTTTCAGGTTGGGCGAACTGGCGCAATCACCCCGGTTGCAAGGCTAGAACCGGTATCAGTTGCTGGCGTTATTGTCAGTAATGCTACACTACATAATAGTGATGAAATTGAGCGATTAGGCGTCCGTGAAGGTGACTATGTTACCGTTCGCCGTGCGGGTGATGTCATACCTAAAATAGTTGCTGTGGTTAAAGACCGTAGACCGAATGATACCAAAGCGATTGTGTTTCCAACCCACTGCCCTATCTGTGGCTCATTAATTGTGCGGGATGAAGGACAAGCCGTTTCACGATGTGCTGGTGGATTAATTTGCCCGGCACAACGCAAAGAAGCCTTAAAACATTTCGTTTCTCGTCGAGCTATGAATGTAGATGGTATGGGCGATAGGCTAATCGAACAATTAGTTGATAAAGATTATGTTAAAACACCGGCAGATCTTTATAAACTCAATGTCCCAACCTTATGCAGCTTAGATAAAGTTGGGGAAAAATCTGCCAAAAATTTATTAAATGCCTTAGATGTATCAAAAGCCACAACGTTAAGCCGATTTATTTTTGCGCTTGGTATTCCAAATGTTGGGGAAGTGACGGCTGAAAATTTAGTCAATCAGCTGGGTAACTTAAAAGCGATTGAAGATGCTTCGCTGGAACAACTACAAACAGTCAACGATGTTGGAGCGATTATCGCGGAAAGTATTATCGACTTTTTTCAAGAACCTCATAACCGCAACGTCATTGAGCAATTAACCAGTGATGAGATTGGTATTCATTGGCAAGATGTTAACCCACAAGCTCAAACCGTAACCACCGATTCACCATTTTCCGGCAAAACGGTTGTGTTAACCGGTACCTTATCGGTATTAACACGTGATGAAGCGAAAGACAAATTGAAACAACTTGGGGCAAAAGTCACTGGTAGCGTATCAAAAAATACCGATTTGGTTATCGCCGGTGAGGCAGCAGGTTCTAAATTAGAAAAAGCACAAGCGCTAGGCGTTAAAGTTATTGACGAACAAGAAATGTTAAATTTATTGAATGAATCAAGATAAAATAAGCTGGAATATCTTTAGCTATTGAATCAAAATAGCTAAACAAAGTAACTCAAGGAGAAAAATATGCCTTTATTAGATAGTTTTAAAGTCGATCATACTAAAATGAAAGCACCTTTTGTACGTGTTGCTAAAGTTATGGTAACGCCTAAAGGTGACAACATTACCGTATTTGATCTTCGCTTTACTGTTCCAAACAAAGCGCTATTACCTGAAAAAGGCATCCATACTCTTGAACATCTATTTGCTGGTTTTATGCGAGATCATCTAAATAGTGACAAAGTTGAAATTATCGATATTTCACCAATGGGATGCCGTACAGGATTTTACATGAGCTTGATTGGCCAACCTGATGAATCGTTAGTAGTCGATGCATGGTTAAAATCGATGCATGATGTGTTAAACGTTGCATCGCAAGCGCAGATCCCCGAGCTTAATGAATTTCAGTGTGGTACTTATAAAATGCATTCACTAGATGAAGCCAAAGCGATAGCAGAAAAGATTATTCAATCTGGTATTGGCATTTGTCACAATCAAGAAATCGCATTATCTGATGCACAACTTGCATCGATTAATCAGTAGGAGAAAACAATGCCAAATGTCGTGATAGACTTTTTAGAAGGTCGTACAATTGAACAAAAAAGAGAAATGGTAAAACGAGTAACCGCAGCTATTGCTGAAACGTTAAATTGTAAACCCGAAGCGGTACAAATCATTATTCATGAGTTGTCAAAAGATCAGTGGGCTAATGGTGGTCAGTTACGTTGCGACAATGATTAACTCAGTCAATTCCTTCGTTGATTTCCTGGTTAATTAAGTTTGCTAGTTTGCAAAGTCGTTTGGGTTTCCCTAATCACGTTGGATAATAATAACCTCAAAATTGTTTTAAAACACTTTTGAGGTATATCATTTTAAAAACATTTTGACCTTAAGTTTACATTGAATTGTGATTAATCACACTGGTCAGAATTTAATGATTACAATGATGTAGATGAAGCAAATGCCCCATTTTATTGGCTTTGGTTTCTAAATAGTGTTCATTATTTGGATTTTCACCCACTTCTAACGGAACTCTCTCGGTGATTTTAATGCCAGATTGTTCAAGAACTTTAATTTTTTGCGGATTATTTGTTAATAGCCGAATCTGGGATACCCCCAGTAAAGTTAACATATCGGCACAAAGCGTAAAATCACGTTCATCAGCCGCAAAACCTAACTGCTCATTCGCTTCAACAGTATCAAGCCCTTGATCTTGTAATGCATAAGCTCTTATTTTGTTGAGTAAACCGATATTACGTCCTTCCTGACGATGATAAATTAAAATACCCTGCCCTTGTTTTGCTATTTGCTTTAAAGCAGCTTCTAACTGAAAACCACAATCACATCGTAAACTAAATAAGGCATCGCCCGTTAAACACTCGGAGTGAATTCGGGTTAAGATTGGCGTTTGGTCGGTAATATCACCAAATACTAAAGCTGCATGTTCCTTTCCGGTTGCAATTTCCTCAAATCCGATAAGCGTAAAACATCCCCATGGTGTTGGCAGTTTAGCTTGGGCAACCTTTTTTAATTGCATTATTGTCTCCGTATAAAATAAAACACAGATAAGATTTTTTAAAAAACTTACCTTCCATGCTAAAATAGATAGCAATTTATGCTTAGTTGAGTTCTTAAATGGGGTTAGTAATTAAAAAAACAATAGCAGCACTGACTATTTTCTTAATAGTTCCTTTTGCTATTATAGCCACAAATTGGCATTGGCAACCAGAGTCAATAGATAATACCTCCAAATATTTTTTTTGGATTACTGAAACTGCAAGTTACCCGTGGGCGATCATCACTTCGATTATGCTCTTTGTTATGTTTTGCTTGTTAATTCCAAGAAAAACGAAAAAAAATGTTATACTATTGTGGTTACTATTAGTCATGGCTATGTTAGGCGGTCAGATAGTTAAAACAATCATAAAATCGCAAACAGCACAAAGCAGACCTTATGTCTTATGGCTGGGTAAAGAATATAATCTGAATGATAAACAATTTTACTCATTACCAAAATCAGAGAGAAAAGCAGTTATCCAAAATTTATTAGCCAATTCACACCCCATACCAAACTGGTTAGCAAAACATTGGCAAAGTGAAACAGGTTACTCTTTTCCTTCCGGACATACGTTATTTTCAGCAACATGGGCATTTTTAGCCATTAGTCTGCTTAGCTTTAGACGCCATTACATTATTGTTTCTTTGCTGGGTATTTGGGCTTTACTCATTGAATTAAGTCGAATATTGTTAGGGATGCATTGCCCAATTGATTTGATCTGTGGATTACTACTTGCTTGGTTAATTTCATTAATCTGCTGTTTTTATGCTAGAAAATGGCATATATTAGATAGATAATTTAGAAATTACTAATTTTGTAAAGAAGTTTCAGATTCTATAGACGTTTAAGTAAAAATAAATATAAACAAAGGTCAACATTATGAAATTTATCATATCAATTATCTTGATAATTGTTATTTTCGCCTTATCTATTGCTATTGGTTCTGCCAATGATCAAGTTGTGTCATTTAACTACCTTATTGCAAAATCAGAAATGCGACTTTCTGTTTTACTTGCTATTGTATTCGGTTCTGGATTTATTGTTGGTTGGATATTAACCGGCTATTTTCTTATAAAATATAAGATAAAACATATGGCAACGAATCGAAAACTGATAAATTTACAGAAGAAATATGACGAACAGATGTCAAATTTGCAACAAACGAACTTAACTAAAATCAATTAGAATAAACGATTATGTTTGAACTGTTATTTCTATTACTACCGATTGCCGCCGCTTATGGTTGGTATATGGGGGATAGAAATGCAAAGCAAAAATTTTTAAACCAATCTAACCGATTATCGCGCGAATATGTCGATGGTCTTAATTTCCTTTTGTCTAATCAGAAAGATAAAGCCGTTGATCTCTTCCTCGATATGTTAAAAGAAGATGACGGTACGCTTGAAGCGCATCTTACTTTAGGTAATTTATTTCGTTCCAGAGGCGAAGTTGATCGAGCTATACGAATACACCAAGCATTAATGGAAAGTTCATCGCTATCATTTGATCAACGTTTATTAGCCATTCAGCAATTAGGGCGTGATTATATGGTTGCCGGGCTTTATGATCGAGCAGAAGAGATGTTTTTGCAGCTGGTTGAAGAAGAAGATTTTCAGCAAAATGCCTTACAGCAACTGATAATCATCTATCAAGCTACCAGTGAATGGATTAATGCTATCAACGCCGCAACTAAACTAGTTAAATTAGGTTATACCCAATATAAAACCTATATTGCACAGTTTTATTGTGAATTAGCTTCACTGGCAATAGCCAATGATGATCTCGATCGTGCCTATAGTTTATTACAAAAATCGGCTTTAGCCGATGCCAACTGTGCACGAACGTCATTAATGCTAGGTCGGGTTTTAATGGTTCAAGATAAAACTGAGCAAGCTATCGAATCATTTAAACGTATTTTATATCAAGATAAAGCCTTTATTGGTGAAGCTTTACCTTTACTTAAAGAGTGTTATATAAATATTAATAATTTATATGAATTCCAACAGTTTTTAGAAGTTTGTGTCGAACAAGATTCCGGCAATATTGCAGAGTTAATGCTTGCAGATCTTATCGAACAGAAAAATGGCTTAGATGCTGCTCAATATTATCTGTATCGAATTTTATTAAAACACCCCAATTTAAAAGGTTTTTACCGACTGATGAATTATCATGTCGCTGATGCTGAGCAAGGTAAAGCGAAAGAAAGTTTATTACTTTTACGTAACATGGTTGGCGAACAAATTAAAGCTGTGCCTAATTATCGTTGCCAAAAATGTGGATTTACTGTCAATTCAATCTATTGGTTATGCCCTGCATGCCGCTCTTGGTCAACGATTAAACCTGTCCGTGATTTTGAACAATATTCTGATAATTAAAAGAGTTTTCTTATGTTTTTAATAGATTCGCACTGTCATTTGGACAGCTTGGACTTGAGCAACAAGTCCATTGAAGATGTTTTACAACACGCTACTGACAACGATGTTAAACACTGCTTAAGTGTAGCGACCACACTTTCTGGCTATGAATCGATGAAAAATTTATTGATGCCGTATCGGTCTCAATGCTCTTTTTCCTGTGGTATTCATCCTCTAAATTTAGATGATGAGCCCTATGATGCCAACCGATTTTTAACCTTAGCCCAACAAGACAATGTGGTGGCATTAGGTGAGACAGGATTGGATTACTACTACCAACAAGATAACATCGAATTACAGCAAGCCAACTTCAAAGCGCATATCGAACTTGGAAGAAAACTCAGTAAACCAATTATTGTCCATACCCGTAACGCTCGAGAAGATACACTGAGAATATTGAAAGATGAGCATGTCCATTCTGGTGTTCTACATTGTTTCACTGAAGATATACCAACAGCAAAACAACTATTGGACTTAGGCTTTTACATTTCGTTCTCCGGCATTATTACGTTTAAAAATGCAGAGTCACTTCGTCAAGTCGCCAAATTTGTTCCACTCGATCGCCTATTAATTGAAACCGATTCACCATATTTGGCACCTGTTCCCTATCGAGGTAAAGAAAACCAACCTGCTTATGTTCGGGAAGTTGCACAATATTTAGCAATACTTAGAGGGGTCTCTCTACAAGAAATTGCAAAGCAAACAACGCATAACTTTTGTCAATTATTTAATTTACAAGGGGCATTAAATGAGTAACAAGTTAAACATTGATTGGAATGATTTTTTAACCAACTATTGGCAAAAAAAGCCGGTTATCTTACGAGATGCTTTTAGCCACTTTGTTGATCCAATCACACCGGATGAGTTGGCCGGTTTGGCAATGGAAGAAGAAATTGACAGCCGAATTGTGACCAATAAAGACGGTAAATGGGACGCCAAATTTGGACCTTTTATTGATTTTAGCAATTTAGGCGAAGATCACTGGAGTTTATTGGTGCAAGCAGTCGATCATTGGCATGAACAAGCAGCAACCTTAGTGGAACCTTTTAAATGTATACCGCAATGGCAGTTTGAAGATTTAATGATATCTTATGCAACACAAGGCGCTGGTGTGGGTCCCCATATCGATAACTACGATGTATTTATTATTCAAGGTATGGGATGTCGCCGTTGGCAAGTTGGTGATCGTAATCCAAACTATAAACAATTTAGCGCCCATAAAGCCCTATTGCATGTAGAAAGCTATCAACCTATTATTGATGAAGAAATTACTGCTGGCGATATCTTATATATCCCGATAGGTTTTCCACATAATGGCGTATCAATCGGAGAATCGTTAAGCTATTCAGTTGGATTTAGAACGCAAACATCGCAAGAATTACTCAGTGGTTTTGCCGATTATGTTATTGATAATTTACCCAATGGAATTTTTTATCAAGACCCTGATTTGAAACTACCAAAAGATCCTTATCGAGTTCAGCCTTATGAGCTGGAAAAATTACAAAATCAGATGATTGATTTAATCAAAAATCCACAGCTATTTAACGATTGGTTTGGAAAACATATTACCATACCAATGCACGAGCTTAACATTCTACCGGTTGAACCAACTTATGATTTAGATGAGTTTGAAGCGTTACTTAAATCAGGCGCAAAACTACACCGAGTACCAAGTATACGGATAGTTAAAATTGAAAATGCCGGTTATATTCATGGCAAGAAAATCCCACTACCGATAGAAGTAATTGATCTGCTTTGTCAATCAGAAACACTGAGCTATGATCAACTGCACCATGAAGAAACGCTTAAAGTAATGCTTCATTTTGTTAATTGTGGATTCTGGTATTTTCAAGATCAGGAATAAAACCATAATTCCGCCGAATGGACTATCGGCGGAAAATATTGTTTTCCGTTATCTTAAAAAACTGACGTAAAAAAACAAAAAGAGTCTTTCTAAATTGGATTTTAATAATAATTGTACTTTTTAGTCTTTATTGTCGAATAAATATCACTATTTTCGCTTTTTAATTTGGATTTTTAAATGTTTTGAGTATATACTTGCCTCGCTTAACAACACCCTCCGTCTAAAGACGAATAGAACATCACCAAAATGCTGATATTTAGCATCTATCTTTTAATAATTAGAGGTACTCATGAAAACTCAAGCAGACATAGTCACGCAAGCTGAAAATGAAAGCATTGAAACAACGCCTTATCAAAAAAGAACACTTTTTGCATCAACTGTAGGTTACGCATTAGATGGCATGGATATGATGATATTAGGCGTCTGTTTTAGCCTAATTGGTGCTACCTTTAATTTGACAAATACCGATTTAGGTACATTGACGTCTGTTACCCTATTAGGGGCTGTGCTTGGTGGGATCTTATTTGGCGTCCTTGCAGATAAATATGGACGGGTAAGAGTATTTTCCTGGACTATTTTAATCTTCTCCTTTTTTACCGGTCTTTGCGCAATTTCACCTAATTATGAATGCTTTTTAGTTTTCCGATTTTTAAGTGGGCTAGGCCTTGGTGGCGAATTTGGTATCGGCATGACACTTGTTTCAGAAAGCTGGCCTAAAAAGAAACGTTCACGAGCAACAGCAATTGTTGCCTTAGGCTTTCAACTAGGTATTATTTTAGCCGCATTATCTGTTAATTTTGTCGGCGAAATCTATGGCTGGCGCTGGGTTTTTGCCATTGGTGTTTTGCCCGCATTATTTGTTGCTTGGACACGTAAAGGGTTAAAAGAGCCGCAAATCTGGCAAAATTTAAAAGATCAAAATAAAAATAAAATTGCCATTCATAAGCTTTTTAAAAGCCCAAAAACAACCGCAACCACAATTGGATTAACTATAGCGTGTGCCGTACAAAATTTTGGCTTTTATGGATTGATGGTTTGGATGCCAAATATGATAGCCACCGAACTTCAATTACCATTTAAAAACACGATGTTTTGGACTATTTCCACCACCATTGGTATGTCGTTAGGTATTATTATCTTTGGTTGGCTTTGCGATAAAGTCGGACGACGTCCTTCCTATATTATATTTCTTCTCGTTTCCGCGATATCTATCTGGTTCTATTTTCAACAAACGGATATGCTGGTACTTATCATTTTCGGTGCTATTATTGGCTTTTTTGTTAATGGTATGATGGGCGGATATGGTGCTTTACTCGCTGAACATTACCCAACAGATGCCCGTTCAAGCGCTGAAAATATTATCTTTAATGTAGGACGTGGAATTGCCGGCGTCTCGCAAGTGCTTATTGCTTATTTTGCCACGGTATATTCTATTAGTTATGCTCTGGCATTACTTTCTGCCGCTTACTTATTGTCAGCTGCCGCATTTGTGTTTTTAATACCCGAAACCAAAGGTAAACAATTAGATTAATTATTTAATACAAATACAATACTGTTGCCCTGTGTTAACAGGGCTAACCTTTTATAAACAAATAATTTGCTACCAGAAAAATAAACTAACAAATTTTTGGGTCATCACTTATCGCATTCACTGGGTTTAATCGATACAGATGATACTTCTTTATTATTAAGAAAATAGCTGAACCTTAGACCGTTTGGAAAATTTTCTTTAAAAGCATTCAATTCCGAGTCAACTTTACAATACTCTACAAGTGTTTCTACGCGGGTATCATCTTGAAACGCTTTTGATTTCAACGTTTCTTCATCTAATCCTTCAAAATCATACCTATAAACTAATATATCATCAATTGCGTCTACATCTGTCAGTGTTGTATGTTCGTCATATTTTATCGGCAGTTCTTTTCTTATCATTTTAATGGCTAATTGTTGTTGAGCGTTCTTTTTTTGAAAATTATCACAACTAAATAAGACCAAACTGCTAGCCATTATTATGGCTAATTTTAAATATTTCATTTCATTACCTTACAATTGAAATTAACGATTAACTTATTGTTGATTAAAACCAATGGTGCTCAATGCAATTTTAATCTTATAACATGATTTTACAATGATTAATTTGAGCACAATTAATATTGTTTGCAAAAAGTACGCTTAGTATCATCTGTAGGTAAGTATAGATTGAATATCGCTATCTGTAATCACTTATACAAGGTATCAATCAATAATATTAAAATAGCGATTAACTCATCTTAAAAATGATCAATACCTTAAAGTGTTTATTCAAATCAACTTAATGAGTTTATATAAACCAGCCATGCAATAAAATGTTGGCTTTGAATAATAGCTGATGTTTCGCAAATAAAAAAAGGGCTACTATCAGCCCTTTTTCTTCGATCAAATATTGGAAACTATCTATTATCACAATCACTTGGTTTAACATTGAGTGATAATACTTTTTCATCATTGATATAATAATTATGATTAGCGCCATTAGGGAATGCTAATTTTATCGCATTTACCGTAACATCTTTACTGCAATAGACATCAAGTAATTTATTAAATACCATTTTTTGATTACTATCTGAGTCAAATGCTTCTTTAGCTATCCCATTAACGGCATATTTATAATTAATTGTTTTATCATCTTTTGATACATCTACTAATGCCGTATTTTGATCGATCGTCAGTGGTAATTCTTGCTTAATACCTTTGATTGCTAAATCTTGCGCTAAATTATAATTACCTTCTTTTACTTTATCTAAAATATCTTGCGTTTGTGATTTGGTTTGTTGATAGAGATCTTTGGCTTTATCACTAATTTCAGCACCAGCTTGTTCCGCTTTTTGTTGAAGGTCATTAACAGTTGATTTTGAATTATCACAGTTAACTAAGAAAAGACCCAATACAGCTAAGGAGATTACTTTAAAAAGTTTCATTTTATTGCCCTTGTTTTTATTTTTGACTGTGGCGATGATGATATGACTCACTATCGCCCCTCGATTGAAATAAGTTAACTTCCTAGCACAACATAACAGCAAAATGACCATAAGTTATTTTGCTGTTAAAATGATGATTAGTTAGTATGCATACCACCAGTAACACCGTAAGTTTCAGCCGTAGTATAGCTAGATTCTTCAGAAGCTAAATGAACATAAACACCAGCAAGTTCAACCGGTTGCCCTGCACGTTTTAACGGCGTTTGCATACCAAATTCAGGGATAACATCACTTGGCTGACCACCACAGACTTGTAATGGAGTCC
Source organism: Gilliamella sp. B3172 (assembly GCF_026536465.1). Classification (NCBI taxonomy): domain Bacteria; kingdom Pseudomonadati; phylum Pseudomonadota; class Gammaproteobacteria; order Orbales; family Orbaceae; genus Gilliamella; species Gilliamella sp. B3172. Next base: position 493,165 of record NZ_JAFNOA010000001.1, on the reverse strand, counting down.
AAACCGGACCTGGTGCCACACAATTGACACGAATGCCTTTACTACCTAATTGTTTAGCTAATCCTCGAGTAAAAGCAATGATTGCTGATTTAGTTGATGCATAATCTAATAAATTAGCACTAGGTTGGAAGGCTTGAACAGATGACGTTGTAATAATAGTTGATCCTGGTTTTAAATAGCCTAACGCCGCTTTAGTGACCCAAAATAATGAAAAAACATTGATCTCAAAAGTTTTCTTAACTTGTTCTGTAGTCAATTTCATAATATCTTCAACCGCAGTTTGTTTACCTGCAACTAAAGTTAAATTATCTAAACCACCCAGTTTAGTATGTGCTTGCTTAACCAGCTTTTTACAAAAATCTTCATCACTTAAATCACCGGGAATTAAAACTGCTTTACGTCCAACAGACTCAATAACTTTAGCAACCTCTTTCGCATCTTTTTCTTCATATGGCAGATAGTTAATTGCCACATCTGCACCCTCTTTGGCATAAGCAATTGCGGCTGCGCGTCCGATACCTGAATCTCCCCCAGTGACAAGCATTTTACGTCCAGCTAAGCGACCGTGACCATGATAGCTCTTTTCACCACAATCAGGGATTGGTTTCATTTCACATTGTAATCCCGGCGGTGTCTGTTTTTGTTTTGGGAATTTAGTATGATGATATTTTTTGGTTGGGTCATAGGTTTGTTCAGTCATAATTTTCTCCTAAGTTAGGCTTGTATTTGTTGACAAATTCAATATAACTTAAATGAAATCAATTAATAATCACAAAATCCTATTGTTAAGCATATTTTATATCTTTAAAATATTTAATTAATTCAAGTAATTATATTTATTAATAATTAAAGATCATCTATTTTTAAAGTTTAATAAAACGCTGTAAATCATAGGTAGAGATAAAGTAGAAATTCAATCCACAATAAAGACGGCTTTTCACAATTAATCCCGTAATGCTTAGGATAATTATGGTCGATCCATTGGTGTTGCTACGCGATGTAGTCAATTTAGTTTATCAAATAAAGTTTAACTAAACTAGCGATTATAAATGATAAATATATGTGCGTTAATTTAGCTGACAATCTGCCGGTGTTAGCTCGATAATCACAACTTCTTTATCATCAATAAAATAATGATAATTTGCACCTTGCGGAAAGGCTGTTTTCAAATCTTGCATATCCTTGTTATTTTCACAATATGCCTTAAGTAATTCCATACGAATTGTACTAAGTGTGGTGGTGAGTAATAAAGCTTGTTCGGGTGTATTGATGACTCGATATTGATAATTAATGGTATCTTTATCCTTATATACACCAAACAGTGTTGTAAGGCTATCAATCTCGATAGGTAATGCACTTTTTATCGGATCGATCACCGAGTCTTGTAATGCGGCATTTGGATTATTACTGGCTTTATTATCAGAAGATTGCTTAGCATTATCACAACTAAATAAAACTAAATTGATCATCAAAAAGAAAATTATTTTAATACTTTTCATATTGATATCTCTTATTCGTTATTTATTATTCATGTTATTACCAGCATTAAGAAGCAATAATTTAAAATAGCTTATTGCTCAGCTTCTTATTTTGATTAATATTTATACACCAATATTAGACAAATTACCAAAAAAACAGTAAAAATAGTTATTTTTATACTTAAACGTAGGTATTTTCTGAAACTTCTTGACAAACATTTGTGGGTACATGACAAAAGCGTTAAAAAACAGTTGCACTTTTTTTTAAATCGAGTATTTTGTTTAAAAATAATTTTAGAAAATGACAAAAAATTAATATTTAACATCATGAAATTTTCACTCAAAATCGTCCTCATCAACATTATTGTCAGCGTGGTCATTATTCCAGCGCGGGGGCGTTTTTTGAATTAAAATATGTTCATACATTAAATCAAAAACCCCCGCCCCTAAAAGCGGGGGTTTTTTTATGAACAATGGATGAGCAAAATATGACAAGTGAGGAAGAAATGTTAGGAACACAGTGGATAGTAAAAACCTTAAAAGAAAAAGACGTGACCACCGTTTTTGGTTATCCCGGTGGGCAAATTATGCCTCTATATGATGCGCTTTATGACGGCGGTATTGAACATGTGTTATGCCGTCACGAACAAGGTGCCGCAATGGCCGCAATTGGTTATGCACGTTCTACCGGTAAAATTGGCGTATGTATTGCCACATCGGGCCCCGGAGCGACCAATATTATTACCGGACTTGCCGATGCACTTATTGATTCTGTCCCAGTGATTGCAATAACCGGTCAAGTTCCTACAAATTTAATTGGCACCGACGCCTTTCAGGAAGTTGATGTTTTGGGTTTATCGCTTGCCTGCACTAAACATAGTTATTTAATCGATAATCCGCAAAATTTACCCAATATTTTGCAGGAGGCTTTCACTTTAGCCCACTCAGGCAGGCCGGGACCAATATTAATCGATGTTCCGAAAGATATCCAGCTTGCCGACCTTGACTATCAACACTATTTAACGCCTGCCAATAAAAATTCTTCTGTTAATAATGCTCAATTATTCCCAATTTCTCAAGATGAGATAAAACTTGCTAAACAAATGATCACCGACGCCAAAAAACCTATGTTATATATTGGTGGCGGCGTGGGGCTTTCTGGCGCAATAACCGAGTTAAGAGACTTTATGTCACTGACACAAATACCGAGTGTCTCAACCTTAAAAGGGCTTGGCGTTGCTGATCTCACTAATCCTTACTATTTAGGGTTGGTCGGCATGCATGGAGCAAAAGCCGCTAATTTAGCGGTACAAGAGTGCGATTTATTAATTGCGTTGGGAGTACGCTTTGATGACAGAGTGACAGGCAAATTAAATGAATTTGCTCGCCATGCTAAAGTGATCCATGTTGATATTGACCAGTCTGAAATAAACAAATTACGCCAAACACATTTAGGATTACAAGGCGATATCAAACAGGTTTTACCCCAACTCGATGTTACCGTATCAATAGCCAATTGGCATAAAAGAGTTGAAGAATTAAAAACATTACACCCTACTCGCTATGATCATCCCGGTGAGGCAATTTATGCGCCTGCATTATTAAAAAGGATTTCAGAACGTAAACCGCAAAATACCATTATCACCACCGATGTTGGACAACATCAAATGTGGACTGCACAGCACATGCGTTTTACTCACCCGCAAAACTTTATTACGTCAAGTGGGCTTGGGACAATGGGATTTGGTTTGCCGGCAGCTGTCGGCGCACAAATGGCCAGACCTGATGACTTAGTTATCTGTATATCGGGCGACGGCTCTTTTATGATGAATGTTCAAGAGTTGACCACGGTTAAACGCAAAAAATTACCCGTTAAAATTGTACTAATTGATAATCAACGCTTAGGTATGGTTCGTCAATGGCAAGAGCTATTTTTTAATAAAAGATACAGTGAAACGAATCTATCAGACAATCCGGACTTTTTAATGCTGGCTAAAGCGTTTGATATTCCCGGTCAAACGATCAGTAAAAAATCTGAAATTGAGCCTGCGCTCGATACCATGTTTAATGCGCCGGGCGCTTACCTTTTACATGTTTGCATTGATGAACTGGAAAACGTTTGGCCATTAGTTCCACCGGGCGCAGCTAATGAAAATATGCTTGAAAAAAGTGCTAAGGAGTAAGTGATGAACACAAAAACACAGTATCAAGTCACCATAAAAGCTTATGATAAATTGGGCTCACTTGAACGTATTTTACGCGTAGTTCGTCATCGAGGTGGACATATTGAAAAAATGCAGATGCAGACAGTTGAAAATGAGCAGTTAATTCTATCTTTACTATTAACAACCGAACGTTCACTTTCAACTTTACAAAATCAAGTTGCAAAATTAGCCGATGTCATTGCGGTTAAATAACAATTTTTAGTGATTTGTTTCGTTGAAACAAGTAGTTAAATTAACATTATTAACAATTTTATATAGTTAAACGTAATTGAAAGTATTGTATAATGCTTAACCGTTGAAAGATAAAACATTAAGCAGTACATAGACTTAATATAGTAAAATTTAAGAGGAAAACAAAATGGGTTCTACAGCAAAATCTGAGTTTATTTGGTTAAATGGTGAAATGGTTCCATGGGCGGAAGCGAAAATACATGTCATGTCCCACGCTTTACATTATGGTACATCGGTATTTGAAGGTGTTCGTTGTTATAACACGCATAAAGGACCAGCTATTTTCCGTCACAAAGAGCATGCACAAAGACTATTAAATTCAGCCAAAATCTACCGTTTTCCTGTCCCTTACACGCTTGAAGAGATCATGGAAGCGACTCGTCAAACTATCAAGAAAAACAAACTGGAAAGTGCTTATATCCGCCCATTGGTGTTTATCGGCGATGTTGGTATGGGCGTCAACCCGCCAGCCGGTTATAAAACCGATGTGATGATTGCTGCCTTCCCGTGGGGAGCTTATCTTGGCGAAGATGCTTTAGATCAAGGTATCGATGCAATGGTCTCATCATGGAATCGCGTTGCCTCAAATACAATCCCGGCAGCGGCAAAAGCAGGCGGTAACTATTTATCATCATTATTAATTGGTTCTGAAGCACGTGCTAATGGTTTTCAAGAAGGCATTGCTTTAGATGTACATGGTCACCTATCTGAAGGTGCCGGTGAAAATCTCTTTATTATTAAAGACGGCGTTTTATTTACCCCTGTTTTATCATCATCGGCACTTCCGGGCATTACTCGAGATGCGGTATTAACGCTTGCTCGTGATTTAGGTATTGAAGTACGTGAACAAACCTTATCCCGTGAAGCTCTCTATCTTGCTGACGAAGTATTTATGACCGGTACTGCTGCTGAAATTACCCCAGTGCGCAGTGTTGACCGTATTCAAGTTGGTATTGGTCGTTGTGGTCCTATAACTAAACAGATCCAACAAGCATTCTTTGGTTTATTCAATGGCAAAACTGAAGATAAATACGGTTGGTTAGATCCAATTAATTAAAATGTGCTTGTTTAAAATCCGCTGGTAAAGTCAGCGGATGACATAAAGAGTAAGATTAAATATACAAAATTAAGTACCGTTAAAAATCGGTCGCTTGCGTAATAAAAACTTGGGAGCAAGAAATGCCTAAATATCGTTCAGCAACCTCCGTCGAAGGGCGGAATATGGCAGGAGCCCGCGCTTTATGGCGTGCAACGGGCGTAAAAAATGAAGACTTTGGTAAACCCATTATTGCAGTGGTTAACTCGTTTACTCAATTTGTACCGGGACATGTTCATTTAAAAGATATTGGACAGTTAGTTGCAAAACAGATTCAAGAGTCCGGTGGGATTGCCAAAGAATTTAATACTATCGCTGTTGATGATGGCATTGCCATGGGGCATGGTGGTATGCTCTACTCACTACCGTCACGTGAACTGATCGCTGATTCGGTCGAATATATGGTCAATGCACATTGTGCTGACGCTATGATCTGTATCTCCAATTGTGACAAAATCACCCCCGGTATGCTAATGGCATCACTTCGATTAAATATCCCAACCGTATTTGTTTCTGGCGGCCCAATGGAAGCGGGTAAAACCAAACTTTCTGATCAAATTATCAAATTAGATCTTGTCGATGCCATGATTCAAAGCGCTAATCCAAATGTAAGTGATGCTGACAGTGAGGCGATTGAAGAGTCTGCTTGCCCAACCTGTGGTTCGTGCTCCGGAATGTTTACCGCAAACTCGATGAACTGTTTGACTGAAGCATTAGGGCTTTCACTTCCGGGTAATGGCTCATTAGTTGCCACCCATAAACAACGTGAACAGCTATTTTTAAATGCCGCTAAACGAATAGTTGAGATCACTAAACGCTACTATGAACATGACGATGAATCTTATCTTCCTCGTTCAATTGCCACAAAAGCGGCTTATGAAAATGCCATGTCACTAGATATTGCAATGGGTGGTTCAACCAATACCGTATTGCATCTACTAGCAACGGCACAAGAAGGCGAAATTGATTTTACTATGTCCGATATTGACAGATTATCTCGCAAAGTTCCTCATTTATGTAAAGTGGCGCCAAGTACTGCCAAATACCATATGGAAGATGTGCATAGAGCTGGAGGGGTTGTGTCAATCATGTCTGAACTGGACAAAGCTGGACTACTAAATCGCAATGTACACAATGTGCTGGGTCTTAATTTGCAAGAAACTTTTGCAAAATATGATATTACCCAAACGGCAGATGAATCAGTTAAAAAAATGTACCGTAGTGGCCCGGCAGGGATTCGCACAACCAAAGCATTTTCACAAGACTGTTATTGGGATACGCTTGATGATGACCGTGAAAATGGCTGTATTCGTGACAAAGCTCATGCCTATAGTCAAGACGGCGGACTTGCAACGTTATATGGCAATGTCGCACAAGATGGCGCCATTGTTAAAACCGCAAGCGTTGCAGCTGAAAATCTTGTATTTAGAGGCCCCGCCAAAGTGTTTGAAAGTCAAGAAGACGCAGTTGATGCAATCTTAGGTGGACAAGTGGTTGCCGGCGATGTGGTTGTGATTATTTATGAAGGGCCTAAAGGTGGACCCGGTATGCAAGAGATGCTCTACCCTACAAGTTATCTAAAATCAATGGGATTGGGTAAAGCTTGTGCTCTCATCACCGACGGTCGCTTTTCCGGTGGCTCTTCGGGCTTATCGATTGGACATATTTCCCCCGAAGCGGCTAATGGTGGGGTTATCGGATTGGTACGCAATGGCGATATTATTGATATTGATATTCCAAACCGTAAATTAGTGTTAGATGTCCCGGCAGATGAACTTGAGCGTCGCCGTGTTGCCGAACTTGCAAGGGGTGATAAAGCATTTACACCACATCAACGAGACCGATACGTATCTTATGCACTTAAAGCTTATGCCAGTTTAGCAACCAGTGCAGATAAAGGGGCAGTTCGAGATAAAAGTAAATTAGGTGGTTAATGTGAAACAACATAATACTCAACTTTCCGGCGCTGACTACTTAAAAGCCACACTTTGTAGCGCTGTCTATGATGTGGCTCAAGTCACACCATTAGAAAAAATGGATAAAATATCATCGAGATTAAACAATCAAATTTACGTTAAACGTGAAGACAGACAGCTCGTGCATAGCTTTAAAATACGTGGAGCACAAGCTATGATTGCCAGCCTTAGCCCGGAAGAACGTCAATGCGGGGTTATTGCGGCATCCGCCGGTAACCATGCTCAAGGCGTTGCCTATTGTGCCAACAAATTAGGGATAAAATCACTGATTGTAATGCCACTAACGACGGCTGATATCAAAGTTGACGCGGTAAAAGGATTTGGTGGCGATGTACTGCTTTACGGTGCTAACTTTGATGAAGCAAAAGCAAAAGCACTCGAATTAGCAAAAGAGCAAAAACGCATTTTTATTCCCCCGTTTGATCATCCACTGGTTATTGCCGGACAAGGCAGTATTGCTATGGAACTGTTACAACAAAATGCCAAACTCGATCGCATTTTTGTGCCAGTCGGTGGCGGTGGTCTGGCAGCTGGGGTGGCGGTATTAATCAAACAAATTATGCCGTCAATTAAAGTGATCGCAGTTGAACCAGCCGATGCAGCTTGCTTAAAAGCCGCATTAGATGCTGGCAAACCCGTTGATTTAAATCGAGTGGGTCTGTTTGCTGAAGGGGTTGCGGTAAAACGTATTGGTGATGAAACATTCAGACTTTGCCAACAATATATCGATGATATTGTCACTGTTGATAGTGATGAGATTTGCGCTGCGGTAAAAGATTTGTTTGATGACGTGCGGGCGATAGCTGAACCGTCCGGCGCTGTTGCGCTTGCCGGAATGAAAAAATACATCGAGCAACACAATATTAGCGGTGAAAATCTTGCTCATATTTTATCCGGAGCAAATTTGAATTTTCACAGCTTACGCTATGTATCTGAACGCTGTGAACTTGGCGAGAAACGTGAAGTTCTGCTAGCTGTGACGATTCCGGAACAAAAAGGCAGTTTCTTGAAATTTTGCCAGCTTTTAGGCGGACGCTCAGTCACCGAATTTAACTATCGCTACCATGATGATAATTTAGCCTGCGTTTTCGTTGGTGTGAAAATTTCAAAAACCAATGAAAAAGACGAAATTATGCAAGAGTTAGCTGCTGCTGGTTATCAAGTGGTTGATCTTACCGAAGATGAAATGGCTAAGTTGCATGTTCGTTATATGATTGGCGGTAAACCATGTAAGCCAATTGCAGAACAAGTTTACAGCTTTGAATTTCCTGAATCGCAAGGTGCGTTACTAAAATTCTTACAAACACTCGGTACCAACTGGAATATTTCAATGTTCCATTATCGCAGCCATGGCACTGATTATGGTCGAGTTCTTGCCGCATTTGAAATTGACCAAACCAATAGTCATGATTTCGATAAACATCTTACCGACTTAGGCTACGGTTACCATAATGAAACGGCAAACCCATCGTTAAAACTGTTTTTAACCAATTAGCGTTAACTCAGGATAACTATTCACTTTAATCATTATCAGTTAAAGTGAATAGCCTCTAAAAAGTCGGATGTTTTAAGCAATTAAAAATAATAGATAGATTAACTATGATTAGATTAGCAACGATTGGCACCAATTGGATCACTGAAAAATTTATCGATGCGGCATTACAAACTCAACAATACCAATTAACCGCTATCTATTCCCGCGATATCCATAAAGCCGATGCACTGGCAAAAAAATATCAAGTAAAGACGGTTTTTGATCAACTAACTCAACTTGCCCAATATTCAAATGTCGATGTCGTTTATATTGCAAGCCCTAATTCGCTTCATTTTGAACAAGCTAAACTGATGTTAGAAAACAATAAAGATGTGATTTGTGAAAAACCATTAACCTCTAACTTGTCCCAAACTGAGCTCTTAATTGAAATAGCACGACAAAACCAACAACTGATTTTTGAAGCCCTCAAAACCATTTATTTACCCAATTATCAATTAATTGCGCATTACCTGCCAAAATTAGGCAGAATTCGCAAAGCACTATTGAATTATTGCCAATACTCCAGTCGTTATGACAGTTATTTAAATGGCAACAATCCAAACACGTTTAACCCCAACTTCTCAAATGGCTCCATAATGGATATTGGTGTTTACCCACTCAATTTTGGGCTTGGATTATGGGGAAGCCCAAACGAAATATGTGCCAGTGCGGTAAAACTCGAATCAGGCGTCGATGCGCATGGTAGTGTTTTACTTAATTATGACGATTTTGATGTCATCATTTGGCATTCAAAAGTGAGCAACTCTTACCTTCCGAGTGAGATTCAAGGTGAAAAGGGATCGCTCATTATTAAAAACCTTTCCTGTTGTGAAAATATTATTTATCAACCAAGAATAGGTGAAAAAAAGGAAATCACACTAAAACAACACAGTAATGATATGTATTATGAAGCGGAAGAATTCGCTAAACTCTACCGACAACGAAAATTAGATCATAACGGTTTAGTCTACTCGTTACTATCATCAAAAATTTTGACCGAAATAAGAAAACAAACGGGAGTGGTGTTCCCTGCTGATCAAGATTCAGTCATTTAATAAAATTAAAAAATAAAAAATACCGTTTCTAGTTACAATTTTGCTTATATTGATCTGTTACAATTCAAATTACTTTTAAGTTCAAAAACAAACTGATCGACAGAAACTCAACAACGAAAGTACTACATTATGTGATGAACTTTACCTGAGCCTGCCCACATTGACGATACCTTTTACGACTGAAACGTTACAACAAGTTTATTTTAAAGAACGCTAAATGTTATTAGCGCTCTTAGCAAGTTACCCGTTTACTTAGTATAAAATAGACAATGCATCAATCACGACTATTTAATATGTGCAATATAACCTTTAATAATCTCGACACTATTTTTAAATAGCTGCTTTTCATTATCTGAAAAATCTAATTCGATAATTTTTTTGATACCATGCTGATCTAAAATAGCCGGCACGCCAATTGCCACATCTTTGTAACCATACTCACCATTCAATATACAACTTAGCGCTAACGCTCTATGACTATTGGTAAAAATATGTTGGCAAATTTCAGTAATCGTGCTGGCTATACCATATTCGGTACAATGTTTAAATTTGGCAATTTCAAAACCTTTATTTTTTGCTTTACTGCCAATATCATTAAAATCGATTCGGTTTTTTTCTACATGATTAAGGTTAATGCCATAAACAGATGAATGTGACCAAACGGGAAATTGTGAATCACCATGCTCGCCCACAATAAAAGCATCAATACTTTGTGGACCAATATCCATTTGTTCGCCTAACAAACGGCGTAACCTCACTGTATCAAGCCAAACACCCGTACCAATAACCCGATGACGTGGCAACCCCGATAATTGCCAAACTTGGTAAGTGATCGCATCACAAGGATTAGTCGCCACTAAAAAAATACCTTTAAAACCATTTTTCATCATATCCGGTACTATTGTTGCAACAATTTTAGACGTACCAGCTAACTCTTCAGCTCGGCTTTTTTGCGCTAAACCTGATGTTACAGTAATTATAGCGATATCAATATCCGCACAATCAGTTGACTCACGTAAACTAACTTTAATCATATTTTGTCGATAAGCAGCTGCATCCAACAAATCTTGCGCATGGCCATAAGTTCTCTCTTTATTTATATCAACCAGTACAATTTCTTCACAAATACCACGGTTAACTAATGTATATGCGGTGGTTGAACCTACATTACCAACGCCAATAATCATGACTTTACGTAGTTTCATGCTAACCTCCAAGGAGTTAAGAAAAAAATTGAAATGCAAATGACTAAATTATCGACTAATACTGATTTAAAATGGATATTTTTGATATGACAAACGATAGAAAATAACTAATTTGTAATGATCTATTATAAATAAATAATTAATTCATCATACATCATATTTTTGTAAATTATTTGATCATTTGTTAATATTTATCCGATTTACAAAAAGGATGAAACAATGAAATATAAATTATTAGCAGGATTAGCTATAACCCTACCAGTCACGTCTACGGCTTTAACTTTGCAAGGAACTCAAACCTTTTCTGAAAATGTAAATATTCCCATTACGCATAATTACGATGTAAACAATTATGGTACTCATATAGGTATTGATTTAATCAAAAATAGTAACACTATTTTTGAAAAAGATGTAACTATCAAAAAAACGGAGCAAGATGATCTATCTGGTCAATCTATTTTTGTAGGCATAGGTTCAGATTCTCCCGATGGAATCAGTTCAACTTTAATTAAAGGTAATCTTTTAATCGATATGCAAGGGGAGGAAAGCATACCATTATATTTGCAAGGAGATGACTTAACCGTTAATGGGAATTTAACAATGAACTCATCCAATGAAGGTATTGGAACAATTTATTTGAATCGTCAAGCTTCGCTGACTGTTAATGGCAAAACAAATATAAGTTTTAGCAATAACCATGAAGACCATACTGCAATGTATATTAGTAACGCTTTTTTAACATTAAATGACGATTCAGTTATTGATGGTAGCATTTACGTCATTGGTTCTGGTTTAGCAAAAATAAATAATAAATCAATAATAAACGGCACTATTCTTGCGGGATATGGCGGAACTATCATCTTAGATTTAGCCAAAGGGTCAAAAATTACCGGCACCGTTTTAAGTTTTGGCGATCCAGATGATGATGAACCGGAGGAAGGTGAAGATAGAACCGGAATCATAAAAATGAATCTAGCCAAAGGCGCCTTTTGGGAGATTAATGACAAGATTTCTGAAATAACAGAATTATCCGGTCGCGGTGATGTAAAATTTATTAATAATGATAGTGCAGATGATCGTTATGGTGAGCTAAAAATTGAAAGCTTAAAAGGGGAAACAACTTTTCATTTACGTACCGATATTGTGGCACAAAAAGGCGACAAAATTATCATTACAAAATTCCCAGAAGCCATATCTCGCAACACATCAGCCGAAGGTGTGCACACCTTAATCTTAACGAATAATGGTGCAAGTGAAACAACCGGAAAGGAAAAATTAACCTTAGTTGAAATAGATAATAATGCCGTAACCAATACTGCGACTTTTAAAACCAATCACGCAATTGAATTGGGTGGTTACGTTTATCAGTTAAATAAACAAGAAAATGAGTGGATCTTAGCCAGCACGGGCAAAAAAGATGATAAAAACATAAATCAAAAACCGCAAATTAGCTCAAGTGCCGATGCGAGTGCAAATTTTCTTAATGCAAATTATTTAATGAGTTATGTAGAAAACCAAACCTTACTTAAACGTTTAGGGGATATGCGTAATAGTGGCGAATTTGGTGATGTGTGGTTAAGAGCTTTTTCAGGTAAATTAGACTCTTTCGCTGGTGGTAATTTAAGTAAATTTGATATGAATTATCATGGATTCCAATTTGGTATTGATAAACAATTATCTGAACAATCTCCTTTTGTAATTGGTGCTTTTGTTGGTCAGACTTACGGCGATCCAGATTATCGTAAAGGCGATGGCTCTTTAAGATCGTTTAACACCGGTTTGTATGCAACTTATTTAGATAATAACGGCTGGTATATTGATGGTATTGCAAAATATGCTCGTCAAAAGAATCATTTTAAAGTAAAAGATACTGCCAATGATGTGATACAAGGTTCAGGCCATACCAATGGATTAAGTGCATCGATTGAGTTTGGTAAGAAATTTAGATTCAACAATTTTTATATTGAACCACAGTCACAACTATCATATAGTCATCAAAATGGTAAATTAATTCATGCATCAAATGGACTTAATGTTAAGTTGGGCAACTATAACTCTTTAATGGGCAGAGCATCGGCACTTTTTGGTTATGAAATTAATACTGATAATAGTAAAATCAATCTCTATGCCAAAACAGGCATAATCCGTGAATTCGATGGTGATACTTACTATAAACTTAACACAAGTAGACAGAGCCACTCTTTTAAAGGAAACTGGTGGAATAATAGTGTCGGTATGAGTGCGCAACTCAATCAACAACACACTATTTATTTTGATTTAGAAAGTTCAAAAGGAAATCGATTCGATCTTTTACAAATTAACGGTGGATATCGTTACTCTTTCTAAATAAAACCACTGTATAATCATCAATCACATTCCCATTTATCGGGAATGTGATTAAATAAATCAAAGCATTATCTATCATTAAAATAGACATAACTATCTCTCTTTTTTTAAAACATTAATTTATAATAACTAACAGAAGTAATTTATTAAGCGCTTCACACATTTAGTCAAAATAAATTGACTTTTATATCTTAAATGATAATAATTCTCATTAGCATTTAAAGCAATTGCTTTAACTTTTTAAAATAGTTATGTTGGAGTAGTAATGAAAAGGATTTCACTTTACCTATTCCTTCAATTCAATTACTGTTTTTTTGTATCTTGATTAACCTCAAGAATATATTATACAAAAGGAGTCGCTAATGAAATTCAATTTTCTAAGAAGCCGTGCATCTTTATTAAAGATGCTACTTAGCTCTTTAATCATCCTGACAGGGTTCACTGGTTCAGCCACCGCAGAAGAAAGAAAGTTTAAAGTTGTTACCACATTTACCGTTATTCAAGATATTGCACAAAACGTGGCTGGCGATGCAGCGGATGTCGAATCAATTACCAAAGTCGGCGCTGAAATTCATGAATACGATCCCACACCTCAAGATATTACTAAGGTGCTTTCTGCTGACCTCGTTTTATGGAACGGGCTTAATTTAGAACTTTGGTTTAAACGATTTTATGTCGATATCAAAGATGTTCCATCGGTTGTTGTAACTGAAGGTATCGAGCCAATGCCGATCCAAGAAGGTAGCTATAAAGGCAATCCCAACCCACATGCATGGATGTCGCCAACTTTAGCGCTAACTTATATCGAAAATATTCGTGCAGCTTTGGTTAAATATGATCCAAAAAATGCTGAAACTTACAATAAAAATGCCGCAGAATATATTGCAAAAATAAAAGCTCTTGATGCGCCACTGCGTGAACGTTTAGCCAAAATTCCGGAATCACAACGTTGGTTAGTCACCAGTGAAGGGGCATTTAGTTATTTGGCAAGGGATTATAATCTTAAAGAAGCCTATTTATGGCCAATCAATGCAGAACAACAAGGCACACCAAAACAAGTAAAAAAATTAATTGATCTCGTTAGAGCAAATCAGATTCCGGTTGTATTTAGTGAAAGCACTATCTCAGATAAACCTGCCAAACAAGTTAGTAAAGAAACCGGTGCCAAATATGGTGGCGTATTATATGTTGATTCGCTTTCAACTCAAGACGGTCCGGTACCCACATATATCGATTTACTGAAAGTTACAGTTGAAACTATTGCTAAGGGGTTTGAAAACTAATGACGCCAATCAGCCTAAACGTTCAAGACATAACTGTGACATATAACAATGGTCACACAGCGATTCATGATGCTAGTTTTAGCTTAACTGGCGGTACCATATGCGCTTTAGTGGGCGTCAATGGTAGCGGAAAATCAACACTGTTTAAAAGCATCATGGGAATGATACGACCAACTAAAGGAAAAGTGACATTTAATGATATCCCGGTCAAACAAGCTTTAAAACAAAATATTATTGCTTACGTGCCGCAAACAGAAGAAGTTGATTGGGATTTTCCGGTATTAGTTTCCGATGTGGTTATGATGGGACGCTATGGGCACATGTCTTTTTTACGCATCGCCAGTCAAGAAGACAAAAAACAGGTCGATCTTGCCCTTGAACGTGTCAATATGTTGGATTTTAAGCATCGCCAAATTGGTGAGCTTTCCGGTGGGCAAAAAAAGCGGGTATTTTTAGCCAGAGCATTAGCCCAACAAGGAAAAGTCTTATTATTAGACGAGCCGTTTACCGGTGTAGATGTGAAAACTGAAAACGCAATTATCGACCTACTAAAAGATCTTCGCAACGATGGGCATTTAATATTAGTTTCAACACACAATTTAGGCAGTGTGCCGGAATTTTGTGATCAAGTGGTATTGATCAACCAAACTGTACTTGCATTTGGATCAACCGAATCAACTTTCACGCCACAAAATTTAATGACAACCTTTGGTGGTGCCTTACGTTATTTAAGTTTATCAGGGGATAAATTACATGATGATCAAGACCCGCGCAAGGTATCAATATTAACAGATGATGAACGAGCGGCAATCTTCTATGGTGAAGGAAAAAATGATTCACCTCATCAAGATTTACTTATCGAACATCACGGTCATGAACCTAAAGGACAACAATAAATGGAACTACTCCTTGAACCATTCACCTATGGTTTTATGTTGAAAGCCATTTGGGTTAGTAGTATTGTTGGTGGTGCTTGTGCATTTCTATCGGCCTTTTTAATGTTAAAAGGTTGGTCACTTATGGGGGATGCACTTTCACACTCGGTAGTACCTGGGGTTGCCGGGGCTTATGCACTAGGTTTACCCTACTCTGTTGGTGCATTTTTTACGGGCTTACTGGCAGCGTTATCCATAACCATTGTAAGAGCAATTACCCGATTAAAAGAAGATGCCATTATTGGTTTTATCTTTTCGACGTTTTTTGCAATCGGTTTATTAATTATTTCGTTAAATCCTACTTCAGTGAATGCTCAAACCATTATCTTTGGTAATATTTTAGGTATTGATGATAACGATATGTGGCAAGTTCAGATTATTATTCTTGTATCATTTACCTTGCTTCTATTTTGCTGGAAAGACTTATTAGTCGTTTTTTTTGATGAAACACATGCCAGATCTATCGGCCTCAAATCATTGCCACTTAAAATCCTTTTTTTCACTATTTTAAGTGCTTGTACTGTAGCGGCTTTACAAACTGTAGGAGCCATTTTAGTTATTGCAATGGTTGTCACTCCCGGCGCAACCGCATATCTACTAACTAATCGATTTTCACATTTATTGATAATTGCGGTTGTTATTGGAACATTAACCAGTGCAATTGGTGCTTATATCAGTTACTTTTTAGACGGTGAAACAGGTGGGGTAATTGTTACTCTACAAACATTAATCTTCATCACCGCATTTTTATTCGCACCGCAACAAGGATTAATTTCAAACCGTCGAAAAATCAGACAGAGTAAACTAAATAGTGGGGTGAAAATATGACAGATCTATTATGGCAATTTTTTTGTCACCCTTTAACTATTCCGCTTATTCAACGAGCAATCTTAGCTGCTATGGCTACCGGCATTGTTTGTGCACTACTGTCTTGCTTTTTAGTTTTGAAAGGTTGGTCATTAATGGGCGATGCAATTTCACATGCGGTTTTACCCGGTATTGTTCTTGCATTTTTGGCTGGTATTCCGATTATTATTGGAGCATTTTTGTCGGGTCTTTTTTGTTCAGTTGCAACCGGTTATATTAAACAAAACAGTCGAATCAAAGAAGATACTGTAATGGGAATAGTGTTTTCCGGTATGTTTGCATTTGGCTTAGTCCTATTTTCTAAAGTCGATACCTCACAACACTTAAACCACATTCTATTTGGTAGTGTACTAGGTACAAGTTATGATGAGCTTAAGCAAATTATTTTAATTTCTGCAATTGTTTCAATAATCATTATTGTCAAGCGCCGTGATCTTATGCTCTACTGCTTCGATCCGGTGCAAGCCAGAGTCGTTGGCTTACCGGTGAGGCTTTTACATTATGGGCTTTTGAGTATTTTAGCCTTAACCATTGTCGGATCGCTAAAAGCGGCTGGGGTTATCTTGGTTATTGCTATGCTGATTGCACCGGGTATTACGGCATTTTTGATAACTAAACGTTTTGAAAAAATGTTAATTATCGCATTGTTGGTTTCCGTTTTTTCAACGGTTGTCGGGACATTAATTAGTTATCACTTAGATGCTTCAACCAGTGCTTGTATCGTCATTTTACAAGCGGCAATTTTTGTCATTGCTCAGTGCTATTCGTTAATGGTTAACCGCAAATCCAAATCATAAGAAAATTGCGTAAAGGTAAAAGGTTACCTTATTTTTACCTTTACGCAGTAGGTATTAATTTAATATTAAAAATTATTCATCATCCATATATTTACTGGAGTCAGCATAATTATCAAAACGTGAAAATTGCCCTTGGAATTTCAAGCGAACTTTACCTATCGGACCATTACGCTGTTTTCCTAAAATAATTTCGGCAATGCCTTTATGTTCGGAAGCTTCATTATAAACTTCATCACGATAGATAAACATAATAACATCGGCATCTTGCTCTATAGAGCCTGATTCACGTAAATCAGAGTTAACCGGCCTTTTATCTGCACGCTGTTCAAGGCTACGATTAAGCTGAGAAAGTGCAACGACAGGAATTTGTAACTCTTTAGCTAATGCTTTTAATGAACGTGATATTTCAGCAATTTCTAACGTTCGATTTTCTGACATGTTCGGTACTCGCATTAACTGCAAATAATCGACCATAATCATACTCAAACCTTTATGCTCACGATAAATACGTCTTGCCCGGGAACGTAACTCCATTGGCGTTAATCCGGATGAATCATCGATATAGATATTTTTTTTCTCAAGCAGTAGTCCCATCGTACTTGAAATTCTAGCCCAATCATCATCTTGCAATTGACCGGTACGGATGCGGGTTTGATCAACGCGAGAAAGCGAAGCCAACATACGCATCATAATTTGTTCTGAAGGCATCTCTAAACTAAATATTAACACTGGCTTTTCTTGCATCATTGCAGCATTTTCGCATAAATTCATCGCAAAGGTTGTTTTCCCCATTGACGGTCTTGCGGCAATAATAATTAAGTCAGAACGTTGTAAACCAGCCGTTTTTTTATCCAAATCTAAGAAACCGGTTGAAACCCCTGTCACACCGTCATGAGGACGTTGAAACAGCTCTTCAATTTTGGCAACGGTGGCCTCTAGCACTTCTGTAATACTTTTAGGGCCTTCGCCTTGTTTAGTTCGACTTTCCGCTATTTGGAATATCTTACTTTCAGCCAAATCTAAAATTTCAGTACTATCACGCCCTTCAGTTGCATAACAGTTGTCAGCAATATCATTTGAGGCGCTTATTAATTCCCGTAAAATAGCTTGCTGACGAATAATGTCACTATAAGCAATGACATTAATTGCACTCGGTGTATTTTTCGAAAGTTCAGCTAAATAAGCAAAACCACCCACATCAGCCAGTAAATCTTTACTTTCCAAACTTTCAGAAAGGGTAATTAAATCAATCGGTGTACCTTTACCGACTAAAGTATGCATTTCGGAAAAAATTAACTGGTGATGACGAGAATAAAAATCCCGTTCAGTAATCATTTCAGCAACTAAATCCCAACGCTGGTTATCGAGCATTAAGCTACCAAGCACAGCTTGTTCTGCCTCAATAGAATGAGGCGGTAATTTTATATTATGTAGCTTAGATTTCTTTGCTTCTTGATTTTTCGAATCTTTACTGGAAATTGTTTCATCAGTATTCATTGCATTCATCTTTTTGTTTAAATTTAATTCGTATTAAGCCAGTAAGCTTACTGTAAAAATAACGGTCCTAAATCACATTTCGGTATTTGATATTCTAATGGATAGTCCACTTGTACTAAATACAACCCTTCGGGTTTAGCCGTAGCAGCTGCTTGCGTTCGATCTTTTGCTTTTAATAAATCATCAATCCATTGTGGAGGTTGATTACCCGCCCCTACTTCTAACAAACTACCAACGATATTTCGCACCATATGATGCACAAAAGCATTAGCTTTAATGTCGACAATTACATATTCGCCTTGTCGACTAACTTCGATATGATGAATATTACGCCAAGGTGTTAAAGATTGACACTGAGCAGCTCTAAACGATGAAAAATCATTTTCACCCAGTAAATATTGAGCCGCCTGATGCATTAAATTTTCATTCAACGGTAAATGGTAATGCGATATACCTTTAGCCAAAATCGCTGGTCGGTAACGATGATTATAAATCACGTACCGATAACGTCGGGCTGTCGCACTAAAACGCGCATGAAAACTTGCTTCAACAGGTAGTGCCCAACGTACTGCAATATTGGCGGGTAAATGAGAATTTACCCCCATTGTCCATGCACTATCTGAACGCTGCGCTTGTGTTTCAAAGTGAATAACTTGCCCGGTAGCATGAACACCGGCGTCAGTTCGTCCAGCACAAAAAACCGAGATAGGTTCATTAGCGACAACAGATAAAGCCGACTCCAATCTTGCTTGAACTGAATCTACAGACTGCTGACGTTGCCAACCAAAATAGTGACTTCCGTCGTACTGTATACCAAGTGCAATTTTAGAGATAGTCATTAATCAGTATCTCAAGCGTCTCAATTAGCATTAATGCACCTAAATAACGTACATTATCGGCCACAGACCAAAATTGAATTTGTTCATAATGACCGTAGCTATGCCTTAAGTTTGCAATTTTAATCGCCAAATGATCTTCAGATTCCGGACTGACCTCAGTTACTGGCGTAGGTAAATTATCTTCTTGCACTTCTACGCCAAACTCATTAAAACGAGCGACATCTAACTCAATAGGTAAACTGCTTGAAACGTTAATCGCTTGTGCTAATCCATAAAACACTGGCACGATAACTGACTCAATCGAAACAGGTAAATCATAGTTACTCAGTACTTTACGAATTTGATCAACTTGTGTTTTCTCACCTAACATTAAATCCTGATGCTCATGCGATACAGGCAATAAATTGAAAGCGAGTTGCTTGTCAAATAACTCATTATCGACCGGCATACCGTTTAACAAACGAGCACTTTGTCCGGCAAGTTCATCGACACCTGGTTTACCATAAAGCGAAGCAGGAATAAAACTGGTCGCATGTAGATTGGTCAATAATTCAATCTCAGTTAGCGATGCTACGCAGCGTAAAAGTTGGCATACTGTTGCACTGGCAACAGCAACAATATTTTCATTACGGTATTCAGTTAGCACACTATTATTAACTTTAGGTACCACTAATGGAATATGATCTTGCTGAGCAAAATAACCACTGGCATCAATAACTATACAGCCTGACTCTGCTGCAATTTGTGCATATTTTTCACTGGTTTTACTACCAGCCACAAAAAAGGCAAAATGGCATTGGCTAAAGTCCATTTGCGCACTATCAATAACCGTTAGATTTTTACCCGCAAAACGGATAATTTCGCCAGCGCTATTATCGCTACCGACGACATAAAGATTTTCAATTTCAAAACTATTGTTTTGGCTACTACGTTGTTGTAGTAACGCTATTAGCGCAGAACCAACTTGTCCTGTCGCCCCAACAATGGCAATGTTCCATGCAGACATAATCAAACCTAAATTAAAAAAAATTTGTGGTAATTATACCACTATATTACTAAAGATAATGGAAAAAAGATGTGCCAATATTTTGGAACAAAGATCGAAAAAATAATTTTCCAAACATTACAAAAAAACAAATCATTATTAAAGTAATAGGTATAAAAAACAATCTAAACAATCTATCATGTCCAAAGTCACTTTATCGGCTATTGCTAAAAAAGCAAGTCTATCGATTGCTTCTGTTTCTCGAGTTTTAAGAACGCCGAGCATCACATCAGCTCAGACACAATCACGAGTTTACCAAGCAATAGCAGAGTTAAATATTGATGCATCTAACCGCATTACCGCTCAAACAACTGAGATTAAAAGTAATAAAATACTCATACTTGATAACCAGCTCATCAGTAAAAGTTTAATAAATTTTGGCTTAGAAAGCCTATTACAAAAAGAAAATTACCAACTTGAGTATTTAAGATTTTCTTATTACGGTAAGGCAGATATTTATTACTTAGTACAATATATAACTCAACACGCGTTTGCCGGGATTATCATTATTAATGATGCACCCTATTTAGAAAATCTATATCCATTTAAAAAAGCGTTACCACCCATCATTTTCATTAACCACTTTGTCCGTGATTTTTCATGTGTTTACTTTGATCATTTAATGATAGGTTATCAGCTCACCCAATATTTGATTAATCATTATCATAAAAAAATCGCTATTTTAGTTAATGATAAAAACAAATTTAATACAAGTTTACTTTTACAAGGCTATCAACAGGCTTTATATCGAGGTAACATCTCATTTGATCCTAATTATCTGATTCAAGACTGTTTTACCTATGAACACGGCCGATTAGCGATAAAGTCGTTGCTTAACAGTACCAATCCGCCTACTGCTATTATTTGTGATGATATGCTCAGTCTGAACTATCTGGATAAAAAATATATTCATAACCAAAATTATCTATCAAATTATCGTGCCGTTTTTGGCGCATTACATCAAGCAAAGGAGAGCCAATCTCAATTGGCAAAACCTTTGACTATAACTTATATAAGTCATTTTAAAGAGTTGCAATATAATGAATTAGATACTTTAAGTAGAATCAATAAACCATTATTGAAAATGGGCGAAAAAGCTGCGTTGCTAATGTGTGAAACTATCAAAAAAAATATAGCATCACCACAGCAATGCCATATTATTGATACCGAAAAAATATTTATACACTAAATAAATATGCAAATAGTAAGATAATAAACAGCTTAAGAAACTAAGATGTCGATATTAACCGTTTTGGAGACAATTTATTGAACTGCCAAATACCGGCACCAATAAAATGATTGTCTTGATAAATCCTCACCAATGTTTCAACTGACGTATTATTATCTATAATAATAGTTCGACCGAGTAATATATCACTCCCTTGCGCAGCGTTTAATGTAATCTTAGGGCGATCTTGCAATGGGCTATCAACTGGCAAGAGTAATTGATCTTTGTCGACTATATTTTCCAGTGCCTCGAGTGTCACCATTTTATCAAGAGGGTAATTAGAAACTTGTAATCGTCTTAAATAAATCACATGTGCACCACAGCCGAGTAATTCACCTAAATCATCAATAATCGTTCGAATATAAGTCCCTTTAGAGCAATGTATTTCTAACGTTAACTGGTTAGTCGTTGCGTCAAATTCAATAAATTGATTTTCATAAACCGTAATAGGCCTTGCTTCACGTTCAATCACAATGCCTTGGCGAGCATATTCATAAAGCGGTTTACCTTGATACTTCAAAGCTGAAAACATCGTCGGAACTTGTAGAATATCACCACGAAAATGAGTCAGCGCCTGTTCGATTTGTGCTTGATCGATTAACACCGGTTTAGTACAAATAATCTGCCCGTCAGCATCAGATGTATCAGTTCGTTCACCTAATTTAGCAATGACTTTATAACGTTTATCTGAATCTAATAGATATTGAGAAAATTTAGTTGCTTCACCAAAACAGATCGGCAACATGCCAGTTGCTAAAGGATCGAGTGCACCAGTATGCCCGGCTTTTTTAGCATTCAACAGTCGTTTCACTTTTTGCAAAGCATCGTTCGATGTCATACCTTGCGATTTGTCTAACAATAAAACGCCGTGAAGATCACGGCGAGTGTTTTTTATATTTTTCATGTTATTTTTATACTGAAACGTATAGTAAATCTGAAATCTTTTGACAAAATTCAGATTCTATACTTTAACGGTTAATCTTTATGACGTTCATTGTCTTGTTTGATCACATCAGATACCAAATTCGACATCTGCATACCTTTAACAAGTGATTCATCATAAAAAAACTTAATCTCAGGAATAATTCGTAAACGCATTGCTTTGCCAATTAATGACCGAATGTATCCTTTAGCATCATTTAGAACCTTTAAACCTTGCTCAATAACCTGCGGATCGTCATCATTCAAAAAAGTCACAAAAATCTTAGCATAGGAGAGATCACGAGAGATATCTACGCCAGATACAGTTACCATACCTAAACGAGGATCTTTGATTTCTCGTTGAAGAATAATTGCAATCTCTTTTTGCAATTCATGTCCTACCCGAGATGAGCGATTAAAAGTTTTTGCCATATCTATATTCCTTAAAATATGAATAAGCAAGGCGTAAACCTTGCTTATAACATGATAGCGTAATGATTAAATCGTACGCTTGATTTCGATAGTTTCAAATACTTCGATAGTATCGCCAACACGAACATCGTTATAGTTACGTACCCCAATACCACATTCCATACCATTACGGACTTCATTGACATCATCTTTAAAGCGACGTAGTGACTCAAGTTCGCCTTCATAGATAACCACGTTGTCACGTAATACACGAATAGGGTTATGACGTTTAACGACACCTTCAGTTACCATACAACCAGCAATCGCACCAAATTTAGGTGATTTAAACACATCACGCACTTCAGCAAGACCAATAATTTCTTGTTTGTATTCTGGCGCAAGCATACCGCTCATTGCTTGTTTCACTTCGTCAATCAAATCATAAATAACAGAGTAATAACGAAGATCCAAGTTTTCAGATTCAACAACTTTACGTGCTGATGCATCGGCACGAACGTTAAATCCTAAAATAATGGCGTTTGATGCAGCAGCAAGTGATGCGTCGGTTTCGGTGATCCCACCTACGCCTGAACCAATAATTTTAACTTTAACTTCATCGGTTGAAAGTTTAAGTAATGAATCAGAAATCGCTTCAACTGAGCCTTGAACGTCGGCTTTAAGTACGATGTTAAGCTCAGAAACGTCACCTTCGGTCATGTTAGTAAACATGTTTTCCAGTTTCGCTTTTTGTTGGCGAGCTAATTTAACATCACGGAATTTACCTTGACGATAAAGGGCAACTTCACGTGCTTTTTTCTCATCACGAACAACAGTTGCTTCATCACCGGCAGACGGTACACCAGATAGACCTAGTATTTCAACAGGAATAGATGGTCCAGCTTCGGTAACTTCTTTACCTAGTTCATTACGCATTGCACGAATACGTCCATATTCAAATCCACAAAGAACAATATCACCTTTGCGTAACGTACCGGATTGAACAAGCACCGTTGCCACAGAACCACGACCTTTATCAAGGAAAGATTCGATTACAACACCACTTGCCATACCCGATTCGTATGCAGTTAGCTCAAGAACTTCGGCTTGCAATAAGATTGCTTCAAGTAACTGGTCAATACCTGTTCCAGCTTTAGCCGAAACATGGACAAATTGCGTATCGCCGCCCCAATCTTCTGACATAACGCCATATTGAGCAAGTTCCCCTTTTACTCTTTCCGGATCAGCTTCAGGCTTATCAATTTTGTTTACGGCAACAACGATAGGTACATTGGCAGCTTTCGCATGTTGAATAGCCTCAATAGTTTGTGGCATCACACCATCGTCAGCAGCGACAACTAATACCACAATATCGGTTGCTTTTGCACCACGAGCACGCATTGAAGTAAATGCGGCATGGCCTGGTGTATCTAAAAATGTAATTTCGCCATTGGCTGTTTTAACATGATAAGCACCAATGTGCTGGGTAATACCACCAGCTTCGCCAGATGCCACTTTAGCTTTTCGAATATAGTCAAGCAATGAGGTCTTACCATGGTCTACGTGACCCATAATAGTCACAACCGGCGCACGAGATACTTTTTCAGCACCTGTATCGCGATCGCTCATCAGTGATTCTTCAAGCTCATTTTCACGACGCAGAACCACTTTATGTCCCATTTCTTCCGCAACTAATTGTGCGGTTTCTTGATCAATAACTTGATTGATAGTTGCCATAGCACCCATTTTCATCATAGTTTTGATCACTTCTGAACCTTTCACGGCCATTTTGTTAGCAAGTTCAGCAACGGTAATGGTTTCACCAATAATGACATCACGATTGACAGCTTGAACGGGTTTATTAAAGCCTTGTTGTAAAGTGCTTTTCCCTTTCTTTTTATTATTACCACGAGTAACAGCACGAGCTTCTTCACGCTCAGCTTTGCCTTCAGATAATTTACTGCCTTTTTTCTGTTTAGTTTGCTTGGTATTGCGACCACGGCCACGAGCACTTTCAACTTCGCGATCGGTATCATCTTCTGCCGCACGTGCATATTTAGAAGTGGTGACATGATAATCTTCTTCATCACCATTATCACTTTCCTCAACATCGCTATATTGCTCAGCTAATTTACGTGCTTCTTCAGCCATACGTTTAGCTTCTTCTTCGAGCTTACGACGATTTTCTTCCTCGGCTTTACGTTTGATTTCGTTCGCTTCGGCTTCTAAACGTGCTTTTTCTTCTTGTGCTTTTTTCACTTTCGGATCAATTGGCTGTTCTTGTGCTACTTTCGCTTTTTGTTCCTGACTGCGTTTTTTAGCTTCTGCTTCTTCACGCTTTTTCGCCTCTTGTGCGGCTAGCTTTTCTTTTTCTTCAGCTTCTTTGCGTGCTTTTAATTCCGCTTCTTGTTTTGCTTTTTGTTCAGCTTCAAGGCGAGCCTTTTCTTGCTCGGCGGCAAGTTCAGCAGGGTCACGTTTAACAAAAGTGCGTTTTTTACGTACTTCTACTTTAATTTCTTTACTCTTTCCACCGCCACTTGACACATTCAAAGTGGAATGCGTTTTACGTTGCAACGTTAATTTAGTTGGGCCTTGCTGAGGATTTAAGTGCGCAAGCAAAGCCTCTTTTTCCTTTTGAGTAACAGTATCAGATGCAGTTTTTTTCATCCCTGCATCGGCAAACTGTTGCAAAAGTGTTTGCACTGGAGTATTTATTTCTTGAGCCAGTGTTTCGATTGATACTTTGGTCATGTATTACTTTCCCTCAATTATTCATTTGCAAACCAACAAATATTACGTGCAGCCATAATAAAATCGCCAGCTTGTTTGCTTGTTAAACCTTCAATATCAGCAAGATCATCTGTACCTTGTTCAGCTAAATCTTCCAACGTAATAACATCATGTTGGGCTAATTGATAGGCTAATTCTTGTGTCATACCTGGTAGATCTAATAAATCTTGAGCAGGTCTTTTATCACCACTATGAGCAAGCGCAATAGTTGTTAGTGCATCTTTTGCTCGGTTTCTTAATGCTTCAACCAGCTCTTCATCAAGTTCTTCAATTTCAAGTAACTCATCAACTGGCACATAAGCAAGTTCTTCTAACGAGGTAAAGCCTTCTTCTACTAAAAGTTGGGCTAAACCTTCGTCAATATCTAAATGTTTCATTAAATTACTGATAGCGGCAAACGATTCTGCATGATGTTTTTCTTGCAAATCTTCGGTGCTCATCACATTTAATGTCCAACCGGTAAGTTGTGAAGCTAAACGAATGTTTTGACCATTACGACCAATGGCTTGAGGTAATGTATCAGCATTGACTGCAACATCCATGGTATGTTTATCTTCATCAACAACGATAGACACAACATCAGCAGGTGCCATAGCATTAATGACATACTGTGCCGGGTTATCATCCCATAAAACAATATCGATACGCTCACCACCAAACTCATTTGATACCGCTTGAACACGTGCACCACGCATCCCAACACAAGCACCAACTGGGTCGATACGGCGATCATTGCTGCTAACAGCGATTTTAGCGCGCGAACCAGGATCACGTGCCACACCTTTAATATCGATCATCTCTTCGCCAATTTCTGGCACTTCGATGCGGAAAAGTTCTTCCATCATTTGAGGATTAGAACGGCTCACACAAAGTTGGGCTGGCTTATTATCTTGTTCAACAAGATATAAAATACCTCGAACACGGTCACCAATTCGGAAATTTTCACGTGGTAACATATCATGACGTGACATCATAGCATCAGCATTGTTACCTAAATCAAGAATAACGCTATCGCGATTTGTCTTTTTAACTATACCTGTAACAATATCACCAATTCGATTTCTGAACATGTCAATTACCATTGCACGTTCAGCTTCACGGACTTTTTGTACGATGACTTGTTTAGCCGTTTGCGTTGTTATACGGTCAAATGCTACAGACTCAATTTGTTCCTGCACATAGTCACCAACTTGCACTGTTGGGTCTTCATACTGCGCAGCTTCGAGTGTCATTTCTTTAGTCGGTTGTGTGACTTCATTAACCACTTGCCAACGGCGAAACGTGTCATAATCACCTGTTTTGTGATCAATTTTAACAACAACATCAATATCTACCGCATGTTTCTTTTTGGTTGCTGTCGCTAATGCTGTCTCTAGCGCTTCAAAAATTTTGTCTCGCGTTAGTGCTTTTTCATTTGATACCGCTTCAACAACAGCTAAAATTTCTTTATTCATCCTTTACACCCGTACTCTATTTAAGGTTAAAATTCGGTACAATATTTGCTTTTTGAATATTACTAAAAGCAAATACTTCATCACTACCATCCACGGTCAATGTAATCATTTCATTTTCGATAGACTTAATTCGTCCTTTCCACTTACGACGATTTGCAACTGCAATACGCAAACTAACCGTGATTTCTTCGCCGATAAAACGTTGATAATGTTCAATTGTAAACAGTGGTCTATCCATACCCGGCGATGACACTTCAAGATTGTAGGCATCTTTGATAGGATCTTCGACATCAAGTACTGCGCTAATTTGTCGACTAACATCAGCACAATCATCAACAGTAATACCATTTTCACTATCAATATAAACTCGTAACACTGGGTAACGGCCACGAATGTATTCAATACCGACCAGTTCAAAACCAAGTGCATTGACTGGTTCTTGAATGATATCGGTCAATTGCTGTTCTATATTAGCCAAACAAACCTCCACTGCAGAAAATAAAAAAGGGCATAAAGCCCAACATTCCTTTTAAACTTACGCTTAAATTATTACATACAAAAAAGCCTCGACAAGCGAGGCTACATTCAAAACAAACTATAATGAAGCCACTTGATATGAACTTTCAGACAATAATAGGATAGTTAATATATGAATGAAAATTTAAAGTGGTTGCGGGGGCTGGATTTGAACCAACGACCTTCGGGTTATGAGCCCGACGAGCTACCAAGCTGCTCCACCCCGCGATAGATGGCTGAAGATTATACTGTATTTTCCAAAAAATGCAACCCAAAATCACAGTGATTTTGGTAATTACGCTTAAACTAAGTGAAAAATAGCACCCCAAATTTTGTTGCTATTTTAACCATAACTGAACAATATCTGAATCTCATTATGGGTGCTATTTTCCACTTTTCAAGTCAGCAGGCATAGCTGACCAATTCGCTAAAAAACTACTGAGCGGTTGCCATTTTCATACTTTTAACAAAATGGGCTAACTCATCAAGCATTTTTTCAGGATTATCTAAGTTTTTCTCAATTAGTTTTACAGTAGCTGAGCCGGCAATGGCGCCGGCTGCACCGGATTGAATCGCTTCGCTTACTTGACTAGGATCGGAGATACCAAATCCTTGTATAGCCGGCGGTGCATTAAATTCACCCAATTTTTTTAATAAATGGGTGAGCGGTTTATTGGCTCTGTTTTCTGTTCCGGTCACACCAGCACGAGATACTAAATAAGTATAACCCTTACCTTGTTGGGCAATTTTTTTCATGACTTCATCATCAGCATTCGGTGGACAGATAAATATTGGGGCAATGCCATGTTTTTCTGCATACTGAGTGAATTCTGAAGCATATTCCACTGGTAAATCAGCAATTAAAACTGAGTCGACACCTGCTTGGGCGCATTTGGCATAGAAGTTATCAATGCCTTGTTTGAAAACTAAATTTGCATAAATCAATAGCCCGATAGGAATATCGGCATTATCTTTTCTGATTTGAGTTAACATAGCAAAACATTTATCCACAGTGATTCCACCATGAAAAGCCCGAATATTGGCATTTTGAATGGTTGGTCCATCGGCCATAGGATCAGAAAATGGTATTCCTAGTTCCAACGCATCCGCGCCGGCATCGATTAGAGTCTGTATAATTTTTAATGAAAGCTCAGGATTAGGATCGCCAACTGGCACAAAAGGAACAAATGCACCTCTTTTATCTTGTTTTAATTTATCAAATAGTTTTTGATAACGGTTCATTCGACTTCTCCTTTTGCTTTTAAAATATCATAAACAGTAAAGATATCTTTATCCCCTCGACCAGAGAGATTTACAATCAATAATTGCTCTTTGTTTGGATTTTCTTTGATCATCTTAAGTGCATAAGCTAATGCATGAGACGATTCTAACGCCGGAATAATACCTTCACTACGTGATAATGCTTTGAAAGCATCTAAAGCTTCATCATCAGTAATCGACACATAATCTGCTCGACCAATACTATCTAAATAAGCATGCTGTGGCCCGACAGAAGGAAAATCCAACCCGGCTGAAATCGAGTATGATTCTTCAATTTGCCCTTCATCTGTTTGCATCATTGGGGATTTCATTCCAAAGTAGATCCCCAGTTTTCCATGTTTTAACGATGCACCATGCTCACCACTTTCAATACCATGACCACCCGGCTCTACACCAATTAATCTGACCGATTTATCTTCGATAAAATTCGCAAACATGCCTATAGCATTCGAGCCACCGCCAACACAAGCAATAACCGCATCAGGTAACCGCCCTTCTTTTTCAAGGATTTGCTGTTTTGCTTCACGGCTAATCATTTGCTGAAATTCACGTACAATAGTTGGGAAAGGGTGTGGGCCTGCGGCAGTACCTAACATATAGTGTGCTTTTTCGTAGCTGCCAGACCAGTCACGCAAAGCCTCATTACAGGCATCTTTTAACGTCGCTGAGCCAGTTTCAACCGGAATCACTGTCGCCCCCATTAATCGCATTCTAAACACATTAGGCGCTTGACGTTTTACATCTTTTGCACCCATGTAAATTCGACACTTTAAGCCCAGTAAAGCACAAGCCAAAGCTGAAGCCACGCCATGTTGTCCTGCGCCCGTTTCGGCAATAATTTCCGTTTTTCCCATTCTTTTAGCCAGTAACGCCTGCCCTAAAACTTGATTTGTTTTATGCGCCCCACCATGCACCAGATCTTCTCGCTTTAAATAAAGTTTAGTTTTACTGCCGGCAGTTAAATTTTTACATAAGGTCAGTGCAGTAGGCCGACCGGCATAATTTACTAAAAGATCATTAAACTCTTTTTGGAAACCGGGATCATTAATTGCTGATATAAAGGCATCCTCAAGTTGCTCAAGCACTGGCATTAATATTTGGGGAACATATTGCCCACCAAATTCACCAAAGTAAGGATTTAATTTAGACATAACCATTCCTTTTTTAATTTAATTTAATTTGTTCAAATACGGCTGTAATTTTTTGTTTGTCTTTAATGCCGGGTGACGCTTCTACACCAGAGTTAAGATCAACACCAATGACATTTGTTGCTAAGGCAGATTTTATATTTTGAGGATTAATGCCACCAGCTAAAATCACATTATCTAAATTGTGACCATTTAACAAAGACCAATCAAAACACTCACCTGTTCCACCCGCACCATTATCAAAAATATAGCGACTCACCAAAGGATTATGATGCTGAGGAATCACGCTACTAATGCTTATTGCCTGCCAAATTTGGCACGATTGAGGCAGTTGTTGGCGTAAAGCTTGTAGATAGTTATCATCTTCACCACCATGCAACTGAACAGCATAAAGCGATAACTGCTGGGCTATTTGGCTAACTTGACTAACGCTCTCGTTTTTAAAAACCCCAACCCAATTAAGTGGTGCTGCTGCAATGACAGAACGAGCTTTGATTGGTGAAATATAGCGTGGTGATGTAGGTGCAAAAATTAAACCACCATATACCGCACCCGACTGATAAGCAGCTACAGCATCTTCAGCTCGGGTTAAACCGCATACTTTATTTTCACCAAACATTACTTTTCTAATCGCTAATGTTAAATTTGATTCAGACATTAAGGCACTACCAATCAAAAAACCATGGGCATAGGCACTTAATTCCTTGACTTGATTATGCGTGTAAATACCCGATTCGCTGATAATAATACGATCATCAGGAATAGTTTTAGCGAGAGTTTTTACCCGATTTAGATCAACACTCAAATCACGCAAATTCCGATTATTGATTCCAATCACCTTAGCACCAAGCGCAATTGCCCGTTCGACCTCTTGTTCGCAACTCGCCTCAGTTAATATCCCCATATTGAGTTGATGCGCAATTTCACTTAAATAACGATACTCATCATCAGATAAAACTGACAACATTAATAAAATTGCATCGGCTTGATAATGACGGGCTAAATAGATTTGGTATTCATCGATAATAAAGTCTTTACAAAGAACGGGTTGAGTAACTTCATTGCGGACTATTGGCAAAAACTCAAAACTACCCTGAAAATATTTTTCATCTGTTAGCACCGAAATAGCCGAAGCATAATCTTTATAAACTTTAGCAATATTAGCGGGATCAAAATCATCACGAATCAATCCTTTAGACGGCGACGCTTTTTTGCACTCTAAAATAAACACGGTTTTAGGCTGGCTTAATGCTTGATAAAAATCACGATCGCTCGGTTTTATAGCCGATTTAAATGTTTCTAACGGCTTTATTGCTTGTTGCTCGGTTAACCATGCCTGCTTATCATCGATGATCTTTTTTAATACCGTCGCCATTTCAACATTTTTGGTCAATGCTGCAATTGCCATAACACTCTCCCTTCCTATCTCGCCGCTAATTGTTGTAAAAGCGAATAAGCCTTGCCACTACGCATCATATCAATGGCCTGTTTAGCGTTTTGTTTTAAATCTGTTTGACCAAACAAGCTCATTAACATTGCGACATTAGCTGCAATAGCCGCTTCGTGAGCTGGTTTGCCGTGTCCTTGTAAAATTGCAATTAACATATCACGATTCATCTCTGGAGTGCCACCTTCAATATCTTTTAAGGCATACGTATTGAGTCCAAAATCTTGTGGCGTCAACGTAAAATAACGGATTTCACCATTTTTAACTTCGGCAACTTGAGTCTCACCATGAATAGCAACCTCGTCCATACCTGCGCCATGAACCACATAAGCATGAGTATAACCTAGCATTTTTAACGTTTCGGCAATCGGTTTAATCAAATCCGGATGATAAACACCTAATAAAATACGTTTTGGTCTGGACGGATTAATCAACGGTCCCAATACATTAAAGATTGTTCTTGTTTTTAACTGTTGGCGAACTGGGGCTGCATGGCGAAAACCGGTGTGATATTGTTGCGCAAATAAGAAACAGACACCAAGCTCATCTAACGCCTTGCGTGACGCTTCGGCTGGCATATTTAATTTAATCCCTAAAGCCGATAAGACATCTGATGAACCGGATTTACTCGATACCCCACGATTACCATGTTTTGCCACTTTATAGCCTAAGGCAGCGGCAACAAAAGCGCTGGCTGTTGAAATATTAATACTATTAGTTCCGTCACCGCCAGTTCCCACTATATCGGTAAAATCATAATCCGGAATATCGAAACTATCAGCATTTTCAAGTAATGCTTGAGCTGCTCCCGCTATCTCATCGGGTTTTTCACCACGAACTTTCATACTAATCACTGCGGTGGCAAGTACTGTAGGCTCAATTTTCCCTTGAATAATCAGATTAAACAGCATTTTACTCTCTTCTTGAGTTAATACTTGTCCTAAATACAATTTATTAAGGATTGGTTGAATAT
Organism: Gilliamella sp. B3172; assembly: GCF_026536465.1. Lineage (NCBI taxonomy): Bacteria > Pseudomonadati > Pseudomonadota > Gammaproteobacteria > Orbales > Orbaceae > Gilliamella > Gilliamella sp. B3172. The sequence goes on along the minus strand of NZ_JAFNOA010000001.1, from coordinate 460,590 downwards.
TGTATTCTTGTTTATCAACTATCGCTTCTTGTTTTGGTTGTACTTGAGGTTGTGGCGGATTAAGTGCCCATTCAATCGTCTGTTCTAATAGTTTTACACCTTGAATAGTTAAAATTGATTCGGGATGAAACTGAAAACCGCAAACTCGGTCTTGATCGTTACGTACAGCCATAACAATATTATTGCAAAGGGCATTAATCGTTAATGTTTTAGGAATATTTTCCCCTTTTAATGAATGATAACGAGCAACCGGTAATGGGTTAGGTAACCCTTTAAACATTGCTTGTTCATCGTGTTCTATCAGCGAAGCTTTACCATGCAAAATATCACCAGCAGGCACGATAGTACCACCGTAAGACTCAACAATGGCTTGATGACCTAGACAAATACCAATGATTGGTAACTGCCCTTTTAAACGTTTAAGCAGTTCTGGCATACAGCCTGCTTCGCTGGGCGCACCAGGTCCAGGGGATAACATTAAAATAGGGTTATGCATTTGAGATAATTTTTCGATAATGACATCGGCAGGTATCGTATTACGATAAATCGTCACACAATGTTTGCTATTACGTAATTGATCGACTAAGTTATAAGTGAATGAATCCACATTATCAATAAATAAAATATTAGCCATTAAAATACTCCTTCTACATTATGTGCTGCCATAATTGCTCGCACGACTGCACGTGCTTTGTTACGGGACTCATCGGACTCTAATTGAGGTTCAGAATCTAAAACCACACCAACCCCAGCTTGAACGGTTGCAATTCCGTTTTCAACATAGGCACTTCGAATAACAATACAAGTATCAAGATCGCCATTAGCGGTAAAATAACCTACAGCACCGGCATAACTCCCTCGTTTAACTTTCTCCAATTCAGCTATCAACTGCATTGCCCGAACTTTTGGAGCACCGGTCAAAGTTCCCATATTCATCGTAGCTCTATAAGCATGTAAGGCATCTAAATCATGACGCAGTTGACCCACAACTCTTGACACTAAGTGCATAACAAAAGAGTAACGGTCTACTTTTAATAGTTCCTTGGTGTAACGCGTGCCGGGCTGGCAAATTCTCGCTAAATCGTTCCGTGCTAAATCAACTAACATTAAATGTTCAGCCAGTTCTTTTTTATCTGTTCGCATTTCCAGCTCTAATCGACTATCAAGATCATGATCGACTTCGCCGTTCTGTTTTAAGCCTCGAGGGCGAGTACCGGCAGTTGGATAGATTTCAACTTGATTAGTCGCCTTAGTATATTTAAGTGCACTTTCAGGAGATGCACCAAATAACACAAAATCCTTATCTTGCATATAGAACATATAAGGACTTGGGTTACTGGCTTTTAAAACTTGATAAGCCGATAATGGTGCCGGACAAGGTAATGAAAAACGTCTGGATGGCACGGCCTGAAAGATTTCACCTTGCTCAATCGCATCCTGCATTTTTTTAACCGCTGTATTGAAATCGTCATCACTTTTATTACACATTACTTTAACATTTGCCAGTGATTGGGTCTTAATCGGTTTAACGGGTTGTTTTAATATTGACTGTAATTCGGAAAATCTATCAGTTAATCGGGAAATTTCTTTGTCATCAGAAGTAAATGCGGTAGCTTTGAAAATTGATACATGGGATTGGTGATTAATTTCTAATAGGGTTTCTGCTAAGTAAAAGCAGAAATCTTCACAATGTTGTTCCGTTGGTAAAATCGGTAAGTTTTCAAAACCTGCAACTAAGTCATAACTAAATAGGCCTCCAACAAAAACGGCATCGGCATGGCTGTGTTGTGGAATTTTAACCAGATTTAGCAAAGCCCGTAATGCATCAAAAATGGATTGTGATTTTAAGCGAGAATCCTCATCTTGCAGATCATCTACAGCAGGAAAAACCAACGTTAATTTTTGGGGAGTAACAAGCTTTTGTTCGACACTATCTGAAAAAGTATTTTGCAATAAAGGCAACAGTTTTTCACCATTGGTTGTCAATGCCTCAAAAGTCACTTCGTTATTTAACGCCGATATGCGCATCGCACTATCGACAATCATCACACTTTTAATACCTTGCTTGTTATCAATTTCCGCTGATTCTAACAACAATGTTGCTGGTCGATTATCACATAATTGATTAAACACTTGAGTCGGATCTTTTAGATAATCAATAGTCTTGGTTATCTGGGTTAACGTTGGCTTATTCATTGTTGACTCTCCTATTATGCAAATTTTTATTTAGAATTTATTTTTTAACTTATCAGAAACTAAAAAACCCGCAGTTAGCGGGTTTAAGAAAAAACAATAATTCATCACATCACCCGCAAAAAAGTAATGCGCCACCAATCAAAGCTAGTGAACATACGGGTAGTTAAGCGTAAATATTGTGTTTTCATTTTAGTTATCAGTTTTAAATAAATTTTGTACTATTAAACTAGTTCATTAGTTTATTGTCAAGAGGATATTTTGTGTGCAGCATAAAAATTAACTTTAATCGATTTAACTAACCAAATGATATAGTCAAAGACACTCGTTAAAAGTCGTGCTTTGCTAATAAAAATTATCTTGTTTCAACAAGGCTTAAGGAGGTCTAACGTTAGTTAGGCACAATGGTATAACCTTTGACAGATATTTCAATCGATTACACGATAAAGCCGCTTTAACTTTATTGGTTTATTTTTATTAGTAGATGAATAATTTTATGCCAATCAAACGTTAATTTAACAGATTATTAAAAATATACTTACATTGTTAATTAAAACTAGTCAAATAGGGTAAGAACGATTAGAATGACTCACTTACTAAACCAACCATAAATTTTGAGAGATTTAGATATATGCCAATGTTTTATATTCTTATCGGTATCATTGTTTTACTTGCAGTTGTAACAGTACTAAAAGCCATTACTATCGTTCCACAAGGTTTTCAATATACTATTGAACGTTTTGGAAAATATACGCACACTCTAGAACCTGGTTTAAATATTATTATTCCATTTATGGATGGTGTGGGTCGTAAAATTAATATGATGGAACAAGTACTTGATATTCCGTCGCAAGAAGTTATCTCTAAAGATAATGCCAACGTACAAATTGATGCAGTGTGCTTTATACAAGTTCAAGAAGCAGCCAGAGCAGCTTATCAAGTTAACCAATTAGAGCGCGCAGTAATAAACTTAATGATGACTAACATTCGTACCGTTCTTGGTAGTATGGAGCTGGATGAAATGTTATCACAACGTGATCATATTAACTCAAAATTATTGAGTATTGTTGATGACGCAACAAGCCCTTGGGGAATTAAAATTACTCGTATTGAGATTCGAGATGTTCGCCCGCCAGCTGAGCTAATCGCTGCCATGAATGCGCAGATGAAAGCTGAACGTAATAAACGTGCGGAAATTCTTGAAGCAGAAGGTGTTCGTCAAGCAGCAATTTTACGTTCTGAAGGTGAAAAACAATCAGAAATATTAAAAGCTGAAGGTGAAAGACAAGCTGCATTTTTACAAGCTGAAGCCCGTGAACGTGCTGCTGAAGCTGAAGCGAAAGCAACTCAAATGGTTTCTGAAGCGATTGCCGCAGGTAATATCAATGCAATTAATTACTTTGTTGCACAAAAATATACCGAAGCGCTACAAAATATCGGCTCATCAGATAATAGTAAAGTTATCATGATGCCACTCGATGCAGCAAGCTTAATGGGTAGCATTGGCGGCATTGCTGAACTTATCAAAAATACTAAATAATTATCGTAAGATTTAGAAAATCTATCTCCTTGACATCATTGACTTGATGTAAGGAGATAATTATTAGTTTTTAATCAAATAAGTCTTGTAGGAAATCGATCATGACAGATTTTGCACTAATTATCTATAATTCACCTCATTGGGTATTTTTTATTTTAGGCGGTATTTTGTTGATCGCTGAATTACTTTGCTCTGGCGGATATTTACTTTGGAGCGGTATTGCAGCCATCATCGTTGGTTTAATCGCATGGTGTTTACCTCTTTCTTGGCCTATCCTTTGGATTTTATTCTCTATTTTTACTTTAGTTTCAGCTTATATTTGGTGGGGTTGGCTCAAAAAGAAGGGACAGGATAAATCGAGTAAAGGTGAGATTAATCAACCACAACAAGACTTAATTGGTACTAAAACCGTTGTTACAAAAGCCATTGTTAATGGTTCTGGTCGAGTTAAAATAAAAGACGGTACATGGTCAGCTACCTGTGATAAAGATTTACCAGTAGGACAAGTCGTGATTGTGACTTCAGTGGATGGAATAACATTAAATGTTGAACCTATCCTTTAAAAGGTTTCAATATTTAATCATGTAGGAAAATAAAGAATGATGAAAAGATTCACACCAATTTTAGCGCTGTTAATTTCCATTAATATTCAAGCGGATCCAAAAGATGATTATAAAGAGGCTTATGTCACACCTGTATTTAAAGATATAGCGGGTTTTCCGTTTCCTGATATTACGCTTAAAGAATGGAATATTGAAAACAATATCTTTCTTTTAAAATACAAAGAAGAAGATATTGATAAAGTAGTCGATATTTGTAAAAAAGAGAAAATCCCTGATTATAGTGAAAATGGTGATCAGACATTATTGGTGAAAACCAAAATATGCAACAAAGCAAAAATAATGAGTAAACTTTATCATATATCTCAAGATGAAACTTCTACTACACCTGATCCAGCCTATAGTGAAGCATGGATCACGCCAGTGTTTAAAGATATACCCGATTTTCCACTTCCCAATATCACAGCCGATGAATGGCAATATACGCCTCTATCTGTATTGAAAAACAAATATGAGAAAACCGACATTGAGAAAATGATTAAAATTTGTAAAGAAAATAAAATCCCTTTTTGGACTGATGATACTAAAAATGCACCAAAATTTATGCAATCGTTATTGTGTAACAAAGCAGAATCATTGATTAGATACTACTAACTTTTACATTAATTTATTTTATTAGCCAATATTAATTATTGGCTGATTTTTTAATGAATAAACTGCAAATATTTGCCATATCAGTAAAAATAAATTATTCACATTCTTTTTACCTATCCATGCTACTTGCTATCAATCTCAAAATGACAAATAGATAGTTAAGGCGCATCGCTAAATTACCTGATTTGGCGCTCGTTATTTTCAATAGTTGAAGCACTTTTTTAAAGCCAAAATAAAAAAGCCCAACAATGCTCAATTGTTAGGCTTTAGCTAAAATAATTTGAGTTTACTGTTGAGATGCAATATCGCTACTACATCCTAATTAGCTCAAACTAATGTGACATTGATGTTTTTACACCACCTTTAGGAATTGGTATATACATTCTTTCTTTATCTGTTCTTTGTTTATTTTCGAAGGCTTTGATTGCCGTTTTAATACCAAAAAAGATAATACCATAAACAACAACTAAGAACAGGATACTTAATCCCGCATTGGTGTAGTTGTTTATTACAATGTGGTGCATATTATCAATTTGTTGTGGTGTTAAATCGGTACCTTCGGCAATACGACGATTATATTCATTCGCTAAATAGAAGAATCCTTCAAGTTGTGGATTGTTGCTAAATAGTTTCAATCCTAATGCCCATGTTGTACAAATTAATAACCATATAGCAGGAATAATCGTTACCCAAACATATTGAGCACGTTTCATCTTAATTAACACAACTGTTGCTAAAACTAAGGCTACTGCGGCTAACATTTGATTAGAAATACCAAACAATGGCCACAAACTCTTAACACCGCCTAATGGATCGACAACACCTTGATATAACAGATAACCCCATAAGCCAACACAACCTAGCGTACCAATGAAACCGGCAACTAATGAATCAGTTTTTTTCAAGAATGGCACAAAATTGCCTAACAAATCTTGAAGCATAAAGCGACCTGAGCGGGTACCTGCATCTAAGGCTGTTAAAATAAATAAAGCCTCAAATAAAATACCAAAGTGATACCAAAAGCCCATATCAGCACCAGGAATAATCTGATGAAATACATGAGCAATCCCAACAGCTAAAGTTGGCGCACCGCCTGCACGATTTAAGACTGAAGGCTCACCAATATCTTTTGCGGTCTGTAGTATCTCTTCAGGTGAGATCACAAATCCCCAAGAACTGACCGTTGCAGCGGCATGAACGGTTACCTCTTTCAACTGTTCAATAATCATCGGAGCTTGATCGGTACCTAATTTATGAAGATCGGGCATAGTAATACCTAAAGCTGCCGGAGGCGTATTCATGGCAAAATAAAGTCCCGGCTCAATGATCGATGCCGCAACTAAAGCCATCATAGCGACAAATGATTCCATTAGCATTGCACCGTAACCAATAAAACGGGCATCGTTTTCATTTGCCAGTAATTTTGGCGTAGTACCCGATGCAATTAATGCATGGAATCCGGAAACCGCACCACAAGCAATAGTAATAAATAGGAATGGAAATAATGCGCCTTTCCATACCGGACCTGTTCCGTCGACATATTGTGTGATATCAGGCATTTTAAGATCAGGATTTAAAATAACGATACCAATGGCTAGCCCAACAATAACACCAATTTTTAAGAAAGTAGCAAGATAATCACGAGGCGCTAAAATTAACCATACAGGTAACATGGCAGAAACTAATGCATAACCAACTAGTGCATAAGTAATCGTGGTTGCTTTAAAAGTTAAAGCTGGTCCCCAATATGCATCATGAGCAATTACACCACCAAACCAAATTGAGAGAATTAATAAAACAATCCCTATAACCGAGACCTCAAGAACACGACCTGGTCTGATAAATCGCATATATATTCCCATAAATAAGGCAATAGGTACGGTTGAACAAACCGTAAATACCCCCCACGGGCTTTCAGCTAAGGCTTTAACTACAATCAATGCTAATACCGCAAGGATAATAAGCATAATCAGGAAACAGCCAAATAATGCGATAGTGCCGGGAATAGATCCCATCTCTTCTTTAATCATTTCACCTAATGAAGAACCATTACGGCGAGAAGACAAAAATAACACCATAAAGTCTTGTACAGCACCCGCCAACACAACCCCGGCAAGTAGCCAAAGGGTACCAGGCAAATAACCAACTTGAGCAGCTAAAACAGGGCCAACAAGCGGTCCGGCTCCGGCAATAGCAGCAAAATGGTGACCAAATAAGACATATTTATTGGTTGGTACATAATTCAAACCGTCATTATTTATGACAGCAGGCGTTGCTCGAGTAGGATCTAATTGCATCACCTTCTTTGCAATATACATACTGTAATAACGGTATGCGACAAGATAGATTGAAACAGCAGCGGCAACTATCCATAGTGCACTGACATGTTCTCCACGTCGTAATGCAACTACCGCCAGACAGCATGCACCGACAAAAGCTAGGATCAACCATGGAATATGTTTGAAAACTTTATTATTCATAATGATTCTCTTTGTGGGTTTATATTAATTAGTAAGAAACTTAGCCACCCTTAACCAGTTAAAAATTGGTTAAAAATCAAAAGTACATCATAAAAGATGACTTTTAACAGTTAGCGACCTAAGCGCTTACTAAAGGTTCCTTTATATCCAAGCGTATAGTAATTTTTTATTGATTTGAAAGAAATTAGTATTTTAGTTATAGGCTAAATCAAGCTGATAAGTGGTTAAATTTAGCTAATGAACGGTCGAATTATTTAAATTGTTATAATCCAATAGTCTCTTTGAAAGGTTTAAGATACCGACGACTTACCGGTACTGAAATATCGTTTATTAGAATGATATCAACACCGCCAGCATCATTAAAACGAATCTCTTTTAATTTTTTAGGATTGATCAGATATTGTCTGTGGCAACGAATCAAAGGGGTTTTGTCCTCTAATGTTTTTAATGTTAATTCGGTGAAATACGCACTATTTTCATGATTAAAAACATAAATACCACTGACTTTTGAGGCGATATAAAACACATCATCCATATTTAATAAATAAATCCGATTGTGACCAACACAAGGAATATAATTAAATTCTTGCTCAATTGACGCTAATTGTTCAATATTTGACGGGCATTGCTGATGAAGCCGGGTTAATGTCTTATTTAATCGCCCTTGCTCAACAGGTTTTAACAAATAATCAAAAGCTTGTTCTTCAAATGCTTTAACAGCAAATTCACTATAAGCCGTTAAAAAAACAATATGCGGCATCGTATCAGGATCCAGCATTGAAAGCATTTCAATACCGTTTATTTTCGGCATTTGTATATCTAAAAACACGACGTCAGGTTGTAGACGATGAATTTCTCGAATCGCTTCCATGGCATTTTGACACTCAGCAACAATGGTAATTTCCGGATCGTTTTGCAATAAACACCGTAAATTTTCTCGTGCAGGTAGCTCATCATCAACAATAATTACATTTAACATTGAACAGTCACTTCCTCTTGCAACGGTATGGTCAGTCGAACTTTAGTACAACTGTCGGGTATACAATCAATTGTTATCCCATACTTCTCCCCATAGCGAATATTAATCCGTTTATCAACTAAATTCAAACCAAGACCATTAATATCTTTTCTATTTTCCCGATAATTACCCGCATTATCAATGACTTCTAATATTAGCGTTTGAGCTTGTTGGTAGGCTTTGATAATTACCTTTCCTTTGCCAATTAATTGAGAAGTCCCATGTTTTATCGCATTTTCAACTATAGGTTGCAATGAAAAAGCCGGAAGTTGAACGTATTCTAATTCACTCGGAATATCGATTTCGACGGTTAACTGTTCCATAAATCGCATTTTTTCGATTTGTAAGTAAGCATTGACATGCTCTATCTCGTCTTTTAGAGATACCATTTCTTCGGTTCGTTTAAGATTTTTGCGGAAAAAAGTCGAGAGATTTTGAACTAATTGCGAAGCTTGAGTTTGATCCCGACGAATAACAGCAAGTAAAGTATTTAAGGCATTAAATAAGAAGTGAGGATTAACTTGCGCATGTAAAAGTTTAATTTCGGTTTTCGATAATAGTTGCTTATAGCGCTCATTTTGACCGGCAAGAATTTGGGCTGATAATAAACTGGCTATCCCTTCGCCCAAAGTACAATTTATCGAACTAAATAAGGTATTTTTGGCTTCATAGAGTTTAATGGTACCCACTACAGTATTATTTTCACCGCGTAAGGGAATAACGAGCGTTGAGCCTAAACGGCAATTTTTATTAATTGAGCACTGATAAGGCTGATGTACGCCGTCAAGATATTTCACATCATTTTCTTCAATTGCTTTTAAGGTAATATCTGACGTAATCGGCGTGCCGGGCAAGTGATGATCATCACCAATACCAATAAAAGCTAATATTTTTTCTCTGTCTGTGATAGAAACAGCGCCAATATCGAGTTCTTGATAGATAATTTCGGCAACTTTTGTACTATTGATCTGATTAAACCCTTCACGCAATAAACCTTCAGTACTAACCGCAATTTTTAACGCTTTAGCCGAAAAAGCCGATGTATAACGTTCAAAAATAGCTCGCCTATCTAACAAGATTCGCATAAACATTGCCGCCCCAATGCTGTTAGCCACAATCATCGGTGCAGCTATGCTACCAACTGCATGTAAAACCACATCAAACGGTCGAGAGATTAATAACACCATAATCATTTCAATCGATTCAACAATTAAGCCTAATATCCCAACTAATAACGGGTTGTAGATAAGATCAACTCGCCCTTTTTTCATTAAAATATAGTGAAGTAATCCACTGATTAATCCGGTTAAAATGGTTGATAGCATGCAACTTTCAGCGGTGATCCCCCCTAAAGTGTAACGATGCACACCACCGGTTATCCCCACTAACAGGCCAACCATGGGTCCACCAAGTAATCCCCCTAAAATAGCGCCAATTGCTCGAGTATTAGCAATTGTGTCTTCAATGTGTAAGCCAAAATAGCTACCCATAATACAAAATAGTGAAAAAATTAAATAACAGATTAATTTGTGAGGTAAGTGAACGGTAACTTGCATCAGCGGAATGACAATGGGTGTTTTACTTAGCAAATAAGCAATGACTAAATAAATACACATTTGTTGTAAAAGCTGTAATACAAGATCAAATTCGAACATGATGCTGACCATAGATGCAAACCGTCGATGACTATCGACGGTTGATTGTTAACTTATTTATCAAGCAAAGTGAACGTTTGCTTATTTTTTGTAGTTGAGTCATCACCAACATACACATTAAACTTTCCGGGTTCGGCAACATATTGCATTTTATCGTTCCAAAATTTTAACATGTCATATTTGATAACAAACTTAACTTGTCCTTTTTCATGTGGCTTTAAAGTAATATTTTCAAAGCCGATTAACTGTTTGACAGGTCTGCTTACTGACGCGGTTACATCTTGAAGATAAAACTGTACAGTTTGCATACCGGTTTTATCACCAATATTTTCCACATTGGCAGTCACCACAATTTCACCGCCCGGCAACATCTGATCACTTGATAAAGCAAAATCAATGGTAAAATCGGTATAACTTAAACCAAAACCAAAGGGGAATAAAGGTTCATTTGGGCTATCAAAATATGATGTGGTATATTTACCCATGTTCTGGGTACCACGTGGGCGTCCGGTATTTAAATGACTATAATAGACAGGTATTTGCCCTACATTCATAGGGAAAGACATTGGTAATTTACCTGAAGGGTTATAATCACCGAACAAGACATCTGCAATGGCATTTCCACCCTCTGTACCTAAAAACCACGTTTCGAGCATTGCATCGGCTTGGTCATACTCTTCTGGCAATGTCAAAGGGCGTCCATTCATTAATGTAATTACAACCGGTTTCCCCGTTGCCTTCAATGCTTTAATCAACCGTTTCTGACTGTCTTGCAACGCAAGATCTGTACGGCTTGAAGACTCATGCGCCATACCTTGTGCTTCCCCCACAAAAACCACAACAACATCAGATTCTTTAGCGACAGCAACCGATTGTGCTAACATCTCATCCGCCGGCCTTTCATCAAATTTACTACTCATTCCGTATAAATTTAAAAATTTAAATAAGTTCGGATCATCAGATAGATTTGCACCAAAAGCATAACTAATCTGTTTAGGATCTTTTACGGCATCTTTAATACCTTCTAGTGGTGTGACGGCTAAATTAGCTCGCCCTGCCCCAGACCAACTACCTAAAATATCTCGTTTAGAATCCGCTAAAGGCCCAATGACTGCAATTTTCATATCTTTTGTCAGTGGTAAAAGATGATCGTTATTTTTTAACAATACAATACTACGGCGAGCAACATCTCTAGCTTCTTGTCTATGTAAGCGATTATCAGCAAACATTGTGTCGATATCTAAATTCGGATCTAAATTACGATAAGGATTTTTAAATAATCCCATATCATATTTTAATTTTAAAACTCGACGACAAGCCCGATCTATTTCATTTTCAGAAATCACCCCTTGATCAACAAGTTCCGGTAAAAATTGTAAAAAATACTCATCGTTCATACTAATATCAATACCGGCTTTGATCGCAACACGCACCGCATCTTTAGGATCGCTGGCTACACCATGATTAATTAATTCCCGAATTGCACCATGATCACTGACAACAACACCGTCAAAATGCCATTTGTCACGTAATACTTCTGTTAATAACCAGCGATTAGCACTTGCCGGAATACCATTAACACTGACCAAAGATACCATTACCGCACGGCTGCCGGCATCAATGGCCGCTTTATAAGGAACCAGATACTCTTGAAACATCTTGCGTTCACTCATATCGGTACTATTATATTCACGCCCACCCTCAACGGCGCCATATAAAGCAAAATGCTTCACCGTGGTCACTAAAGATTTTTTATCTTGTAAAGACTGTTTTTGCATTTTTTCAACAAAAATACGACCGGCTTCTGATACCAAATAAGGATCTTCACCAAATCCTTCTGATACCCTACCCCAACGTGGATCTCGAGTAATATCAACCATTGGCGCCCAAGTCATGTTTAAACCGTCACTGGTTGCTTCATCAGCAGATACTTCGGCAACTTTACCTATTGCTGAACGATCCCATGTCGATGCTATAGCTAAATTGATTGGAAATATCGTGCGATGACCATGAATAATATCAAAACCAAAATAAAGTGGAATTTGGTTGCGAGATTGCAAGGCACGTTCTTGCATTTGAGATAAATCAGGTTCAACAACAGTGTTAAAAATACCACCAATTTCACCTGCTTCAATTTGATCAAGAACTTTACTTAAAGTTAATTCTCCACCAACACTGATCAATCGTAATTGACCGACTTTTTCCTTAATCGTCATTTTCGATAAAAGGTTATCAATAAAAACTTTCTTTTCTTCATCAGGAGTTTGCGCAATCAACGATCCGGAAAATATAAATAAGACTAAAAAAAGAACGATTTTTTTCATCATAATAAGTCGTACAATCATTAAGCAGTTAGACAGATCAATAGCATAACGTATCCACTACAAAAAATCTTGTTTTTTACGAAGTTTATTAGAGGAAAGGAGGAAAGGCAGCATTTACTATCGAAAATTTTTATACTTAAACGTATAGTAAATCTGAAATCTTTTGACAAAAAAATACCCATATAAATGGGTAATAAGCAACTTTGCCGAATAATATCGGCAAAGATAAATAATTAATCTCTAAAGTTAGTAAATTGGAACGGTTGGCCTAATTCACCATTTTTCACTAATGCCATGGTCGCTTGTAAATCGTCCCGAGATTTACCCGTTACACGCACTTGTTCACCCTGAACTTGAGCTTGCACTTTAAGTTTGCTATCTTTTATCAACTTGACAATTTTTTTAGCTAATTCTTTATCAATCCCCTGTTTTAACTTAACGGTAATACTATAGAATTTACCACTATGTTCCAGCTCTTCGGGAATGTCTAAAGCACCGCCGTCAATGCCTCGTTTAGCTAGCTTATCACGCAAAATATCCAGTAATTGTTGTACTTGAAAGTCTGATTGACTTGTTGCTTTGATAGTTTGATTTTTTTCATTGAGCTCAAATGAAGCTTCAACATTTTTAAAATCCCAACGAGTAGTTAATTCACGGGTTGCGTTTTCAACGCCATTTTTAACTTCTGGCATTTGGATTTCTGACACAATATCAAAAGAAGGCATAAGTTTTCCTCTTCTAATGGTTATAAATGATATTAATATAAAAGATGAATGATGTAGTTAAAAGCCGCCAAACGACTTTGACGGCAAATTAAGAAGTGATTAGTAAAAATTAATCAATGGTACGAAGTAATTCGTTAATACCTACTTTACCTAACGTTTTAGCATCAACTTTTTTAACGATAACAGCACAATAAAGGCTATATTTACCGTCTTTTGTTGGTAAATTACCTGAAACCACCACAGAACCAGCCGGTACACGACCATAGTGCACTTCACCGGTTGCACGATCATAAATTTTAGTACTTTGACCGATAAATACACCCATTGAAATAACACTGCCTTCTTCGACAATAACACCTTCAACAATCTCACTACGTGCACCGATAAAACAGTTATCTTCTATGATAGTCGGGTTAGCTTGTAATGGTTCTAAAACGCCACCAATACCAACACCACCGGATAAATGCACATTTTTACCAATTTGCGCACACGATCCGACAGTTACCCAAGTATCCACCATGGTACCTTCATCGACATATGCGCCAATGTTGACATAAGACGGCATTAATACAGTATTACGAGCGATATAGGCTCCTTGACGAGCAATCGCAGATGGAACAACACGGAAGCCTTCTTGTTGGAATCGAGCTTCATCATATTGGGCAAATTTTAATGGCACTTTGTCATAATAATTAGTCGCCCCACCATCGATAAGTTGGTTTTCATTAATGCGGAAAGAGAGTAATACAGCTTTTTTTAACCATTGGTGAGTCACCCAGTCCCCATTGATTTTTTCTGCGACACGCATCTTACCGCTGTCGAGTAAATGAATACATTGATTAATGGCATCACGTGTTACCGTATCAACATTTGATGGGGTGATTTCAGCACGACGCTCAAATGCGGCTTCAATAATAGTTTGTAGTTGTTGCATCTCTCGTTTCCTTTAACTTTTAGTCCGTTAGCAAATTCAAATAGGCAAACAGTATAATATAATATGTCATGATTTTTAAGTGGTTTGTCATATCATTAACTTTTTCAAGTAAAAATAAAAAATGATTTGTGGCATCTGTTCCAAAATAACAACAAATATCTGCCCTCATCTTCCTTTCAGTTAACATAGCGCCACCTTATGATAATCAAATTCAGCTATGCAAAATTTAGGATTTTCTTTAATTGAATTACTCATTGTTGTTTGTATTAGTGCCATATTAGCTAGTGTGGGTATTAACCATTGGCAAGCCCAAAAGTTGCGTAATGAATTAGAGATAACCACCAAACAATTAGCTTCTTTTTTGAGCGAAGTTCAAGTAAAAGCTTACACGAATAATGATAATTACTATCTTTATCTTTTTGTTTCACCTTGGTGCTTAAGTATTACTCAAGGTGAAAAACCTCAATCTTGTCATCAAGGTTTATTGCAATTTATCAAGCCCGACAATTCAGTCGTTATTAGCGGATTGAATGATAACCAAAGCGCCACATTTTGGGGACGCCGTAATATGGCCAAAAATATCTCTTTCGAATTAAGTAATCGTATCGGTACCAGCAAAATCTTTGTTTCATCGCAAGGGCGTATCCGATTTTGTCGAAAAAGTAGTTACCTAACAGGGTTGCCGCCATGTTAAATCAGTCAGGATTTTCATTATTAGAAGCGCTAATCAGTATAACATTATCGACGATAATGGTGCTCGGCATAAGCTCTTTTTACACACAATTGCAAACCAATATTTATCATCATTATCAAAAAAAACATTTACAAACAATTGTTGAGCAAGGACTAGTAGGCTTATCAAAGGATATCAGACGAGCTGGATTTATTGCTAACGATCCAACAAAAATGACAGCAAAACCGATCGATATTACCTCAAATCCTTACTGTATAACGCTACGTTATGATAGCGAAATACGTAATGATTGGATCTATAACCCCAATTTCACCCGATATTCAGACATATTTAGCTATCGTTATAATCAAAAAAATATCGAGTACAAAACAGGCGAGCTTAACTGTCGAAGTTCGCAATGGGAAAAACTGTTCGATCCTGCTGAAGTGAAAATCACGCAATTTTCAATTAAACAGCAAAAAAATGGTTTGGAAATTACCCTTGCGGCAGAATTAAAACAAAACAAAAAAATTAATTATCAAATAACTAAATTTATAAAAAATGAAAATCCACTATCCCCCTAATTCGCTGTCAGGTTTCAGTACGATATCAATGGTCATTATATTAACCATTATTGGGTTGCTATTATTAACAGGATTTCATTCGTTAATCATTTCCGGACAAAAAACAATTATTAGTCAGACACAATATTATCAACGATTTAATCAAGCAAGCTCAGCTTTACAATGGGCTATAACGCAAAATTGGCCGACACCAACGGATCAATGGCAATGCTTAATTGAAGCAAGATTTCAACTAAAAGCATGCATTAAAAAATCACTATTAAAAATTGATGACTATATTCTAGTCCGTGGCGAAGCGGAGCATTTTTATCTTTACCAATTGACCCATTATGACAATCATAAACTTATCAGCCAACCAGGTCACTGGCTTGATTATTGCCCGGAAAAAAGGAGTATCGATTGTGAATAAGCCGTACCAAACAGGCTTTAGCCTTATCGAAGTTATGATAGCTAGCTTATTAATATCAATCGTCATGATAAGTTTCGTTGGCTATCAGAAAGTGTTGTTTCACCAACAACACGACTTATCCAACTTTAAACAAGCACAACACATCGCCTTTCAATTACTTGATAGTTATCCCGAAATTGCCAGTCATATTATTCCGGATAATTGGCAATTTCACATTCATACTGAATCCTACCTTGCGTCTTGTAAAATGGTTAGCATCACAATCATGCCACCCAACCAAAAACAAGTTAAACAACAACGCCTTTTTTGCAACAATTAGCTTTTTATGACTTTAACTATAATTAGTTATTTCATTAGCCAACTATGAAGAATTTGCAAAACTTGTGCTGTTTTTTCGGCGTGGACATTATGCCCGGCACCTTCAACAAGTTCAATTTTTGCATTGGGAAACTGTTCAAATATCGCCGGATAATCTTGATCGGTAATATAGGTTGAATTACCACCACGAATAAATAAAGCAGGTTTTGTCCACACAGTAGCAAGAGGCTGCCAATCACAAAGTTGTTGATACTGTTCAATAATGACTTTGGCATTAAATAGCCACTGTCCATTTTTGAATGATTTCAATAAAAACTGAATTGTCATATCCGATAAGCCTTGTTGCTGCATCATCGCAATAATCTGTTTTTTATCATTCAGTTGCATCATAAGGCATTGTGCTAATGCCTTCAAAACTAAAGCATTAGAAGAAGTGGGATACTTAACAGGTGCAATATCAATTGCGACCAATTTTTCAATGTTATCAGACATAATTTGAGTTAGCTCAAAAGCCACCTTGCCGCCCAAAGAGTGTCCGACAATGATTAATTTATCTAAGTGTAACTGCTGAGAAAGTTCAGCCACATCCTCCGCCATATCCTTAAAATTCATTGAATCTGACCAAGGAGATAAGCCGTGATTTCTAAGGTCAATTTGAATTGTTGTATAGTCAGAACAAAAATCCCGAGCTAGCATATTTAAATTATCCAAACTGCCAAATACGCCGTGTATGAACAATATCGGTTGTCCACTCCCTTGTAATTTATAATTTAATTTCATCGGTTAACTCTGTTCATTATGTTGAGAAATCGCATTAGATGTTAATTTTAGCAAGTGACAGATGATTAATTCAATAACCCCAAAGCACATAAATGTGATAGAATTTACGCCTTATTTTTTTATAGCGTTAAGTACTATGTTCCAAAATAATCCCCTACTTGCAAAGTTAAAACAAGAACTGCATCAACAAACTCCCCGTGTGGAAGGAATCGTTAGAGCCAATGAAAAAGGATTTGGTTTCTTAGATGTTGATAATAAAACCAGCTATTTTATCACTGTAGCAAAAATGAAAACCGTTTGTAACGGTGATAAGGTATCCGGTACGATCATCAGTTATGATGATAAAGAATCTTTTGAACCTGAAACGTTAATCGAAAGTTCACTACAAAGATATATTGGTAAAATTGGGTTTCAAGACAAGGTCATGGTCATCTATCCTGAAAATATGCCTGCCAATTTCGCCATACGCTGTAAAATTAATAAAAAAGTGAGTGAAAGTCTAACCGAAGGGGATTGGGTTGTTGCTACACTGACTTCACATCCATTAGAGGAAGATAAACGCTACTTTTTTGCTGAGGTCACTCAATTTATTGCTAGCAGCACCTCTAAATATCTATTGTGGTTGAAAACGTTAGCCCGTTATGCTTTAGAAGCACAAGCACCACAAGAAGACAATTTATCGATCACCAATAGTGAGCTGGAAAATCGACAAGATTTAACTGACATCGACTTTTTCACCATTGATAGTGAAGATACCCAAGATATGGATGATGCCATTGCCGTTGAAACAGATGAAAATGGCAATTATCAACTCTATGTCGCTATCGCCGATCCGACTGCCTATATTTTACCTGACAGTCATATCGATAATATCGCCAAAGAGCGAAACTTTACCACTTATTTGCCCGACTTTAATATTCCGATGCTGCCTAAAGCGTTGGCCGATGATCTGTGCTCTTTAAAAGCAAATCAAAAACGCCCTGCAATGGTATGCAATATAACTATCGATCAACATGGTGATATTGCGCCAAATAAAGTGATGTTTATACCAGCATGGATTGAATCAAAAGCCAAACTTTCTTATCACAATGTTTCTAACTTTTTAGAAAACGCTAACCAACTGGCAACCGATAATCAAAATATTGTCGATCAACTTAAATTATTATCCAATCTGGCTTCAATCCGAATAAATTGGCGTCAGCAAAATGCACTGGTGTTTAAAGACAGCAACGATTATCGATTTGTGCTTGATGAGGAACGGCAAGTTAAAGCAATTATTAAAGAGCCTCGCCGTACAGCTAATCATCTTGTTGAAGAGATGATGATTTTGGCTAATCAAGCGTTAACGATGCAACTAAAAGACAAAGTCGGTTTTGGTATTTTTAATATCCACCTTGGGTTTGACAATAAATTTATTGAACAAATTTTAAAAGTATTGAACGACAATGGCATTACTGAATTTGATAAAGAGTCGTTACTCTCTTTTGAAGGTTATGTAAAACTGCGTCGCATGACTGAAGATAATAATTTCCTTGCCACACGGTTACGTAAGTTCCAAACCCCTGCTGACTTTTCAATTACCCCTCAACCGCATTATGGTTTAGGATTCGAAGCTTACGCAACATGGACTTCACCTATACGTAAATATGGCGATATGATTAACCACCGGTTGATTAAAGCTTATTTGCTTTCACAACCGCTTAACAAACCGGATAATGATCAATTAAAACTCATGAGTGATCGCCGTAAAATGCTTCGCTACGCTGAGCGTGATATCGCCGATAATCTTTATGCTCAATATCTATCGGACAAAATTGGACAGACTTTTGAAGGTGAAATAATTGACATTAATCGTGGCGGTATAAGAGTACGAATGAGTGATATTGGTGCTTTTGCCTTCGTGCCTATTTCGATGATTCACCCGGTGCGTGAAGAGATAGTTTCAATACCGGAAGATGGTATCATCAAAATTAACGATCAAGTTTGTTATAAACTTGCTGATTCGGTGCAAATTGTTATTCATCAAATAAAAGGCGAAAACCAATCAATTATTGCCAAGTTAGTTAAATAAAAAAACATAAGATAGTTAATCGGAATTAATGGATTAATTATCTTTATTTTTTTCTAACATAAGTGAGTAAACTATAAATAAAAATTGATGATATTTTTAATCATTAACCCTTTTTTTTATTAATAATATCTGATATCTTTCATGCTTAATTTGACTAGCTACTGTGAGGAACAATATGATGTCAATTCACGGACATGAAGTTTTACAAATGATGAACGGTAATGATTATACCGAATCTTCTTTATTAAAAGCGATTGTTGAAAAATTTGGCGCTGATGCTAAATTTCATACCTGCTCAGAAACTGACATGAACGCACAGCAACTTATCGAATTTCTAAAACAGAAAGGCAAATTTAAACCTGCCAACATTCAACAAACTGCATTCACAGTCAATACTGATAAAATATGCCGACATTAGTAATTTAAATACCCAATTATAATTAATCTGTTTTTTATATATAAATTTAATTTAATCATTTAGTGTATTTAAGAAGAATATGAGTATATAATTTTCCGCTGCTATGATACAAGTCAATGTGGCAAGGTGAAATACCTTGAAATTACAACTCAAGAATATGTTCATGGAATTTGATATATGAAAATAAGTAATATCCTTACATGCGCCATTGTTTCTATTCTTGTCGCAGGTTGTGCTAACAATAATCTCTCGCCAACCAATACCGTTAAAGGGAAAACCTCAGCAACAGAACAATTGCTTTTACTCAGGCATCAAACTGAATCTAATAATGACTACGTTGTAACTGCGAAAAACCAATTACATCAAATGTTGGGTAATAAATATTTTAATAATTATGTGATTAAGCATGGTTTATTAAACTGTGCCAGTGATACCAACCAATCGTCTTGTGTGTTGAGCTTTTATCTTAACCATTATTATAAATTAAAATATGACGCCCAACTCAAGAAAGTCATTGAAGAGAGTCAAGCTCAACAAAATATTGAACTAAGCAAAATTAAAGCCAGCCCGACCAATATTAACAATTATTGCCAAAGATCAGCTGATTTTACCTTAGCAATTTATGCCAAAGATAAATCAAAAATAGCAAATTATTATCAACCATTGTTCAAAATGACTGAACAAGACGTCTCAACATTGCAAAATAAAATTCTTAAAGATAACTATTCACAATTTTTAATCAGTGAAAATCCAACCATTCTTCAAGAAATAAAGGCTGACTATGTTGAAAAATGCTTAAGTGATCCTGAAAGTAACATTATTAACTATTTTAATATTTTTAGATAATACTAATGCGAGTCTTTTATGTACAATTTATTTTCAATTAGTCAATATAGTAAAAAATTAACTTGCAAACTCCTATTTGTGGCTTCTGTGACTTGCGTGAGTTTTTCTGCGTTAGCTTTTTCGTTCGATGACGTCGCTGAAAAAGCAGAGAATTTATCAAAAAAAGATTACGTCCAACCTTCAAAAAATATACCGAGTGAATTAGCCTCTTTACAATTTGCCGATTATCAGAAAATATTATTCAACCATGATAAAGCTTATTGGAACGACCATAAAAGCCGGTTTAAATTAGAGTTCTACCATGAAGGTATGTACTTTGACGTACCTGTTAAAATCAATGAAATAGTTAATAATGAAGTACATGAAATCCAGTATGATCCTAGCTACTTTGATTTAAGCCAACTCAAATTAGATAAGATTGAAAACAAACATCTTGGTTTTGCCGGATTTAAAGTTCACTACCCAATTAATTCACCAACTAAAACCGATGACGAAATTTTTACAGCGCTTGGCGGTTCGTATTTCCGTGCGGTCGGTAAAGATCAACGCTATGGACTTTCGGCACGTGGTTTAGCCATTGACACGGGTGAAATGTCTGGCGAAGAGTTTCCTCGCTTTAAAGAGTATTGGATCGAAAGACCCGAAGCCAATCAAAAGCATCTGGTAATTTATGCCCTTCTTGATTCACCTCGAGTGACAGGCGC
The DNA here is from genome assembly GCF_026536465.1 of Gilliamella sp. B3172. Lineage (NCBI taxonomy): Bacteria > Pseudomonadati > Pseudomonadota > Gammaproteobacteria > Orbales > Orbaceae > Gilliamella > Gilliamella sp. B3172. The sequence continues at coordinate 439,704 of NZ_JAFNOA010000001.1, read as the reverse complement.
ATATAAAATCGTACTCGTCCCGAGTATTGATACAACGGTGACGGTTGAAGCAAAAATATTTTTCCGTGATTCGGTAAAAAAATTGGGTATCGCACCACTTACCAGCATGTTCTTATTTGGACCAAACCAACCATCGCCACTCTTAAATTATCGTCCTGCAATGCATGATTCGAATGGTTTATCGATTTTGGCGAATAATAATGAATGGATTTGGCGACCATTAAATAACCCGAAACGATTATCTTTTTCATCATACAGTTTAGAAAATCCTAAAGCATTTGGTTTAATTCAACGTGATAAAGGTTTTGAAGACTATCAAGATCTTGATGATCACTACGAAAAACGCCCTAGTGTCTGGGTTGAAACGCTCAACAATTGGGAAAAAGGCCGGGTAGAATTGGTCGAAATTCCAACTGCTGATGAGACTAACGACAATATTGTCGCTTTTTGGGTACCTCAAAAAGAGTATAAATCGGGAGATAGCTTATCGTTTAAATATCGTTTACATTATACGTTAAATGAGCTCAAGCGTTATCCTGATAATGTCGCAAGAGCAACCAGCACACGCTTATCACTTGGGGATATTAAACAAGCTAATTTAATTCGTAAACTCGACGGATCTAATGCCTATGTTATTGATTTTGAGGGGCCTGAGTTATCCGATAAAGTGCCAGTTAAAGTGATTTCAAGCATTAACAACGGCTCAATTGTAAGCAGTGATGTCCAATATAATTCGGTTACCAAAGGATGGCGTGTAATTGTGCGGTTTAATGTTGATGACAGTAAAAAAGCAACCGATATTCGTATTCAATTAGCATCACAAGCAACAAATGAGGTCTTATCTGAAACTTGGAGCGGGCAATACCCTGCACAATAATTATAATAATTTAAAAAAATATGAAAAAAGATTACTTTAAGAATCTACCTGACGCCGACAATTGGCGTCAGACATCTGAAAACAATATTCCACCAACTGACGATGTTGAATTTATTAAGTACCGTCTGGATCAAGTTGGTGACACTTCAGCTTTTATTGATGAAAGAAAGCAGCAGCCTAGTTACCCTAAAGTTGAGCGAGTTTCAGTCCAACCTCAAAAATGGAATGAGCGTTTTAAAGCCAAATCAAAACTTGGCATTAATATTATGGCGTTAATCCGTCGCTTTATCATGTTTGCCCTTATTGTGACACAAACTTACTATGGCACAGTTTACTTATCTTCATTACTACCATATCAAAGCTGGCAAAAAATTAATTTTATGGCTAACTGGGATATCAACCCGGAGCTTGCCATTTACAGCATTATACCTTACATCATTCAAGGATTTATCATTGGCCTGTTTGCCATTTTATTTTGCTGGATATCTATCGGGTTTTGGACTAGCATAATGGGCTTAATCCTAGCTGTGATAAGAAAAGATCGTTATACCATTCCAATTCCCCAAAACCCAGCCGAGCACATTAATCCTAATCATCGTACCGCATTGGTGATGCCGATTTGTAATGAAGATGTTGCTCGAGTTTTTGCTGGTCTACAAGCTACTTATCAATCGCTAGCCGAAACCGGACATGCGAGCTGTTGTGACTTTTATATTTTAAGTGATACTAACGATCCGGATCTCTATGTCAACGAGTTAAAAGCATGGACGCAGTTCAATGCACAAAAGCAAGATGACGGGTTTAACATCTACTATCGTCACCGTAAACGTCGTGTGAAACGCAAAAGTGGCAATATCGATGATTTTTGCCGTCGCTGGGGACATCTTTATGAATATATGATGATTCTCGATGCAGACAGCATAATGACTGGCGATTGTATTTTAAAAATGATCGCCATGATGGAGATAACACCAAAGGCCGGGATTTTACAATCACCACCAAAATCGGTCAGAATGACAACGCTTTATGGTCGTATTCAGCAATTTGCTAACCAGATCTACAGCGATATTTTCTGTTCTGGTACACACTTTTGGCAATTAAGTGAAGCGCAGTATTGGGGTCATAATGCGATGATCCGCTTAAAACCTTTTATTGAGCACTGCATTTTATCACCAATCCAAAAACGCAAAGGTCCAATACACATATTGTCACATGATCTGGTTGAAGCAACCTTAATGCGACGTGCCGGCTATGGAGTTTGGATCGCTTACAATATCAACGGTAGTTATGAAGAACTACCCGGCAATATGATAGAAGATCTCAAACGTGATAATCGCTGGTGTATGGGAAATTTAATTAACCTAAGATTAATTTTTAAAAGTGGTATCAAACTGACGCATCGCGTGATGTTTATAACCAGTGGCATGGCTTATATCTCGTCACTACTGTGGTTAGTGTTTTTAATATTTTCTACCCTTTTATTACTGGTATTTAATATTTCTGAACCCCAGTATTTTTTCCAATCGAATCAGTTTTATCCTACTTGGCCTCGGTGGAATGAACAATTAGCGATACAGCTTTTATCGACAACAATGGTATTACTGTTTGCACCTAAATTTTTTAGTTACGGCATTATTATCGCCAGAACAGGGGCAAAAGATGTCGGTGGCATTTTCAAATTAACCTTATCAATACTGATCGAAATGCTTTGGTCGATGATTCTTGCGCCTATTCGCATGATTTTCCATAGTAAATTTGTATTAAAAGCATGGCTTGGCAGCAAAATACAGTGGAAATCGCCTTCACGAAATGATGATGCGTTAACATGGGGTGAATCATTCTATTTCTGCTGGCCACTATCACTATTAGGCATCGTTTGGCTTGCAATTATTATTTGGTTAAATCCGCAATTTACTTATTGGTATATCGCCATACTTATACCACTAACTATTTCGCCGTTAGTCATTCGAGTATCGGGATTATCAAGTTTAGGAATAAAAGCCAAAAAGGCAGGACTATTTTTAACACCGGAAGAAACTCATCCGGCAAAAGCAGTGCGTTTAACTGGCGAATATTTAGTCCAAACCCGAGCTGCTTTTGTGGAGCATGGTTTTGTTATGGCGCTTGTCGATCCTGTTTATAATGCGCTTGCTTGCGCATTGTCGACATCAAGGCACTTACCTAATAGCAAAAATCAACAAAAACGCGCCGAACTTATCGAGCACTATCAACAAGTTGATTTAGAAAAAATAAGTCAAGAACAGCAATTAATGATTTTAGAAGATCCTATTATACTTTCTGCACTACATCGCCATATTTGGCTACAACAAGAAAAATACGACAATTTGTTCACATTGTGGCAAAATGAACGCCAACAATAAGAGATAGGGTGAGTAACACCCTATTTCTCTTCTTTTTTAGTAACTGATCAATTCCATGGATATTTTTTATGACTTGGCAACCTACTGCATCTATAAATAATTTACTTAAGCGAGCTAAAATTGTTTCTCAAATAAGACAATTTTTTACCGATCGCTGTATATTAGAAGTTGAAACACCGATTTTAAGTCAATATGCAGTAACAGATGTTCATTTAAGTTCTTTTCATACACAATATTTAAAACCTGGGGAAGATGAAGGGCAACAAGGGCGTAAGATGTCATTAATTACTAGCCCTGAGTACCATATGAAACGCCTACTAGCTGCTGGTAGTGGACCGATTTATCAGCTGGTTAAATGTTTTCGTAACCATGAAGAAATTAGCCGAATTCATAATCCGGAATTCACTATGCTTGAATGGTATCGAATTCAGTTTGATATGATGCAGATGATCAATGAAGTTGATGATCTGCTACAAACAGTTTTAGATTGTGAACCGGCTGAACGAATTAGCTACCAAAAAGTTTTTCAACGTCATCTTAACATCGATCCGCTAGAAGCTGACTATGCAACTTTAGTTAATGCGCTGACTCAACTCAATGTTGAAATCGATGCTAATAATTTTGACAGAGATACACTACTACAATGCTTGTTCTCCTTCGGGATTGAACCTCACATTGGTCAAGATAAGCCTGTTGCAGTGTTTAATTTCCCTGCATCACAAGCGGCACTTGCCGCCATTAGTTCAGAAGATCATCGTGTAGCCAGCCGTTTTGAGTTTTACTATAAAGGGGTCGAACTTGCTAACGGCTTTAAAGAGCTGACAAATCCACAAGAACAAAGAATGCGTTTTGAGCAAAACAACATTGATCGTGCTAATCAAAACTTACCACCTCAAAATATTGATATTGAATTACTGGCAGCCATGGAATCAGGTCTACCTGATTGTGCCGGGGTTGCGGTCGGTTTAGATCGATTAATCATGTTAGCACTCAACGCAGATAGTTTAGATGATGTCATGTCATTTACTTTTGAAAGGGCTTAATTATGCTAGAAACGTTAAGCTCAATTGACTGGATTTTAGTAACAATCAGTGCAGTAGCACTGATTTTATTGATTCTGGTTATTAAACTTAAATTATCTTTAAATAATTTAGATCAAATATTTGAGCTGCAATTCACGCAAAAAAACCAAGAAAATCAAACATTAATTTTACAAGTTAAACAGCTTGATGCGCAATTGAATCAGTATCGTGAACAACATATTGCCCAAAATATCAAAATAAGTGAGCTAAAAACCCGATTAGAAGAGACGTTAAGTTCCGCCCATGAAAAGCAAATCCTGCTTGAACAAAGTGAACAGCGCTTAACCACCCAATTTGAAAATCTGGCTAATCGTATTTTTGAAAGCAGTGGTAAAAAAATTGAGCAACAAAATAAGCAAAGTTTGGATTTTCTGCTTTCACCACTAAAAGAGCAATTAGAAGGGTTTAAAAAGCAAGTTCAAGACAGTTTTGGACAAGAAGCCAAAGAGCGCCATACCTTAACCCACGAAATTCGTAACTTGCAACAACTTAATGAGCAGATGACCAAAGAGGCAACTAATCTTACCAATGCTCTAAAAGGTAATAATAAAACGCAAGGTAATTGGGGTGAGTTTATTCTAAGCCAAATTTTGGATAATTCCGGATTGCGAATGGGGTATGAATATGAAACTCAAGTCAATTTAACCAATGAAAATAAGCAACGTCTACAACCGGATGTGATTGTTCACCTTCCTCAAGGAGGTGATGTGGTTATCGACTCTAAAGTAACGCTGGTTGCTTATGAGCGCTTTTTTAACAGTGACGATGAGGTAGCTCGCGCTAAAGCCATGAGCGAACATTTAACCGCAGTTCGAAATCATTTAAAACAGTTAAGTCAAAAAGATTATCATAAATTAATTGGTATCAATTCGCTTGATTACATTTTAATGTTTATTCCGGTTGAGCCTGCGTTTTTATCCGCAATTGATAACGATCCGGCATTAATCAACGATGCACTAAAAAATAACATCATGATAGTTAGCCCAACAACGCTGTTAGTCGCACTACGGACTATCCATAATTTATGGCGATACGAATATCAAAATCGAAATGCCGAACTGATTGCCGATAAAGCAAGTAAATTATATGACAAAATGCGAGGCTTTATTGAGGATATGGAAGGATTAGGCAATTGCTTAGATAAAGCACAACAGACCTATCAAAGCTCAATGAACAAATTAGCAAAAGGTCGTGGCAATGTTATTGGTCAAATCGAACGCTTTCGAGAGTTAGGCATCGAAGTAAAAAAACCAATAAACCCAGATATAGCACTATTATCGATAGATGAACTGGAGCAAGAAAACGAAAATTAACTATTTTTGTCAAGAAGTTTCAGAAAATACCTACGTTTCAGTATAAAATATCGTAATTCACCATGATTAAAAATACGTGTATACTCATTTAGCAAAAAGAAGGAGTACATTATGGCAAAAAAACAGGATAAAGAACCGAGTTTTGAAGAAACAATCAAACAACTCGAAACTATCGTGACTCAACTGGAAAATGGTGATTTACCATTAGATGAGGCGCTAAACGAATTCGAGAAAGGGATAAAACTGGCTAGAGCCGGGCAAAAACAGCTCAGCCAAGCTGAACAACGTATTCAAATTTTACTGTCTGAAAATAGTGAAGCACAATTATCAGAATTTGAACTTGATGATAATGAATAATCTTAAGCCTTTGCAGCAACGAATCAATTCCTTCTTAACCGATTATATATCGCAGTGTGAACACTCAAACCTACAACAAGCAATGAGTTATAGCCTGCTAGCTGGCGGTAAGCGCATTCGACCTGTGTTAGTCTATTTAACCGGTCAGATGTTTAACTGCCCACTGACTAAGCTTGATTCGGCTGCGGCGGCAATTGAAGCAATTCACACTTACTCATTAATACATGATGATTTACCGGCAATGGATAATGATGATCTGCGGCGAGGAAAGCCAACTTGCCATATCCAGTTTGGTCAAGCCCAAGCTATACTTGCCGGCGATGCATTACAATCGTTGGCCTTTAGTTTAATATCAGAGTGTGAAAATATTAATGATCAAATCAAAGTCAATATGATAGCAGAGCTTGCTCGTGCAAGCGGTTTATCGGGGATGTGCTTAGGTCAGTCACTGGATCTGCAAGCAGAGCACCAAACTATTTCACTTGAACATTTACAGCAAATTCACCGATTTAAAACCGGTGCCCTTATCAAAGCTGCTGTACGCTTAGGTGCTTTTGCCAGTGGTGATATTGCCCTACCGTATTATTCGATGCTGGATAACTATGCTCAAGCGATTGGATTAGCTTTTCAAATTCAAGATGATATTTTAGATGTCATCGGCGATCAATCAATTATGGGAAAACCTCAAGGATCGGATATTGCACTTAAAAAGAGTACTTACCCGGCACTTGTTGGTTTACAAACTGCGACTAACATGACTAAAGCGCTACATACTCAAGCTATCGATAGTCTGAAGAAAATACCTTATAATAGTCAACCACTGCAAGATCTTGCTGATTATATTATTAATCGAAATAGTTAACCAATAACTTAATGGCAAAAATGAATTTAGACAATTACCCGTTATTAAAACAAATTAACTCGCCTGAGGATCTCAGACGATATCCGCTATCGCAACTAGCGGCTATCTGCCATGAGTTAAGACAATACTTGCTTGCCAGTGTCAGCCAGTCTAGTGGTCATTTAGCATCGGGACTTGGAGTCGTTGAGCTAACTACCGCTTTACATTATGTCTATCACACACCATTTGATAAAATTATATGGGATGTAGGGCACCAAGCTTATCCACATAAGATCTTAACCGGACGCCGTGATCAGATGTTAACCATACGTCAAAAAGACGGTTTACGTCCCTTTCCACATCGTGATGAAAGTGAGTATGATGTCCTTACAACCGGCCACTCCTCCACCTCGATTAGTGCGGCTTTAGGCATTGCCATTAGTGAACAAAAAAAACAGTCTGGACAAAAAGTTGCTGCCATTATAGGTGACGGCGCATTAACTGCCGGTATGGCTTTTGAAGCGATGAATCACGCAGGACATATTAAGCCCGATATGCTGGTTATTGTTAATGACAATGATATGTCGATATCTGAAAACACTGGCGCACTGAATCAACATTTAACTCAAATTTTAGCCAGCAGAACCTACGCATCTTTTCGTGAGAGCGGAAAACGCGTGCTTGAAAATATTCCGCCATTAAAAGAACTTTTTAAAAAGACCGAGGAGCATTTAAAAGGTTTAGTCACACCGGCAATACTTTTTGAAGAGCTAGGATTTAACTATATTGGACCAATTGATGGCCACGATATTGAAAATTTAGTCAGCACGTTACAAAAAGTTAAGCAGTTAAAAGGCCCACAGCTACTTCATGTGATCACTCAAAAAGGCAAAGGCTATGCGCCGGCTGAAAAAAATCCCACTTTGTGGCACGGTGTACCTAAATTTAATCCTGTTGACGGTATATTACCAGCCGCCGATAAAATTACTCCAACCTATAGTCAAATCTTTGGCGATTGGTTGTGCGAAGTGGCAAAAACGGATAAACGCTTAATGGCAATCACACCGGCTATGAGTGAAGGTTCCGGCATGACTGAATTTGCCCGCCTTTATCCCGAACAATTTTTCGATGTTGCCATTGCCGAGCAACATGCCGTCACACTCGCAGCAGGTTTTGCTATTAGTGATTTAAAGCCTGTTGTGGCAATTTATTCAACCTTCTTACAGCGGGCTTATGATCAGCTTATACATGATGTTGCCATTCAAAACTTACCGGTACTATTTGCGATCGATCGAGCCGGTATTGTTGGTGCCGACGGTGAAACACATCAAGGTGCTTTTGATTTAAGTTATTTGCGCTGTATCCCAAATATGGTCATAATGACACCGAGTGATGAAAACGAATGTCGGCAAATGCTAAATACCGGTTATTTGCATAATGGACCTTCTGCTGTGCGTTATCCTCGAGGAGAAGGAACAGGCGCTAGTTTGACACCACTTACAACAATTCCAATAGGTGAGTCGAGATTATGCCGAACAGGTGAAAACATTGCTTTACTCAACTTTGGCACATTATTGCCTGAAATTTTACAAGCCGCTGAGCAAATTAATGCTACAGTCATTGATATGCGTTTTGTCAAACCATTGGATGAAAAAGTCCTTTTGCACATTAGCCAAAGCCATAATATACTTGTTACTGTTGAAGAAAACAGTATTAAAGGTGGCGCCGGAAGTGGCGTCAATGAATTTTTATTATCGAAAAAAATAAAATGTGATATTTTAAACATCGGTTTACCTGATGAGTTTATCCCACAAGGCTCACAAAATGAGATCCGTTCAGAAATGGGATTGAACTGTGAACATATAATCGAAAAAATTAATGAATTTAAAAAACGATAGGTTAAATATGGAAACTCAAGCTGTCACGATTCAAATTTTTGGACGAACTTTAAAGTTTAACTGTCCGGTAGATGAAGTTGACGCATTAAAAAGTGCCGCTCAAGATCTTGAAACCCGATTAACAAATTTACGAGAAAAATCGCCCCAGATTGGTAGCGATCAACTTATCATGACTGCAGCACTCAATATTTCTTATGAATTGACTAAAGAAAAACAAAAAAGCAATGAATTTAGTAATCGTTTAAAAATGTTACAACAATTGCTTGATTCAGCTCTTAATACCAACATCTAACCAAATAATTTGTAAATTTAACACAAATACTATTGTATGATTTTCTAAATTTTGTATTATGTTAACCATCTCTGAGATGTTCGCGAGAAGGGTTAGTCCCCTGAGCCGATATTCTTTATTTTAGAACGGTGTGATTTTTAATTGGTGTGTATGCCTTATTTATAAGGAAACCTAAAAATTAAAACATATTGTTCACCTTGAACCTTGGGTTCAAGGGTTACAACCTTAACGACATCTTGGAGTGTTTTACCCCTTACGTTGCTGAAGATTAATCATGAATATTCGTCAGTTCATCCGTCAAAAAAGACGCCAATTATCTACCCATGAACGCCAACTTGCTCAGCAAGCGATTTATCAGAAAGTTGCTAATCATGATGTAATTAAAACAGCCCAAAATATCGGTATCTTTCTGTCGTTTGATGGCGAAGTTGACACCAAACCGATTATTGAATATTTATGGCAACAAAATAAATCGGTCTACTTGCCAGTAATTCACCCTTTTGTGCCTTACCATTTATTATTTTTGAAGTTTACGCCCGATACGCCACTTAGCCAAAATCAATATGGCATTTTACAACCTGCCTTAAATGTATCAAACGTTTTACCCTCCCCACAGCTTGATGTTATTTTTACACCACTGGTAGCATTTGACGACCGAGGATTTCGTATCGGTATGGGGGGTGGCTATTATGATCGTTTGCTTGAAAACTACCAACAACAGCAAATTTATCCTATCGGGTTGGCATTTGCCTGCCAAAAAATTGATCATGTTGATAATCAGCATTGGGATGTTCAATTACCGGAAATCATTTATGCTTAATCTAGTTAACGAGTCATTTTCATATTCATTACCGCTCATAGCGAGATTAAAAAATAATTAATTTGTTTTTTCTACAATTAAAAGCCAATTTAGTTATATAATAAATCGAGCAATATCTTTTTTTACACGCATCACCGTCTTTATCTTATTCCTTAATAAATTAATTTTTCAATAAAATCAGTCACAACTCTTTAACTATAAAGGTACGATCTAATAACCAGAAGGAGTGTTGCAATGTCAGAAAAAAAAGAACTCACCACCAATAATGGTGCCCCTATTGCCGACAATCAAAACTCTCGCACTGCAGGCCCTCGTGGACCAGTATTGATTGACGACTATCAATTGATCGAAAAACTCGCTCAGTTTAACCGTGAAAATATTCCGGAAAGACGAGTGCATGCCAAAGGCTCCGGTGCACACGGAACATTCACCGTTACTAATGACATTACTCAATATACCTACGCCAGTATTTTTGCCAAAGTAGGCAAACAAACTCCCGTTTTTGCTCGATTTTCAACTGTTGGCGGTGAACGTGGTTCATCTGACACGGCACGTGATCCACGTGGATTTTCAGTAAAATTTTACACAGATCAAGGTAACTGGGATATCGTCGGTAATAACACGCCAGTATTTTTTATTCGTGATGCACTCAAATTCCCGGACTTTATTCATACGCAAAAACGCGATCCTAAGACCAACTTAAAAGATCCGCAAATGATGTGGGACTTTTTTTCTTTATCGCCAGAATCACTTCATCAGGTAACGATTCTATTTTCTGACCGAGGCATTCCGGACGGGTTTCGGCATATGCATGGTTTTGGTAGCCATACTTATAGTTTAATCAACAAAGACAATGTACGAACTTGGGTAAAATGGCATTTTAGAACGGAACAAGGTATTAAAAATATTCATCCTAAAAAAGCCGCAGAACTCGACGGTAGCAATCCTGATTCAGCACAAGAAGATCTCTTTAATGCCATTGAACAAGGTGACTATCCTAAATGGCGACTTTATATACAAGTGATGAGTGAAGAACAAGCGAATAACCACCCGGAAAACCCATTTGATGTCACTAAAGTTTGGTCGCAAAAACAGTTTCCACTTATTGAAGTCGGTGTTATGGAGCTTAATCGTAATCCGGAAAACTATTTTGCTGAAGTAGAACAAGCCGCATTTGAACCAAGTAATCTCGTACCCGGTACCGGCTTATCACCGGATAAAATGTTACAAGGGCGGGTTTTTGCTTATGCCGATGCGCACCGTTATCGTATTGGTACAAACTACCAACAATTACCAATCAATGCACCTAAATGTCCGGTACACAATTATCAACGTGACGGAGCTATGCGCTTTTATACGCCGGATAATGCACCAAACTATGAACCAAATAGTGTTGATAGCGCACCTAAACAACAACCGCAGTATGCTGAGCCACCGATGCATGTCCCTGCCGGTACAATGGATAGACACGATCATCGTGTTGACGGTGATTACTACTCCCACCCACGTGCATTATTTAATTTGATGCGTCCGGATCAAAAACAACTGCTTATTGATAATATTGTCACTTCAATGAAAAATGTCGATCGTGATATTCAAATTAGACAGCTTAAACATTTCTATAAAGTACATCCCGATTATGGTTCAGGTGTGGCAAAAGGGTTAGGTGTTGAAGTTGATCTAATCAAAAGCTAAAAAGCCAAATAATAGTGCCGACACCATTGTGTCGGCATTGGCCTTTGTCTTGAGAGAGATAAATGTTAATACCTTTACTGTATCTCCTCACATGTTTCATAGACCTTGTCAAACTTATCGGGCTAATTAGTCATTACAAGAGAAAATGAATGGTATAAATGCCAAATTAAAGTATTTTCATCCTTAACTTCATAACTTATGCTATCAGAGTATCTACATTTTGGTTCTAAATCGATAAAATATTTGCCGTCTTTAAAGTAGCTTGATTTTATCTCACATGAAATCATTTCTTGCCCGGTATAATCATCCAGTTTACCTTTTTGATAATTGATAAACCGATTACCGGAATAACAAGGCTCATCAATCACATTTTTATTATTTAATTCGGTCAACATCACCCACTTGCCATAATTTTCATGATCCAAATGAGGCTTAGCATTTACCACAAACATAAAAACGATAAAAATAAATAGCAGTCTTTTCATGGTTTAGCTCATTGAACTTGATTGATTAGAAATGGCTTATTAAATTCTTTAATTGCTATATTGAAAGAATTTTTTGTATTTAAAATGTTATTGAGAAGATAAACGAAAAATAAAACTAAGCTATTTCACTATTTATCCATAACTGCCTATTCCTACAATCAAATCTGATCCTTTTGCTTTGTCACCCTAAATATAATGCCGATTAACGTTAATCGGCATTGATTATCTAATAAAGCTATTGTTTAATGATTTGTTTCAATTTTTCCAATAAACCCGAATAATCAACTTGATTAAAATGGGTAACATCCATTTCGATCAACTGCCCCAAAGCAAACTCGTCGTACTGTCTAGTTTGACAGATTTGATAAAATTGCGATTTAGTGACTAAATCGTCGGCCAAACTACGATCTTCAAGTTTATCGCCATAGTGATAGTGCTGCATAATATGACTCAAATGCCGTTCCGGCGAGCGGTCTCGTTGATAGCGACGTTGCCATAACACATCAAAATCAGCAATTAGGCGGATTGTGATGACTTGATAATGATACTTTTGCGCCAACTCACTCAGTCGCTTTTTTTGCTTATCACTAAAGGGGTATTCAGAAATAATAATGCGTTTACCGGCATCCATATACAGTTGTAGAACACCATAATAAAAATGCCAAACTTTGTGCTCAAGTGCCTGCTTTTCAGCTTTCGAATTAAAACCAACTGAGTCAGCATATAAAACTTTCGCTTCATCGGGTGTTATCATGAAACTATCTTTAAATTGTTGTTGCAATTTATTAACCAGATAAGTCTTTCCTGTACAAGGGCAGCCAGCGAGTAAAATTAAATATTTACGCATACTCACGCTCACTTAGTTTACACAATTATTGGTATTGAGAAATAAACGCATTTTATGCTTCACTATCTCTTTAACCGCCTCATTAGCTGGAATAATATTATGGCGTAATGATTGATTAATTTCAGTCTGGGAAAATTTATCTTTTGCAACTTGTGTCCAGTTAACTAATAACTCTGTGCCAACATTAAATTTACGTATACCGTTATTAATCAGTTCCGGATAGTCCTCCTCTTTGACCCCTGTTCCGCCGTGAATGACCAAAGGAATATCAACCTTAGAATGAATTTCTTTCAATAACGGGATATTTACCTCTGTTTTTGACTTAAATTGCCCATGATTGGTACCTATAGCAATGGCTAAAGCATCAATTCCCGTTGCTTTTACAAATGCCTGTGCATCTTCAGGTTTGGTATAAACTTTATCGTTAGCATCAACATGAACGCCTTCCTCTGTTCCGCCGATTGTCCCTAATTCTCCTTCAACTGATACGCCATGAGCATGGGCATATTCCACCACTGCACGAGTTTTTAAAATGTTTTCTTTAAATGGTAGCGAAGATCCGTCAAACATGACCGAAGTAAATCCGCTATCAATCGCCTGCTTTATATCATCAAAATTTTTAGCATGATCGAGGTGTAATACCGCATCGACTATCTCTTCATCGGCAATAGCTTTTACGGCATTGACTAAAACTTTAAAGCCAATATACCTTGCGGTATCAACGCTTGTTTGGATGATAATTGGCGCGCCAACCTCTTTTGCCGCCCGTAACATCGCAGGTAACATTTCTAAATTATGCGTATTAAACGCACCAACAGTGAAATTTAATTTTTGGGCTAATAAAGTCACATCTTTAAGTGTGGTGTACATAATTATTTCCTTTAATCTCGTTGAATAGTCATCTGTTTAGCAATATTGCGCATAGCATCCATTTTGTTCATCCAAATATCGATATCAGCCAATGAGCCATGCTGAGCGGCATAAGCTCGCTTAGCGTTATACAAATTCATTAATGTTTTATAACCCTCGCCAATTGATTTCTTATGCTGTTGGCTCTTTTCTAAATACTCAATAGCCAAATCAATATGATTTAATTGATGATAAAGCAAGCCGATTTGTTCACATGATGAAGCTAATATCAGCAAATCATCGGTCTTTTCGATCTGCTCCAATAATGGGTTAATCTTTAGCTCAATCTGTTCAATTTGCTGTGCTGTCAGACTGCTTTTAACCTCTGAATCGGGAGCGAGATTTGTTTTAGGCGCCTTTTTTTTAAAAAAGTTAAACATGTCAAACTCCTAAACTAAAAGTGCTTCAATATCGGGCTTAATATCCATGCATAAAGCAGTGCCACTGTGACGGTATCGACATCGGTTGCCGTTGCATTGATAAACCCCATTTGATTAAAGATAGTAACAAGCAAAGCAGGCAGCAAAGTAATAAATATCCCATGCGCAATACCGCCGATAAGCGCACCACGGCGACCACCAACTGCATTACCAAAGATCCCTGCCGTACCGCCGGCAAAAAAGTTGGTTAACATTCCCGGTAAAATCATCGCCAGACCAAAGGCAGGTAGCGTTAACATGGCAATTACGGTACCTATAGATGTGGTAATAAAACCTAAAATCACCGCATTTGGGCTATAAGGGAAAAATACCGGGCAATCAAGCGCCGGAATTGCATTCGGTACAACTTTCATTGCGATACCTCTAAATGCCGGAACAATTTCACCGAGTAATAACCTCACGCCAGCAAGTAACACATAGATTCCAACGACAAATATTATCGCTTGGGTAAAGGCATAAATGACGTAATTTTGACTACCGGATAAGGTTGAAGCATACGCTTCACCAGCGAAAAGAGCGGTAATAATATAAAGCGGGATCATAACCACCATGACGGATAAATAAGTATCTTGCAAAAATTCAAATGATTTAGGCAACTTCATATCTTCAATAGAACGCTTGTTTTCACCTCGCTCCCCTACCAGATAAGCTACGCCAGCCTCGAATAAATAGCCAATTGTACAAAAGTGCCCTAATGCAATGTCATTGGATCCGGTCACTTTACGAATAATGGGTTGGGCAATGGCAGGCATAAATACAGCAAAAAGTGCACCAATAAACCCGCCAACCAAAATTAGTGTTATTCCGGACAGTCCGGCAAAACTACCAAATACCGTTGTCATTGTTGCCATCCATAAAATAGCCTGCCCAGTTAAAAAAATGTATTTCCAACGGGTAAAACGAGCAATAAGAATATTGAAGATAAAGATCATCAAAAACGTTAGAGCAATATCACGACCTAATCCTAACTGATTCATTGCTTGCCCGTTAATTGCTTCAATCGAGGGAATAATGCCTTGCATATCAAAGCCAGCGGTAAAGATATGCCCAAAATAGGTCAAACTTCCCACAATGATACTGGATCCGGCATTGAGTACTTGAAAACCCAATAAGGTTTTCAGTGAGCCGGAAATAATTTGTCCAACGGATTTACGTTGCAAAATCAACCCAAACATAGCAATTAAGCTAATGGTTATCGAAGCTTGAGTTAAAATATTGTCGATAATAAAGTTAATCACATTCATGGTAGTCTCCTTTTTGTGGATTTAAAGCAATCCCTTTTGTTGCAATACTGGACTTAACTTCTCATCAATTTCCGCTTTTGATACTATATTTTTAAGATAGACCACTGCGGTTTGTTCACTGATATTGAATTTAGCAAACTGAGGGCGGAAATTTTCAGCTGTGATGATAATATCGGCCTTGGTTGAGGCCGCCGATGAAATATCGGTGTGATCTAACTTGGCTTCGATACCTTTTGCTTTTAATACATCTTCGGTTGCCATTTGTGCAGCAAAACTACTGCCTAACCCTGCACCACATACAAATAAAATGGTTAAATTACTCATGTTCTATTCTCCTTCGGATTTAACTATTCAATCCGATTTTGCTTCATTAAATAAAATTGACTTAAATTGCGTTATGCTTTGACATTTGGTTAAGTGCTCCAGTTTTTGTTCATCATTAATTAATTCAATCAAACTGCGCATAATGTTGAGATGAGAAAACGAATCGATAGCGGCTAAACAAAATATAATTTTCACTGGTCCCATATCATCATTACCAAAATCAACCGGTTGACGCATCGTCACTACGCTCAGACCTAATTGGTTTACCCCGTCTTCAGGGCGAGCATGCGCTAGGGCTAAATTTTTACCAATCACAATATAAGGGCCATATTGTTCAACCGATGTGATCATGGCATCGACGTAAGAAGGTAAAATAAACTGTTTGTTTAATAGTGGTTCAGCAGCGATTTGGATAGCCTTTCGCCAATCATGGCAGTCTTGATGTAATAAAATGTCATCATCAGTAAGAATATCTTTCAACATAGGCTGGATTTTCCTTTTATTGATTTTAAGATTATTAAGCGCTAAACACTTTTCAAGTTGGTTATAGATAGGCTCGGACACAATACCGCCACTTTCTTTAATTAAATTAACAAGTGAATAGAACAGATCCGTTGCATCTGTTAGGTGATTGATACGCCGATTAGCACGATGTTTAGTTAAAAAGTCTTTAATGATTGGATGATTTTTTTCTTTTAATATAGGTTCTAACACTAAAACCGGATGAGCAAAATGCTGCAAAGGGAAAGTAGAAAATATTAAATCAAAATCAAGCTGATCCAATAAATTTAAATCATTGCGACCCAAAATCGCTAAAACATCTATACTAAAAAACTCTTTGAGTGTCTGTGCAAGTAGATTAGAAGTTGCTATACCATGACAACACAACACCACAGCTTTAAAATAGTAACTGCGATCTTGATTAATGGCGCTGGCAAAGGTTGAAAAATGAATTGTCAAAAAAGCGATTTCATCATCAGAAATCTTATGGCTTAGTTTTGTTTCAAGCTCATGCATAAAAGTGGTGATAGCTGCATGAATTTCACCGTAATTTTGTTTAATACTATCAAGCAATGGATTAATAATGTGAATATTATTACTCACTCTGGCAATTAACCCGGCTAAGTGCTTGCAAAGGTTTTCATATAACTGTTCCTGTTTGGTCGAAAATGGGATTTGCGTTTTTTCTTCAACATAATTAACCAATTTAATCGCTAATAACTGTGCATTGAGCCATTCGACATAGTTATTAATATCCTTAGTATTAAATGCCTCCAGCATGTAAATGATATATTGGCGCTCTTGCCAATTTACCTGCAATGCGAAATGCTTGCACACCAAATGAATAAAGCTAGCTATTTGTCCCTGTTCATTATTATTAAAATCAGATCGGACCATTGTCAGATGATGTTGATGCTGATTACGAACAATCCAAATAGCGGTAAAAATAACAATTTGTTGAACATAAATTTCATCATGTATCTGACTGATAGTTCGGTGCGCTAACTGCAATAAGTTATCAATCAATAATTGAGGAATATAATTAAACAAATGTTGTTGTATCGAACTGAGTTCATGTAGAGGCTTATCTAGCTCTAAATTTGCGGCAAATTGGTTGATAGCTTCATACATCATTAAACGAATCGAGCGCTCTAATCCGACAAATTGCATCCCTTGTTTAGGTTGGCTAATTAATTCAATATCATATTTTTTTAATCGTGCTCTGATTTTACGAATATCTTCATCTAACACACTTTTTGAAACAAAATAGACCGCTTCTTTATGGCTTAAAATAACAGGTGTTTTAGCAAAAGCAATTGACAATAACAAATCAAACTGGCGCTCATCTTTGCTCAAAACGGCTGATGTGGACAAGCCAAGTAATGCATGTTGAATAAGCTGTTTTTGATCTTGATCGGCATGGATAATAAATCCTTTATTACGCACAGTGGTGATTAAAGTGAAATGTCTTTGGGATAAGAACTCATTAATTTCTTGAATTTCATTACGAATAGTTCGAGCGCTAATTTGAAACTCTTCTGTAAGCATTTCAATGGTTAATGGGTAGTCGACTGAAATGAATTTTTTAAATAATTCAATGGTTCTACTTCGCATAAACTTCTCACCTATTTACTTCTTAATTTAAGTATAAGTGAGATGAATTTGCTTACCTAGTTGGTATTTTTGCAAAGATAAATTGCAAAATTGTTGGTAATAAATGATGTTATTTCGGGAGGGAGTAAATTACGCTAACGAAATTGATTAAGTGCATCGATCTTGTGGCTTCAACCCAATCAACCTTTAACATTAGCGCTTTTTGCGACGCTTAATAGCAACCAATAATGAACGATGACACTTATAAATCATATCCGGTGGCAGCATAATTAATTCAGCTAACGGCTCTGTCCAATTTGGAATGATAGTATTTTCATGATTATTTTCATCAATAGGGTTATCAATTGAGTATCGCTTAGAGCAGGCAAATAGCGCCTGTTTTTTGGCAACATCTTTATCATCTTCATCACTTAGCATATTGCAGCAATTAAGAACTTCTTGGGCAAAAAGGTCTGGCCAGTTATCAGGAACGTTTCTAATTTTTACAAATTCAGCAAGATAGCGAAGCATATCGCGGAATAGTAACAGATAAACCATTTGTAAATTTCGCCCGGACAGCTGTGCTAATTGTTCATCAGATAATTTATCGTTAATTACACTCGGTATCCATTTAAAAAACAGGGTATCTTTATACATATCAATAACGGGCTTAATTGATTTAAATTTCGGTTTAACTAACTTATCAATCTCACGAGAAATCTGCATAGTAGGATAACCTACATTATTACGCCCGTTAAGATCACGCCCGGTTAAGGGCTGAACTTTTTTCCGTATGAATAATTTTTTAAGCAATCCTAGCATATAACCTTCCTTGTTAGCGGTTTTTCTGGCGAACAATCTCAAATAAGCAAACACCTGTTGCAACTGACACATTAAGCGATGACACAATGCCAGCCATTGGAATACTCACTAACTCATCACAATGCTCTTTAGTTAAGCGACGCATACCTTCACCTTCTGCCCCCATAACTAAAGCCAGCGAAGTTGCATTTTTAAAAAAGTCTGTTTGGTATAGCGTGCTTTGCGCTTCACCGGCCGTTCCAACTACCCATACTTGATATTCATCTTGTAACATACGCATAGTGCGGGCTAAGTTGGTGACTCGTACCACCGGAACACTTTCCGCAGCGCCACAGGCAACTTTTTGAGCGGTAGAATTCAGTGGTGCAGAACGATCTTTCGGTACAATAATAAAATCAACACCAGCAGCATCAGCTGTACGAATACAAGCTCCTAAATTATGTGGATCAGTTACGCCATCTAAAATTAGAATTACCGCATTAGGCTGCTTATCCATAAGTAAAGGAATATCATTTTCTTGATAACGGCGGCTTGGTTTAACCATTGCCAAAATTCCTTGATGCACACCATTGTTCGATTTTTCATCTAACCATTGGCGATTGGCGATTTTAATGGTCAAACCGAGCTGTTCCAACTCGTGTACCAACCCATTTAAGCGTTTATCATCACGCCCTTTAGTAATATATACTTCAATAATTCTTTCTGGTGCTCGTGTTAATAATGCTTCAATGGCATGGATACCATATACTGTTTCACTCATCTATTTTTTACTCTTTTGTTTTTTGATACTCGATTTTGACTTAGTCCGTTTTTTATTTTTAGCTTTACTATTGATTTTCTTTGCTTCGCCGGCACTATTTTTGGTACTCGTTTTTTTAGTACTCGCTTTTTTACTTTTGCGTTTTACCGGTAAATCAATGTCCTTGCTTTTGTCAGTTTGTTTGGATTTATCTTTAGCCGTTTTGCCTTGGCGTTTTGGCTTATTATTACTGCCAACCAAAGAAAAATCAATTTTGCGCTCTTCAGGATTCACATTATCGACTTTGACTTGTACCTTATCGCCTAAACGATAACTAAAACGGGTATTTTCGCCGATTAACCGATTTCGGGCTGCATCATAAAAATAGTAATCATTTTCTAAGGAAGAAACATGCACAAGCCCGTCAATGAATAAATCATCAAGTCGAACAAAGAAACCAAAATTCACCACACTGGAAATGGTACCGTTAAATACCTCACCAACATGATCTTGCATATAATCACATTTTAACCAATCAACTACATCTCGAACGGCTTCATCTGCTCGGCGCTCAGTCATCGAACAGTGTTCACCAAAATAGAGCATTTCATTGGTAGTGTAACAATGCCCACCAGTTTTACTGGTTTTGTGTTTTTCATTTGCCAAAATCCATTTGATTGTACGATGTAATAATAAATCAGGATAGCGACGAATTGGTGAAGTAAAATGGGCATACTCTTGTAGCGCTAAGCCAAAATGCCCACGATTTTCAGGATCATAAATTGCTTGTTTCATTGACCGTAAAATGACCGTTTGTAACATTTCGTGATCCGGCCTTGCTTCGACAGCAACCATTAACTGAGCAATATCTTTCGGTGTTGGTGTTGCGCCACCATTAAGGCTTAGACCCAGCTCACTTAAAATACTGCGTAAGTTGTTTATTCGGTCTTCATCTGGCCGGTCATGAACACGAAACAGAGCCGGAACTTGAGCACTAATCACAAATTTTGCAGCCGCGACATTCGCTAAAATCATACACTCTTCAATGATCTTATGCGCATCATTGCGCTCAGCAAATTCAATACTCTCGATTCTTTTATCTGCATTAAATATAAATTTTGGTTCCTGTGATTCAAAACCGATTGCTCCACGTGCAATTCTTGCCTTATCTAATACCTTATATAAGCCATTTAGATTTTCCAGATGAGGGACTAAATCTTGGTAATGTTGGCGTAACTCAGTATCGCCTTCTAATATTTTAGCTACTTTTGTGTAAGTTAATCGTGCATGTGAATTCATCACCGCTTCATAAAATTGGTAGCTCGTCAAACGCCCTCTATTTGATACCGTCATTTCACAAACTAAACATAACCGATCAACTTGAGGATTTAATGAACAAAGTCCATTAGATAACTCCTCCGGCAACATAGGGACAACACGAGAAGGAAAATAAACAGATGTACCACGCAAACACGCTTCTTTATCGATAGCTTTGCCTGGTCTGACGTAATAACTCACATCAGCTATCGCCACCCACAAGCGATACCCGCCACCACGATTTTTTTGACAATATACTGCATCATCAAAATCACGAGCGTCCTCGCCGTCTATGGTAACTAAAGGTAAATTTCTCAGATCCTGCCGACCTTTTTTGGCACTTTCCGGCACCTGATCCTTAAATTTATTGACCTCCTTTACTACCGCTTTAGGTAATTCATAAGGGATTTCATGATTTCGCAATGCAATATCGATTGCTAAATTTGTTCCCATGATTTCACCCAGTACTTCTTTTATTATTCCGACAGCTTTTTTACCACGCTCCGGACGTTGTTGTAACTCGACAACAACCACTGCCCCCATACGAACGGTGCGATCGGGTTTGCCTGCAATTAAAATATCAAAATTTAAACGGCTGTCATCGGGCACCACAAACCCAACGCCTTGTTCAATAAAATAACGTCCAACTATTTGATTGGTTCGTGGTTCAAGTATCCGAACGACTCGTGCTTCAGTTTTCCCTCGATATTGATTGCCCAGAGGCTGAGCTAAAATTACATCGCCTTGTAAGACTTTTTTCATCTGTTCAGGCGATAAGAAATAATCTTCGGGTTTTCCTTCAACACGTAAAAAACCAAAACCATCACGGTGTGCAATCACCTTACCTTTGACCATATCTAATTTTTCGGGAAGTGCATAACATTTACGGCGCGTAAATACAACTTGACCGTCTCGTTCCATTGCACGCAAGCGGCGATGTAGCGCTTCTTTTTGTTCTTGATTTTTAATAGAGACTGCTTGGGCAATTTTTTCTAAATTAGCGGGCTTAGCTTCTTTGGTTAGGTAATCTAATATTAATTCGCGGCTAGCTATTGGAGAGTCATACTTTTTCGCTTCTCGTTCATAAAATGGATCGTTTATCATATGCAATATCCAGTGATCATATATAGTCGGTAGCATAACATAGAGTCATGTAACTTAAAATAAACATTGCTTTTGACGACGAATCTTTATCGATATAATTTACCTTGCTAAACAAAATTGAATGATTAATTATATTTTTTAATATTCTTGAAATTGATTATTTTTTGTCAACAATTCTTAGCAGCTTTATATGTTTCATCCGCTGCCCCATTTTCTCAGCGCTTTATCGTATAGGAGTATATTGATAAGGAAATGTTATCCGCTTTCATACAGAAAGCTTTGTGACCCGCTGGGTTAAACTCATCATAAGTGAGTTGGACGATTATTTGATAAGACGGTTTTTCACAAGCTATTATTAGTAAACTGCCTAATGTTATTAATCATAATTTTTCATTGTACAACCGTAATTCATGCTGATTGAGTCATATCAAAAAATATGAATGATTAAAACCATAAACGAATATAATTCGGCACTTTTAAGCCTGTAAAAAACCGATATAAATCAAGTTATTGTTTACCCATCTATTTAGTGTTATTTTCTCGCTCAATGGCTCGATAACCTATATCATGACGATAAAAACAGCCATGCCAATGGATTTTATCAACTTGTTGATAAGCACGTTGTTGAGCTTCCAATACCGTATTTCCTAAAGCGGTAACACAAAGCACACGACCACCGTTGGTTAACACATGCCCTTTTTCAAAACTGGTACCCGCATGGAACACTTTACAATCAGGTGTCGATTCGTTAGGTAAACCAATGATTGTATCTTGGGTGTTATATTCACCCGGGTAACCACCGGCAGCCATAACCACACCTAATGCAGGTCTTCGATCCCAGTTGGATTTAACTGTATTTAATTTACCATTTATCGCCGCCAAACAGAGTTCAATCAAGTCTGACTGCATGCGCATCATAATGGGTTGGGTTTCGGGATCACCAAAGCGACAATTAAATTCAATCACTTTTGGATTACCCTGTTTATCAATCATTAAGCCTGCATACAAAAAGCCAACATAAACATTGCCTTCTTGAGCCATGCCATTTACAGTTGGATAGATAATTTGTTCCATGACTTTAGTAAATACTTCATCTGTCACAACAGGCGCTGGAGAGTAAGCGCCCATACCACCAGTATTTAGACCCGTATCACCGTCACCGACTCGCTTATGATCTTGGCTTGTTGCCATTGGCTCGACATGCTTGCCGTCAACCATGACAATAAAACTGGCTTCTTCACCCTCTAAAAACTCTTCAATCACTACTCGATGACCGGCATCACCAAATGCATTACCCGCTAGCATGTCACGTACGGCATCTTCCGCTTCTTCAAGGGTCATGGCAACAATAACCCCTTTACCAGCCGCCAACCCGTCGGCTTTAATCACAATTGGGGCGCCTTTGTCACGGATATAGGCAAGAGCAGGATCAATTTCAGTAAAATTTTGATATTCAGCAGTTGGTATGTGATGACGTGCTAAAAAATCTTTCGTAAAAGCTTTAGAGCCTTCTAGCTGAGCTGCCGATTTAGTTGGTCCAAAAATTTTTAATCCGGCTTTTTGAAAACTATCAACCACGCCAAGAACCAATGGGACTTCTGGCCCTACTATGGTTAGATCAATTTGCTGTTGCTGGGCAAAATTAAGTAATCCACTAATATCATTTGCTTTAATATTAATATTTTCTAAATTAGGCTCAAGTGCTGTACCTGCATTACCCGGTGCGACAAAAACTTTTGTTACCAAGGGTGACTGTGCCGCTTTCCATGCTAAAGCATGCTCACGACCACCATTACCAATAATTAATACTTTCATACCCAATCCTTTAACATGTTCTCAAATAACTCTTAATACAAAAATCAATGGCGAAAATGACGCATATTGGTAAATATCATCGCAATATTATGCTCATTTGCGGCTTGAATGACCTCTTCATCACGAATAGAGCCACCTGGTTGAATGACACAAGTTACCCCAACTTTAGCAGCGGCATCTATACCATCTCTGAATGGAAAAAATGCATCAGATGCTACCACACAACCTCCAACTTCAAGATTTTCATCTTGCGCCTTTATCCCAGCAATTTTAGCGGAATAAACACGACTCATTTGACCAGCGCCTATGCCAATGGTCATATTATCTTTGGCATAAACAATCGCATTAGATTTCACAAATTTCGCCACTTTCCAACAAAATAACGCATCAGCTAGCTCTTTATCCGTCGGCTTACGTTTTTTGGTTACTACCGTTAAATTATCTTCAGTAACCATCCCCAAATCACGCTCCTGGACTAAAAGTCCACCATTCACACGTTTAAAATCCAAACTCGTGTCAAAAGAAGAGTGTGACCACTCACCACTTTCAAGCACACGTACATTTTTTTTAGTTTCAGTAATGGTCAGTGCATCTTGATCAATTGAAGGGGCGATGATGACTTCAACAAATTGATTATCTATAATGGTTTTGGCAGTTTTGGCATCTAACGGGCGGTTAAATGCAATAATGCCACCAAAAGCAGAAGTCGGGTCGGTTTTAAAAGCATTTAAGTAAGCATCTAAAATATTATCACGGACTGCAACACCGCAAGGGTTTGCATGTTTGACAATAACGCAGGCAGGGTCTTGAAATGATTTTACACATTCAAGGGCTGCGTCTGTGTCGGCGATATTGTTATAAGATAAGGCTTTACCTTGCAACTGCTTAGCCTTCGCAATTGACGCTGGAGCGGCATTTTCTTCAATATAAAAGGCTGCTTGCTGATGGGCATTCTCACCGTAACGCATATCTTGTTTTTTAATAAATTGGAGATTTAACGTGCGTGGAAATTCGCCAGACGGCTTATCGGTTTGTCCATAATAAGGTGGCACTAATTGCCCAAAATAGTTAGCAATCATTCCATCATATTTGGCTGTATGCTCAAAGGCCTTAATCGCCAAATTAAATCGGTATTGAAAAGGAAGTGCATTTTGCTGCTCATCCATGATATTAATGATATCTGCATAATCATGGTAATCGACCACTATTGCGACATCTTTATGATTTTTCGCAGCAGAACGAACCATAGTTGGTCCACCTATATCGATATTTTCAACAGCTTCTTCCAATGTGCAGTTTGGCTTGGCAACCGTTTGGGCAAATGGATATAAATTAACAACAACCATATCAATAGGCTCAATATGGTGTTTAGCCATTATCTCATCATCAACGCCACGCCGTCCTAAAATTCCACCATGAATTTTGGGATGTAAGGTTTTTACACGCCCATCCATCATTTCAGCAAATCCCGTATAATCCGAAACTTCAGTGACAGGGATATGATGTTCAATTAATAATTTAGCGGTACCGCCAGTTGAGAGAAGTTCGACATTTCGTTCTGATAGTGCTTTGGCAAATTCGATGATGCCAGTTTTATCAGACACGCTTAATAAAGCTCGACGGATAGGACGAAACTGCTGCATGAGAAAGCTCCGAGTTGATATTCTACATCCAATTTAATGAGTGGCTATTATATATAAAACAGGGATAGATGTTTAGTACAAACTTACCAAAAAAATCCTAAAAAAACATTAGTTCGGTAATATTTGACTTGGATCACAAAATTCATATTTTCATATAAAGTGTGACTTGCGTCTCTTTCTTTTTTGAATTTTTCAGCATAATGTTATGCGTAACTGTTACGCATAACATTATTTTATTTAAAAAGGAGAAAACAATGCAGTCATTATTCGAACTCAAAGGTAAACGTGCTTTAATCACTGGTTCAGCACAAGGTATTGGTAATTTGTTAGCTAAGGGGTTGGGGCAAT
Organism: Gilliamella sp. B3172; assembly: GCF_026536465.1. Lineage (NCBI taxonomy): Bacteria > Pseudomonadati > Pseudomonadota > Gammaproteobacteria > Orbales > Orbaceae > Gilliamella > Gilliamella sp. B3172. The sequence continues at coordinate 414,017 of NZ_JAFNOA010000001.1, read as the reverse complement.
ATGGTGCCAGTATCATTATTAACGATATAACACAAGAAAGAGCCGAACAAGCCGCCAATCATTTAAACAAGCAAGGTATTGATGCTATCGGTATAGGATTTGATGTAACCAATTTAACTTCAGTCACCCAAGCTATCGAGCATATTGAAAAAGAGCTCGGCCCAATTGATATCTTAATCAATAATGCCGGCATCCAACGTCGACACCCTTTCACAGAATTTCCCGAAGCTGATTGGGATGCGGTAATTAATGTAAACCAAAAAGCAGTCTTTTTAGTATCGCAACAAGTGGCTAAGTATATGGTAAGTCGCAAACAAGGCAAAATCATTCATATATGCTCGATGCAAAGTGAGCTAGGTCGAGACACGATAACCCCTTATGCCGCGTCTAAAGGCGCAGTAAAAATGTTAGTGAAAGGAATGTGCGTCGAACTTGCTCGCTATAACATACAAGTCAATGGTATCGGTCCTGGTTATTTCGACACTGAAATGTGTAAAGCACTTGTTGAAGATAAAGCATTTACCAAATGGTTGTGTCAACGAACTCCTGCTGCGCGTTGGGGTAAACCTGAAGAGTTGATCGGTGCGGCGGTATTTTTATCTTCGGCTGCATCAAATTTTGTCAATGGACATATTCTTTACGTCGATGGCGGTATGTTAGCTGCAGTTTGACGATGTTTGACGGTAATGTCATTTGATTCATCGTTAAAACGGTTAAATGGCTAAATACATTACCTCTTTAATATTTACTAAAATTTCGTAATGAGAATACATATGAATACCACAAATAAACTTGCGCCTTCTCGTTGGTGGCGTTTGATCCCGATCATTTTTATCACTTATAGTTTAGCCTATTTGGATCGGGCAAATTATGGCTTTGCAGCCGCTGCAGGGATCAATGATGATCTGGGAATAACTAAAGGGACTTCATCATTAATTGGAGCTTTATTCTTTTTAGGCTACTTTTTTTTTCAAGTCCCCGGATCGATTTATGCAGTAAAGAAAAGTGTAAGAAAACTTATTTTTGTTTGTTTAATTTTATGGGGACTGTGCGCCGCTTTAACCGGAATGGTAAGCAATATTGCCTCACTCATGATCATTCGGTTTGTTTTGGGCGTTGTAGAAGCCGCTGTGATGCCATCGATGCTTATTTATATTAGTACATGGTTTACCAAAGCAGAACGTTCTAAAGCCAACACCTTTTTAGTTTTAGGTAATCCGGTCACCGTGTTATGGATGTCCATTGTCTCAGCTCACCTGATCGACCTTTATGGTTGGCGTGAGATGTTTATTATCGAGGGTTTGCCTGCCGTATTATGGGCTTTTATCTGGTGGGTTTTAGTAAGAGATAATCCTTCAGAAGTAACTTGGCTGACCGCGAAAGAAAAAGCTGATTTCAAAGCTGTGATGGATAAAGAACAACAAAATATTAAACCTATGCGCAATTATGGCGAGGCTTTTCGTTCAGCCAATGTTATCAAACTTTGTGCAGTACATGCCTTGTGGAGTATAGGTGTTTATGGTTTTATGATGTGGATGCCTTCAATTATAAAATCGGCAGGTAATGTTGATATTGTTTCAGTAGGTTGGTTTGCCGCTATTCCTTACTTTGTTGCGATAGCAATGATGATAATTGTCTCTTTTTTCTCAGATAAACTTCAAAACCGCAAATTATTTGTTTGGCCATTATTATTGATTGCCACAATTGCCTTTTTTACTTCCTATGTACTTGGCTCAGAACATTTTTGGATCTGCTTTATCTTATTATCTATTGCCGCAGGTTGTATGTATGCCCCATACGGACCATTTTTCGCATTAATTCCGGAGCTTTTGCCTGCTAATGTCTCCGGCGTTTCAATCGGTTTGATAAACAGTTTTGGCGCACTAGGGGCATTTATTGGAGCTTGGTTAGTGGGTGTAATCAATGCAGTTACCGGTAGTGCGGGAGCTTCTTATATTTTTATGGGTATGGCTTTAGTGTTATCTGTAATACTCATGGCTAGCGTAAAAGCGCCTAAAAACAAATAGTGACTATTTTGACATAAGAAGGTAAAGGTTATTGTTTTTACTTTTAGATAAAAGTTAAAGCCGGCTGGGCAGATGATGAGCGAGCTTTACCAAGTTTAGGTTATAGTGATGACGAATCACAAACACTATCTAACTTACTATCAGGCATAAATAATGCCTGATTATTTTATAAATTAGCCTACCAAATCAACATTTTTCAATCTGACTTAAAACAACTAATGTTATTGATTTTCTTCTTTTACTGGTAAAATGCTTCAATCCTAACTAAATTCTTTTCTTACATTACATCATAAAGTATGAAAGATAAACGCATTAGTTTACAAGATATCGCTGATTTAACGGGCGTAACTAAAATGACGGTGAGCCGCTATTTTAGAAATCCAGATCAGGTTTCCGATAAAAATAAGCAAAAAATTGCCCAAGTTTTAAAAGATATTCATTATATTCCAAATCTAGCACCACAAATTATGTTAGGCTCTCGTAGTCATTGCATAGGCATTGTTATTCCTTCATTTAAAAATCAAATCTTTTTAGAGGTACTGGCTGGTATAGAATCGATCGCCTCAGCCAATAATTATCAAACTATTATTACCAACTATAATTATGATAAACAGCTTGAAGAAGAAAAGATCATCAATTTACTATCTTATAATATTGATGCCTTAGTACTAATGGAAAAAGCGCATACCGATACGACATTCGAATATTTAAAAGCAGCCAATATACCGGTAATTGAATTAATGGATATCAGCAAAGATTACTTTGATATTCAAGTGGGTTTTGATAATGAGCAAGCTGCATTTGATATGACAAGGGAGATGATTGCATCGGGTAAAAAAAATATTATCTATTTCAATTCGGTTGACAATGCTCGTGATACGCAACGTTATCAAGGTTATCAACGAGCAATGAAACAGTCAGGATTGAAACCTCACCAAATTGTGCCGGATCAAATCTCATCGATTGATTTAGGTAAAAGCTTATTTTATCAAGCGGTACAACTCTACCCTGATATGGACGGTGTTTTATGTACTAATGATGATATCGCTGTAGGGGTGCTGTTAGAGTGCCAAAATTATAGCATTCCTGTTCCGGCACAAATCGCCATTGCCGGGTTTCATGGTTTAGAGGTTGGACGAGCTAATAGTCAAAAAGTCGCAACGGTTATCACACCACGTTTTGAAATGGGTAAAGTAGCCATAGAGCTGTTACTTCAAAAATTAGATGGAAAGCAAGTTAAAACCAGTGTTAATTTAGGCTATAAAATCGATAAAGGGCAAACAATTTAATATTAAATCAAGTCAGGGATGTTGATTTGGCAGGCTAATTTATAAAATAATCGGGCATTATTGATGCCCGATTATAAGTTGAAAAGGATTTGTGATTAGTCATCACTATAACCTAAACTTCGTAAAGCTCGCTCATCATCTGCCCAGCCGGCTTTAACTTTTACCCAAAGCTCTAAATGAACTTTGTTATCAAAAAATGATTGCATATCTTTACGCGCTTCAATGCCGATTTTTTTAATTTTTTCACCTTTGTTGCCGATAACCATTTTCTTTTGGCCGTCTCGTTCAACTAAAATTAATCCATTGATGCGATACATTCCATTACGTTCATCAACTTTGAATTGTTCAATTTCAACAGTCACTGAATAAGGTAGCTCATCGCCTAAAAAGCGCATGAGTTTTTCACGAATGATTTCTGATGCCATAAAACGTTGTGAGCGATCAGTAATATAATCTTCCGGGAAATGGTGCTCCCCTTCCGGTAAATGTTTTTTGACAATATCTTTAATAATGTCAACACCTTCACCTTTTTCGGCGCTAATAGGTATCACATCAAGAAAGTTAACTTTTTGGCTGATTGCTTCAATATGCGGTAAAAGCTGAGTTTTATCGGCGACATTATCGATTTTATTAATGACCAATAATACCGGAGCTTTACAACCTTTAAGCTTATTGGCAACCATTTCATCATCGTCAGTCCAGTGTGTACCTTCAACAACAAAGATAACTAATTCAACATCACCAATCGAGCTACTAGCAGCACGATTCATTAAGCGGTTAATTGCTCTTTTTTCCTCGATATGTAAACCCGGCGTATCAATATAGATGATTTGATCATCTCCTTGAGTATCAATACCAACGATGCGATGACGTGTGGTTTGGGCTTTGCGTGATGTAATTGAGACTTTTTGGCCAAGTAATTGGTTTAAAAGTGTTGATTTGCCTACATTTGGTCGGCCAACAATGGCAACAAATCCACAATGTTGTATTGTATTTGTCATTTTATACCTAATTGATCTAATGCTTCTTGAGCTGCGGCCTGCTCCGCCTTACGACGGCTTAAGCCACGCCCTAAATATTGATGATCATCGTTTTCAATTTTACATTGTATTAAAAACTCTTGTTCATGATTATCGCCTGTCACTTCGAGAATTAAGTAACAAGGTCTCTCATGGCGAATCCCCTGTAAATGCTCTTGTAAACGTGTTTTAGCATCTTTTTGTCTGATACCGGGTTTAATCTCGTTTAAGCGAGATTGATACCAGGATAAAATTAACTGGCGGATAGTTTCAATATCACTATCTAAGTAGATAGCGCCAATAATTGCCTCTACCGCATCGGAAATGATCGATTCACGGCGGTATCCACCACTTTTCAGTTCACCTTGACCTAAAATGAGATAATCGCCTAATTTAAAATCTTTGCCGATTTCAGCTAACGTTTGGCCACAAACTAAACTCGCTCGCATTTGACTTAAATCACCTTCATCTTGTTGTATAAAGCGGTGATAAAGTTCGTCGGCAATGACAAAACTCAGGATAGAATCCCCTAGGAATTCTAAACGCTCATTATGTAACTTATTAGCACTTCGATGAGTAAGTGCTAATTCAAGATAGGATAAGTTTTTAAATTGATAACCAATTGATTGTTGTATTTGACTTAATTTTTTCATAACTATGATAATTAATGTATTCCACCAATACGGCTGAATCGAATACCTGTCGGCCATTCATCTGGTTGTTTTTCAAAACTGACCCAAATTGCAGTTGCCCGCCCTACAAAGTTTCCTTCCGGAACAAAACCGAAATAACGGCTATCACCGCTATTATCACGATTATCACCCATCATAAAATAGTGTCCTTTAGGAACAACCCAAGTCGCTTCAGGCTGACCATTTTGATGATAAAAATAGCGAGGATCTTCTTCAATACCTTGAGTAGTTAAAATATCGTGAGGCTTATCACCCAAAGTCTCTTGCTGTATATTAACATCGAGTACCATTGTCGTTGTCGAATCAACAATACCCTTATTGGCAAACTGTTCTAATGTGTAAAAAATAGGGCTTGATATACCTTTTTGATGCACTTCTTTCCAGTTACTTGGTTTTAGCTCAGTATAGTGCAGATTAAGTGGTTCAGCTTGATGCCCGACACAATGAGTATCACTGGTTTGACAGGCCGGATAAATCAAGATTTTCTTCTCTTTAATCAGATAAACAATTTTATCGCCCGGCATACCAACAACTCGTTTAATAAGATCCATTTGTGGAATACTAGGATGTTTAAATACCGCAACATCACCACGTTTTGGATGACCTGTTGGTATGATTACTGTATTGGTGATTGGATCTTTCAAACCATATGAGTATTTTTGCACCGCAATAAAATCACCTACTAATAGTGTTTGCATCATAGATCCAGACGGAATTTGAAAAGGTTCAAATAAAAATGAACGAATTACAAATACCACAAATAAAACCGGGAAAAACGATGCCAAGCTTTCTATCCAGCCTTTTGGTTTACCTACTTCAGCAAGAATTTTTCCGTCAATATCACCGTTGTGCTGTTGGCGAACTTCTTCAACTTTACGTTGTCTCGCTGGTTTCCATTTAAATTTTTCCAGAAACCAAAAGATGCCGGTAATTAATGTCGCTAATGTCAATATGATGGCAAATGATCCAGCCATTTTGTTTCCTCTTTAACTGATTAATCTTTTCCTACATGCAAAATAGCTAAAAAGGCCTCTTGAGGTAACTCAACATTACCGACTTGTTTCATGCGCTTTTTACCTTCTTTTTGCTTCTGTAAAAGTTTCTTCTTACGACTAACGTCACCACCATAACATTTGGCTAACACGTTTTTGCGTAGTTGTTTTACGGTTGAACGTGCAATTATATGATTTCCAATAGCCGCCTGAATTGCGATGTCAAATTGTTGACGTGGAATAAGATCTTTCATTTTTTCAACGAGTTCACGTCCACGATAAGGTGCATTATCTTTATGCGTAATTAAAGCTAGTGCATCAACACGCTCACCATTAATGAGAACATCTAATCTGACCATGTCAGCATCCTGGAAGCGCTTAAAGCTATAATCTAATGAGGCATAACCTCTTGAAGTTGATTTTAACTTATCAAAGAAATCCAGCACAACTTCAGTCATTGGAATTTCATAGGTTAAGGCAACTTGATTACCATGATAAACCATATTGGTCTGAACACCGCGTTTTTCAACACATAAAGTAATCACGTTACCCAAATAAGTTTGGGGAACTAAAATATTACACTCTGCAATCGGTTCACGCAATTCTTGAATATTATTTACCGCAGGAAGTTTTGCCGGACTGTCGACATAAATAACTTCGTTCGAGGTTGTTAATACTTCATAAACAACCGTAGGCGCAGTTGTAATAAGGTCAAGATTATATTCACGTTCTAAACGTTCTTGAATGATTTCCATGTGTAATAATCCAAGAAAACCACAACGGAAACCAAATCCTAATGCCCCTGAGTTTTCTGGTTCATAAAACAGTGAGGCATCATTTAAACTCAATTTACCTAAGGCATCACGGAAAGCTTCATAATCATCAGAACTGGTTGGGAATAAACCCGCGTAAACTTGTGGTTTAACCTTTTTAAAACCCGGTAATGGTTTTTCCGCAGGCGCTTTTGCAGAGGTTAATGTATCACCAACCGGTGCACCTAAAATATCTTTAATCGCACACACTACCCAGCCAACTTCACCACAATGTAAACATGTTTTATCAACTTGTTTAGGCGTGAAAATACCTAACCTGTCGACATTATAAGTCATGCCGGTACTCATCACTTTGATCTTGTCGCCTTTATGTAATTCGCCATTTTTAATACGAATTAAAGACACAACACCTAGATAGTTATCGAACCATGAATCAATAATTAACGCTTGTAATGGCGCATTTGAATCACCTTCAGGCGCTGGTATGTCATTAACAAGCTGCTCTAGCACATCAACAACCCCAACCCCTGTTTTAGCAGAACATCTTACCGCATTACTTGCATCAATGCCGACAATGTCTTCGATCTCTTCGGCAACACGCTCTGGCTCCGCAGCTGGCAAGTCAATTTTGTTAAGAACTGGAACAACTTCAAGATCCATATCTAACGCAGTGTAACAATTGGCTAACGTTTGCGCTTCGACACCTTGTCCGGCATCAACAACCAATAAAGCACCTTCACAAGCAGCTAGCGAACGAGATACCTCGTAAGAAAAGTCAACATGTCCTGGTGTATCGATAAAATTAAGCTGATATGTTTCACCATTTTTAGCATGGTAATCTAATGTAACACTCTGTGCTTTAATTGTGATACCACGTTCACGTTCGAGATCCATTGAGTCAAGAACTTGTGCTTCCATTTCACGATCTGAAAGCCCGCCACAAATTTGGATAATTCGATCAGAAAGTGTAGATTTGCCATGGTCAATATGAGCAATAATTGAAAAATTGCGGATATTTTTATTCATATCAATAAGTTATAATTTGTGTTTTAGTTATATACTGTTAACCATCTGAAATGTTAATGCTTAAAATAACAATTTAGATAATCACGAAAATAGAAAATGGACATTTTACACTTTAATAGTCACTAAGCATAGTGTTATCGAGATGTTTCCTTTGGTTTCTCAACAATATTTTGTGCAATTCGTTCAACTGTATTTTGGGGAAGATTGCCGATAATAATAATGTTTTTATTACCTACATTGGTTGAAAAAATAGTCCGTCCACCTTGTTGGATAAGTTGATTAAGTTGGCTGGCTTGTTCTGACGAGACATTGACAGTAAAGGAAAACACACCATCAGAAAACAACTTAGTGGCGATATCGGAATTATAAAAATTGACACTGTAAGCTGCAACTTCTTTAAATCCTTTTGGCAACCAAGCTAAACGCCATGCATCAAGCACGTGATTCTGTGTTTCAATCGATAATAAAATTGGATAAGTATGACCTTCAATATATTTTTTAAAGGCTTTTTGATCGAAGTTTTCATCCCAATCAATTACCTTAAATTGATTAATAATTTCACTATCAAGATCAAGCAGATCAATTCGAATAGGTAAAAAGTTTTCGTCATCGATCCAAATAACATAACTGTAACGATCTTTATCTTTGGCGATCATTTTCACCAATTGAGCACTTCTGTTTGCCGTTCGGGTTTTTCCTAATAAGATAAAATCATAAGTGCTTACTAGTTCATCAAAATTATTATAAATGACATCAGGAAAAGCTTCAGTTATACGAGGGCTATTGATTGAAAACGAAGCGCTATCAGGTTGAAAATAACTCGTGATATTGTTGTGTAATATGATCTCTTTTGCAGGACCTTCAAGATAGAGCAAATGAGCGTTAACATCCTCTTTTTTTGATGCACCTAAATGGGTGTATTGGAAGGTATTAACATAATCATCTCTATCTTGCGAAAGGAAATGAATTTGATAGCTACGGGTTTGAACCGCATCACTCATTTTATTTAATAGTTTTAAAGCTTGCTCAGTTTGGGTGGCAAATGATGAAAACGAGCACAACATAAAAAACAGAGTAATAATACAATTTTTACTCTGTTTAGAGATTAAATTTATGATATCAATTATCAGTTTCATTATAATTTATTGGGCATTTAACCTTTTTTGTAATTCATAATCTTGAACTAATAACCTAATTTTATCATATTGCCTTTTATCAAGTAACTGTTGATCATTTTGCTGTTTAATGCCACCTACTGGCGCAACATTTACTCCCATAGGCACAGTATTTAATAGAGGAATGCCATTAGTATCATCTGATTTACCCTGATGATACTGAACACCAGCAATAATTGCTAATGTGACACAAGCAGCTAAAGCTACTTGGCTTACTTTTCCCAGCAAATCTTTGGTACGAATCCAGAATAGATTTTCAGGTTTTGGTAATGACACTTCATGTTGATCAGGTTGCTCAGCTAAAGGCGTATATAAATCTTCATTCGCAATAGCTTGGGCAATTTGATCGGAAAGATCTAAAGTTAATGTACTACTGTGCAGTTCTCCACGCATTGCTTCTCTTACAATGTGATAGCGGTGCCAGCAAGATTGCAAACTTTCATCATTTGATACTGCATCAATGATACGATCATCTGAAAACTCACCATCCATGAGTGATGAAAGTTGCTGTTTCTGTTCTATTTGCATAGTAGATACCTTAAATTTATGACTACTTATAACGATTTTAGGTTAACCACTAATAAGTGGCTTTATTTTTTCATCAATAGCATCACGCGCTCTAAAAATACGTGATCTTACTGTTCCAACAGGTGTATCCATGATTTCGGCTATTTCCTCGTAACTTAATCCATCGATCTCACGTAGTGTGATAGCGGTTCTTAAATCATCAGGTAATGCCTCAATAGCTTCAAATACAACTTTTTCAACTTCTTTCGAAAGCACTAAACTTTCCGGATTATCAAAATCTCTTAACGAGTCTGCACCTTCATAAGTTTCTGCTTCACTTGCATCAATGTCCGAAGATGGTGGTCTTCGACCTTGAGAAACTAAATAATTTTTAGCTGTATTTACGGCTATTCGATACAACCAAGTATAAAAAATACTTTCACCTTTAAATAGACTTAACGAACGATAAGCCTTAATAAAAGTTTCTTGCACAACATCGGGAACTTCCGAAGGTAAAACATAACGAGAGACCAAATGAGCTAGCTTGTTTTGATAACGAACGACAAGCAAATTAAACGCATTTTTATCTCCGTTCAAAACACGATCAACTAAAACTTGGTCTGTTAATTGCTCCCCCATTTAAGGCCATTCCTCATTATGTTAATAACTAATTAGTTGGCCCAAAATTGTGCTCACTAACTGTTAGATTCTTAAAATTGAAAAAAGTTCCCATTATTTTAATAGAAATTTTATTTTTTTTACCAGAAAAACAGAATCTCCACTATTTTTATACTGAAACGTAGTATATTTCTGAAACTTCTTAACATGATCTTTTTAAAGATCTTTTAATTTAATAAAAGGATCTCTCGACAACCGTCATCATTATATATGATCTGATAAAATTGAGGTAAATTGAAATTTACCGAACTGCTAGTGGTAAAAGTAAAACGATCATCAGATAAAACGTAAAAATCATTAATCGCTTTTACCATGTTTTCTTTGGTACCATTACAATTACGATATATTTCAACTTGATTATGTTCATTGAGAATATAAAGGTCAAATCCTGTATCAGTATCTTCAAAAAAGAACTGAATAATCCCTACATATGCGACAGTATCTATCTCTTTTGGCAATTCATTAGTTTCATCGAGCATATTTAGAGGTCGTCCCTGAACTTTATTATTGGATACTGCACCATAAAAATCAATAGCGTTTTCAAATTGATGAAACGAAACCCCAAGCCGTTCAAAAAATAGATACCAAGATTGACCATCGATTCTAAGCGGTTTAACTTGCGTTAGGTTATTTTGAGTTGTTGTCAAACGCAAATCAATACACTCATCCATTAATTTTTTTACCTGCGTTTTAATTTCATCACTTAAAAATTTGCTATAACAAAAGATTTCGATTGAATCAGGTAAATCAGCATCTTTATGCATGCGATTAAGTAGCGCTTTAATTGCTTCAAGTACACACAGTGCACCATTAAAATGTAGTACCCGTATTTCATTCCATGAATTTCGATATAATAAATCAATCGAACCAATCAAGCTTAATTCTTCGGTGCCATAATTTAACACATTTGTGCCGATCTCATTTTCAAATGCAAGATTTGAAGTTGGATCATTTTCAAGATTTAACATAATGGCTAAATGGCGGATTTCACAAGGCCCGTAAAGCTGCTCTTCGGTTGCTGCCGGCACATCAATTGGAAAATAAGCTTTTAGATCTGCAATTAATTGGGTAATTTTTCCATTATCTCGCTCATCACCGTCGTAATAATAAAACTCAGTCGAGTCAGAGATTAAACCATTGAAATAGCACCAGCCGACAAGCTTAACTAAATACTTGCTATACTCTAAATATTGATGCCCAATAATCGATTCTAAAACAGGCTGTTGCTTAAAAATATACCAACCCGCTCGATTTATTCTATCTTCTTTAACATGAATAAAGGTTAAAACATTTTCTTGCAAATTATCAGAAATATTGAGTTTTAACGCTGTAATTTTACCCGGCAATACCTCAAATGATGCATACAGTTTGCGAGTAAGTATGGCCAAATCTTGCGGGCTTATGCGTGAATCTAAATTATTTCGACGACCAAAATTGAGTAAGTTACGATACCCTGTCATCATTGTGTGTAAAAGCACTTCATGGACTTCACGCACTTGCTCGATTTTCCACGATTGATAAGCATCTAATTTAGCAATAAGCGGTTTTCCCCAGCCCCATTGTTTGACTAAATCATCGAGCACTTTTCGCCGCCAAGATGCCGTTTGCGTTAGAACGGATAAACTTTCATTCACTTTTAAATAAAAGCACTGTCTTACTAGTTCCAATCGTTCGAAATCTTTCAGTTCAATCAAATAATCAGAGATCCTTTCTAACAGCAATAAGTAAGAATCTAAGTAATTCCCTTTATGGGTTTGAGACTGTTGTATACACTCTCGCATTTGAAAGGCAATAGGTCTATTTTCGGGATAAATCCAAGAATAGGCTTCAAGTAATAACGTTTTCAACACCGCTTTGAACGGCGAATCAATACTTTTATAAAGTTGCCATAAGCTAGCACCAAAATACTCTTCGGCTGATAATCCGGTTAATGGTCCAAAATCAATCCACTCTTCACGTTGAATAATTTTAGAATCAATTAAGCCTTGCACGCAGGCTTCATAAGTTGGGTATTTTGTATCATTGATCGTAAAATTAGCAGGAACAGCAAACCATAATAAAAATTTACCCGCAAGCAAATTGGCAGAGCGGTAAAACTCTTCAAGCAGTAATATATGTTGTGCTGATCCACAATTTTCACCCATTAAACATTCATGATGCTTATTAATAAAACGATCAACATCAACCACAAAGAGTGTCAATTTCACATCAAGTTCTTGAGCCCATTGCTCTATCAAACGACATTTTTGGATTAAAACTTGCTTTCTTTTTTCAGATAAATTATTTTCTACACAAACCCAAATATCGAGATCAGATGTAACTGATTGACCTATTGAGCAAGTACTGCCCATTGAATATAAAGCCGATATGTCAGAGCGTGGATTTATTTCAGTTGCAGTAAAATTGAAATCAACTTCAAGTTGCTCAGCCGTCTTATCAGGAATTTGATAGTAAGTAATGCCGGACGGTACTTCTTGATTAATGTAGCCGGGTAAATTTGGATGATGATAATGAAAAAGAGCCGGTAGTAAAGAAAATACTCGTTGGAATTCCACCGACATACCACTTCGTGCTCGTTCGTGTTTCAGTAAAGCAAGATCTTTAAGTTCTTTTTTTATGTTTTTAATATAGTATTGCATAGCATTATTCAGGTGAAACACATTTACTACTAACGAACAACTTCAATCTAATATTTGCCTATTATAACGTAAAAACAATGTAAAATTAAAAATAAAACAAAATAAATATTATGATCTCAATCGAAAAAATAGCTCACATTTTAAAAAACACCAATTTTCAAAAAGAAATCAATCATAAAGCAGCAATATTGATTCCAATTGTTGAGATCGATGATCAATTACAATTGCTGTTTCAAATTCGATCCAAAACGCTAAAATGGCAGCCGGGCGATATCTGTTTTCCGGGTGGAAAAGTGGAAAAAAACGACTTAACACCCCAAGATACCGCAATTAGAGAAACCAATGAAGAGCTCGGCATTAGTACCAATCAGATCACAATTTTAGGTCAATTACCAAAATTTATAGCCAGTTTAGGAATGGTTATCTATCCCTTTGTTGGTAAAATCGATTCTATAAATAATTTACAGCTCAATACAGATGAAGTTGAAGATATTTTCACTGTACCTATTCAATGGTTTATTAATAATTCCCCGAAACAAGCAACCATGTTAGTCGGTCATAAGCCGGCTAATGATTTTCCTTTTGACTTATTACCTAATCGATCAACTGATTGGCAAAAAAGATCTGAACATCGAGTCTATTTTTATCAATTCCATAATCACGTTATTTGGGGATTAACTGCTCAGATCATCCAAAATTTTATTCAAACAATTAACACTAATCGATAAAATTTGGTTGATTATTAGACAGTATTTTTCCTTGAAAATCACTTAAATTATCTGTAATTTTTTTGCAATTTATGCGAAAAAACATTTTTTTAATATAAATATCTTGATTTTTAGCCTAATAATCATATATATATAATATAAGTTGTTTAACAATTCCCTCATGGACAACTTATTGTCTAACGCTTTTTATAAGTAGACAAAGACAAAATCCGAGAGTACTTAAAGTAAATCTCTCTCCTTTTTATGCCGTAATATCTGCCATTAAGTAAGCGTTAAAGATTGATTATAATTTTAACCTAAATATGAAGGATACTAACATGAAGCATCTTAATAAATCATCTATCGCTCTAGCCTTATTATTATCTTTACCTGTTGCAAATCTTTATGCCGCAGAGCCTTTAACTGAGCAACAAAGTGAAAACTTAATTCCATTAAAAGAAATTTCAGTGACAGGTTCTTATTTACAAGCACAAAACGCAGCTGATGACATTTCTAGAGCAGCTGATGAAGCAGGCGCAAAATATTATCATATCAAAGCGATCGAAAGCGCATCTGCTGGCGATTCATCTGATCGAGCCATTGTTTATGCCGACATCTATTTACAAAATGCCCCTATTGCCGTTAGTAAAGAGCCAATTACACATAATAATGTCGTAGTTTATTCTCGCTCTAAAGCCCTTTATTACCTTCCATTTGAAGTTGTCAAATTCAAAGGCAATTACAACAATACATCTGAAATTATGGATGAAGCAAGTAAGCTTGCAACTGAAAAAGGTGCTTACGCATTTTATGTAGATTCAATTTCAGCGGCGGATACCAAAAACCGTGCACAAGATGTTGATGTATTACTTTATAAAAAAGATGCACCAGTAAGAAACTTCATCGTAACTAAAGCAATTGCAGGTCAAGATGCTTACGAAATTAGCAGTGATGCATTTAAAACAATGCAACCTTATGAAACCATTACTTTCCATGGTGTCTTTAATAACACCAGTGAAATAAGCGCTGCTGCTCAAAAACATGCTATTGCTAACGGTGCCCATTTCTATTATGTCAAAGAAGTTTCAGCCAACCGCGCAGGAACTGCACAAACAGTATATTTAAATTTATATAAATAAGTTTAAATAAACAAACTCCACAAGCGACATCAATAAATATCGCTTGTGGACTTTTTTAACGCAATTTAGGTTTATCTATCAAATCCGCTCGTATATTCCTACTCACAAAGCTTCTTCATTAATTAACTTTCATCTGTCAGCCTATAAACTCAGTCCGATCATGCATCAAATCCAGATAAGTAATAATGAACTTATTCGATACCTAAGTTATTTGAACTATGCTTAGTTTGCCTAAAATTAGCGATATCCTATTCGGACCAATACAGAAATATAAAAAGAAGGTTGAGTAATAATTGTATATTGAGAGATTCAAAGCAGATTAGAAAATATTTGCATGTGGTAAAAATGGCTGGGGTACCAGGATTCGAACCTGGGCATGGCGGGATCAAAACCCGCTGCCTTACCGCTTGGCTATACCCCAATTATAATGGAGAAGAGATATCTGGTACGGGTAGTGAGATTTGAACTCGCACACCTTTCGGAACTAGAATCTGAATCTAGCGCGTCTACCAATTCCGCCATACCCGTAAAGGAATAACCAAGAATGTATAAAGCAAAGACAAAACAGATTAGCTAATAGATATCAAAATATGCAGATTGGAATGGCTGGGGTACCAGGATTCGAACCTGGGCGTGGCGGGATCAAAACCCGCTGCCTTACCGCTTGGCTATACCCCAATAAGGATAAACATTAAGATTAAAATGGTGCGGGTGAAGGGACTTGAACCCCCACGCCTCGCGGCGCCAGAACCTAAATCTGGTGCGTCTACCAATTTCGCCACACCCGCATTATATACTTTTAATAAAGTAAACTTAATCTTAATGGTGGCTACGACGGGATTCGAACCTGTGACCCCATCATTATGAGTGATGTGCTCTAACCAACTGAGCTACGTAGCCATTTCATTCGCAACGTCATAACCAACACTGCGAGGCGCATTATGCTTGTGTTAAGCCAAATCGTCAACCCTTTTTTTTAGATATTTTAAAAAAAAGTCGCAACTGATTAAGATGCAATCAAATCCAGTTTAATAACGCTTCAATTCGTCTTTTTTGTAACTCAACTTGAATAAACTTTCCTGCAAAGCCTTCTGCAATAATATCTTGCACATTGACACTACTAGCGATTTTATAAGCGTCTTTAAGATATCGAGCTTGAGTAAACTCCTTGCTGGTTGCATAAGCTTGGCCAGCAGCAATCAGTTGATTAAGATGCGCCGGATTTCGCCAAACATCAATACTATTGAATAAATCATTAAGTTGTTGCGCTGTCAGTTTGTCAGCACAAACGGCACGATTAATGTTTTGTTGCACCATAATAGCTGTCTTAGAAAAGTTATTTGGCGCTTTAATGTGTGAACATAATGCCTCAACAGATTGACGTGTTGGCATCTTGGCACATAACACAGCAAAACGCACCACAAGTTCGTCAGTAATTATAGCTGATTGTTTCAATGCCGCTAAATTCGCTTCAGAGAGTGTTAAAGGTGTAAACAAGATTGATAGCGCCCCACACTGTTTTAGAACTTCAAAATAGATTTGTGGATTTTGGGTCGCTAAAGCCTTTTCGGTCTCTTTCCAAACACGTTCGGGTGTGAGGGAATTAACCTCGCCCCCCTGCACCATCTCAACCATTAAATCTTTAGTCTCTTGAGCAATGGTAAAACCTAAATGAGCATAACGAGCAGCAAAACGAGCAACACGTAAGATACGCAAAGGATCTTCTCGAAAAGCGGGGGAAACATGGCGTAATAATTTATGATTGAGATCTTCAACACCATGGTAAGGATCAACTATATTGCCGTTTTCGTCCATTGCAATAGCATTAATGGTCAAATCCCGACGAATAAGATCTTGTTCTAGGGTAATTGTTTTATTGAAATCACAGATAAATCCGGTATAACCTTTACCGGATTTTCTTTCGGTGCGAGCTAAAGCATACTCTTCTTTTGTGACAGGATGTAAAAAGACAGGAAAGTCTTTACCCACTTGCTGGTAACCTAATGATAAAAGCTCATCGGGTGTTGCACCTACAACCACCCAATCACGATCCGTCACCGGTAGATTTAACAATCTATCCCGTACAGAGCCACCAACAAGATAGATTTTACTCATTTAGCGCATCCACCGATCTTTATTGCGTCGACGAGGAATAATATGAGGTAAAATAAGCCCCAAAATTAAACCGCCACCGGCAACAAGCCCACCATAAGTGAACCATGTGACAATCAGATCACGGCGCTTGTCATCAACTTGATTTAACATTGATTCAAGTTGACTTTCAAGCTGTTTTGATTTTGCTTCAAGTGCTTTATTTTTATTTTGCAACGTCTCAACTAATTCATCAGAAACTTGCAGTTTTTCAACATAGCTTTTAACCATATCTTGTTGATGTTTCTCTGCATTTTCGACTTTATCTTTATATTCAGCAAGTTGGGCTTCTAATTCAGGAAAACGCTCTTTATAACTAGGATTTTCGCTCAATTTTGCTGACTCGATCCAAGCAGAACCACCATTACGAGTCTGAATTCGTGTATATTTACCGTCAGCACTTTTTTCTAATTCAACAACTTTATCGCCAGCTTTAACCGAACCTGAGAAAGCATAATTAGAGCTCGGTCCTCGACGTAAATAAACATCCACATTGTCAGATACATATTTATCGACAGCATTGGCACTAAACACTAATGTTAAAAGCGAAGCAAAAGTAATAATATTCTGTTTTTTCATGATATTTCTGCTATTTATTCATAATTGTTACATAATAACATAAAAAATAGGCTTTTCGCATAACCATTTAGAATAATTATGAATAAATAGATAATAAGTTTTCACTTAAAAAATGAAACCGATTACATTTTATGAGATCTTAATCACAAAATTAACAATTAATAATACTATTTTAGTTCAATTTTCATTATCTTATACCCGTGATGTGATTAACTTTGGGAGAAGACATGAACTATCATCTTAGAAATAATAATATCGATATTATCTTACGCACTAAACCTTATGCAGAACTTTGTTATTTTGGTAAACGGTTACATGACATGTCACCGGATGCGATAGATATGTTTATACCTGCGGTGCCTAATGCGCGTATTGATGTTGACGTACCTTTTACGCTTAGCCCAGAAGAAGGCTTAGGTAATTTTAGTACTCCCGGGCTTGAAGGACATCGAAATGGTCAAGATTGGTCCCCTGTTTTTGTCACCAAAGAAGTTAAAACATCCGGTAATGACATCACCATAATCAGTGAGGATAATATTGCAAAACTCCGGTTAACTAGCAGATTAATTTTGGATGATAGCGGCGTTTTGCAGTGTCAAAATAGTCTGACTAATTTAGCAGATGAACCCTATCAAGTTAGCCGTCTATCAGTAACACTACCTATTCCGGAACGAGCGCAGGAGCTAATGGCATTTAGTGGGCGGTGGATTAAAGAGTTTTTCCCACATCGAACAAAAATAGAACATTGTGGATATTTACAGGAAAACCGTCGTGGGCGCACATCGCACGAATATTTTCCGGGAATGGTTGTAGGCGCAGAAGGATTTAAAGAACAGACTGGCGAAGTTTGGGGAATTCATTTGGGTTGGAGTGGTAATCACCGAATTCAAGTCGCCGTAAAAAGTAATGGTAAACGTTTTATTCAAGCAGAAGCTCTCTACTATTCAGGTGAGATATCTTTAGCTAAAGGAGAAACACTCAGCACGCCTTGGCTATATGCGACTTATAGCGATGAAGGCTTAAATAAAATGAGCCAAAATTTTCATCAATTTTTACGCCAAAATATCATTAAATTTGTACAAAATAAACCACGTCCGGTGCATCTTAATACTTGGGAAGGGATCTTTTTTGACCATAACCCGGATTATATTATGCAAATGGCAACCAAAGCAGCTCAAATGGGCGTGGAACGCTTTATTATTGACGACGGTTGGTTTGGTAAACGAGACGATGACTATCAAGCATTAGGTGATTGGTATTTAGATGAACGAAAATACCCAAATGGTTTAGAGCCTGTAATCAAACATGTGAAAGATCTCGGTATGGAATTTGGTATCTGGGTCGAACCGGAGATGATCAATAAAAATTCTGATCTTTATCGGGCTCATCCGGATTGGTTACTCGAGTTACGAGGTTACAATCAACCAGAAGGGCGACATCAATATTTACTCGATTTACAAAATCCAGCCGTTTTTGATTACCTATTGGAAAGATTGACTTGGTTGCTCAGTAGTTATGATATTGATTACATTAAATGGGATATGAATCGTGAAATCGTTCAAGCTGGTCATGAAGGCTACCCGGCAATTGTCGGACAAACAAAAGCACTTTATCGATTGATTGATATCTTACAACAAAAATTCCCTCATGTTGAAATTGAATCGTGTTCATCAGGTGGTGGGCGTATTGATTATGAGATTTTAAAACGAACTCAACGTTTCTGGACTTCAGACTCTAACGATGCCTTAGATCGACAAATTATTCAACGTGGTATGAGTTATTTCTTCCCTCCAGAGGTAATGGGGGCGCATATTGGTGGTGCATTATGCCATACAACTTTCCGTCAATTACACATGAATTTACGGGGCTTAACAGCGTTATTCGGACATATGGGCGTTGAACTAGACCCGGTTAAAGAGTCAGACGCTGAGCAACAAGGTTTTGCGCACTATATCAAATTACATAAACAACTTCGGCCATTACTGCATAATGGTAACAGCGTTCGTTTAGATGTGGACGATGCGCCAGCTATGCAAAGTTATGGGGTTGTCAGCCAAGACCAAAAACAAGCCGCTTTCATTGTCGCACAATTAGCACTACCAACTTATGCATTAAGTGGTAATTTACGTTTAACAGGTTTATTACCGGATAAACAATATCACATTGAAGTGTTAGATATGCCGGATAATATTGATCCAAAAATTAGTGGTCATGCAATGAAAGTATTACCAAAATGGATGGAGCAACAAACCATATTATCTGGAGATTGGTTAATGAATATCGGATTACCATTGCCAGTTCTAGATCCTGCTACGGCAATGCTGATAAAAGTAACAGCTAAATAATATGACTTAAAATCCATAACTTAGCATTTATGAAAAAAAGGGGAAAAGGTGAAAATATCCACGTCCCCTTTAATAACTTATTTTTACTGAAACGATTCAGGATTAGATAGGGTTTGGCAAACTTAACGTTTTGCCTTATCATGCATAGTGAAGTCACATATTTGGAGTAATATGTTTTACAAACAGAATCAACTTTAGGATGCAAGTAAAATGATTCAAGTGCAGGTTCCCCTTCCGCTTTACTAGCCCTTTTTGTTTTTAATCGTTGGTAGTCTACAAGCTCTATATTGACAAATAATATACATAAAAACATAATTTTATAAGAAGTAATTAAATAAAGGGTCTTTTTTATGGCGACAATAAAAGATGTTGCACAATTAGCTAAAGTATCTGTTGCAACAGTATCAAGAGTGATCAATAACGCAGACAATGTCAGTGATAAAACACGTGAAATTGTGAAAAAAGCCATGGAAAAATTAGACTATTATCCAGATGCTAATGCACGTGCATTATCCCAGCAAAATTCAAATACAATCGGTATTGTCGTTGCGGATGTCTCTGATCCTTTTTTTGGCGCTATGGTCACAACAATTGAGAAAGTGGCCAAACGAACAGGAAACTTTTTATTAATTGGTAATGGATATCACCAAGAAGAACAAGAATACAATGCTATCACACAGCTCATTGAACACCGATGCTCATCACTGGTTGTCCATGCTAAAGTTTTGCCAGATTCTAGATTAATAAAGTTAATGCAACAAGTGCCGGGCATGGTTTTAATTAACCGAATAGTTAAAGGTTTTGAAAAACGTTGTATCGCTCTTGATGATCGCTATGGGTCATATTTAGCGGTTAAACATTTGATCCAAAATGGTCATCGTCAAATTGGTTATTTATGTTCTAATCATGAAATATCTGACTCATCAGATCGATTACAAGGTTATAAAGAGGCATTAGCTGAACATAATATAAAAGTTGATGAAAATTTAATTACTTTTGCATCACCAAATGAAGTCGGTGGCGAGCAAGCAATGATGTCATTACTTGAACGCAATCGTCAGATTACCGCTATAGCTTGCTACAACGACTCCATGGCAGCTGGTGCAATGTCCGTACTTTATGACAACGATATTAAGATCCCTAACGAAGTTTCGATTATTGGTTTTGATGATTTATTACTGGCAAGGTACTTACATCCCAAATTAACCACTGTTCGCTATCCGTTACAAACTATGGCTGAGCAAGCTGCTGAACTTGCCTTGTTATTAGCTAAAGGCGAAGAGCCTCCGACTAATCTAGTTAATGTATTTGTACCAACATTAACCAAACGCTATTCAGTTAATTTTATACAAGAATAAGTTTAAATTTTCCTATTTCCTAAAATATAAATATCATCTGAACAATTTGAGCAAAGCAAATTAACCTTGTCATTGTTCAGATGAAATTTTTTTGATTTTAGCCGTAATGACTAAAACCAAACTTCAGTTTGAACACCAAAACTCAATTGATGATCTTTACCGTTAAAATCAAACTTACTTATATCATTTTGCAACGATTCAATATAAGAGACATAAAAACGGATATCCGGTCTGGAAGATAAAATACTTTTTCCAACTTTAAAAGAGTGATAAAGCGTTGTTTTATATCCTTCCTCTCGATAAGTGTTGTTACCCGCTTTATTCTTCTGTTTGAAATAACCAATCTCTACACCACTTTGATTATAATTATCCCAGATATAAGCAGGTCGAATTGCGGATTTGAAGCTGCTAAAATCGGTGTGCGGTAGGTTAAGATCATAAGAATAAACATCATTACCTGTGGTTAATGCTATTGCATGAGCAACAATAACATCATCACTTAAATAAGCCTCGCCTTCAGAGACTAAACGGTACGCTTTACCGCCCGTATGTGTACCAATATAGTCATTATCGGCATTAGCTGCAAACTCAGGGTTATTCGTATTAATATTAGCAAAATGCGAAGCAACCGAATTGGTAGCCGTTTGTAAAGTAAACTGATTAAACCCACCAAAGAATTGATTTTGGCGTAAAACTAAACTTGCTAACCAAGCATTTTTGACAGACACACTATCTTGAATTTTTGATTTATTCGGCGCTGAATAACGTGCATTAACACCGAGCGTTGCATCATTCCACAGCGGGATATCACGGTAACGAATCTCTATTTCATTCAAATCAACTTCTTCTTTTTTATATTGGGTTAATTCATTCCCCTCACTATCAGTTCCAATTACTTCTTTTTTGCCATTTCTAACATTCACATCCGCTCGAACTAATGCTAAATCAAGTGCGCCGACACCCACTTTGAGATTTTCGATACCGATACCACCACCGGCAGGGGTTTTTTGTGTTTTCCAGTCTAACATCTGGATTTCGTTATAAGGTAGAGAGTGTTTACCCACCCAAAGTTTTGCTTCAGGAAAGAAAGGGACAAATCCTGTAGTTTCCAAATAAATATCAGAAAACTGCATAATATTATCATCTTGAGTATTAAATAGCCCTGCTGCTTTATTCGTTGCCACATTTCCGTCAATCATAACAATGGCATCAACTCGCCTTGAATCTTGATCATACACTTTTTGCTTAAAGATAAGATCATACCAACCACCATACTCATTACCAAATCGACCTAATGCCCCTTCAGCATAGTTTTTAGGTTTTCCGTTTCTGGAAGTTGACCATCCACCACGAAAATAGCCGTTATAAGAAAAACCAATTTCTTCTTTAATATAATCTTTAAATTCGTCTAGAGTGAAAGTAGTTTTCACTGGTTGATCTACTTGTTGTGTAGCTTCGCCATTGTTACTTACAATAATAACTTGATTGTTATCAATAACCTGTTTGGGTGGGTTAACTGGCGTTTGTTGTTTGACAATCTCTGTTGATTGGCTATTTTTAAGGGCTTTTTTCTGATTGTTTATCACTACTTGTTGTTTTTGTAGATCGCTATTTAATTTTGCAATTTGTTTATTTGATGCTATTACTTGTTTTTTTAAATCATTAGACTCTTCACTAAGTGCTAATAATTTCTGCTCTAATACAGCAAGCCTTGCTTCTAACTCATCTTGAGTAGCAGCCATAGCATTTGGCAAATAACACAAACTAAGCAAAGTCACTAAAACGATTCGTTTAAGTTTTACTTTACATACTGTTTTTGTTGAATTTTTCATTTTTCCCTACTCATTTATTTTGCTGAACAATTAAAAGCCCCGTAAATTTGGGACAAAAAAAAACCTAAAGAACAGTTTTCGCTGTTCTTTAGGTTTTGCCCGATAATATATGCTCGGTAACAATCCAAATCCATTTATGGACGCTTTTTAATATAACGAATAAAAATGGTTATTCAAAAACTTATTGCCAATATTGTGAACTATATCACAGTAATAATTTTTTTGTTGTTAGCAAAAACCGGAGGTGTAATCGCATATTAATTTTTAAGATAAAAAACAACTAATAATCTTATTTAATAAATATGTATGCGATTACATAAATGTTAAGTTGATCACTGTTTTTGAACGTTGGTTATTTATAATTAAAGAGATTTAAAAACGTATATGAATTAACCCAAAATTGATAGCTTAAGAATAAGTGGAGAATATATGAATCCGTCTTTTAATGAAATTATAAACCGACATGATTGGAATAATTTATCCGTTTTGAGTATTAACAAACTTGATACGCACCCCTTATTCCATAGCTGGCGAGACAAACAAAGTGCGAAAAACAATAGCCATAGTGATGCAATAATATCGTTAAATGACGATTGGTTTTTTAGCTATTTTACTAGTCCAAAACTTGTCCCCGAATCGTGGTTAAAAAAAGAGCTCGATACCACAACCATACCTGTACCCTCTAATTGGCAATTACAGGGTTATGATTCACCGGTTTATACTAACATTCGTTACCCTTTTACTTATAATCCTCCCTTTGTGCCCGAGGACAACCCAACAGGCTGCTATTCAACCTATGTTGATATAACAAAACAGTGGCTAGGTGAAGGTGAAACAAGAATCATCTTTGACGGTGTGAGTTCAGCTTTTCACCTTTGGTGTAATGGTCATTGGGTTGGTTATTCACAAGATAGTCGAATTGCCGCTGAATTTGATTTAACACCATTTTTAAAAGCAGGTAAAAACCGCATTGCGGTATTAGTTTTAAAATGGTGTGACGGTAGTTATCTTGAAGATCAAGATATGTGGCGATTAAGTGGTATCTTTCGTGGCGTTTCATTACTTAATAAACCAAAATCGCATCTTCGAAATATTGAAATTCAAACTCAATTTGATGATTGTTATCAAAATGCTAATTTATCACTACAAATTGATGTTAAACATCACGGTGATAGCGAGTTATTAAAGGTCGATATTGAATTATGGCAAAAAAATACTTTAATTGCCGAACATCAGCAATCAATCGGTACACCGTCGATCGATGAAAAAGGCGGATATAATGACCGTTTATATTGCCGCATCCCCGTTACCAAACCGCAGATATGGAGTGCTGAAACGCCCAATCTTTACCGTGTGGTTGTCAGCTTATATCACAAAAAGAACGGATTAATCGAGTCAGAAGCTTATAATGTTGGTTTTCGCACTATTGAAATTAAGCATGGGCAACTTTGTATAAACGGTAAACCATTACTGATAAAAGGAACTAATCGACACGAATTTTTTCCGGATATGGGTTATGCACTCACCGAAGAAGCCATGTTGCAAGATATTAAACTCATTAAACAGCACAATTTTAACGCTGTTCGCTGTAGCCATTATCCCAACGATCCTCGCTGGTATGAACTTTGTGATCAATATGGCCTGTATTTAGTAGACGAAGCAAACATTGAAACGCATGGTATGTTTCCAATGTCCCGCTTATCTGATGACCCAAGGTGGCTTGCCGCTTACAGTGAAAGAGTCACTCGCATGGTACAGCGAGATCGCAATCATCCATCTATAATCATTTGGTCGTTAGGTAATGAATCGGGACATGGAGCCAATCACGATGCACTTTATGCTTGGATAAAAAGTCATGATCCCACTCGTCCGGTTCAGTACGAAGGCGGTGGTGCGAATACAGCTGCTACCGATATTATTTGCCCGATGTATGCAAGAGTCGATCAAGATCAACCACACCCTTACGTCCCTAAATGGGCGATAAAAAAATGGATTTCAATGCCTAATGAAAAACGCCCTTTAATACTCTGTGAATATGCCCATGCTATGGGTAATAGCTTAGGCGGATTTTTTAAATATTGGCAAGCATTCAGACAATACCCTCGATTACAAGGTGGTTTTATCTGGGAATGGGCTGATCATGGTATTCGTTGTCATACTCAATCTGGTGACAGCTACTGGGCTTATGGCGGTGATTTTGGCGAAGCATACCATGACAGACAATTTTGCTTAGACGGTTTAGTTTTTCCCGATCGCAAATTACACCCAAGTGTCATCGAGGCAAAAAAAATACAACAACCTTTTCAATTTAAATTAATTAATCAAGAACCACTAATAATTGAAATTACCAGCGAATACCTATTCCAACATAGCAATAATGAAGTTTTGCACTGGGAATTATCGCTAAATGGCAAGAAAAAAATAAGTAACAAAATTAAACTCGATATTAAACCAACTGCCAGCGTATCGATCACTTTATTAGATAAATTACCTCATGATCTTAATGATGAAGACTTACATTTAACCGTACAGGTGATACAAAGCAAAGCGACATCTTGGTCACCCGCTAAACATATTGTTGCATGGGAGCAGTGGAAATTAAAGAATAACTACATTGCACCGATCGCATTTGTACCGAATAAAAATCAACTCAAATTGAGCGAAAATCAAGATCAGTATGTGATCAATTTTCAAAATCAAGTTTGGCAATTTGATAAACAAACCGGGCAATTAAGTCAATGGTTAAAAGCCAATAAACCATTATTAGCCTCCCCTTTTGCTGACCAATTTATACGAGCTCCGATTGATAATGATATTGGTATTAGTGGTGATTTTGACAGTAACAATAACCCGTTTGCTTGGGTTGAGCAATGGAAAGCTTCGGGTTACTACAATCTTTCCCACCAATGCTTAGGTATTGATGTTACTCAATCAATTGATAAAATTGTTATTGAAGCTTTGCACGGCTACTATGTCAAAAACCAGCGAGTCATCCAAAGTAGGTGGTTACATCAATTTGATTCACAAGGTAACTTAACAATATCGGTGCATGTTGATATAAACAATGATATGCCGGCACCTGCCCGTATCGGTCTGACCTATCAATTAAGACAGATACCAAAACAGGTGAAATGGCTAGGTTTAGGACCTCATGAAAATTACCCTGACCGTAAAAGTTCGGCTATTTTTGCCCAGTGGTCATTACCATTTTCAGCACTCTACACCCCATATATTTATCCATGCGAAAACGGTTTACGTTGCGATGTGAAGAAATTGCAACTTAATGACATGATTATCACCGGTCAAAAGTTCAAATTTAATATTAACCAATACGGTACCAAACAACTAATGGAAACATCACATCGCCATTTACTCGAACCGCAAACCACCGCTTATGTGAGTATCGATGCTTATCATATGGGTATTGGCGGGGATGACTCGTGGACACCTAATGTTCATCAAGAATATTTACTCACGGATAAACATTATAGTTATCAACTGGTATTTAGATGTTGAGATAAGCCGATTTTGACCAAATAAAAAGGCACAATTTTTGTGCCTTCTAACTACCTTTTACAAATCTACCACTTGATCATAACGAAGAGCAAACTATAAAAGATATTGGGAAAAATAAAAGGATATTGGTTATGTCAGCACTAAAATAATAAGTGAAAATTAGTGCATACACTCAGTTTTTTTAACAATGCGAATCTTGACCGTCAAATAGCTCATCAAGCTTTTCAATAAACTGTTGATGAGGTAAATGGAAGAAAACACCGTGTTCAGGCATTCCACGCAAAAAGAGATAATAAACACCACCAAAATGGTCTTGATAGCGATAATTCGGTAAACGGCTTTTTAAAAAACGGTGTAGCGCCAAACAGTAAAGTTGGTATTGCAAATCATAGCGATGTTCACACATCACTTGTTTGATAGCATTTTGATCATACGCTTGTTCGTTTTCACCCAACCAATTTGATTTATAATCGATGATATAGTATTTCCCTTCGAACTCAAACACTAAATCAATAAAACCTTTTAGCATGCCTTTAATGGTTTCAAAATCAAGTTCGGGGCACTGCAATGATAACTCGTCATACTGTTTACATAAGTTATCAAATTGCTGGCTGGTTACGGCTTGACGTATCGGCAAATAGAACTGTAATTCATTGATGCATTTACCATTTAATAGATTCATTAAAGTAGCACCTTTTTGATGAAGTTCAGTGGTTAACATTCGTTCAATCCAAGTGGTTATGACCGGCAACCAGTTGTCTTCTAAATTAAGTTTTTTGAGCATATCACCGCACAATTGGTTGATATTAGTGGGTGAAATATTTTCCATGATTTTATGTAACAAAGTACCAACATAGGCACCCTTAGGAAAATGGTGAATATCCAACTGCATCTCTTCGTAGGTAAGATTGTCGATTGATTGTTCTTGATCTAAATCCCAATTACTAATCACATCTGAATTATATGGTAAAACCGTATAGTGTTTTTGCAACTCGCTATAGCTAGTCACTCGCCAGTTAGTTGTAAATTTACGCTCAAAAACATTTGCGGATAATGATTCATTCAATGGTTGAGTTGAAATAAATTGCTCAGTTGAAATTGGCAGTTCAACATTAACCAAATGAGCAAAATTACCTACTGCATTTAAGTCATCTTTCAATAGATAATTGATTGCAGATTGGCTTTTTTTCAAAGGGGCTAAACCAATACTACAATGATAAACCGATCTTGTCATAGCAACATATAACAGTCGTAAATCTTCAGCTAAGCGCTCATCTTCTATCTGCTGTTTAATTTCATCGGTCAACTGCCAGGCATAGGTTGCTCGATAGTCGTTAGATTTATCATGATAAAAGCGACTGTCAGAGACTCGAAATTGCGCAATAAACGGTAACCATACAAGCGGAAATTCTAAACCTTTAGACTTATGAATGGTAATAATTTTGACCAGATTTTCATCACTTTCCAAACGCTGTTCATGATTTTCGATATTAAAATCCGGATTAACAATTTGTTTAGTCAGCCAACGTACTAAGGCGTAAGGGCTGTCTAATTCATCTGCGGCTTCTTGCAATAATTCGCCCAAATGCATAAAGTTAGTTAATATTCGTTCACCACCTTCACTTGCCAAAATATTTTCAGCCAAATGGCGTTTTTTCATCATACGGCGTAACATAACTAAGACGCCATAATAGTGCCAAATAATCTGGTATTGCTTAAACTCCTCAATTAAGCTTTCCCATTTATCTTGATCATCGCTAATTTGCTCAAGTTCAGCCATGGATTGCCCGAGTAATTTGGTCATTAATGCTAAGCGTAACGCTGATTCATTTTCAGGCATGAGCACTGCTTGTAATAAGCATAGAACTTGTTGCGCTTCATCGGATAGAAAAACGCTAGTGCGATTTGATAAATAGACACTTTTGACACCACTTTGATGCAACTTTTGTTGAATAATTTCAGCTTCTCGCCCGGTACGAACTAAAATAGCAATATCAGCTGTCGATACTCTACGTGGTGCAGTTCCATCATGAATTGATATCGATTGATCAGTTAACCACGCCACAATTTGCTTAGCACAGCACGATGCCATATATTCCTGATATTCGGTTTTCGTTGTCACTTGTTCAGGCAATAAATAGGCAGTTAACGCATTGGTTGGTTGACTATCGATAAGTAGCGCTTTTTGCCTATTACGCTCAGCACTATCCATGTTTAGAAATGGGATATTTTCAAAAATAAAAGGATTATCATGATTGGCAAACAGCTGATTTACCGCTTCAACCATTGATGCTGATGAGCGATGATTGATGTGCATTGTAAAATGATTTTCACCAGTGGATTGCTTCGCTTTGAGATAGGTAAAAATATCAGCCCCCCTAAAGCTATAAATCGCTTGTTTAGGATCGCCAATAAACAGTAAACCAGTATCTGAACTATGTTTAGGATAGATATAATCAAAAATTTTGTATTGCACCGGATCGGTATCTTGAAACTCATCAATCAAGGCAACACAATATTTGCTGGCAATACTTAATGCTAATCGCTTACCATTTTTAGCGCGTAAAGCTCGATGAAGTTGCCATAGCAGATCATCAAAACTCATTTCTCCACGTTTAATCTTTTGGTAATAGATCCCTTTTTGAACAATTTTTACTATATCCATTAAGATTAAACTACGTAAATTAAGCACACTATTGCACAGCGCTTCAATCTGTTCAAAAATTGGATGGGTCGGTGCTGTTTGGCCTTGATTGGTTTTTTCTAACAAAACAGATTGGCAAAATTTTGAAAGCTCTGTTGGTAAGCCAAAGGTTTGTGTAGCTATTTGTGCCCAAGATGTGATCTTATTTAACCAATTAGGTAAATATCGACTACTGTAAGATTTCTTATTTACCCCGGATTGGGTAATAATATCCGACAATTGGTTAACCGAAGTAAGCCACGCTTTTTTAATAGCATCAATTTTTGCAAAATTTTGCTGATAAAACGCTTTGATCTTCTCAATTAGTTCCAGTTCTTCATCATTTGAATCATCAAACTCAACATTTAAATAAGGCGTTAAATCGGTTAATAGTGCCGTTGGATCTTGCCATGTTTCAAGCACTAAATAAGCTAGCGATTTATCTAGTGGTATAAAATATTGGCGCCAAAAATCTTGAATTACATTTAATTTTAGTTCGTATTCATCGGCAATCAAAGATTGTTCAAAAAGAACACCCGATTCAAAAGCATGGCTGGTTAATATACGTTGACAGAAGCTATGAATAGTATAAATAGCCGCATCATCCATCGATTGTTGCGCTTGAGTCAACTTTTCGATAGCAATATGTTTATTTTCAATAAGATCGATTAATTGTTGATAAATCGGATCTTGATGCTTGCCTTCAATTATGGCTAGTTTTAATTCCTGAATATTTTGTCTGATACGTGAGCGTAGTTCTTGTGTTGCCGCTTTGGTAAAAGTCACCACTAATATTTGACTAACATCGAGCGGTTTAGGATAACTGTTTTCCCCAATACCAAGCAACAATCGTAAATAGATGATTGCAAGCGAATAAGTTTTACCCGTACCAGCCGACGCTTCGATCAGCGTTCGACCAGTTAAGGGTAAATCAAATAGATTGAGTTTTTTTATTCCGGTTGATGAAACCATTCAAGTTTCCCTGCCGCATTTGAAGATAAATCAACGCAAGCAATAGCTGCTGTCGGGAACATCGGAGGCGATACTTCTGGACACAGTTCATTAACCAAATAGCCCACTAATGGCAAATGCGATACAACCATAACATTTTGGCATTGAGTCGATGCAAGAGCAGTTAATAAATCAGCGATATATGACGGATTACCTCCCGGCACTAAATTCTTTTCGGTTTCATTTTTTGCCACAAAAACTTGAGAAGACAATTGTGCAAAGGTCTGCTGAGCACGTAAATACGGGCTAACTAGTCCAAGATCAAAACTAAAGTCCTGCTGTTTAAGCCAAAGACCAGCTTGCTTTGCTTGCTTTTGACCAAACTCGGTAAGTGCACGGCTAGCATCTGATGAAGCAGAAAAACCTGCTTCACCATGTCTGATAATACAAACTTTCATTTATATCTGATTAGCGTAATTTTAATTGAAAAATTAAACACTCAGCGCCACAACAAAAGGTGAACTTAGCTGTTAATTTAAAACCATTTTCAACTTTATCAATGCTGCTATTGATTTCGCATGGTTCTGAGGCAACATCATTAGCAGCTTGAGTTAATGATGCCAATTTAGCTTCAGCTTCTGATTGCGTTGCAAAAACATGCTCGTACTCAGCGCTACAATCTTCATTATCAATGATTGTACCCACATCAACACAACAACACGCTGGCGTGTCGTTGGCTTTACATTTATTTAAAGAATCTGTCATGCTATACCTCTGTTATACCGATTAATTTGCTATTAGTATACTCTCAATCAAATCTAAGGGCAAAATTCTCAAGTATTTTACCCTATCAATTTGTTTGCTTATTAGCGTGGAAGATTGCCAAAAATTGGCTTAATCGTGCCAACCAAAAAATAGTCCAACTAAGCGCAATTAAATATCCTATCGTGTATAAAGAAATTAAAAATCTCGTTCTTATTACACAAATTTTTTGTACTATATAACGATAGTTATTTTTTATTAGTGAACATATGCAGCAAAATAATCATGTCCGAAAAATGGCGATTTTAGTCGCAGCAACATTTTTTATGGAAAACTTAGATGCCACCGTCATCACAACGGCTATACCGGATATGGCTAAATCTTTTTATGTTAACCCGCAAGCGCTTTCAATAGGCATTAGTGCTTACATGCTTGCTTTAGCTATTGGCCTACCCGCCAGTGGTTGGCTGGCAAATCGTTTTACCGCGCATCGAGTATTTTCCATTTCGATTGTTTTATTTATGTTAGCTTCATTATTTTGTGCCCTTTCAACTAACCTGACAATGTTCACCATAGCAAGGTTATTGCAGGGATTAGGCGGATCATTAATGGTACCGGTTGGGCGAACCGTTGTTTTAAGCCGTACCGAAAAAGACCAACTGGTTAATACTATTTCGATTTTAGTTTGGCCAGGTCTCATTGCGCCTGTTATGGGACCTTTGATTGGCGGATTTTTTGCCCAATATCTCACATGGCATTGGATTTTTATTCTTAATATTCCGCTAGGGGTTATCGCACTATTTTTTGCAAGGAAATTAATTCCTAAAGAGCGACCACAAAAGCGGGCGTTTGACGGAATCGGTTTTATATTGTGCGGTTTAGGTTTACTGCTTTTTGTTTACGGGCTGGAGATGATTTCACACACCGAAAACAGTATCTGGCTGTGCTTATCGATTGTTTTTTCCGGCAGTATGATATTGACCATAGCTTGTTATCATTTAACCCACTCAAATAACCCATTAATTAGCTTGCATGCATTTTCAAAACGAACTTTTCGAACCAATTTTTTGGGTGGATCATTAATCCGCATTGCCTTAAGCAGTGCACCTTTTCTGTTACCGCTTATGTTTCAAGTTGCATTTGGCTGGTCACCATTATTGGCCGGATCGCTATTATTGGTTTTATTTGCTGGTAACATCACACTTAAATTAGTCAATACAAGTTTGATCCGTCGCTATAGCTTTCGTCATATCTTAATTATAAACGGCCTATTGTTATCACTCAGTTTTTTCTTATGCGCCTTTTTTACGGCACAAACGCCAATGATATGGATGATAGCCGTATTGTTTTTATCCGGAGGAACAAGATCAATTCAATTTACAACGCTAAATACTTTAGGCTTTTCGCAAATTGATAAAAGTGAAGTACAAAGCGCTAATATACTTTCAACTATTGCGCAACAAATCAACAATGTTTTGGGGGTAGTATTAGGGGCATTATTCTTGTTTATCGCAGCTTGTTTTCATGGGCATAATAATACCAATTTAACAGTTGAAGATTTTCGTTGGGCATTATTAATGGTTGCCGGGTTAACTCTTATCGCTATGATTGATTTTATGACACTTCCTAAAAGTGCCGGTGAAAACATTCGAGGTAATCATTGATAAAAAAAACCTCTGCCATTAAGCAGAGGTTTTGACAATTAAAACTTAGGTGCCGGCGCACGACCACGTTTTTTTGTAAAGCCTTTCTCTTTCGATTCAACTTTACTACTACCACGACGACCACGCTTAGCATCAGAAGATGCGCCATTGACTAAACTCATCTTCATTGGTTGATTAAGGACTCTCACTTTTTCAAAGTGTTTTAAGATATCCTTAGGCATCCCTTTTGGTAATTCAACGGTTGAATAAGTATCATAAAGTTTGATATTACCAATATAACGGCTACTAATATCCGCTTCATTGGCAATCGCTCCCACAATGTGGCGAACTTCAATACCGTTTTCTTTACCAACTTCGATACGATACATATCCATTTCACCAACATCACGACGTTCACGGCGTTTCGGTGATTCTCGATTATCGCCACGTAAACGACGCTCGCCATTACGTCCATCACGATCACGCATATCGCGAGAAGGTTTGAACACCGGATCAGGTGGTAAAATTAATGGGCGTTCACCTTGAGCTAATTTAAGTATAGCCGTCGAAATAGTTTGAAGATCAGCGCCACATTCTGTTTGAATCTGGTTTAATAGTGCTTGATACTGATCCAAATCACTACTTTCAAGCTGTGCTTGTACTTGTTGAGTAAACTTAGCTAAACGACGTTTTTCTAACAACTCTTTTGACGGTAAACCCACTTCCGGAATTGGTTTTTTAATCGTTTGTTCTATATTTTTAAGTAATCGACGTTCACGGCTATCAACAAATAAAATTGCACGGCCGGCACGCCCTGCTCGACCAGTACGACCAATACGGTGAACATAAGATTCAGAATCTAAAGTAATATCATAGTTAATCACTAAGCTAATACGTTCAACATCAAGACCTCGTGCCGCAACATCCGTTGCAATAAGGATATCTAATCGACCATTACGCAAACGATCAAGTGTTTGTTCACGTAACTGTTGCGTCATATCCCCATTTAATGCTGCACAACTATAACCGTGTTTTTCAAGGACTTCAGCAACATCTAAAGTTGCAGTTTTAGTACGAACAAAAATAATGGCAGCATCAAAATCTTCTGCCTCTAAGAAACGAATAATCGCTTCATTTTTACGCATACCACGAACTAACCAGTAACTTTGATCAATATCAGGAGCGGTTTGATTCGTACCCTTGATTTGTACCTCTTTAGGGTTATGCATAAAACGCTTAGTGATACGACGAATTGGCGCTGGCATCGTCGCTGAAAATAGTGCTGTTTGATGATCTTCCGGAATGGTTGCCATGATACTTTCAACATCATCGATAAAGCCCATTCTTAACATTTCATCGGCTTCATCGAGTACTAATCCTTTAAGATTTGAAAGATCAAGCGTTTTACGATTTAAATGATCAAGTAAACGACCTGGCGTACCAACGACAATTTGAGGTCCTTGTTTTAAAGCACGTAATTGCACATCATAACGTTGACCACCGTACAGTGGTAATACTTTAACGCCTTTCATATATTTAGCGTACTCTGCACAAGCATCGGCAACTTGAATGGCTAATTCACGAGTTGGCGCTAAAACTAAAAGTTGTGGTGCCTTTAAATTGACATCAATATTCATCAAAAAAGGAATTGAGAAAGCGGCGGTTTTACCACTACCTGTTTGTGCCATCCCTAAAACATCATTTCCAGCTAATAAAAGTGGAATACATTCAGATTGAATAGGTGATGGTTTAGTAAAACCTAGATCATTTAATGCATTAAGTATATCTTCGGATAAACCAAGATCAGTAAAAGAAACTTCTGTTGTCATGTAAACTCGCTTTGAAAATTTGAAAACCAAAACTGACTTTTTATGCAATAACAATTCCGATGATTATCAATAACGATAACCCTCAGTCAGGTTTTTTAAAGATGTATTGCTTTTAAAAAAAGAAAGTTTAATCAATTTATGCCAGCTCACTAAATGGAAAATTTACAACTCACCCCAATAACTAACTGCCGATACGCTTTAAGGCTATTCGAATTTTTGCAACATAGTTATATCGGTACAATCTTTATGAAAGATAAAACGGATTAACAGCATCATCAAATAGTTGTGTATATAATTGGCAAATCAGAACTACGCTATAACAATATTTTCACTTTTAAACTGGCATGACCCTTGTTACTTTTCATCAAGTAACTTTAATTCGTAAAGTGCCTGTTGATGTTCAACAAAGTTATAAATATTATTGGCTAAAGCATATTTAAATAACATTTTGGCACGCTCGTTGTCACCTTTACTCTGATAATATTTACCTAAGTAAAAGTATGTTTCACAAAGGCGCTCAGCTAACTGCCGATTATTTTCAACGCCTTGTTGAAGATTTTGCATTAATTTAGATTGACTAATTTTACCTAAATAAAATGCAACGATATCGCTACTATAAACAGTTTTATCACTAATTTGATCGTAACGTTTTTGTAGCATTTTTTGTGCGGCTTGTTTATCTGCCTCTTTTTCAATCAGATATAGCCACAAAATTCGGATTGGTTCATTCACATCATATTGATGGAATTTTATTGCATCTCGTTGAGCTGTTTGATAATGTCCGGTACGATACAACGCAATAGCACGATTGAAATAAGCAAA
The DNA here is from genome assembly GCF_026536465.1 of Gilliamella sp. B3172. Classification (NCBI taxonomy): domain Bacteria; kingdom Pseudomonadati; phylum Pseudomonadota; class Gammaproteobacteria; order Orbales; family Orbaceae; genus Gilliamella; species Gilliamella sp. B3172. The sequence goes on along the minus strand of NZ_JAFNOA010000001.1, from coordinate 378,883 downwards.
AGCATAAGCAGGATCGAGCTCTAAAGTCGTATTAAACAACATTATCGCAGTATCAAATTCCCCATCTCTTAAGGCATAAGTACCTAAAAAGTTATAGAGATCTGCAACATCAGAGTTCATACTTAATAAATGATTAAAATCACTTTGTGCAAACGCTTTAAAACCTAATGAATCGTAAACAATACCCCGTTCAAAAATAAGCTGCATTCGTGTCACAGGGTCAATATCTTTTCGTGATAACTGTTGGCTGAGCTGAGCAATTTTCAATTCGTCATCATAAGAAATTTGCTCCGGAACAGCCAATACAGTAAAAGAACTACTACAACCTGATAAAATAGCAACTGCCAATAAACAGGCTATAATTTTCAGGTTGAATAGTCTCATATTGAACTCCTGATGAATAATCTTTTATTCTGCTGTCGTCGGAGCAACGTCTGGTGTTGATTCGACGGCGTCTTTCATACTTAAACGAATGCGCCCTTGGCGATCTATTTCAAGAACTTTTACATTCACTTCCTGCCCAACTTTCAAATAATCTGCCACTTTTTCAACTCGGTGGTCAGCAATTTGTGAGACATGAACAAGACCTTCTTTGCCACCGATAACAGAAACAAACGCACCAAAATCAACAATACGTGTCACTTTACCGGTGTAGATTTTGCCAATTTCGACATCAGCAACCAGATTATTAATGCGAGCCATAGCATCTTTGGCTTTATTGCCGTCAGAAGCTGCAATTTTCACTGTACCGTCGTCCGATATCTCAATTGTTGTACCTGTTTCTTCGGTTAATGCACGAATAGTTGCGCCACCTTTACCAATGATGTCACGGATCTTATCAGGATTGACATTCATAGTGTAAATACGTGGTGCAAATTCAGAAATTTCTTGACGAGGCTTGTTAATCGCTTGCTCCATTACGCTTAAGATGTGTAAACGAGCACCTTTTGCTTGGTTTAGCGCAACTTGCATAATCTCTTTAGTGATACCTTCAATTTTGATATCCATTTGTAAAGCACTCACACCTTCACGGGTACCAGCTACTTTAAAATCCATATCACCAAGATGATCTTCATCACCTAAAATATCAGAAAGCACAACAAAGTTATCACCTTCTTTCACTAATCCCATTGCAATACCGGCAACAGAAGATTTGATTGGCACACCTGCATCCATAAGCGCTAATGAAGCACCACAAACAGAAGCCATTGAAGATGATCCGTTTGATTCAGTAATCTCAGAAACCACACGAACAGTATATGGGAACTCTTCTTTACTTGGCATTACAGCAGCAACACCACGTTTAGCTAAACGACCATGACCAATTTCACGACGTTTCGGCGAACCAACCATACCAGTTTCACCTACTGAGTAAGGCGGGAAGTTATAGTGTAATAAGAATCGTTCAGTATACTCACCGGTTAACTCATCAATAATTTGAGCGTCACGTTCAGTCCCCAATGTTGCTGTCACGAGTGCTTGAGTTTCACCACGTGTAAATAAAGCACTACCATGCGTTCTTGGTAATACATTGGTACGAATATCCAGCGCTCGAATCATATCTTTTTCACGACCGTCGATACGTGGTTCACCGGCAATAACACGTTGGCGAACAATTTGGCTTTCTAAATCAACAATAATATTGAAAACTTCGTTTTCATCAAGCTCTTCATCTTGAGCCTGTAAAGTTGCTAAAACCTCTTCTTTAATCAGATCGATTTGTGCATAACGTGCTTGTTTTTCAGTAATACGATAAGCTTCACCTAAACGGGCTTTAGCCAATTGTGAAACGGCGTCATATAAAGCTTCGTTTTTAGCTGGTGCAACCCAATCCCATTTTTCACGATTTGCTTTAGCAACAAATTCGTTAATATTATCAATTACAACTTGTTGTTGCTCATGACCAAATACCACTGCCGCCAACATTTGATCTTCAGTTAAAATATCCGCTTCTGATTCAACCATGAGAACAGCGCTTTTAGTTCCTGCTACCACTAAATCTAAACGACTGCTGGCAAGCTCTTTTACTGAAGGGTTTAAGACAAATTCATCGTTGATAAATCCAACTCGTGCAGCACCAATTGGACCATGAAATGGTACACCAGATAGACAAAGCGCAGCAGATGCACCAATCATAGCAACTAAATCAGGGCTTACTTCAGGATTAACTGAAACAACGGTTGCAATAATTTGAATTTCGTTAACAAATCCTTCCGGAAATAACGGGCGTAATGGACGGTCAATTAAGCGTGCAATTAAGGTTTCACCTTCACTTGGGCGTCCTTCACGTTTAAAAAATCCACCCGGAATACGACCAGCGGCATATGTACGCTCTTGGTAGTTAACCGTTAACGGGAAAAAGTCTTGACCTTCTTTAACTTTTTTATTCGCAACAACGGTTACAAATACAGCAGTATCATCCATATTAACCATAACGGCAGCTGTTGCTTGACGTGCCATAATTCCTGTTTCTAAAGTAACAGTATGGCGACCATATTGGAATTTTTGATATGTCGGATTAAACAAAATAATGTCCTCTTGTTATATATGCTGAAGTTTGATATCTCGACAGGAAGCAGCATCAAGCTGAACTTAGGGATATTCACTTCAACAATGTGGGGGTATTCAACAAAAGATTATTTCACTGTCACGACTAATGACAAATCTATAAATTATAGAGCTCTCATTAGTCGCGCGAAACATGGAGACAATCTTTTACCTTATTGATTTACTCTTAAAAAAATTAACTTAATTTTTTGCGCTCAGTATTATATCAGAGCCCAAACTTTTCACAACGAAAAAGAGGCCTAAGCCTCTTTTCAAGTAGATTAGTAATTAGCGACGTAAACCTAGTCTTTGAATTAATTGGTTATAACGATCGAAATCTTTACGACGTAAATAATCTAATAATTTACGACGGCTAGAAACCATACGTAATAAACCACGACGGCTGTGGTGATCTTTTTTATGCTCAGAAAAATGACCTTGTAAATCATTGATACGTGCAGTTAAAAGAGCAACTTGAACTTCAGTTGAACCAGTGTCGTTAGTTCCACGACCATATTCAGCAACGATTTTCGCTTTAGCTTCTACAGTTAGAGACATAATAAACCTCTTAAAATTAAAATAAAAAATGGAATGACCGATCTCTAATTCAGACACTCCTCGGCATTCATATAATCAATATATGAATTGTGCGCAATTATACTTGAAATTATTGAAATAGCAATGCGATTTATTCCTTTAATAGCAAGCTTATTTAAGTTTAAAACCGTACTCTTCTTGAATCAATTTTTTAAGTGCTTGTATATAATTTTGCGCCGACTGACTTAATTGCGCTTTTTGAGAGGTTATCCAACCTATTAATATCTTTTCTTCAACATCAAGCGGAATCGATAAAATATCAGAACCATTTAAATCAGTACTTAAAACACCGGTACTAATTGTATAACCATTTAACCCATGCAATAGGTTAAACAACGTCGCTCGGTCACTGACATGAATGCTTTTTTTATGATAGACGGTACTTAAAATTTCTTCTGAAAAATAGAAAGAGTTATATTCTCCTTGCTCAAAAGAGAGATAAGGATAATCTTCTAAATCGTTAAGCGTGAGCAATTTCATTGCAGCTAAAGGATGATGAGTACTAATGAAGACATGAGGATCAGCTTCAAAAAGCGGATTAAAAGTTAAACGATGCTCTTTAAGCAAACGTAAAATCACTTTTTGGTTAAAATCGGTTAAATATAAAATGCCTACTTCGCTACGCAAATTAGCGACATCGGTAATAATATCATAAGTTCGGGTTTCTCTAAGGGTAAATTCATATTCATCGGTATGATTTTTTTTGATGAGATTAACAAATGCATTAACCGCAAAAGCATAATGTTGAGTCGATATACTGCAAAGCTGTTTAGACGGCTCTTTTTTTGCATAGTGCTGTTCTAATAATTCAGCCTGATCCAAAACCTGTTTGGCATAACCCAAAAACTCAACACCGTCGGTTGATAGCGAAACGCCTTTTGAAGTTCGCACAAAAATCTCAATGCCAAATTCAGCCTCCAACTCCTTGACCGCAGTAGATAAACTGGGTTGGGTAATATACAAATTTTTAGCCGCTTCATTAATCGAGCCTGAGCGGGCTATTTCTAAAATGTAACGTAATTGTTGAAGTTTCATAATATTACAAGCGACCGAAACTAATCTTAATTCAAAATATAAGCTACTATAAACATTGTAATAATAATTGTACAGAAAAAGCAAAATAGCATTTTTGTGCTATCGAGCACAGAGATTTTAGAGCTTTAAAAAACTTATAACTCAACTTTTGGGGCTTTACAGCCCTAAGGTTACTTCACTAATTTACTGTGCTACAGCGATGTTTTTAAACGGCTTGTGCGGCTGTAAAGCGTCTTGCTGGGTTTTAGCGACAACCCCGACCTTTCTAAACAGCCTATGCGGCTGTAAAGCCCACATTCTGGACATATTATAAGTGGTGTTCTTTCTAAACAGCCTATGCGGCTGCAAAGTAGAATCTTACATACTATAAACATCGTTTATAAAAACACAAAGGGCAATTTTAGGTTTAAAAACCCTTTTTTTAACGCTTATGCAATACATTGATTTTTAATGTTTTTATTTTTAGCTAAAAAAAGGGTTTATAAAGTTTGCATTACAAACCCCACGACTATTTCTAAACGACTTACCATTACCTTTCACAAAAACAAACAAGTGCCCCAGATTGCACCTTAACAAAGCGCCGACAACTGAGTGAGGTTAGCACGCCAAAAAAGGATGTTTGGCGAGGCGCTGCTTTGTTCGGAACAAATCAGCGCCGGTGCGTTAAGACCAAACGAAGGCGGAGGGCAGTCGAAGACCGCTTTGGGTGGTGCTGCGAGGGGGTATAGGGGGATTTCGCATAAAATCCCCCTATTCGGACGCAGACACCGAAATAAAAATATCAACCAATTCACAGCGTCCGAAACCTACAAACCAAAAACCCGCAACTTTCAAAGAAAGTAAAAAACCTTGTCAAAAAGTTTCAGAAAATATAGGTGTTTAAGCAAAAAACACAAACCCTTGCCAAAAACTTTCAGAAAACACCTACGTTTTAGTATAAAAACAAAAGTTTTACATATTTCAAAAATATCCTAAACCCCTTATGCAGCTGTAAAGATGATAGATAAAGCTTTTGGTAAGAGTTCTGATTTTTAAACGGCTTATACAGCTTTAAAGCGAGCCCCAGCCGATCGGCGGAGCTATTCTACTTTCTAAACAGCTTATACAGCTGTAAAGGCGCAGATACCAACGCGCTATTAATCATGATATTTCTAAACAGCTTATACAGCTGTAAAGTAGAATCTTACATACTATAAACATCGTTTATAAAAACATAAAGGGCAATTTTAGGTTTAAAAACCCTTTTTTTTAACGGTTTTGCAATATATTGATTTTTAATGTTTTTATTTTTAGCTAAAAAAAAGGGTTTATAAAGTTTGCATTTTAAACTCCACGACTATTTCTAAACGACTCACCATTACCTTTCACAAAAACAAACAAGTGCCCCAGACCGCACCTTCACAAAGCGCCGACAACTGAGCGAGGTTAGCACGCCAAACAGGGATGTTTGGCGAGGCGCTGCTTTGTCCGGAACAAATCAGCGCCGGTGCGTTAAGACCGAACGAAGGCGGAGGGCAGTCGAAGACCGCTTTGGGTGGTGCTGCGAGGGGGTATAGGGGGATTTCGCATAAAATCCCCCTATTCGGACGCAGACACCGAAATAAAAATATCGACAAATTAACAGCGTCCGAAACCTAGAAACCAAAAACCCGCAACTTTCAAAGAAAGTAAAAAAACTTGTCAAAAAGTTTCAGAAAATATAGGTGTTTAAGCAAAAAACACCCCCACCTTGACAAGAACTTTCAGAAAACACCCACATTTTAGTATAAAAATAAAAGTGTAAGATATTTCCAAAATATCCTAACTCCCTTATGCAACTGCAAAGGAAAAGGTTATAAGCCCGATTTTATGAGCGTATTTCTAAACAGCCTATGCGGCTGCAAAGAGCTGGTTGTCGTTGGTGCGGCGGCGCTGCTGTTTCTAAACAGCCTATGCGGCTGCAAAGGCCCAAGTCGCATCAGCTATCTATCGCTCACATTTCTAAACAGCCTATGCGGCTGCAAAGGCATTGATATGATTTTATGCGATCTGCCGTATTTTCTAAACAGCCTATGCGGCTGCAAAGTTTTTGCAGCTAACGCCTTTACTGCTTCTTCCTTTCTAAACAGCCTATGCGGCTGCAAAGTAGAATCTTACATACTATAAACATCGTTTATAAAAACATAAAGGACAATTTTAGGTTTAAAAACCCTTTTTAACAATTTCACAATATATTGATTTTTAATCATTTTATTTTAAGCTAAAAAAGAGTTATTAAAGTTTGTATTTTGAACTCCACAAAATCCCATTCCTCAACTTTTTTGCTATGAAACAGCCCCAAAAAACTGCTTAGTTTAAAGTAAATTTACGGCAACATACCAAGGTATTTTTTGTATTTGAAAAAAAGCTTTCTTCAAAAAATTTTGAAGCTTATCTTACTGAGCATCATAAAAAGATTTAAGGGCATTATGAAAATACCCTTAATACTTAATTAAAAATCAGGAATGGTTGCTGTTTTGCTTAGTCCATAACTGTTAAATATACCCTGCACAGGTGTTGTACATTTTTCTTGTTTTATCCACATGATAAAGTTTTGACCAGTGCTTTTGCTAATGAAATGAAGATGAGGATAATTCAATTGAACGCTACCCCACTTTTCAATCATTTTATTTTTTACTTCATCTGACCATTTACCTTGTGCGGTTAAACGTTTTTCAGCTCGTCTTAAAGCGCTTTGCCCTTTAGGATTAACGCGAATTAAACGTAGGTAACCTTTAATATTAGTTGGAACCGGGGTTATTGGTAAGGCGATAGTATAATCACTAACCACCGTCTGCAAGGCAGTTTTAAATTGTTGTAACTGAACTTCATCACCAAATAATCGAATAATTCCGCCTAATGTGCGATTAACATTATAACAAGGAAAACTGACCGCAATATTACCTTGATAATTAACCAAAACTTGATGAAGTGATTGCATAACTTGATTAATCACTTCTGTTTCGGTTATCTCAAGTTGTGGGATTGCTCTTAGTTCAAAATAGTGAGTGAGCATAATAATTACTCCTTACCACTTGCACCAAATACACCACCGCGAATCAGTACTGCTATGACATAATGTTGTTGTTCAAGTGATGGCTTTTCCCCTTTTAGTACCCAGTTATCAAATAGCGTGTAAAAGTCATGTTTTTGTTTAGGTTGACGGAAAGCATGCCCCATAGTTGTGACGGCACCATAAGGCTCGATAGCAATCGGAAACTCAGCTTTGTCATCATACCAGGTATCAATGGTTCGAATAGCATTGCTGATTTTTTGCGAGTGCATTGCTGCTTGTTCATTTTTTTCATAAAGAACTTTGCTCTTTTCTTTACCGGTATCCAATATTAATTCTTGTGATGGATAAACTTCTTGCCCAAGTCCCATTTTTAATTTGGCTTGAATATTGAAAATAACAAACTCTTCGCCTAAAAGCCCTGCTTCAATAAGAGAAGTAAGCTCATTTACCGATTTATCATCATAATCAAATGAATTAAGTTGATATTGTTTAATATCATTAATTTCAATAATTGGCTTATCATTATCTTTACGATAGATTGCAATACTGATTTGCTCCGCAGCCATACGGTTACGCCATAACCAACGGCCGTTTAGTATGTTGATAGCATAGCGTTTAGCTAATGTTTTCATCCCTACTGATTTAATATAGCTTTGCGTAATTTTTGTTAACTCTTCTTGGTAATTAATATCATTACAAACTGATGGCGCCCCTAAAAAAGGTAATACTTTGCAACTCCATTTAACCACTAGGGTATCTTTATCCGCATCCAGTGCTGCTACATCTACAGTTTGTAAATTAGGTTTTTGAATTTCAGTGTCTAATTTAGCTGGATCATTTGCTGTCGCATTTTTAAGCCGATTTGAAATAGTACCTCGTACTGATTTTTGTGATAGTAGCACAGGGGTTAATTTTTTGTCATCCTGGCTATTTTGCTGGGCAAAAATAGCGTCGGAAATATCTAAACTACGTTCAAATGCTAATACTGATGCGGTAGTGATTTTATCTTTACTCATAATTAATTCCTTTTTAATGCTAACCTTGTTTAATTAATCTTGATTAATAATATAAATATCTGCGCCATTGGATTGCAGTTCACTGCAATTATAATGCCAAAACGCTTGTGAGAAGTTATCTTGTAACTTTAATGGAAAAACCCACTTGCCTAATCCATAAATACACTCAACAAATTGTGCCGGATGTTCATTATTACGTGCATGTTCTACCTTTCCTGGCTCAAATAGAGGGGAAATAGCTTGATAACCAAGGGGTATCGGAACTAACCATCCTCTACCTTGTTTGACCGACCTAGTTTGCCAATGATCTTTTTCTTGAGGTTGATGATGCAACATGGCCATTTCAACTAAAGCATCAAGCATAGTTGCATCAGGATCATGTTGCTGTAGCTCGGCGGTAATATCATGTAAATCTTGCTGCGCTTCAACTAAGACAAAAGCAGGTAATAATGCTTTAATTAAATCATCGTGAGATTCTGAGGCTGAAAATAAGCCTACAGATTCAATATCAATAACTTGACCACCGGCAATACGCTGTTGATAAAACTTTTTCGTTATTTGTTCAATAAATCTTTTTTTATCATCAGCATCATCAAGTGTTTCGCGATCTTCTATTTTTACTTCAACAACCAAGGAAATATCTAGATGTACACGCCCTTCTTCAATAATTGAACGTGTATCGCCATTTTTACCGAGTGGGTTACGAGTTAATCGAAAAGTATAATCGCTAAAAGCGTTAGAACGATAGATCTGTGGGTCACATTCATGGCAAGCGATCAATACGCCATCTAGGTAAATAGGTGTATCTGATTCAATTTTTCGATTTAAAGCATGAATTGCACCTAAAAATCCTGATATTGCTGGAAATCCATAAGTTAATGGGCTCGATATGGTATTAGCATTATGGATTATGACATGATCAAAAAATAAATAATAACGTAACGATGCCATTAGAAAATCCCCTCTTTATTGCGCTTACTTGCTTTAACTACTGCACAAAATTCTCGACGCCACTCACGATATTCCGCATCGGAAAAATGTTTATTACCGTTTTTGAACTTTTCTTTCAGTGCATTTTGAATCCACGAAGCGAAATCAAGCTCTAACTCGACTAGCCAGTTACCTAGCTCGTATTGAAGTTTGAAGGATTCTTCACCTTCAAGTTCAGCCCGATTCGGATCAAGCCAGAGTTTTTGTGACATTGGTAATGAATAATCACGACTCCAACCAGTAGGCAAGGTCGTTTGAATATGCCTAGCAAATTTAAGCAACAATGTTAAAATTATCGAGATAGCCTCTTTGCGATTATTTCGTTCTTCAACAACATTTTTGGGTTCGACAACCATATCGAATAGTAAACGAAAACCAAATCGACAAAAATATTGGAGGGCATTATTAAAAATCGTTTCTTGCCTAATACTTATTGATGGATATCTGGATTTTATAAATTTAGGCGGCATTGAAGGTAATAGATAATTTTTACCATTTTGCGATTGAACTAATTTACTTACATTAAGAGGTTTAGTTCCTCCAAGTTTTAATATAGCTAAATCTTTGAAAGAAAAATAAGGTTGATGTTCAACATCTTTGGTTTTTCGCAATTCACGGGCTTTTTTATTCTCTTGCGAATATCGTCTTTGGATCTTTTCATAAACTAGATAACAAAGTGAATTAGGATACAGTGGAATAAGTAAGCGATAGTTATGTTCTGAATGTGATAGATACGAACCATCACTATTTGGCCAAAAAATTTGTTTATTGAGTTGGGAAGCGTTAGGTTTCTGGAAATCATCAAAAATTGCTTTTTCCAAACATTGCAAATAATGATTTGCCATTTCGTTATCATCTGATAAAGCTCGCAAAATTTCAGGATGATTATCAATAATGAGTTGTGATACGGTAATATCATCTTTAACTATCTGATTAAGAAAAGCATAAACACTTCCAACTCTAGCAGCGTTATTAGTACAATCAAATGGTAAAATATTAGGCGTGGCAGACGAGACAAATTGATAATTTTCAGGTTTAGCTTGTAAGTTATAGTTAATGTTACAATCTCTAATTCCCGAATGAATCCCCTTTGCGGAGTGAGTAACAACTGCAACACCTTCTAATTTTTGGCTAATAAAATTTTCAATCCACGTGTCAAATTCAAAGTGTTTAGTTAACTCTTGAATTTTAATATTAATCAGGTTAATTGCAGCGCTATCATCTAAAGAAATTGCTTTTTCTAGGTTTAGTAGTTCATTTGCATATTCCGAACTATACATAGTTGCAAGACTATGTGTCATCCCCTTTCTAATATCTTGCCAAGAAATATTATTCATTGGCCCTCCTTGTACACATTTTTACTCTATTGCGATTATCGGTTTTTATATTTAAATTTTTTAAATATAATTAGTAATATCTAATTTGAACTATACAATTTAATATAAATTATATTAACAATAGTCACTATATATGAAAAAAACAAAAAGTCAAAGTCGCTTAATCAGAATATGGATGATATTTAATATTTTATTTACAAAATTTTTAACCACTGAAAGATTTTTAAAAAATAAATATTATTTTCTGAACCGCCTATACGGCGGTTAATTAAATCGATAACATTTAATCAGAATATTTTTTAAACTGCCTACACGGCAGAGCAACCAAGTATAAAGTAAATACCTAGACATTACTAGCATGGAGATAGCTAAACTAATTACCTTTGCTCTTAAAAGCTATCTTTATAAAAACCAAAATAAGGGTGGAAGCACCACCGTGTTTCGCTATTTAAGTTCACAGTACAAAATTCATTGGCCAATCGATAATGATTTTTATACGGAATATATTCAGCTATTTGCGCAAGCGCTTGTTCAACAGTATTGGTTAACCAAGGCTGAATCAAAGGATTATTAAACTGCCAATTTTTATAGTTAAAATTACTATTTTGCAGATCACAACTGAGTTCATTTGGTGTTTGCCAAGCTATTTCAGCATAACTAAATTGATGTTCGCCTTCTTCATCTAATTGGCAAATATATTCATCTTGTGATTGTTCTTGCATTCTAAATGGCGAAATTAATTGAAGGTGAACACAATGATGATGAGCTAAATTGGGTTGCCAATAGCTAGTGACATAATTACATTTTTGAGCATTAACTGGAAACAAGTTAGCCATAACATAATGTTCTAATCCAGCAAGAGTTAACTCATTTTGATTATCTGAGATAATACGGGGAACAGCATTAATATTCATTAATTGATCGGATGTTATCAATTGGTCAGTTTTATGCGTTTTTAATAAAAAAAGTGATTTTTGTTCAAAACCTGGCTTTGTGAAACAAGGATTATGAATACCTAAATTATTTCCATACTTTATCGATTTTAAATTGCTACCTAATATAGCCACATTCGCTTTTTGGGCTATTTTTTCTGGTCTGTGGCGCCATACTCGGCCGACTAATTGAATAATTGAACGCATTGAAGATGGCTCTATAATTGCCCAATCATAATCATGATCACGCCCAACTTCAGTAACTGGAGTACCTATTACAATAAAAATTTGATTCTTTTTATCACTGTTTGCTATAGCGGTACGGATTTCAAGTTGTTCAAATAATTGGTTAGGATCAGTCCGGTTTAATATTCTATCCAGCTTTTCCTCTAATTGGCTACGTAACAATAATAATTGTCTAGCATGATAGACTACCAAATGAAATTTGACATCTGCCGGTAACTCGGTTTGATTATAGAATTGTTTAGTCAGCAACATTACATCATCTATATGCGCAAAGCGCATTAAACCTATACTGATTTTCTTGCTTGATTTCTCATCTTGTTGATGATGATCTAAATGAAAGTGGTAGGCTTGTTCTAGTAACTGTTTTGCCAATAAAGCATATCCCTGATCTAAATTTTCTTTTTTATCTAATGAATAATTTAATAATTCCAAAATCTGCCCTTGACGACGACAAACTCCTTTTTCAAGTTTTTTTACTCTTTGTTCAACAAATTGATTATGATGATCTCTAAAATTATTAGTATCTAATATTTGTTCAATTGATTGTTGATATTCATCAAACCACCCGCAGACAATGCTACTATCATGTTTTCCATTATTTTGATTAAATATTTTCCTTCCGGCTTGATAGGCATCAAACAAGCCAACAATTAAATCAGGCGTTAAAGTAGCCGATGAAAGAAGTACTTTACTGCCATAAAGGCCAGCTAAATGAACTAATCTTGCTAAAGCAGGTAAATCTTGCTGATCAAAATCATCGGGTTCATCTAAAATCAAATCAGAAGTAAGCAGTCTTAAAGTAGGTGCAATATATTTGCCACCTCGAACACATTCGCTCGCTTGCATCAGATGATCAACGGTACATGTGACAATTGGCGTATAAATTAATTTACGAGCTTTACTATTTTCGATAATCGTACCTAATTCATTATCAGCAATACCGCTTTCTGCCACATCAATAAATTCATCGACTAATGATTCTATCGACTCACAACCAAGGCTATCTAGATTAGCTTTTCGTTTATTATCTGAAGTTTTGTTTTGATTTTCTAAATCAAATAAGGTTTGGATTGCTTTGCCACCAACTAAAATAGCCAAATGTTCATCGGTCAAATGCAATCTTTCACGTAATGCATTGCCAGTTTGTAGCGTCAATACCCTTAAACCTAAGGCAATGGTAAAACGCACTCCACGTTGGGGGCTTGACAACGCATACATAATACGCCCATTAGCTAAGGTTTTACCACAACCGGTAGATGCCATATTAACGCCAAAAAAACCATTATTATCGCTCAATTGTTGATAACTTCTGGACAAATCAAAAGCATGGTTTTGCCATTGAAAGCGTTTATTTGTCGTTCGTTTGGTAAATGGCTTATGCTGATTGATTGCCGGTAATTCTTCACTCAATTTGGGTAATAGGCGAGCAAACCTTGCTGTAAGATTAGCAACACCAATTAGATGATCATCTAAACGTTGTTTTGTTTTTGGACCTTTATTGGTATTAGCAATAAGTATTGCAGTATCTTCATCTGCTTCTTTATCATAACATGGTAAACTAGAATAGTTATGATCTGCAACCATAAGGCTTAATCGGGATAGGTGTAATAATAATGTATCAACTTCTGTGAGTTGCATTAAAGGGGCGTGATTAAATGCTTTACTTGCATAGCGACTTAATTTTTTTAGCCAAGTTTGACTTAAGGTGATATCACTTTTCAATTGCCAAAAGTGCTCAGGGAATGGATGTTGACTATCGCTATTTTTAACCCATTTTTCAACGGCTTTGAATGTTTTAAAAAAGCTTTTTGTTGTTAGCTGAGAAATATCAAAGTCATCTTTTTGTTTTTCTTGACAATCTTTGTATTTAATAGGCATTAAGAAAGGCATACGATGATGTGATACAATTAACCAACCAATCCATTGTGCGAATAATGGCAATTGAGAAAGATCACATTTTTCAATCTTCGATAATTTCAGATACCAATCTGGCTTTTGCTGTTGATAATCGGCAAAATTAGCTAAACGTGTTAGTACCTCTTGATTTGTACTACAATCGTGAATCATCAGTAAAAATAACTGTAATGAAATCCACTCATGTCGATATGGATCTCCAGTTATTGAAGCTTTACGTAATTTATCTTGAAAACCAACTGTCGCTTTACCTAAATCATGCAATAATGCAGCAATAGTTGCAATAAGTTGTATGGATATAGCATGTTGCCAAGAATTTTCGTTATCACTTCGTAAAATATTTCGTTTTGTACGATTAGTCGGCACTCGTCCTTGCTGGTTAAATTGGCTTTTATCGCCGACAATCCAAAGGAGATCAGTTAGATTTTTTCCATGTGTCCAGTAGCAAGCAACAGCAGTATTTTTTCGAGCGGTTTTACGTAATAATTTATAAAGCGTTTGTAAACCGGCTGAAGTCATCGGTGTTTGCCAAGTTCGTTCACCACAACGCTCAGCAAATTGATCGATGATTCGACGGGTTTCTGTTAATGCTCTTTTTTTGCATTGGCTCACAAGTAAAATATTCATGTTTTATCCGCAATTTGTTTTAACGTATCAATAATCATATCGAGCGCGCCTAATTGCGCGAATTGTGAAATACAAGATTGACGAAATGTTTTCTCATCATCACCTTGCATAGCAGATATAAAAGCTTGAGGTAAAACCATGCCATCTTTAATAATATCAGCAGCATCAAAAACTAAGCCGCCACGTCGAGTTTTGCCATGTAAAATAGCTAAACCATGTGGCAAACCCAATACCCAACAAGCCGTAGCACCTAAACCATAAGCTAAATAATTACCATGATCTAAAAATTGATTAGCAGGATCATGGCTTTTATTTCGAGTGGCATGCTCTCTTTTAAATTTGTCATCTTGCAACGTTAATTGATTTGCCATTGCATACAATCTTTTGCTAAATCGTCCTTCTGCTGTTAACAGAGATTGGCTATTTTCAGCCGTATTAAACTGTTCTTTAGCATCGTTGATAATGTTAGTTAATTGATTTTGATCTACTGTCCAATCAAATTCTAACCAACTCGATTGAATGATGTTAAGTCGATGCTGTTGTAACATTTTAGCGGCTTGTAATCGGCGCTGATCATCAAACCAAAATTGGCACCAACTTTGTAAGTATTCAGTTGCACGATACTCACTTTGAGGTGAAAAAAATTGACAAGCAAACTCTGACTCGGTCGAAGCAAATAGTGGTGTTCCGCCGCCACCACAAAATCCAATCATTACCCCGGCTCTTGAAAGTTCACGGACAGCAGCTTGCGTTAATGAAGTACCGGTATTAAGCAAAATGCAGGTGGTGTTAGCTATCGGAATGTTCCAATACAATGATTGCTGCCCTTGATCGGTGACATACTCAACTCGACCACCATTGACTAAAACCCGGCAGTGTTCTAAATAATAAATATTAGCACGCTTGGAATGTAAAATGGTTTTAAGATCAGAAGAGTGAATCAAATCCATGATTATAAGAAAATAAATTCAATTTTTACATAATGACAAATTAACACTGTTTTATGTAAAAAACGAGCTTTTTTAAATAACAATTTTTATAAAAGCTAATTCAATAAATCGCTTTACTAATTATAAGATGATAAATTATTAACCAGTTTAAGATGATCGTTGTTTAAATAAAATACAATGACAATTCCAGCCATTAAAATCAGAGCATTTTAAAACGCAAAAACCCCGCTCCTCAAAAAATTTTCAGGAGCGGGGTTTTGTGATTAATCGTAAGTATCTTTTTATTCTCTAAGAGAAGAAGTTTTCATAGATGAGTTTGATACTCATAATAGTGGAAACGGTAATAAGCATTGGCCTTATCAATTTTCGTCCTTTAGCGATAACCATTTTTGCCCCTAATCTTGCGCCAATAAATTGACCAACAAGCATAACAAGACCAATTGACCATACCACTTCTCCACCAACAATAAAAAAGATTAAGCCCGCTAAGTTAGAGGTAAAATTGAGTACTTTGGTATGTGCAGTGGCTTTGGTTAAATTAAAACCGGCAAGGGTGATATAGGCTACTGCGTAAAATGAGCCAGCTCCGGGCCCAAAAAAACCGTCATAAAATCCGATAGCTAATGCTGGTAATAAGGCGAATTGGATTATGGTTAGGCGACTTTTACGGTCATTTTCCCCAATGGTCGGGGAGAGTAAGAAATAGAGCCCAACACTAATAGTTAAGATCGGTAAGAGTAATTTTAAGAAGTCAGCTTGTATATGCATGACGGATAATGTGCCAAGCGCCGAGCCAATAAAGGCACAGGTAATTGCGAATTTTTGCTGTTTTAAATCAACCATGCGTTCACGAATAAAGTAAAGGCTGGCAGAGAAAGATCCCCCAGTACTTTGTAATTTATTGGTGGCTAAAGCGCTGGCTGGCGGTAAGCCTACCGCCAAAAGAGCCGGTACCGTTAATAGCCCACCGCCACCAGCGATAGAATCAATAAAACCAGCCAACATGGCTATAAAAAAAAGTAAAGCCAGTAATTCGTAACTCATGATTATTTTACATCACTACATTGTGCAAGGTGTCGAAGATAATGATCCATTAAAACAATTGCAACCATTGCTTCAGCAATTGGTACTGCTCGGATCCCCACACAAGGATCATGTCGACCATGCGTCGATACTTCAACGCTATCACCATAAACATTAATCGACTGCCCGGCAATTTCAATACTTGGCGTAGGTTTTAAAGCAATACTTGCCAAAATGGTTTGCCCGGAGCTAATACCGCCTAAAATACCGCCAGCGTGATTAGATAAAAAGCCTTCAGGGGTAATTTCATCACGATTTTCACTGCCTCGCTTATTAATTACCGCAAAGCCGTCACCTATTTCAACGCCTTTAACCGCATTAATGCTCATTAAAGCATGGGCAAGTTCTGCATCTAATTTGTCGAACACAGGTTCACCCAGCCCAACAGGAACATTTTGCGCAACCACACACACTTTTGCGCCGATTGAATCACCCTCTTTTTTAAGCTTTCTCAGTAAACTGTCAAGCGCTTCAAGTTTGCTTTCATCAGCACAAAAAAACGGATTTTGTTCAACTTGTTGCCAGTCTTTAAGCTCACACTCAATATCACCCATTTGCGCTAAATAGCCTCGAATTTGTATACCAAGTTTTTCGTATAGATACTTTTTAGCAATAGCACCAGCAGCAACTCGCATAGCAGTTTCACGAGCAGAAGCACGACCGCCGCCACGGTAATCACGGATACCATATTTTTTTTGGTAGGTGAAATCAGCATGACTTGGTCTAAAAATATCTTTTATTTGACTATAATCTTGTGAACGCTGATCGGTATTTTCAATTAATAAACCAATACTGGTACCGGTTGTGATGCCTTGAAAAACACCAGACAAAATTTTCACCTGATCAGGCTCGCGTCGCTGAGTAGTGTAACGGGAGGTGCCCGGCCGGCGACGATCAAGATCGTGTTGCATATCCGCTTCGGTTAAGCTAAGACCAGGAGGCACGCCGTCAACTATGCAGCCTAATGCAGTACCATGCGACTCACCAAAAGTCGTCACTTTAAATAATTTTCCGATTGAGTTTCCTGACATAATATTTTTATTCCGATTAGAGAAAAACTTATTTAAAAATAGTGATGATATTTAATCAGCTCTTCACGTGTTATGGAAAAAACACCCAGTCCTCCACGTTCAAATTCAATCCAATTAAACGGCACATCGGGATATTGTTGTTGTAAACTGACCCAACTATTACCAACTTCACAAACTAACACGCCGTTTGGTGCTAAATAATTAACGGCATCACGTAATATTCTTTTTGCTAAATCCAAACCATCATCACCAGCTTCAAGCGCGAGTTTAGGCTCATACTCAAACTCTTCCGGCAGATCATTCATATCTTCATCATCCACATAAGGTGGGTTTGACA
The DNA here is from genome assembly GCF_026536465.1 of Gilliamella sp. B3172. NCBI lineage: Bacteria > Pseudomonadati > Pseudomonadota > Gammaproteobacteria > Orbales > Orbaceae > Gilliamella > Gilliamella sp. B3172. The sequence goes on along the minus strand of NZ_JAFNOA010000001.1, from coordinate 361,207 downwards.
CAATAAGATCGTATTGTTTAGTTGGAATATCGTTAAACAGATCGGACAAAATAGGCGTGACTTGAAACATCATTTGATGCAAATCAATATTGGTTTGGGCAACATCGAGTGCCTCTAAAGAGATATCTGTTATATCAACATGTGCTTGTGGAAAAGCATACGCACAAGCAATACCGATACAACCACTTCCGGTGCATAAGTCTAAAATATTTTGTGGCTGAGTTGTTAATAGGGTTTCAAATCGATTATCGATTAACTCGCCAATTGGCGATCTGGGTATTAATACTCGCTCATCGATATAAAAACTATGTCCGCAAAACCAAGCTTGATTGATCAAATAAGGCGTAGGTACCCGATCATTAATTCGTTTATTGACTAAATCAATGAGCTGAAGTTTTTCGTCATTAGTGAGATTAGCTGCGTAAAATTCAGGAGGAATAAATAATGATAAGCCTAAAGTAGATAAAATAAGTTGCTTCGCTTCATCAATAGGGTTATCTGTTCCATGCCCTAAATAGATATCTGACAGGCTAAATTGCGAAGTAGTCCAGCGAATAAAATCCTGAACAGTACGTAAGTTTTCCATATTGGCTCCGAATGATCAAGGAGAGGAAGGGTTTACTGGTTACTCGAGCTTATTTACCACAGAGGCTTTACCAAAGAAACGTCGAAAGTTCCAACTGGTAATTAAGTTTAAACCAGTGGTGCGCATCCTTCTGTGATTAAATCAATATAATGGCGGTGAGGAAGGGATTCGAACCCTTGATACGTTGCCGTATACACACTTTCCAGGCGTGCTCCTTCAACCACTCGGACACCTCACCTTAATTTAAGAGCCTGCATTTTGTAGCAGGCTGCATACTATAATGATCTCAGCACAATTAATCAAGTATTTTAATTCATACAAACAATCACGCCAAATGCGGCAATAATTGATAGAATAAGTACTGTCGCAATTAAACCGTATTTTAAATCTGTATTCATATTCTCTCTCCAATTAATTTCTTAATTCTAATTTATTCACTTTCAATTGGTCCATCAAGTGGCAGAAAACCCCTTAATGACTTATTTTCCTCTATTTCAGGATAGTTAGGCGCCAAATCAAGAAGCATTTCTACAGCTTCATCTAAAAAAGGATCGGGCTTTTTATAATCCTTAGGTAAATCACTTAATTTAGCAATCGGCTTGAGACCTTCACGACTTAATCGCTCATTCATGCGTTTCAAATCACGATCTTCATCTCTTTTTTGCTCGGTTTCCCGTTCTTTTCTATTTAAGGAAACGATATATTGACGATCTTTTTTATCATTCAATCGTTTAATATCTTCCTCGATATAGATAAACTCAGGATTCTTTTTAATACGAGCAATATGCTTCGATTTTAATTCCGGCAACAATGGTTTAATATTGGCAACCGTTAGATAATCTGCTGACGCAATTTTATCCCATGGCAATGCATTATCTAAATAACGCTCACCTGTTTCATCAATATATTTTGATTGAGTCATATCAATATCGGGATCAACCCCTTTTAGTTGGGTACTTCCGCCATTGATACGATAGAATTTTTGTACTGTGTACTGAGCGCCACCTAACTCTGGCCAATCAGGATGTAATCGTGCATCAGCCGGATAGGAGATATTACGAGAAGTCTGTACTGTACCTTTTCCGTAAGTTGTTTCACCAACGATTAAGGCTCGCCCATAATCTTGCATTGCTGCTGAAAAGATCTCAGAAGCCGATGCACTATAACGGTTGATCATCACAACAATTGGTTTACTAAAGCCAATGCCTCGATTTTTGTCATCATAGGTCGTCACTTTTTGCAAATTGTCGCGAACTTGAACAACTGGCCCAGTGTCGATAAATAGACCGGTTAATTCAATAACTTCGGCTAATGAACCGCCACCGTCATCACGTAAATCAATCACTAGTCCTTGAAGATTTTCTTGATTGGCAGTGATGAGTAATGATTCAACCTTTTTGGTTAAACCAATGTAGAAACTTGGTATTTCAAGCACACCAACTTTACCGCGTTCATTATTAATGATCTTTAATTTAGCTTCACGATCTTCAAAATGAATTTTATCACGAGTGATCTCAACAACTTTAGGTTTACCATTATTGTCTGCCGGTAAAATTTCTAATTTAACTACAGTGCCTTTAGGACCACGAATTTTATCTACAATGTCATCTAAACGCCAACCAACGACATCTTCGATAGGCGAATTACTTTGACCAACGCCAATAATTTTATCACCGACAGCGAGTGATTTGCTTTTTTCAGCTGGACCACCGGATACAAATGACATAATCTCAGTATAATCATCTTTTTGACCCAATGTCGCCCCTATTCCTTCAAGAGATAAGCTCATATCAGAGTCAAAATCACGCTTTTTACGTGGTGCTAAATAACTGGTGTGGGGATCAATTTCTCGAGCAAAGGCATTCATAAAGACTTGAAAGCCATCTTCATTATTCGATTGGATGATTGTTTTTATAACCCGATTATATCGTTTGGTTAATGCTTCGCGGATTTGCTCTTCATTTTTTCCGGTCAACGCCAAATTAAGCTCATCGTATTTGACACGTTTGTTCCAATATTCATCAAGCTCGCTTTCGGTTTTCGGCCAAGCTAAATCTTCACGTTTAAAGTTGATTTCATCTTTAGCAGAAAAGTCCATAGGACGTTTTAATACATCAAGCGCATACTTATAGCGGTTGTAGCGTTTTTGTAATGAAAGATTATAAATATCATAAGCTGTTTTTAGATCGCCATTGATTAGCTCTTCACCTAACAACTCTTGTCTGCTTCGAAAACTATCAATATCACTTTGTAAAAATATCGCTTTATTGCTATCTAATAGCTTAAAATAGCGATCAAAGATTTGAGCTGAAAAAGCTCCATTGAGTGCAAAATCACGATAATGTGATTGTGTAAAAAAGTTCGTCACACGTTTTGCGACAATTTGATGTATATCATCTTGTTTTAAAACAGGAACTTTTTCATAAACTGGCGATGTTGCCTGAACATTTGGACTTACAACAGATAAAATAAAGCTTAGACTAATAATACCTTTCAATAACTTATTCATTCAAATTCTCTACTTAGTAATGATATGTTCTGGTTTAACAGTTAACTCCATACCAGACCCAACTTTAACTTTGATATGTTCTTTCTCTAACTTAATAATCTGCCCTTTTACAGGTTTGTTACCCAAAGATAATTTAACAAAATCACCGATTTTTAAAGTTCTCGGTTTTTTGACAGGTGCTTTAGATGACTTACGTTTCTCTTTAGCTCGAGCTTTCGCTTTATCTTTGCTCTCTTTTAACTGTTGCTGCGCATGTTCCATCTGTTCTTTGGTGATAATGTCATTATTGTTTCCGTCCAAATCAACACGATATTCACCTTCTTTAATACAGTATAGATAACGCCAGCTCATGGTATAAGCACGCAAAGCTACACGTAATTTGGTTTTGCTTAAAAGTTCATTGCTATCAATTTGAGAAAGGATATCTTGGAAAATTCCAATCTTTAATGGTTTGGCTTCCCCTTCAATTGTAAAACAATTTGGAAACTGTTGGGCTAAATAAGCAATAATCTCTTTACTATTTGTTAATTGAAACTGATTTTCCATTAGTAATTCCATAGCATCTAAATTTCAGTGACGTTAAAGTATATATCAGCTTATACAATAACACTAACTATCTTTTTTGTGTTTGTTAATAAATGACATAAAATCTTTAATACCATTGCGCATTAACCACGCAGTAACAATTGCTTGCTCATCAGTAGATAATTGTTCAAAAGCCGTGATCCAAAGTTGTAAGGGTTCAATCGGTGAAACTAAATATGAGGCACTTACCTCTTCAATAGATAACGCTTTTTTAACCTCAACAGAAAAACTACTAATATGGTATTCCAGTGCTTTACCACGTACTCCAGCTCGTTTACGGGCAGTCCACTTTTCAGCTCTTGCTTTTCGATTGATACCTTGTATCGTTGACGGCATCCCTGCAATGCTTAATAGCTCTTTCGATGAGAACCACTCTTTCATTTTAATAATCCTACATTTAAGAAACAAGAAAAAAGTTATAGAAATTAAATAAACTTTGATACAATATTAAGAAACAAATTTTTACTGTAACTAAAGTTAAATTATAAACTTACTGGTTTTAATAACAGGAAAGAATAACATAGATATTAAAGGTTATAAACTAAGAAGGAATAAAAAAATGGAAATTAACTCGAAGGACTGGCATAAAGCAGATATTATCGCTGCATTGAAAAAGAATGGCACAACACTTGCAGCACTATCACGCCAATCAGGATTAAGCTCATCGACATTAAGTAATACGTTAGTTAGGCCATGGACAAAAGGTGAAAAAATTATAGCGGATGCTTTGAATGTTAAACCTTCAGAAATTTGGCCAAGTCGTTATATTAATCCATCTACCCAAAAACCGATCAAGCGTGTATTAAGAAAAAAAAATAATTTAAAAAAGATTCACAACTAAAATAACAAACAGATTTATCAACTCAATATCAACATATGGAAACATAGAGAAATTAATATCAATGTTTCCATATTTCGCCAATTCACCTTCACTGTCCCAAATCGATCTTATTTTAGAACGATACTTTTAACGCTATCTTGAACGATATCAAACATATGCTATTATCATTGGCTTCAATCAAGACTAATTTATTATGTAAGGGCTGTAACACAATGAAAAAAGTATCCAAAATTCTTATCGTTTTATGTTCACTTGTTGCATTATCTGCTTGTACTCAGAAAAATTTTTCTGAGCAAGGCACGCCATTGAGCCAACAAAAAGTCAATAAAATTATTGAGGGCTCGACTACTGAAATTCAACTATTGTCGCTTTTTGGTGAGCCAACCACCAAAGTAGCGCTTAAAAACAATGAAACCCAGTATACCTATGTGTATTGCAAAAAAAGTTCAACCAGTCACCCTATTATTGGCGAAACACAGTACGATATTTTAGAAGGAAAACTTGATGTTATCACTTCAAATGGTATGGTAATTTGGTTTAATTATAATGAGAATATTAAACAGAAAAAATGGTAATCGGCTTTTAACCTCAATTTGCTAGCACATAACTAAATTGTGCTGGCAACATATCTGACCCAATTCATTTAGCTCAAAACGTTTTCAAACGCCTATACTTTACCCGTCTATCGTTTAAACAATCAGACAACACTGGACAAAATTACACTTTCAGTTATACTCGTTTGCGAAATTAACCAGACAATCGCTGCTTTGTTGTTGTCTTTTGTAAAAGGGAGACAAACAGAGGGGAGGAAAGTCCGGGCTCCATAGGGCAGAGTGCCAGGTAACGCCTGGGGGGTGTTGGCGAGAGCGAACATTCACGACTAGTGCAACAGAGAGTATACCGCCGATGGCTTATTATATAAGATCAGGTAAGGGTGAAAGGGTGTGGTAAGAGCACACCGCGCAACTGGTAACAGTTGTGGCACGGTAAACTCCACTCGGAGCAAGGTCAAATAGGGATTCATTGGCGCGGCCCGCGTTGAATCCGGGTAGACTGCTTGAGCTAATGCGTGAGTATTAGCCTAGAGGAATGATTGTCCACGACAGAACCCGGCTTATCGGTTAATTTCACCTTTTACTTTTTGCTCGCCTCGTTTGCTATACTCTTAGCTTTCTTTTTGTTATTTAACCAGCGCTTAACTGCCAGTGCGATAGAGAAGATAAGGCCAATAACTAATAAAAACACCGGTATTAACATCAGTAAAGACATAATTTGTTTTTCATAGGCTTTAAATACTGGCGATAGACCAAATAAATAACCTAAGGTAACAATCAAAAATATCCATAAAGTTGCACTAATCCAATTATAGATATGGAACTTTTTGCTATGTAAACCCGATAGACCCGCCATCATAGGTAAGATTGTACGAACAAAGGCGATAAAGCGACCAATAAATAGCGCTTGTAAACCATATTTATGGAATAGTACTTCTGATTTTTTGTGGTATTTTTCCGGTATATGTGCCATCCAATTTTGTACAACTTTAGTATTACCTAGCCACAAACCTTGAATATAACCCAGCCAGGTACCTAATGCCGCTCCGGCAATCAAAATCAAGTTAATTAATCCAAAGTGAAAGACATTTTGACTAATTAATACACCGGTCAAGAATAATAAACTGTCACCAGGTAAAAACGCAGCCGGTAATACCCCATTTTCTAATAAAATGATGATAAATAGCATGCCATATAATATCCATAACACATTTGGATTTGAAAGTGTTGCTATATCCATGTTAACAAATGCTTGATAAAGAGTAATGATTGTATCCATCTATTTTAAATTCTCATTATGTTAAGTTATTAGCGGTTAACAGTACCACCGACGGTTAAATTATCGACTTTTAAAGTGGGTTGCCCAACACCAACCGGTACGCTTTGCCCGGCTTTACCACAAACACCGACACCTGAATCTAATTGCAAATCATTGCCGACCATTGAAATTTGTTGCATGGTTTCAATTCCGGAACCAATCAGCGTTGCCCCTTTTACCGGAGTGGTTATTTTTCCCTTTTCAATCAAATAGGCTTCGGAAGTTGAAAAGACAAACTTACCAGATGTAATATCCACTTGTCCACCAGCAAAATTAGGCGCATAAAGCCCGTAATCAACACTACTGATGATTTCATCAAAAGTCGAATCGCCCGGCAGCATATAAGTATTAGTCATTCTTGGCATAGGTAAACAAGCATAACTTTCCCGGCGTCCATTACCTGTTGAATGTGCATTCATTAATTTGGCATTGAGTTTATCAAATAAGTAACCTTTTAAAATGCCGTTTTCAATTAACACTGTTTTTTGGCTTTGTGTACCTTCGTCATCTATCGAAAGCGAACCACGACGATGATCAATCGTCCCATCATCAACAATGGTGCAGAGTGTTGAAGTGACTTGTTCACCAATTTTGCCGGAAAATACTGACGTATTTTTTCGGTTAAAGTCCCCTTCCAGTCCATGCCCTACTGCTTCGTGTAACAATACGCCTGGCCAGCCTGCACCTAACACAACAGGCATAGCGCCAGCCGGCGCATCTTTAGCTGACAAAGCCACTAACGCTTGGCGAACAGCTTCGCGGGTATAACTATCGACATAGCTATCACCTGTCTGAGGGTTTTTCGTCAGAAAATAGTCATAACCAAAGCGCCCACCGCCACCACTTGAGCCATGCTCACGTTTACCAGCTTGCTCAACAATTACAGAAACAGATAATCGCACTAATGGTCTGATATCAGCACACAATGTGCCGTCGGTTGCGGCAATTAAGATATCTTCATAACTACCGGTCAAACTAGCCGAAACTTCAATAACTCTAGGATCTATTGAGCGTGCTAGTTGATCAACTTGTCTCAATATTGCCACTTTCTGTTCTTGAGAAAACGAGTTGATCGGGTTAATGGATTGATACTTTGCGACAATGTCAGCAGATTTAAATGGCGTAACAGCAACAGGGGTTTGTTGTTTAGTTATTGAGTTTGCCGCTGAGACACTTTGTTCTAAACGATCTAAAGTGAGCTGATCGGTATAAGCAAATCCTGTTTTTTCGCCAACAATAGCGCGAACACCCACACCTTGATCCCGATGAAAAGAAGCACTTTTAATAATACGATCTTCGAGCGACCAACTTTCGTAATAGCCGGATAAAAAGTATAAATCACCAAAATCAATTTGCCTTGCACTTAACATATCAAGTAAATGCATAAGATCTTTCTGGCTTAGGTTATTAGGATTGAGTAACCTTTCACTCACTTGGTTGACTATCATAAATTCCTTAATTTCTATATTGCCTACTATTTATACTGTTATCCGAAGATTTCGTACATTTTTTACTAAAACGTATAGTATTTCTGAAACTTCTTGTCAAAAAATTACATCAACACTACATCATATTGCTCTTGAATATAGAGCGGCTCAACTTTAACTTCGACACGTTTGCCAACGAAAACTTCAACCTCAGCAAGCGCATGCGACTCATCATTGGTTAATGCGTTAGCCACTGCTGCTGATGCATAGACCAAAAAGTATTCGGAGCGGTGCGCTTTGTATATACGAACTATTTCACGTAAAATTTCGTTACAAATAGTTTCAACCGATTTCACAATCCCGCGCCCTTTACACGCCGGACACTGTTCACACAGAATATGCCCAATGCTCTCTCGGGTACGTTTTCGGGTCATTTCAACCAATCCTAATGCTGAAAACGAGTTAACCGTTGTTCTGGCACGGTCTTTAGCTAAAAAGTCTTGTAGCGATTGCAATACTCGTTCTCGGTGGATGGCTTCTTGCATATCAATAAAATCGATAATGATAATACCACCTAAGTTACGTAAACGTAACTGTCTGGCAATGGCAATCGTTGCTTCAATGTTAGTATTGAAGATCGTTTCTTCTAAATTTCGATGACCAACAAATGCACCGGTATTAATATCAATTGTGGTCATCGCTTCGGTTTGATCAATAATCAAATAACCGCCCGATTTCAATTTAACTTTACGATCAAGGGCTCGCTGAATCTCGTTTTCCGTGTCATAAAGATCGAAAATTGGAATATTGCCGCGATAGTGCGATAGTTTATCGGTAACTTCGGGCATAAATTCTTGGGTGAATTCGAGTAATAGATCATAAGTTTGCTTTGAATCCACTAAAATTCGTTCAATCGGATCACCAACAAAATCACGCAATACCCGCTGGGACAGGGCTAATTCGCCATAAACTAGGTTTTTACTGGTTGGGCGAGCCATTCGTTCTTGAATTTTCTTCCATAAGCGTTTTAAAAAGTTGGCGTCTTGTTCAAGCTCATGAGCATGTGCACCTTCAGCGGCCGTTCTGACAATGAATCCACCGTCATCTGTCACATACTGCTCAACGATTTTTTTAAGCCTTTCTCGCTCTTCTTCACTTTCAATACGTTGCGAAGTTGCTACATGGGCAGAATTTGGTCCCGGCATAAGAACTAAATAGCGGGAAGGCAAGGTAATATCGGTTGTCAACCTTGCGCCTTTGGTACCTAATGGATCTTTGACTACTTGTACCATTAAGTCTTGACCTTGACGCACCAGCTCTGAAATATCTTTCACCTGAAACTGTTCTTGTTCAGTATCTGATACACATTCAGTATGCGGCATGATATCTGAGGCATGTAAAAAAGCCGCTTTTTCTAAGCCAATATCAACAAATGCAGCTTGCATTCCCGGTAAAATACGAATCACTTTACCTTTGTAAATATTACCGACGATCCCTCGTCTTGATTCACGATCAACGTGGATCTCTTGTAATACGCCATCTTCGATGTAAGCAACACGAGTCTCCGACGGCGTGACATTCATCAATAGTTCAACAGACATAAAGATTCCTTTTAATTGATATTAAAGCTCCGTTCTATGAGTCGTAACATTAAATAAACAAATATCCATAATGCTCCATCAACACAACTAGAGAGTAAAATCAAAGGCGAAATCGTTATAGTGTGATAAATGACAACTTGGAATAAAAATATCAATAAATTATAACATAGCGATACGCCAAATATCACAATCGACTGTTGCCATAGTGCTAAATTGCGTATCAATTGAAACCTAAACATTAATAAATAAGCGATAATTGAAAAAATAAAAGCATGCACACCCAGTATTGAGCCGGAACAAAGATCCATAATGGCACCCAAAACAAAAGCCGTCCCCATACCAATTCGATGCGTAACCATAATGAGCCAATAAGCTAATACAAGTATCAATAAATGTGGTTTAAACATGTCATAAGCTGGTGGCCATGGGATGATTTGCAGGCACAAACCAATAAATAACGTTATCCAAATTATGACTATTTTATTATGACCCCTCATGTGTTGCTCCTTGATCTCCCCATAATAATAGTAGATAACGTAAACGTTTTATATCAGCTGTAGGCGTTGCAGAGATAATGGGGGTTGAATCACTAATATCAAGCTTAACTGAACTGACCACCGCCACCGGATAACCTTCTGGGAAGCGCCCATCTAAACCGGAAGTCACTAAAACATCTCCCACCTTAATATCGACATTGTTAGGTAAAAAATCGAGGGTTAGATCATTACTACACCCATTTCCTACTGCGACCATTGAAATATCATTTCTTAATACCTGTACTGGTATTGCATGTTGATAGTCACAAACTAAAATAGCCCGACTGGTGTTTTGTGCAGTCTCATAGATTTGACCCACAATGCCCTTTTCATCAACTACCGGTTGCCCAACATAAACACCGTTATCTTTACCTTTATTGATAACGACTTGATACACGTAAGGATCGGTATCAGTCAATAATACTTGTGCCGCCATTTTATGTTCATCATGGCGTAACGGGGAATCAAGCAAGCCTCTTAACCGATCATTTTCATGTTTCAAATGCTCCAATAATAGGAGTTCGCTTTTTTGTTGCATTAATGTTTGGTGCAATTTTTCGTTTTCATTAACCAATGTGTCACGTGTTTTGGACATTTCATATAGCAGATCAAACGATGATTTAGGCGCATTTGAAATATAATAAAGTGGCGAAATTAACGTATCTAAATAATAACGAATCTGTTTGAAAGGTCGATAATTTGAATCTACTACAATTAGCGTTAAGGCTAACGCAAGTGAAATAAATAACTGTACACTAAGAGGTGAACGTTTAGAAAAAAGTAATTTCATTGTCCGGTATTTACCTGTTATATACTCAAGATCTAATTATTTTAAGATATGATTCCGCCGACAAAGTCGGCGGAAAATAAATGAGATGTCTAAACTTCTAATCATATTGATCAACAAACAGATTAACAATAAATTATCAGTTAATCTTCACTAAACAGATCGCCACCATGCATATCAACCATATCTAAGGCTTTACCACCACCTCGAGCTACACATGTTAGTGGATCTTCAGCAACAACAACATGAATACCTGTCTCTGCTGATAATAATTTATCAATATTACGTAATAGCGCACCACCACCAGTTAACACCATTCCGTGTTCAGAAATATCTGATGCAAGCTCTGGTGGACATTGTTCTAAAGCAACTTTAACTGCGCTTACAATGCCACTTAATGGCTCTTGTAGTGCTTCTAAAATCTCGTTAGAGTTTAAGGTAAAACTGCGTGGTACACCTTCGGCAAGGTTACGTCCACGAACTTCAATCTCAAGGACTTCATCACCAGGATAAGCACTACCAATAAAATGTTTGATTTTTTCAGCAGTTGCTTCACCAATAAGTGCACCATAATTACGGCGAACATAATTGATAATCGCCTCATCAAAACGGTCACCACCAATACGAGCAGAGGCAGAATAAACCACACCGTTTAATGAAATAACCGCAACTTCAGTCGTACCACCACCAATATCAACCACCATTGAACCGGTAGGCGCAGAAACCGGTAAATCCGCACCAATAGCAGCAGCCATTGGCTCTTCAATCAAATACACTTCACGCGCACCGGCACCTAATGCCGATTCACGAATCGCACGGCGTTCAACTTGGGTGGCACCAACAGGTACACAAACAAGCACTCGTGGGCTTGGTCTTAAAAAACTGTGACTATGGACTTGACGAATAAAATATTGCAACATTCTTTCGGTCACTGAAAAGTCTGCAATCACACCATCTTTCATCGGTCTAATTGCAGCAATATTCCCCGGAGTACGACCTAGCATCTGTTTCGCAGCATGTCCAACAGCAGCGACACTTTTTGGCGTCCCAGTACGATCCTGACGAATAGCAACAACTGAGGGTTCGTTTAGTACAATACCTTGCCCTTTAACATAAATAAGGGTATTTGCTGTACCTAAATCGATCGATAAATCATTTGAAAACAAGCCGCGAACTTTTTTGAACATAATAAAAACTCTTCCTAGAATTAATCTTGTTAAAGTGTATGTATTAGAATATTGAGAAGGAAACCATAAAATGAAAATAAAATAATCGCCATTTCATGTCGCTAAATAATAGCTTATTTAGCACGTTAAGACCATAGTCCGCCTCAACAATTATTAAGTGTGACTATTGTATATCAAATATAAAATAATACCTAGAAAATAGTATATCAAGTGATCGTAAAAGAGATATATAATGACAAAAGTTCTTTTACAGTGTATCCTTCCGCGTTAATGTTGAGTTACTGCCTTATTATCATTAAAAGACTTCTTTTAAGATTCTAAGGATGCATTAAAATAATTGTTACTTATTATCAAATAAATACGGTGTAATTCATGGATATACGCAAAATCAAAAAATTAATTGAACTTGTTGAACAGTCAGGTATTTCTGAACTTGAAATTTCTGAAGGTGAAGAATCAGTTCGAATTAGTCGTTCTGTGCCTACTACAAGCTATTCTGCGCCAGTACAAAATATTCAAATTCCACAACCTGCGCCAGTTGTTGTTACTCCAACAGTTCAAGCCGAAGTGGTAAGCGACACAAATAGTGTTGAAATCAGCGGCACAACAATTAAATCGCCAATGGTTGGAACGTTTTATCGTACACCAAGCCCAGAATCAAAGGCTTTTGTAGAAGTTGGTCAGACAGTAAATGTTGGTGATGTGCTTTGCATTGTAGAGGCAATGAAAATGATGAACCAAATTGAATCAGAAAAAGCAGGCACAATTAAAGCTATTTTAGTCGAAAATGGTCAACCAGTTGAATTTGATCAACCGCTATTCATCATTGAATAATCTGAATTTATTTATTAACTTATACGATTAAGAGATTGAATATGCTTGATAAAATTCTTATTGCTAACCGCGGAGAAATCGCTCTTCGCATTTTAAGAGCATGTAAAGAACTTGGAATTAAAACTGTCGCTGTTCACTCTTCGGCAGATAAAGACTTAAAACATGTGTTACTTGCAGACGAAACAGTCTGTATTGGTCCTGCCGCTTCAGCCAAAAGCTATCTTAATATTCCGGCGTTAATTTCTGCTGCCGAAGTGACAGGTGCAGCAGCTATTCATCCGGGATATGGTTTTTTATCAGAAAATGCTGATTTTGCTGAACAAGTTGAACGTTCAGGCTTTATTTTTATTGGACCAAAACCGGATACTATCCGCCTAATGGGCGATAAAGTATCGGCTATTGAAGCGATGAAAAAAGCAGGTGTACCTTGTGTACCCGGCTCGGATGGTCCATTAAGCAGCAACATCGAAACCAATAAAGAGATCGCCAAAAAAATTGGCTACCCGGTGATTATCAAAGCATCCGGTGGCGGTGGCGGTCGTGGCATGCGTATTGTTCGGGAAGAGAAAGATCTTGAGCAATCAATTAAAATGACTAAGCTTGAAGCAAAAACCGCTTTCAATAATGACATGGTTTATATGGAAAAGTTCCTTGAAAACCCTCGTCATATTGAAATTCAAGTGTTATCAGACGGTCAAGGCAATGCTGTTTATTTAGGTGAGCGTGATTGTTCAATGCAAAGACGCCATCAAAAAGTCGTTGAAGAAGCGCCAGCCGTTGGTATTACACCAAAAATGCGTAAATTTATCGGTGAACGTTGCGTCAATGCTTGTATTGAAATCGGTTATCGTGGAGCAGGTACATTTGAGTTTCTATTTGAAAATGGCGAGTTCTATTTTATCGAAATGAATACCCGTATTCAGGTTGAACATCCTGTTACTGAAATGGTTACCGGTGTTGATCTTATTCGTGAACAAATTCTTATTGCGGCAGGTCAACCACTTTCAATTAAGCAAAGTGATATTCACATTCATGGTCATGCTATTGAGTGCCGAATTAATGCCGAAGATCCAAAAACATTTATGCCTTCACCGGGTAAAATCACCCGTTTCCATGCGCCGGGAGGGTTTGGTATTCGTTGGGAATCGCATATTTATGCCGGCTATACTGTGCCACCTTATTATGACTCAATGATTGGTAAACTCATTGCTTATGGTGAAACTCGTGAAGTAGCCATAGCAAGAATGAAAAACGCTCTGGCCGAATTAGTTATCGATGGCATAAAAACAAACATCGAACTTCACATTGAAATTATGAATGATGAAGGCTTCCAAAAAGGGGGCACCAATATTCATTATTTAGAGAAGAAATTAGGTATTTACGAGTAGCAAAATAATCCCCATTTATTGGGGATTATTGTTTTATTGAAGTATTAAATTAGTATAGGTAAAACGGATGAAAAATTGGAAAACAAGCGCTGAAGAAATTTTAACAATGGGTCCTGTTGTCCCGGTCATCGTTATTGAGCGTTTAGAAGATGCTGTACCACTAGCTAAAGCATTGATAGCAGGTGGCGTGAAAGTATTGGAAGTCACTTTAAGAACAGCATGTGCACTTGATGCAATTAAAAAAATTATTGAAGAAGTACCTGAAGCGGTCGTTGGTGCCGGTACCGTAACAACAGTTGAACAATTAAAACAAGTTACTCAAGCTGGCGTTAAATTTGTCATTACGCCGGGTATTACTGATTCTATCTTAAAAGAAGCGGTTGCCGGAACTGTGCCGGTGATTCCGGGTATAGCCACCATTTCGGAACTATTAACCGCGCAAGAATATGGGTTAACCGCATTAAAATTCTTCCCTGCCGAAATTAATGGCGGCGTTGCAGCACTAAAAGCTTTTGCTGGCCCATGTGGTTATATGAAATTTTGCCCTACTGGTGGGGTGAATCCAAAAAATTACCGTGACTATTTAGCACTTGATAATGTGCTTTGTGTTGGTGGGACTTGGTTTATTCCAACTGATGCTATTGCTCAAGGTGATTTTGCCAAAATTACGCAACTGGCGAAAGAAGCCGTCGCTGGCGCTAAATAATCATCAATCCGCCGATGACTCATCGGCGGTTTTCCACTTTTAATTAAGTGACTAACTTCTTAACCCTTTACCCTTTTCTATCAGCCGCCAAACCATGGCATATAGCACAATGACAAAAAGAAAAAGCATTGAAAAAGTAATCAATAACGATACATCGCTAACGCCCAAAAAACCGTAGCGAAAGCCATTAATCATATAAACAATTGGGTTAAGTTTAGAGACCCATTGCCAAAAAGTTGGTAGCATCGTAATTGAGTAAAAAACGCCACCGAGATAAGTTAACGGCGTTAAAACGAAAGTCGGAATAATACTAATATCATCAAAAGTCTTAGCATACACGGCATTTAATAAGCCAGCCAGTGAAAATAATATCGAAGTAAGCAACAAGGTAAAAATAACAAAAAGCCATGAATAGACTTGATAACTAACAAAAAAGAGTGAAACGATTGTCACTAAAACGCCAGTTAAAATACCTCGCATTACTCCCCCACCCACATAGCCACAAATAATGATATGAGTCGGTACGGGCGCAACCAGTAATTCTTCAATATTACGCTGAAATTTAGCACTAAAAAAGGATGAACAAACATTGGTGT
This sequence comes from Gilliamella sp. B3172, assembly GCF_026536465.1. Lineage (NCBI taxonomy): Bacteria > Pseudomonadati > Pseudomonadota > Gammaproteobacteria > Orbales > Orbaceae > Gilliamella > Gilliamella sp. B3172. Next base: position 345,752 of record NZ_JAFNOA010000001.1, on the reverse strand, counting down.
AAGAGTTAGTAATAACAGACATCATTATCAACCCCGGCACGATAAACGCCATATAACTAAAACCGCCCATATCACCAACGCGAGAACCAATTAAGTTACCAAAAATAATAAAATACAGTGACATGGTGATAACTGGTGGAATCAATGTTTGGATCCAGATCCGCAAAAAACGCGTTACTTCTTTACGCCAAATACTTTTTAAGGCGATCCAATATAAACTATTCATCCATGTCTCCTTTCTGTTTATTATCATTATGTAATAGATCAACAAATAGCTCTTCTAAACGGTTAGCTTTATTACGCACACTGATCACTTTAATATTTTGTTGATTCAATTGTTCAAATAATTGATTTAATCCATGTTGCTTATCAACTTTCACCTCTAACATACCGGATTCGACATCATGGTAACTATAACCTTGTAACTGGATTGGGTTAGAAGTTGGCACATAATCAATGATAATCGTCTCTGATTGGCTTTTGGCTAACAGATCACGCATTGAAGAGTTAGCAATTAATTGACCATGTTGAATAATACCAATATGCCGACATAACATTTCGGCCTCTTCTAAATAGTGAGTGGTTAAGATTATCGTGATTCCCTGACGATTAATTTCTCGCAAAAAATCCCACATAGAACGTCTTAACTCAATGTCTACCCCAGCAGTCGGCTCATCAAGAATTAACAATTTAGGCTCATGCACCAACGCTCGTGCAATCATTAATCGTCTTTTCATACCACCGGATAACATACAAGCCCGGCTATGGCGTTTATCCCATAAATCCAAAATTCGCAAATATTTTTCCGCTCGCTGTAACGCTAGTTTACGGGGTAAGCCATAATATCCACCTTGATTTGTCACAATTTGTAACACTTCTTCAAACTGATTAAAATTGAACTCTTGCGGAACAAGCCCTAATTGTCTTTTAGCATTAACAACATCGGTATCTAAGTCATAACCAAAGATTTTAACTTGCCCCGATGTTTTGGTCACTAACGAGCTGATAATACCGATTGTTGTTGATTTACCGGCACCATTTGGCCCAAGTAACGCATAAAAATCCCCAGCCTCAACGGTCAAATTAATACCTTTTAACGCTTCTACACCCGTTTTATAGATTTTTTTGAGTGCAATTAACTCAAGTGCAGGAATTGATGACATGAAATATCCTAAGTAAATAAATGGCTGATTAAGTGATATGATATCATGTTTAGCCAATCGACAATATTGGTAATATAATGAGCGGTTGTAAAGATAACTTTTAATACCAGTGGAATGTAAATTAGATCCTTCGCTATTATAGCCTTTATCGGGTTTAACTTTATGGGGTTTAAATAGTTTAGGTGTTTTTATTAAGGAATAATTATTATGATTAAAATTGGGTTAGTTTCGGTATCTGATAGAGCATCAAATGGCATTTATCAAGACGAAGGTATTCCATCTTTAATATCATGGTTACAATTGGCATTAAAAACGCCTTTTGCAACCGAAAGCCGAGTTATTCCGGATGAACAACCAATTATTGAGCAAACACTATGTGAACTGGTCGATAATTTGCATTGTGATCTCATTTTTACAACTGGTGGTACCGGCCCTGCTTTACGTGATCTCACGCCGGATGCAACTTTAGCAATTGCTGATCGGGTCATGCCCGGATTTGGTGAACAGATGCGACAAATCAGTTTGCACTTTGTGCCTACCGCTATTTTATCAAGACAAGTTGGGGTTATCCGTAAAAAATGCCTAATTTTAAATCTACCCGGTAGACCAAAATCAATCCAAGAAACCTTAGAAGGGGTAAAAGATAGTGAAGGAAATACGCTTGTTCATGGTATCTTTGCCAGTGTGCCCTATTGTATTGATCTGTTAGAAGGCCCCTATATAGAAACCCATGAACATATTGTTAAAGCATTTCGTCCGAAGCATGCAATAAAGTCTAACCTTTAATCTTATGCAAATTTCATGCATAATTATCACCATTACTTAGCAGTTTGAATTGCATCAAATCGATATTAGGTATTTTAAATTGCATAAAAAATGCATAAAATTCTAAAGGCAAGCTTAGCTTTAAAGAAAATATATGCTTTTATTTGGTATTCACACAGGGTGAAAAAATAAATATCAAGGAACAGTATGAAACAAAAAGATCTGACTAAAGCCTTTAAAGAGATGCTTTTACAAGAAAAATTCAGTTCACAAATTGAAATTGTACAAGCATTACAAGAACTGGGATTTGAAAATATTAATCAATCTAAAGTATCCCGAATGTTAAGCAAATTTGGGGCGGTGAGAACACGTAATGCAAAAGCGGAAATGGTTTACTGTTTGCCAGCTGAAATGAGTGTACCAACCACTAGTAGCCCATTAAAAAATTTAGTGATTGATATTGATTACAACAGTTCAATGGTGGTGATTCGAACCAGTCCGGGGGCTGCGCAACTTATTGCCCGACTGCTGGACTCAATTGGTAAATCAGAAGGGATTTTAGGTTCGATTGCCGGCGATGATACCATTTTTAGTACCCCTACCAAAGAATGCAGCGTAAAAAAACTTTATCAAACTATTATCGAACTGTTTGAACGAACGTTATAACGCAATCAATCTAAAAGGGTTAAAATTAGATAATTTTTAATGTTTAACCTATTGACACATTTGATTAAATCGTTAATTCTATATAACACTGATTTTGTAACCTATGTTACAAAAACGAAGAGGCGCATTACTCAGGTAGATCATTTTAGGGACTGGAACTGCTAACAAATGATTAAGGGGATGTAATGCCGAGGTTTGGTAACGTTCCAGAAAGTTATCAAATCGACTGCAAGGGCTGAATCCCTTGGGTTGTCACCTTAACAGGTGGAGCGCTTCGCGGTGTGTATTTGTTTAACGGTAAATAGAACATACCCCGCTCTATCTCTGTTAAAAATAATAAAATTTTTAATATGAGGAATCCATGGAAACATCATTTGTAATAGCTAAATTCGGTGGAACAAGTGTTGCAAACTATAGCGCAATGGTAAATAGCGCAAATATTGTTATCGCCAATCCCAGTGTTAGGGTTGTTGTATTATCGGCATCAGCAGGTATCACAAATTTACTGGTCGCACTCTCTGAAGGTCGTGATGCAGAAGTTAGAGCGCAACATATCGCAAAAATCCAATCTATTCAGTACGAAATTTTAGAACAACTACCGGAAAATCCTTCATTACGAGCTGAAATAGATCAAATTATCACAAATATTGCTTCATTATCTGAAGCAGCCAGTTTAGCCACTTCGCCGGCATTAACTGATGAGCTAGTCAGTCATGGCGAAATAATGTCATCTAAACTATTTGTCGAAATATTAAAACAAAAACAAAAAAATGCCTTATGGTTTGATGTACGTAAAGTGATGCGTACCGATGACAAGTTTGGTAAAGCCGTACCAAAAATTGAAGAGATTAAACAGCTATGCTGTGCGCATTTAAAATCATTAAATAGTAACAATGTTATTGTAACACAGGGCTTTATCGGTAGTGAAAGCACTGGTAAAACCACAACTTTAGGTCGAGGCGGTAGCGATTATACCGCGGCATTACTTGGCGAAGCATTAAATGCGACACAAATTGATATTTGGACAGATGTAGCTGGAATTTATACAACTGATCCACGGATCACTGACGGCGCTAAACGGATTGACGAAATCTCATTTGCTGAAGCGGCCGAAATGGCAACCTTTGGCGCAAAAGTTTTACACCCAGCCACATTAGTTCCGGCCGTTAGAAGTAATATTCCGGTATTTGTCGGATCGAGCAAAGCACCACAAGACGGTGGCACCATTGTGTATAATACCCATAGCATCAAATCCGAGCTGCCGTCTTTTAGAGCGTTAGCGCTTCGCCGTAGGCAGACATTGCTTACATTAACTAGCTTAAATATGTTACATGCTCAAGGCTTTTTAGCTAATGTATTTACGATTTTGGCCAAACATAATATTTCAGTGGATTTAGTCACAACTTCTGAAGTGAGCATTGCCTTAACTATCGATACGACCGGCACCAATACCAATGGCAATAGTTTATTAACCAAAGCACTGTTTGATGAACTCTCAACCCTGTGTCATGTCGATGTTGAAGAAGATTTAGCTTTAATTGCCATTATTGGTAACAATTTAACAACAACCAAAGGCATCGCAAAAGAGGTATTTGGTGCTTTAGATGATTTTGTTATCAGACTATGCTGTTATGGTGCAAGTACGCATAATCTATGTTTGTTAGCTAAAAGCCATGATGCAGAAAACATTGTAAAAATTCTTCATAAAACAATTTTTGAATAATCACACAGAGGCGAATGCCTCTTGTGCGCATTTAAACACTTTTAAACGCTAGCGCTAAATAAATTGCCTTATAAAAAATCTGGCATCTTGTCAAAAATAAAGGTAGACTTAGCGCTATATGCAACTATGCATATTGTTGTATGTCTAACTTAAAATGATTGTTAGTTTAATCATTCGATAAAATCATTATCTTCTTATTTGTTATTTTTCAAATGTCATAAATAGTTTATAGCTAAGTATTTTACGTTTTAGTAAATCGGTTACATCTATTACAGTCAATACTATCACTATCATCTGTTAATTTTTTAAAAACTTTGCAAGTAAAATAAATTTAAACTTAATCAAACAAAGGAAATCATTATGGGTATTTTGAGTTGGATTATTTTAGGATTAATCGCCGGTTGGATTGCCAAGTTTTTTATGCCATTAGGTCGTGTAGGTGTAATTAAAACCATGTTACTTGGTATTGCTGGTGCGTTAGTAGGTGGTTATATCAGTACTTTTTTCCATTGGGGAAGTGGTGTAACCGGTTTTAACTTTCCAAGTCTGTTAGTTTCAGTATTAGGCGCTATTTTACTTATCTATCTTTATCGCCTTATTAAGTAACTTTCCAAAAGGTGGGCAAGTGCTCACCTTTTTTAACTTCTCTCCTAACCTCACCACTTTTAAAATCAGCCTTAAGCTTTATCGATCTTGATGAATGCCTAGGTTAAAATCTTTAAGCTTAAAGGTTATAATAAATCATTCCGCCCTATCTTAATTTTTGCTATATTAACAGGCAAAGTTTAATTGAAAATACTGTAGAACATAATGCTAAAAATATTCAATACATTAACCAGAGAAAAAGAACCCTTTCAATCAATCACGCCAAATAAAATTGGTCTTTATGTTTGTGGTGTTACCATTTATGACCTATGTCACATTGGTCACGGGCGCACTTTTGTGGCGTTTGATGTTGTCACCCGTTACTTACGCTTTTTAGGTTATGATTTAACTTATGTTCGTAATATTACCGATGTTGACGATAAAATCATCAAAAGAGCACTTGAAAACGGTGAAACTTGTGAAGAGTTAACCGAACGAATGTTACAAGAGATGTATGCAGATTTTGATGCTCTGAATATTAAACGTCCGGACGTTGAGCCTAGAGCCACCCGCCACATGCCGCAAATTATTGCGCTGGTAGAAGAGTTAATTAAAAAAGATCATGCTTATATCGCCGATAATGGCGATGTGATGTTTTCGGTCGATAGCGATCCAAATTACGGTATTTTATCTCGCCAAAATTTAGAACAACTTCAAGCCGGAGCCCGTGTTGATGTGGTCGATGTGAAACGTAACCCAATGGACTTTGTACTATGGAAAATGTCAAAACCCAATGAGCCAAGTTGGGATTCACCATGGGGCAAAGGTCGACCGGGCTGGCATATTGAGTGTTCGGCAATGAATAGCTATCAATTAGGTCACCATTTTGATATTCATGGTGGTGGGTCGGATCTTATGTTCCCACATCACGAAAACGAAATTGCCCAATCAACTTGCGCCCATAATGGACAATATGTCAATTATTGGATGCATTCGGGTATGGTGATGATTGATCAGGAGAAAATGTCTAAATCACTGAATAATTTTTTCACTATTCGTGATGTATTAAAACATTATGATGCTGAAACAGTGCGTTACTTTTTACTTTCGGGTCACTATCGTAGTCAACTCAATTATAGTGAAGAAAACCTAAAACAGGCTAGAGTAGCGCTTGAGCGTTTATATACAGCACTGCGTGACACCGATCCTAATCATCCCCACACTACGCCTGACAGCAATTATTATCGCCAATTCTGTCAAGCAATGAATGATGATTTTAATACGCCGGAAGCCTATTCCACACTCTTTGATCTGGCGCGAGAAATCAATAAAGCAAAAGCAGAAAATGATATGGCACAAGCCAATGAGTTAGCTGCCGAATTGCGTTATTTATCATCAGTGTTAGGGCTATTAGAGCAAGATCCGGTTAAATTTTTACAGGGCGAACACCAAGATGACGTTGACAGTGAATTAATTGAATCTTTAATTAAACAACGTAATGAAGCAAGAGCAAGTAAAAACTGGGCGCTAGCCGACCAAGCTCGTGATCAACTGAGTGCAATGAATATTGTGCTTGAAGATAGCGCCAATGGCACCACGTGGCGTAAAAAGAGCTAAATACATCGTTAATCATCAAAAAAGGCATCGCTACATCGATGCCTTTTTTAGTCTTTATCCCAATTTTTTATCTATTGAGGTTAAAATACCGCGTAAAATATTCAACTCTTGTTGCTCGATACGCGCACGGGTAAATAACCGACGTAATCTTCCCATAATTTGACCGGGATGATTGGAATTAATAAAGCCAGTTTTAAGTAACGTTTGCTCTAGATGCTGATAAAAACGTTCAATATCTTCATCTTTTGGGAAGGTGATAGCGTCATCATTTTCCACAGGGTTTGATAAATCCGTTGGCAAATTTAACAGCGACATTCGAATCTCATAACACAGCACCTGCACCGACATTGCCAAATTTAACGAACTATAATCAGGATTAGCTGGGATACCGACATGATAATGACATTTTTGCAGTTCATCATTGGTTAGCCCGACCCGTTCACGCCCAAAAACTAACGCAACTTTCTCCGTTGCGGCTTCCTGGATAATTTTATCACCGCACTCTTTAGGGGTTAAGTTTGGCCACTGTAAACTGCGTGGTCTTGCACTGGTGCCAATAACCAAATGACAATCGGCGATCGCCTGTTCCAGCGAGGATAAAATCTGTGCATTTTTAATAATATCACTCGCCCCTGCGGCTAATGAAATCGATTGCGAATCGGGTTTGATAACTGGGTTAACTAAACAAAGATTCGTTAATCCCATGGTTTTCATTGCTCTAGCCACTGACCCCATATTGCCGGTATGGGAGGTTTCAACCAAAACAATTTTTATATTATCTAAATAACTCACAGCTTCCTCATTAAACTTTTGTGTTACATTTATCTTATAACTTAATGATAAACAGTATATCGTAAAAATGTATCTAAATGCAGTTTCAATGTCAGTTAACCAACAAATACAGACATCAGATTATTTTAGACAAAGCGCACAAAAATTAAGTTCATTACAAATAAGTTATTGACGAAACAAAAATAATTTGCCAATGTATTTATGGAAACACTCAATTGTGTTAGCTTTTTTTGTTAGTAAACATAATGGAGGTCATATATGACTTTAAGCATTACCAGTAAACAAATGGATATTACACCAGCCATCCGTAGCTATCTTGAAGATAAGTTTTCGAAATTAGACAAATGGAGAGCTCTGCTGATTAATCCACATTTTATTTTATCTAAAGAGCCTGACGGATTTATTGTTGATGCCACCATTGCCACCAAAGGAAGCCCATTAGTTGCCTCAGCTAAACACATTGATATGTATGCCGCAATCAATGATCTTGTGGCAAAACTGGAAAGACAGCTCAATAAAATACAACATAAAGGCGAGTCAAGACGAGCGTTTGACAGTATTAAAGGGACAGTAACTGAAGAAATTTAATAATTAATTTACGTTATTCATCTAATAAAAAAGGCACATTAATGGTGCCTTTATTTTTTTGCTTGCTATAATATTGTTCAAATTTTTTAAAAAAATATAATTGAAATGACTGTAAATCCTTTGTTGCCCTTACGTAATAAAATTAACCAACTAGATAGTAAAATACTAGAAATCCTCGCTGAGCGACGTGAAGTTTCAACTCAAATCATTGAAGCTAAAATAGAAGCTAACATACCTGTGCGTGATTTAGAGCGAGAGCGTTCACTAATAAAATCATTAATTGAGCAAGGTAAAAGTTATCATCTTGACGATATTTTTATTAAGCGGTTATATCAAATAATTTTTGAAGACTCAGTACTTTTACAACAAAAAATTCTGCAAGAAAAACTTAATTTGGGCACGATTACAACGGCTAAAGTAGCATTTTTAGGTCCGATAGGCTCATACTCGCATTCTGCAGCAAGACGCTATGCAAGCGCTCACCTTGAAAAAATGATCGAATCAAGCTGTAAAACATTCAAAGATGTTTTTGAACAGATCGAAAAAGAGGTTGTCGACTACGGTATTTTACCAATAGAGAACTCAAGTTCAGGCTCGATTAATGAAGTTTACGATCTATTGCAAAAAACCAATTTACACATTATAGGTGAGCTGTCACTACCGATTGATCACTGTGTGCTTGCCATTGCCGATGCCAAACTAGACCAAATCGATACGATCTATAGTCACCCGCAACCATTCCAGCAGTGCAGTAATTTTTTAGAGCGCTACCCTCATTGGAAGATTGTTTACTGTGATAGCACTTCATCAGCGATCGAAACCGTGGCTAAACTCAATAAGCCAAATATTGCCGCAATGGGCAACAAAGATGGCGGCGAACTTTATGGGCTACAAGTACTGGATCATGATTTTGCCAATCAAAAACAGAACATTACTCGCTTCATAGTCTTGTCTCGAAAACCGATTGATGTTTCATATCAAATCCCGGCTAAAACCACGATATTAATGAAAACAGGTCAACAAGCAGGTGCATTAGTTGATGCTTTATCGGTGCTACGTAACCATAATATAGTGATGACAAAACTCGAATCTCGACCAATACACGGCACCCCGTGGGAAGAGATGTTTTACATTGATTTGCAAGGTAATATCCATTCAGATGAAATGCAAACTGCGCTTAAAGAATTAGCGTCTATTACTTTGTATAGTAAAGTATTAGGTTGTTATCCAAGTGATTCCATTACAGCAGTAATGTAAATTTATCAATATGCAAAAATTTTCAACTGCCGTACTTAATTGGTATGAACAGTACGGCAGAAAAACACTACCATGGCAGATCGAAAAAAGCCCTTATCACGTTTGGTTGTCCGAAGTTATGTTACAGCAAACACAAGTGGCAACAGTTATTCCCTATTTTAAACGTTTTATCGAGCATTTTCCTCAGATCACAGATTTAGCGCTCGCCCCAATCGATGATGTATTACATCTTTGGACTGGCCTGGGCTACTATGCCCGTGCACGCAATTTACACAAAGCTGCGCAAGTAGTCAGTGAGAAATTCCATGGACAGTTTCCCACTCAATTTGATGATGTGGTTGCTTTACCGGGCGTTGGTCGATCGACAGCTGGAGCTATCTTGTCACTGTCACAAAACCAACACTATGCCATTTTAGACGGAAATGTTAAACGAGTATTAACCCGCTATTTTGCGATCGAAGGTTGGCCCGGCAATAAAGCAGTAGAAAACAAACTATGGCAACTGAGCGAGCAAGTCACACCCAAACAAGATGTGGCAAAGTTCAATCAAGCCATGATGGATATTGGTGCAATGGTGTGTACTCGCTCAAAACCTAAATGCAGTTTATGCCCATTACACCGTGATTGTATCGCTTACCAAACCGATAGTTGGCAACAATATCCAACTAAAAAATCCAAAACAACCATACCTGAAAAATCAGCCTATTTTTTAATGCTTGAAAATAATCATGCCATTTGGCTGGAAAAAAGACCGCCTTCGGGAATTTGGGGAGGGTTATACTGTTTACCCCAATTTGCAACCGAACAAGCTTTAGTCGATTGGCTTGTGGCACGAGGTATCACAACCACCCCGTTAAAACAGTTGGTGGCATTTCGGCACACCTTTAGCCATTTTCATCTCGATATTATCCCTATTTACGGCAAGATAACCAATATAACCTCATGTTTTGATGACGGCGCCGGCTATTGGTACAATCTTAAGGCTGAAAATAGTAAAATAGGTTTAGCAACGCCGATTTATAATTTATTACAACAAGCAAGGTAATAAAAACCGGTATATATCGATTATTTATTTTCTATAACATTGCTCATCATTTTAGATATTTAGATTTATGAACAGCACACATTCTCAAGGCTTATCTTTCTGGCTAGTTTTTCTAATGGCTTTTGCAATTGGCGTGACTATCGCCAGTAACTATTATGCGCAACCCTTATTACACTCAATCACCCATGATCTGCATATCGCTGTTGAACACGCCGGCTCAATTATCATGACCGCACAACTCAGTTATGCTGTTGGTTTACTGTTTATTACGCCGCTAGGCGATATGATAGAGCGTAAGCGGTTAATCCTAATTTTAATGCTGCTATCCACCTGCGGATTAGTCATCAGCGCCTCATCGCAAAATTTATGGATGCTTATTGTCGGAACGGCTATGACCGGACTATTTTCGACCGTTGCACAAGTATTGATTCCCTTTGCCGCCACCTTAGCCAAACCTGAGCACCGTGGCAAAATTGTTGGCACATTAATGAGTGGTATGCTACTTGGCATTTTATTAGGTCGAACTTTTGCCGGTGCCATTTCAACCATTGCTGATTGGCACTATGTTTATTGGATTGCAACCGGCATTATGCTTATTGTTACTTTCCTGCTTTGGTTATCTCTGCCTCGCTATTGTAATCATATCAGTATCAATTATCTGCAACTGCTATTATCAATTGGTGCGCTATACAGACAAGAGCCAGTATTAAAAATACGCTCTTTACTTGCCATTACCTCATTTTCACTATTTTCACTACTATGGACACCGCTAGCCTTTTTATTAACCGATGCGCCTTACCACTATTCAGATTTTATTATTGGGTTATTTGGATTAGCCGGTGCAGCAGGTGCTTTAGGCTCACCTATAGTCGGTAAATTATCTGATAAAGGAAAAGGCAAAACCGCAACCACTATCGGGTTAGCGCTTTTGTTAGCTTCATGGTTACCACTTTCATTGGCACAATATTCGATTATTGCTTTGATATTAGGTGTCATTTTATTAGACTTTGCGGTACAAGTGACGCACGTATCAAATATGAGCGCAATCTACCAAATCAGACCCGAAGCCAGAAGTCGAATCAATACCGGATATATGGTGAGTTACTTTACCGGAGGCATGCTGGGATCGGTTGGCTCAACTTATCTTTTTAGCCATTATGGTTGGATCGCCATTGTTATAGCCGGCACTATTTTAGGCATTTTAGGACTCATTATTTGGTATTTTTATACTAAAACATATACAATTTCTGAAACTTCTTGACAAGAATTAACCAAAGCGGGCTGATTTATTTCTCTTTTGCCGATCAAAATATAGGCATTTAGCTATTTAAAATAGCCAAACTCAGTGTACTATATCGATAGCAAGATTAAATAAGTTTTAGACAAAAAGATTAGAGAAGGAGTCAAAAATGGCTAAAATATCGTATCTTAATACTCCATTTACTATCAAAAATTTATCATTAAAAAACCGCATTGTCATGCCACCAATGTGCCAATATCAAGCAACCGACGGCCTACCTAATGATTGGCACTATGTCCACTACGTTTCCCGAGCTGTTGGTGGTGTGGGATTAATCATTGTTGAAATGACCAATGTTGCGCCTAATGGGCGAATCTCACCTTACTGCCTCGGTTTATGGAATGATGAGCAGCGTGATCAATTTAAACGGATTGTCGATGCAGTGCATGCACAAAATGGTAAAATTGCGATACAAATTGCCCATGCGGGTCGTAAAGCGCTGGGGAGTGATGATGTTGTTTCATGCTCAGCGGTGCGCTATGACGGCGCCAACGAAGCGCATAAACAGTGGGAATATCAAATGCCAAGAGAGCTTTCAAAGGATGAAATTATCGACATTATCGAAAAATTCAAACAGTCAACCAAACGCGCAGTTGAAGCTGGCTTTGATGCAATTGAAATCCACGGCGCTCACGGTTATTTGATTCATCAATTTAGCTCACCAAAAACCAACTTAAGAACCGATGAATATGGTCAAGACAAATTATTATTTGGTGAGCAAGTCATCAAAGCGGCCAAATCGGTGATGCCAAAAGATATGCCATTAATTATTCGCTTTTCGGCGCAGGAATATGGAAAAAATGGCTATGGTGTAGATTATGGATGCCAGATCGCCAAACGATTTTCGGAAGCCGGCGCTGATGTGCTCGATGTCAGTGGTGGTGGCGACGGACAGCTTGATCCGGCAAATACGCCAGATTTTCATGCCGGTTATCAAGTCTATTTAGCTCACGCAGTTCGACAAACCACAAATTTACCGATTATCTGCGTGGGAATGCTTGAAGATCCTTACTTAGCTGATTACGTATTAAGTACCGGCGATGCTGATCTGGTGGCAATTGGCCGGGGATTACTACGTGATCCTTATTGGCCATTACGAATCCCCGCATCACCATTTATTCCGTCATCTTATCAAGTGGCTTTTAAATAGTTTGATTTACCCCTGTAGCTTGCTAACTATGCTGCTTAGTATTATTTAGTTATAGACTACTAAGCTTAATAGTTGGCTACAGGATGTTAATTTTGAGACGATATTAAATATGCATTGCATATTTAATTAACTGTTTTTTCAGCGGTAAGCAGTTATCAATAGCATTCATTCCAACTGTTCTTAAAGCCTTTTTCAATAAATTATCGCCATTAAACATATCTTGAATGGTGCGCATTGCAGTTAACATAATCAACGTATCTTTACGGCGCTTGAACTGGAAAGCTTTTAAATTAGCGACTAAGCCAATATCTTGCCGGGCATCTTGCAATTGTTTAATGGTGGAAACTAATAACGCAGAATCTTGAAAACCTAAATTAACGCCCTGCCCGGCTAAAGGATGAATAGTATGCGCAGCATCACCAATTAACACTAATCGATGTTTAATAAATTGCTTAGCAAACCTTGCTCTTAATGGGAAAATCATTCTTGGATTAACCAACTGACATCTTCCAACCTTATCACCGGTTAAGCGAAACAGTTCATCAGCAAACACCGATTCTTGCATTGATTTCAATATTTCGGCATTTTCAGGTTTTGTTGACCAAACTAAACAACTTTTATTAGATTGCCACAATGGTAAAAAAGCAACAATGCCATTAGGGTAGAAAATTTGCCTTGCACACAATTGGTGTGGATATTCGGTTTCAACGGTTGTAATCAAAGCATGATGAAGATAATCCCGTTCAATTAATGAAATCTTCTCTTGTTTTCGAATCCATGAGTGCGCCCCGTCAGCTCCCACTACCAGTTTAGCTTGTATAACACTATTATCAGCTAATGTTAATAACGCATTATCCTGCTCAAAAACGCTGGCAACAGCTTCATCGGTATAAATTGCAATATTCGGGCAAGCTTTAGCATATTGATAAAGATAGTGACACATAACATGATTTTCGATGATGTAACCCAAATTAGGATAACCATAATCACTCGCATGCGCAGATAAGTGAGCTTGACCGTTTTTTTCCCATACGCCAATTTCAATAAATTCTTGAACACGATTACTGGCATACAACTGATCCCATATACCAATTTGAGCAAAATAGCGTTGGCTTGCACCATTAATAGCTGAAGCTCGAACACCCAAATTATCGGCAACCAGATGTTGGTATTGCTCAATTTTGCTATCAACGATAGCAATAGTTAAATCATAGTGGCTAAGGGCGCAAGCGGTGGCTAAACCAACTAAACCGCCACCGACAATAGCGACATCAAATTGTCTGTTCATAAACGGCAATATCGTTATTTATTATCAAGTTTATCATTACTTTTTACTTCGGTTTCATCATCATTTAATGCCTTTTTAAAGCCTTTTAATGCCGAACCTAAGTCAGTTCCTAAATTACGTAATTTTTTGGTACCAAAGATTAATACCACTACAGCAAGGAACACTAAAAGATGTGGGATACTAAATGACATAATAAAAACCTCTTATAAAGATATATCACTATTTTGCTTGAGTTTAGATTAGAAAAATAGATCTTCAATGAAGTGAATGATTATACTCTTTTTAGGGCAGGATTTCAGGAATAGTTAACACAGAATAAAAAAAAGACCTGTATAAAACTATACAGGCCAACATGAAATATAAGGAATATAAGGAAAGAAAACAATGAAAAATCCTTACCCTGCTTATTATCCATTTTTTTTCGCTTAAGTCAACGTTTTTTCTTTGATGTTTGTTATATTTAATAAAAACAGCCAAAATTCAAAATAAATTATTTAAAAACATATAGTTGCAAATATTTGATTTGATGTTTTATTCACCCAATATTATTTGATCAATGTCAAATAAATAGCAAAAATAGAATAAAAACCAATACAGTAACTTGAAAAGCACAGAAAAACACAATTTTATAAACGGAAAAAAATAATTCGATTTTTTTCTAAAAATACTCGGCACTTTTTATTTTTAAACGAAAATCACACCAAAACTCACAATATAAAACGAATTAATCACAGAAATTTAAGAAAAAACAGCGTATCTTTTAATTATTAATATAATCAAATATGTAAAAGTTCTAAAATTTGCACTATAATTAACGAACGGATGAGAAAAGAAAAACGAGATAGAAGTGAGTATGATTAAAAATAACAATGTCAAAACATTTAAAGATAGATTACACAGCTCAATGCAAGGTTTATCCGTTTCTGCCTTCGCAAAAAAATGTGATATGTCAGAAACTGTCATACGTGATTATTTATCTGGTAAAACCTACCCTTCGCTTACCCGTTTAGAGGTGATTGCTGAAAAATGCAATGTATCTTTTAACTGGCTTGCAACTGGCTATAAATTTGATTTATTAGATCCTAAACATGATGAAGATGTTCACAACGAAAATATCTATCGCATTCCAGTTTATAAAAAACAGTTACCCACCAAAGAAGAGGCTCAAAGTCAGCGCTATGTGCGTGAAACACCACCAGTTATGAATTATCCGGTTCTTGAAGGTTGGGCTTCTCACCGTGGCTTAGATATTAAAAAATTAATTATCTATTGGGCTAAAGGTGATTTAATGGCACCGGATATAGAAAATAACAATGGCTTGATTATTAATACTGAACTGACCGAAATTATTGACGGCGCCATTTATTTAATCGAGTATGAAAATTTTACTCTATTAAGAAAAATACGTTTAACCCTCGGAAAGTGGATTTTAATTTGTAATAACGATCAATATCCAACAATTGAAGTACCTAAAGCGCTTTTTGAAAAATATCATATCGTTGGTCGTGTGGTACAAATAATTAAAGACGTATATTAATAGAATAATTAGCAATCTATCGCCTTTGAATATATAATCAATTAAAGGGGAAAAATTAAACATTTTTCCTCGCTTAGCCATTAATTTTTCTTAATTTCAGTAATGATAGGTGTGTACTCAATTGATTTTTTTATTTAATTCATAATATTCATTAGTGCAAAAGTAAATTAGAAAAATATCTGCACTTTTCTCACGTTTTTATTTTATTGATGCTCTCATCAATATCTAACCTTTTTACTCATTAGGTCTTATATGTATCGATTTTTTGAAAAATTGGTGTCACCTTATCCAAAAGATGAACCGCAACCGACAGCTAACAGCTTTTTTAGTTTTATTTGGCAATCGACTAAAGGTATACGCCTTTTTATGCTGCTATTAATTATACTTAGCGGGTTAAGTGGCGCATTTGAAGCCTTTTTATTTGCCGTTCTGGGTAAAGTTGTTGACTGGTTATCTGAAATTGATCCAAGCCAATTTTGGCAACAAGAAAAAGCAACCTTGATATTAATTAGCTTAATCATTCTAGCCAGTACCGTCATAGTTGCATTACAAACCATTATTAAACATCAATCTTTAGCCGGTAACTTTCCGATGAGAATGCGCTGGAAGTTACACCGCTTAGTCCTTAACCAAAGTATGCGCTTTTTTCAGGATGAATTTGCCGGACGAATATCAGCAAAAGTGATGCAAACAGCGCTTGCAGTTAGGGATACCTGCTTTTTAGTTGCAGATATATTTGTCTACGTGCTGATCTCATTTATCACCATGGCCGCTATCATCGGTCAATTAGATCCGTGGCTATTGCTACCATTTTTAGTTTGGTGTGTGCTTTATGGTATTTCGATGTATTACTTTATTCCACGCTTAAGCAAAGTCGCCAGTATGCAAGCTGATGCACGCTCAACGATGACCGGGCGAGTAACTGATGCTTATACAAACATTATGACAGTAAAATTATTTTCCCACGCTGGCAATGAAGCCAAATATGCTCAAGAGTCAATGGATGAATTTCTCGTCACTGTCAATAAACAGATGCGACTGGTTAGCAGTTTTGAAATCGTCAACCATTTACTCTCAGTATTATTAATACTTGGCACAACAGGCGTGGCGCTTTGGCTTTGGACAAATCAAATTGTCGGCATTGGCGCAATCGCCATAACCACAGCCGTTGCACTGCGATTAAATGGCTTTTCACACTGGATCATGTGGGAAATGGCTTCACTATTTGAAAATATTGGCGTAGTGAAAGACGGCATTAACACCTTTTCAGCAGCGAAAACAGTGGTGGATGAGCCTAATGCCAAAGCACTTAAAGTCACTGAAGGTAAAATCGAATTTAAAGATATCTACTTTGCGTATGATAGCAAAGCTCAAAACTCCATTATTGATGATCTTAATTTGACAATCAGGTCCGGTGAAAAGATTGGCTTAGTCGGTCGTTCAGGTGCCGGTAAATCAACACTGATTAACTTATTGTTGCGTTTTTACGATCTACAAAAGGGACAAATTACCATTGACGGGCAAGATATCGCTTCGGTCACTCAAGAGAGCTTACGCTCACAAATTGGTATGGTTACCCAAGATACGTCATTACTACATCGCTCAGTGAGAGAAAATTTGCTATATGGCAATAATCAAGCCAGCGAAGAAGAGATGATCATCGCCGCGAAAAAAGCCCATGCCGATGACTTTATTCAAACCTTAGTCGATGCGAATGGCAGAACCGGTTATGATGCCTTTGTTGGAGAACGGGGGATCAAATTATCCGGTGGACAACGACAACGAATTGCCATAGCTCGGGTGATCTTAAAAAATGCGCCGATCTTACTTCTTGATGAAGCAACCAGTGCATTAGATTCAGAAATTGAACAAGCCATTCAAGAATCTCTATACACTTTAATGGAAGGGAAAACCGTGATTGCCATTGCTCATCGATTATCGACAATTGCGGCAATGGATAGATTGGTTGTACTTGATCAAGGTAAGATTATTGAACAAGGTACACATCAACAATTGCTCGATAAAAACGGACTTTATGCGCAACTTTGGAAACATCAAAGTGGTGGATTTTTAGCAGACAACATTTAATCATCTGCTTGACAAGAAGTTTCAGAAAACATATACGTTTTAGTAAAAAACAACTATGTTTTCTGAGTTATTCGCTAAGATTACTTGATAAAGTTTTTATAAAAATCTGACTCAAACTTCATAATCGCACCATTTTTAGGCTCACCTTTAGTATCAGCTTGATAGCCGGTTAGCAGTTGCACAAAAGCGACATATTTACCGTCTGATTTTTTAATAAATCCAGCTAAATTATAGCTCCCTTGTATATAACCGGTTTTAGCCATAATCGCCTCTTTGAAAGGTGACTGGTTAAAACTTTTACGATTTTGCAATGTGCCGTCAACGCCTGCAATTGGTAGTTTTTCAATCAAACCTAAGCTACTATTTTTCGCTAAAGTATATTGCAATACTTCCATTAATTTATCAGCGCTTACCAAATTGAGGCGTGATAAGCCCGAACCGTCGGCAAGAACCAGATTTTCCAGATCAATACCCGCTTTTTTGTGTAAGATTTGTTTCACCGCATCACCACCATTGCGCCATGTACCCGGCACATTATAGTAATGAGCGCCTAATGTTCTAAAAATAGTATCAGCATATAAGTTATTAGACTTTTTAAGCATCACGGTTAACAGTTCAGATAGCGGCGCTGATTGGCTTGAAGCTAATAAGGTAAGTTTTGCATTACTCTTTTGGTTTCTTTCAATGATTTGCCCGCTGTAGCTTATTTTTTGCTTTTGAAGCTCGCTTTTTAAAACAGCGCTAAAGTAATCAACTGTATCGATGACAGCAAACTTTAACGCGGTTTTATCAGAGCTTGAAGCAATACATCCTTTTAAATGATAGCGATTTTTATCAGCATATTTTACGTCAAGCTCACAATATTTATCTTGTAAATCTTTACTTTTTGCCGCAATGGTTTTAACTTCACTTGTCACAATAACCGGAATACCTGACGATACCGAAACCGAAGCTGTCGCACCGACTTTATTTGGCGTGACAGTTGCATAAAAACAGTTATCATCGATTATCGCCGCTGAAGGCGGTGCATTAAAGCAAGCGGTTAAATTGTTCCACGACCAACCTTCTGCTTTATCGTGACTGGTAAAGATTGATGTGTCTAAAATCACTTTCCCTGAAATTTTTTCAATTCCCTTTTGACGTAATTGCCCAATCATTGCTTTCAATCTTTCTCGGTTAAACGTTGGATCACCACTTAATTGCACAATCAGATCGCCGTTAAGTTGCTTATTGCTAATACTGCCGGCCGTTTGCATTTTAGTCACAAAACGATAATCGTTGCCTAATTCAAGTACAGCAGCTAAAGCGGTTATCACTTTTTGGGTGCTTGCCGGTTGCTTAAATTGGTCGCTTTTATATTTTGCCAATGTTTTAGGTTTGCTATCCACTGTTTGCACTAAGATTGACAGATCACTTCCCTTAGGTAATGTGGAAATATACGGCTCGACTGATTGAGCCAGGCAGAGATTAGAAAAGAATAAAACCAGGAATAAAATAAAGACTTTGAAATTTGTCATTACAATATGCTCGAATAGTTTATTAAATGAAACAATGGAATAGGGACAATAAATATATCTTTTTTTGATATGCCTATCAATATATACTCAACCACTTTTAAAATTATATTTAATTAAATATTATCCGTTACCTCAACGTGCTAAATTATTACAAAAAAGAATTCAAAATTAGGTGATAAAACTATGATTCTACACTCATTAGGGTTTCCAATAGAAACGGTTGTTATATTTATTGTGCTTGCCTTAACTGCAATCATTATTGATTTATATGCTCACCATAAAGACAAACCGATCAGCTTAAGCAATGCGATTTTATGGTCACTATTTTGGGTAGCGGTTGCTTTCGTGTTTGCGCTTTATTTATATCTTCATCATGGCGGTGAAGTGGCAAGTCTATTTATCACAGGCTACGTACTTGAAAAAGCCCTTTCGGTGGATAATCTTTTTGTGATCATGGCGCTTTTTTCATGGTTTACTGTGCCAACTAATTATCGCCACCGTTTACTTTACTGGGGGGTGATTGGTGCAATTATCTTCCGTGCTATTTTGGTTATAATCGGTACCGGTTTATTATCATTAGGGCCATGGATGGAAATTGTGTTTTCTGTCATTGTCGCTTTCACGGGCTTTATGATGCTGAAAAATCAAGGCAATGATGAACAGATAAAAGATTACTCCAACCATTTTGCTTATCGCATTGCCAAACGCCTGTTCCCTGCTTTTCCTAAAATTGTTGGGCATCACTTTTTTTTAACACGCGAGCAAGTCAAGGTTGAACTGGCAAAACCTGAAAATAGCCAATTAAAAGATAAACTGCCGAAAAGCCGTTTTTATGCAACGCCTCTATTTCTCTGTATTGTGGTTATCGAACTGAGCGATGTCATGTTTGCCTTTGATTCGGTACCTGCCGTTATAGCCGTTAGCCAAGAACCTTTAATTGTTTACAGTGCCATGATATTTGCTATTTTAGGGCTTAGAACGATGTATTTTGTTCTCGAAGCAATGCAGCAATATTTAGTGCATTTGGGTAAAGCGGTTGTCTGTCTACTGTTTTTTATTGCAATTAAATTAGCGCTAAATGCCAGCAATCATCTTTTCGGATATGGTATAGATATTAGCCCAACTGTCAGCCTTTATGTTGTATTGGCAATATTAGCCATGGGTATTGTTGCAAGCTTTATCTTTCCACAAAAAACACATAAAACAGATAAATGATAATTGATAACTTATTGAAGGCGATCGGCAGCTAAGCTGCCGATACAAAAGAGGCTTATTGACGTTTCAATGAACGAATAAAGTAACTTACCCCAAGAATAACAAACCAAATAGGGGTTGCAATTAGCGCATGGCGAGTATCCGCTTCTAACGTCAGTAACACAATAACAAATGCAAAAAATGCCAGACAGATAAGACACATCAAAATCCCACCGGGCATCTTAAACGATGACTGTTGATGCAAATCGGCTTTTTTGCGGCGATAAGCAATATAAGAAATAAGAATCATCGACCAAATAAACATAAACAATATAGCTGAAATAGTGGTCACAATAGTGAACGCTTCCATTACATTCGGTACCAGATAGATAAGTACGACGCCACCTAATAAGCACATGCACGAGAATAGCAATCCATTTGCCGGTACTGAACGACGTGATAACTTACCAAAAGGCTCAGGCGCATCTTGTTTTTTAGCCAATCCAAACAGCATCCGACTAGTTGAATAAATACCACTATTTGCTGAGGAGGCGGCTGATGTGAGCACAACAAAATTGATAATACTTGCCGCAGCAGGTAGACCGATCAACGTAAATAACTCAACAAATGGGCTTTTATTTGGTGAAATAAATGTCCACGGCGTTACGCTCATTATAATAATTAATGCAAAAACATAGAAAAAGATGATACGTGCCGGAACAGAATTAATAGCACGAGGAAGATTCTTGTTAGGATCTACGGTTTCAGCAGCAGTAGTACCAACCAATTCAATTCCAACAAATGCAAAAATGGCTATTTGGAAGCCGGCAAAAAAGCCCATAGTGCCGTGAGGAAAAAATCCACCATAATCCCAAAGATTAGAAAACGCCGCTGTCGTATTGGTCTGTTCTGAATGATAAGCGGTAATAATTAAAACCAAACCAATTGCAATCAACGCTAAGATCGCCACAATTTTAATCATCGAGAACCAAAATTCCGTTTCGCCAAACATTTTTACTGTTAATAAATTCAAGGTTAATAATAAAATAACCGTTAACAGCATCGGGATCCAAGATTGTAATTGCGGGAACCAATGTTGAGCATAGCCAGCGATGGCAACCACATCGGCAATGCCGGTAATCACCCAGCAAAACCAGTAAGTCCATCCAGTAAAAAATCCAGCCCATGGCCCTAATAGATCATTGGCAAAATCACTGAATGATTTATATTTTAAGTTAGATAGAAGAATCTCTCCCATAGCCCGCATAACAAAAAATAGAATAAAGCCGATAATCATATAGACAAAAATAATCGATGGCCCCGCTAAGCTAATGGTCTTACCAGAACCCATAAACAAGCCGGTACCAATTGCACCACTAATTGCGATCAGCTGAATATGCCGATTAGAGAGATTACGCTTAAGATCATTGTTTGTGGATGTGATACTCATTGCTTTGATTACCTTTCGTTTTACAATTTTCGAATTTTTGGGAGTATAGGACTATAAAGTCTATGGCGCCAGATCGCAAGCTGAAATGTTATGAAAACTTTTTATGGATCAATGATAATTATTGGTAGTTTCTTATAATGGAATTGTGTAGCATAGCTAACTATGATTAATAACTGACTAAAAATAATGGCTAAGATGAAAGAAAACAACCACTATTACCGTATTTATACCGTATGTCTTTTACTTGTATTATCACTTCTGACCGGTTGCCAAAGCGGTTCAGGTAAACAAACAAAGCAGTATCAAGACGGTCAATTACCGTTAGCTTTGAACATTAGTCATCCCAAATTAGATACGCCAGTTAATATTTCCGATTATATTATTCAAGTTGAAAAAATAAAGTTAACCTCGCCTTCTTTATACCGAAAAAATGAACATATTTATAAAGCGGTTGATGCATGGATTAACCGATCATTAGGTGCACATGAATTTGATAAAATTGGGCTAAACAGTTACGAAATGGGCGGACAAGACGGCTATGGGAATGTTCATTTAACCGGCTATTACACACCGGTTATCAAAGCCCGACACAAACCTACAGGCAGATTTAAATACCCAATCTATAAAATGCCAGCCAGCACTAGTTTTAAAGGACAATTACCTAGCCGTGAGCAGATCTATAATGGTGCTTTAAATGGCAAAGGATTAGAAATTGCCTACAGCGACTCGCTAATGGATAACTTTATTATGGAAGTGCAAGGCAGTGCTTATATTGATTTTGAAGATGGCACACCTTTAGTATTTTTCTGCTTTGGTGGCAAAAATGGGCATGGCTACTCAAGTATTGGGCGATTACTGGTTGAACAAGGCGAAATTGATAAAGATAAGATGTCAATTCAAGCAATTAAAAATTGGGCAAAAACCAAAAATGAAAAACAGCTTAAGGCGCTATTAATTCAAAACCGATCTTTTGTGTTCTTTAAACCACAATACAACGCCGAAGTTAAAGGGGCTGCTGCTGTGCCTTTAATTGCTAATGCGTCAGTTGCATCAGATAAATCATTAATTCCAACTGGATCTGTGGTGTTAGTCGATGTACCGTTACTCGATAGCGACGGGCAATATCGTGGAAGACGTGAAGTGCGTTTAATGGTGGCACTGGATGTCGGCGGAGCGATTAAAGGACACCATTTTGATCTCTATCTAGGAATTGGCGACAAAGCAGGCAAACTTGCAGGATTTTATAACCATTATGGTCGTGCATGGGTAATAAAACCTTAAACTATCGGCATCGACGCCAATTAAAGAACCTGCTAAAATAGACCAAAAAGTAGATTTAAGGATAATTCATGAGATTATGCGATCGAGATATCGAAGCGTATTTACAAAGTGGTAAATTAAAAATTACGCCACAACCAGCTGCAAGCTGTATAAATGGTGCAACGGTTGATGTGCGCTTAGGCAATCAATTTCGTACTTTTAGGGAACATACCACCCCTTTTATCGATTTAAGTGGTCCAAAGGAGGAAGTATCCGCCGTACTAGAACGTGTAATGAGCGAAGAAATGATATTACCGGAAGGTGATGCCTTTTATCTTCACCCCGGTGAACTTGCATTAGCGGTAACTTTAGAATCGGTGACGATCCCCGATGATTTAGTCGGTTGGCTCGACGGCCGTTCATCATTGGCAAGATTAGGATTAATGGTGCACGTCACGGCTCATCGGATCGATCCCGGTTGGCAAGGACAAATCGTATTAGAGTTTTACAATTCAGGAAAATTACCATTAGCGCTAAGACCCGGCATGACCATTGGCGCATTAAGTTTTGAAACATTAACAGGCCCCTCAGCAAGACCATACAATCGTAGAGAAGATGCAAAATATAAAGACCAACATGGCGCAGTCGCCAGTCGTATTGATAAAGACTAATACAGTTTATAACCTTACTATAGGAACATTAATATGATCAAAAAGATATTGGTTATTTTATTAATTTTAATTCTGGTTGTTGTAATCAGTATTGCTTCACTGATAGTTTTTGTTGATCCTAACAATTTCCGTGGGTTTATTTCAAACACAATAAAAGATAAAACAGGTTATGAGTTAACTATTGAAGGCGATCTGCGTTGGCATATCTGGCCTCAAGTAAGTATATTAACCGATTCGGTAAAATTGTCTGATCATGGTGCACAAAAACCTATTTTAACTGCGGATAATATGCGGTTAGATGTTGAACTCATGCCGCTTTTTTCTAAGAAATTAGAAATTAAAAACGTTTTTATTAAATCAGCAATGATCAACATTACCGATGAAAGTAAAGGCGATATGGCCAAAAATCGTGAGCAAAGCACATCGAATAATTCAACCGATCAATCATCAACAACTAATAACGAAAAAAGTGCGTCAAACTGGAAATTTGCCTTTAATAAATTTGAAGTTGCAGATAGTACAATCGCGCTCCAACGCAATGATGATTTGATAAACTTTAGAAATATCAATCTTACAGTTGAGCAATCCAACGATAAGAATATTTCAATAGATTTAACCGGGAACGTTGATAAAAATCAACAAGATTTATATTATTCCATTAACGCTAACGTGGAGATGAGCCAATTTCCACAAAAGGCAACGATTAAATTAAATCGATTTGATTACACCTATAAAGGCGTAACCAGCTCAGACCAAGTGTTTAAAGGTAATTTGAATGCGGTTATCAATTATCAAAAAGAGCCTATGCAACTGAGCAGTCAAAATATTGCTTTTTCTGTCAATGACAACCATTTTGCCGGAGCACTAATCGCAAAATTAGAGAGTAAACCTTATATCGATTTACAACTCAATTCTAACAAGCTCGATGTCGCTTCCTTTTCACAGCAAAAACAAAAATCGAAGGATAATGTAGCCGTCCAACAAACCCCACCGGTTGTATCGCAAGTTACAAAATCCAGTAATGAGTTAGACTTTCTTAATAGTTTTAATGCCAAAGCACAACTTAATATTAAGCAAGTTATCGCTGATAAGATTACACTAAATAATCTTAAAGTTGATATGGTAAATAACGACGGGATTGCAACTATTAAAGATATCGATTTCGACTTTGCCAAAGGTCATGTTTCGGCAAATGGTGTTGCTAACGGTAAACAGAAAAATACGTTGATCAAACTCAACACTAAAGCGA
The DNA here is from genome assembly GCF_026536465.1 of Gilliamella sp. B3172. Classification (NCBI taxonomy): domain Bacteria; kingdom Pseudomonadati; phylum Pseudomonadota; class Gammaproteobacteria; order Orbales; family Orbaceae; genus Gilliamella; species Gilliamella sp. B3172. Next base: position 320,847 of record NZ_JAFNOA010000001.1, on the reverse strand, counting down.
CTAATATTGATCTCAATACCTTTTTTAATCAAATTCAAACCGCTTATGATCTTGAAGGTTCAGTCAACGCTAATGGGGTATTAGAAGCCAGCACACTTTCAAGCGCAAAAGTACTCAGCTCTTTAGCAGGTAATATTGATATTAGTGTTAACAATGCTCGGCTTAATAATCTTAATATCCAAAGCATTATCGAAAATGCCGCAGCGGCATATAATAAAGATGCAATCACGCCTGAAAATCAGAAAAAATATACTGAGTTTCATAATATTTCAACCAGCGCATCGATAAGCAATGGTAATATTCAACTAAATACCGTCAATGCAAATTCTGAAACACTTGATATCGTTAATGGATCGGGTCGAATTGGCATTATGGCAAAAGATTTAGATGTGAATTTAAATATCAAAATGTTAGGTGGCTGGAACAGTAAAAGTGATACGATAGCCAAGCTACAAAAAATAACAATACCATTACGTATTTATGGTCAATTTGCTAATTTACGTTATCAACTCGATATCGCCAAAGTGCTTACTGAGGTATTTAGCGATAAATTACAAGATCGTTTAGAAAAACTACGCAATAAAATTGAGAATGGTGGATCTAAAGATAAATCAAATACAAAATCAAAAGCGCTTGATATTTTAGGTGGTTTACTTAAAAAGTAACGTTTTGATATAACCAAGTAAACGTTGAAGATAATATTAAATAGACGTTTATCAGATATAAAAAAAGGTGAGTTTAACTCACCTTTTTTATGACTGACAAATCAGGTTTTATAGAATAAATTTGCTTAGATCTTCATCCGCAACAAGTTTATCTAAGTGATCACTGACGTACTTAGCATCAATGGTAATTGTTTGCCCACCAAGTTCACTGGCGTCAAAAGAGACCTCTTCCATTAAACGCTCTAATACAGTATGTAATCGACGTGCCCCAATGTTTTCATTTTGTTCATTAACCTGCCATGCTGATTCAGCGATTTTTGCAATACCATCTGCAGTAAACTCAATATTAACACCTTCAGTGGCTAACAATGCTTTGTATTGCGCAGTAAGTGAGGCATTTGGCTCAGTTAAAATTCGCTCAAAGTCTTTACTGGTTAATGCTTGCAATTCTACCCGAATCGGTAAACGACCTTGCAACTCAGGAATCAGATCCGACGGACTGGCAGTTTGGAAAGCACCGGAAGCAATAAATAAAATATGATCAGTTTTTACCGAACCATGTTTAGTTGAAACAGTACAACCCTCAACTAAAGGCAGTAAATCACGTTGTACCCCTTCACGTGATACATCCGGCCCAGATGAGTTGCCACGTTTACAAACTTTGTCGATCTCATCAATAAAGACAATACCGTTTTGCTCAACCGCTTCAATCGCTTCATGTTTAAGATCGTCAGGATTAACCAATTTAGCAGCTTCTTCTTCAATCAATTGCTTAAATGCATCTTTAATTTTCATTTTACGTGGTTTAGTTTTTTGTCCACCTAAATTTTGAAACATTGATTGTAATTGGTTAGTCATCTCTTCCATTCCCGGAGGCGCCATAATTTCTACGCCAATATTCACGCCGGCAACTTCAATTTCAATCTCTTTATCATCAAGCGCACCTTCACGTAATTTTTTACGGAACGCTTGTCTTGCAGTTGAATCGTTATTGTTTTCAACTTGTCCCCAACCATCTTTAGCCGGTGGCACTAAGACATCTAAAATACGATCTTCAGCTAATTCTTCAGCTCGGTTACGATTTTTTTCAATCGCATCTTGTCGAATCATTTTGACTGCTGAATCAGTTAGATCACGAATAATAGAATCAACTTCCTTACCGACATAGCCAACTTCGGTAAATTTTGTTGCTTCAACTTTTATAAATGGTGCATGGGCTAATTTTGCCAATCTTCTTGCTATTTCAGTTTTACCAACACCTGTTGGACCAATCATTAATATATTCTTTGGTGTCACTTCATGGCGTAATGCTTCATCAAGTTGCATACGGCGCCAACGATTACGCAGTGCAATAGCGACAGAGCGTTTAGCTTTATCTTGTCCAATAATATGTTGGTTTAATTCGCTTACAATTTCGCGAGGAGTCATTTCAGACATAATAGTAGTTCTCTTAAATCAGATTAATTAATAATTGAGTTCTTCAATAGTTTGGAAATTATTAGTATAAACACAAATATCACCAGCTATCGATAATGATTTTTGCACAATATCATGCGCTGAAAGTGAAGTGTTATCCAATAATGCGCGTGCTGCGGCTTGTGCATAAGGACCGCCAGAACCAATTGCGATTAAATCATCTTCCGGTTGAATAACATCACCCGTACCGGTAATAATTAATGATGCAGTTTCATCAGCAACGGCAAGTAAAGCTTCTAATTTGCGTAACATTCTATCTGTTCGCCAATCCTTCGCTAACTCAACGGCAGCTTTAGTTAAGTGCCCTTGGTGCATCTCTAATTTGCGTTCAAATAGTTCAAATAGTGTAAAAGCATCGGCAGTCCCACCAGCAAATCCTGCAATTACTTTGTTATTGTATAAACGACGAACTTTTCTGGCATTACCTTTCATGATAATACGTTCACCTAATGTTACCTGCCCATCGCCACCAATAACTACTTGCCCATTACGACGAACACTGACAATTGTTGTCATATTCTGCTCCTTCTTTTACATAAAAACTTAATTTGGAATGAATAGCGTATATATTGGGATGATTAATCGTTTTTCAACATCTGTTAATCAAGATGTTGAATTTTATTGTTTGACAAGAACTTTCAGAAATACTCTACGTTTAAGTAAAAAATCACAACTATTTAGGTTGGAAATCGATTGTCATTGTTTTTACTTGATTATATAGCGCACTGGTTGGTTTGGGGATCACGGCTAATTTTGTTGCTGTCAATGCTTCCCGACAAAGGGCATCATCTCCACCTTTAGCATTGACATTAAGAAGTAAGCCGTCAGGGGCAATTTGAATTTCTAAAATACAATTTTTACCGCTATAGAGCCCATTAGGATTATTAAAATTATTACGGATAGCAGTTTGTACTAACGATATATACTTACCTAATTCCCCGTTCGAAACCCCTCTACGATTAGGCGTTCCACTGGACGAGTTTGAAGATCCCGAAGTTAGGCCGCCTAAAAGTTGATTAAGCTCCTTATCTCTTTTAGCTTGTTCTGCTCTTGCTCTGGCCGCTTTTTCTTTGGCTGCCTTTTCTGCTGCCTCTTTAGCGGCCTTTTCTTTTGCTTCTTTTTCGGCCTTTTCTTTCGCTTCTTTTTCGGCTTTTTCTTTTGCTTCTTTTTCAGCCCTTTCTTTCGCTTCTTTTTCGGCCCTTTCTTTCGCTTCTTTTTCAGCCCTTTCTTTCGCTTCTTTTTCAGCCCTTTCTTTCGCTTCTTTTTCGGCCTTTTCTTTTGCTTCTTGAGCGATTCTTTCTGCTTCTCTGGCAGCCCTTTCTTTTGCTTCTTGAACTGCTTTTTCTGCTTCTTTGACGGCTCTTTCCGCTTCTTTGGCGGCCTCATTGGCAGCGATTTGTTCAAGCCTTTGTTTCTCAGCAAGCTCTTGACGCTCTTTTTCTAACTGTTTCAGCTGCTCTTGCTGTTCGAATTGTTTTTGCAAAAATTCGTCAGTCTGACTATTAATTTGTTCTTGTCGTTGATTATGAGCGCTTTGCTGATTAATCTGTGATTGTAATTGCCTTTGATATTGCTCATTTAAGACCGAAGGATCGACCATAATTGCATCAATAGAATTTCCATTAATGCTACCAAAGTTAGCATCGCTGTCTTGCATAAAACGGTAACCTAAAATAACAATGATAATTCCATGCAAAATAATCGATATTAAAACCGGCACACTTAATTTTGAGTTTAACTTATTAGACATCGCTGACACTTTTTATATGTTTGTGTTTATTTAAATTGGGTTAGTCATCAATCCAACAGATTTGACACCAGCAGATTGCAATAGATTCAACGCTTTGATGATCTCTTCATAAGGAACATTTTTAGCCCCACCAACTAAAAAAACAGCTTTGTCATTAAGTGACATTTGTTGTTTAACTTCAGCAACAATCTGTTCTTCCGGTAGGTTTGATAGCCGATCTTGATCAATGATTAATGTGTAAATCCCAACACCTGACACTTCGATAATAATCGGTTTATTCTCAGTAGGTGAAACTGTTTTAGATTCAGATGCTTCCGGTAGATCAACTTCAACACTTTGGCTGATAATTGGGGCAGTTGCCATAAAAATAAGTACTAAAACTAATAATACATCCAATAGCGGAACAATATTAATTTCAGACTTAGTTGTATAACGTGAACGTCTACTCATAATTATTTCCTAACTGCCACTGCTTGGCGTTGCAAAATTGCTGAAAACTCATCGATAAAGTTAAGATAATTTTGTTCCATTCGACTAACGCTAAGTGATAATCGATTATAAGCTAAAACAGCAGGAATTGCGGCAAATAAACCGATAGCGGTGGCAATTAGCGCCTCAGCAATACCTGGTGCAACCATTTGTAACGTTGCTTGTTTTACTGCACCAAGAGAGATAAACGCATGCATAATCCCCCAAACGGTACCAAATAAACCGATATATGGGCTGATAGAACCAACCGTTCCTAAGAAAGGAATATGTAACTCTAAATTATCCAATTCTCTGTTCATTGCTAAACGCATTGAACGTGATGCGCCATCTAAAGCGGCTTCCGGCATATTAGGATTAATTTGATATAAACGAGAAAACTCTTTAAAGCCTGAATAAAAGATATGTTCTGTACCACAAATATCTTCTTTGTGTAATTTTGCTCTGTCAAATAAAACATTTAGATCATCAGCAGACCAAAAGCTATTATCAAATTGCTCTACTTGTTTTTTAGCTTTGTTTAATATTTTACTTCGCTGAAAAATAATAGCCCAAGACATTACCGAGAACAGAAGCAACAGTAACATTACACATTGTACTAATAAACCTGCTTGTAAAAATAGATCAATAATATTAAGATTTTCCACTTATATAAACTCCAAAACTAATGACTTAGGAAGCGCACATGGCTTCATTTTTGTCATGTCGACACAAGCAATAACCACATCAGCGGTGCTGATAGCCTGCTTATTTTGATTAAAAATAGTCTGCTTAAAAATAATAGACGCCTTGCGAATTAGCTCAACTTTACTGCTGATAGTTAGCATGTCATCTAAACGAGCTGGAAAGTCGTAGCTAATATCCAACTTTTTAACCACAAAAGCAATACCTTCTTGTAATAACTTTTGCTGACTGATACCGATCGCTCTTAACATTTCTGTTCTGGCGCGTTCAAAAAAAGCGAGATATCGAGCATGATAAACCACGCCCCCCGCATCGGTATCTTCATAATAGACTCTTGCATTCCAGTCGAACTGTTTCATATTTAATATTTGAACCCGTAAAATTTAGCGCTCATTATATATGAATATAAAATTTGCTGCACTATGATATAAAAATAGTTAAATGAAAACAATTATCATTTATAACTTATTCTCATCTTACCTCAGTTAAAAATTAAAAAGGTGACAAAATGCCACCTTTCAACTGATTAATGAATGTTTATTTATCGTCAGCTTCTTTTTCATTACTATTGCGTTCAACCCACAGGCCGGTTACAACAGCAAGCATACAAGCAGCAATAAGACCTACAAACCATAATACATAATACATAATTGCTCCTTAATAAAGTGAATGCTTGTTATTTTCAATATGATTTTTATCAAGTCGTCCAAACATCTTGATATAACACCAAGTGGTATAGAGCAGAATTATTGGTAAAAATATTAAAACAACAACTAACATAATATTAAGTGTTAACTGACTTGATGAAGCATCCCAAATCGTTAAACTAGCATTTGGCATGATGCTCGATGGCATGATAAACGGAAACGTTGCAATACCATAAGTAAATAACACACAAGCGATAGTTAATGCTGATAATAAAAACACTAAACCATTTTTATTTAATCCGGAGCATAAAATCGTTAATAATGGTAAAACAATACCTAAAATAGGCACGATCCATAAGATCGGATAATTCATATAGTTGGTTAACCATGAACCATCGGTCGATACGGTTTTACTTAAAGGATGAGAAGTGCCATTGTAATCAATCACACTGGTAATTTCATAACCATTGATACCAAATATTACCCATACCCCAGCTAATATAAATGCCACTATCATAATAAGGCTGGCAATTTGTGTAGCTTTACGTGCTCTTAAATAGAGCTCACCGGATGTTTTCATTTGTAACCATGCACCACCATGAGCAACAAATAGCATTAAGCTGACAATACCGGTCAAGATAGCAAATGGATTAAGTAAACCGAAGAAATTGCCGTCATAAAATACTCGATAAGAGTTATCAAATCTAAACGGCACACCTTCTAATAAATTACCAAAAGCCACACCAAAAACTAATGCCGGTACAAAGCTACCAAGAAAAATAGCAATGTCCCACATGTTTCGCCACTTCGAATTTTCTAATTTACTGCGATAATCAAAACCAATTGGTCTGAAAAATAACGCACAAAGCACTAATATCATCGCAATATAAAAACCAGAAAACGAAGCCGCATATGCCATTGGCCAAGCGGCAAAAATGCCGGCACCAGCGGTGATCAACCACACTTGGTTACCGTCCCAATGGGGAGCAATAGCATTTATCATAATTCGGCGTTCAGTATCCGTTTTACCGATAAAAGGTAATAAGATACCCACGCCCATATCAAATCCATCTGTGATAACAAAACCGATTAAAACAACACTAATCAGCACCCACCAGATGACGCGTACAATTTCGTAATCAATCATTGTGTATACTCCTATGTCCTATTCTGTTACTGATTGTGTTTTTTCATAATGATAGTTACCCGTTCCTAAAGAGCTAGGCCCTAAACGAGCAAACTTAAACATTAAGAACATTTCAGCAACTAAAAATAGCGTGTAAAGTCCACAAATAAGTACCATAGTAAATAACACTTCACCCGGTGTTAAGGATGAATTTGCCACCCCAGTTGGTAAAATATCTTGAATTGCCCATGGTTGACGACCGTATTCAGCCACAAACCAACCGCATTCACAAGCTAACCATGGTAATGGTAAAAATAGTACTAACATACGAGATAACCAACGTTTTTCGCCAATCTTGTTTTTATACGTTGTCCATAATGCCAGACCTGTTCCTAAAATCATCAGCAAGCCAAAGCCAACCATTCCTCTAAATGCCCAGAATAAAGGCCAAACGGTCGGAATTGAGTCTTCAGTAGCCGCTTTAATATGCGCTTCGGTTGCTTGCGGAATGGTTAAGTTATCACGATCGGTAAATCGCTTGACTAAGTAACCATAACCTAAGTCAGCTTTATAAGTTTCAAATGCTTTTAAAACCTCAGGATCTTGGCTACCTTGTTGGATTTTCTCCAGATTGGTATAAGCTAAAATACCATTACGAATTCTTGTTTCATTACTTGCTAAGATATCTTTTAAACCAATAACTTGCGTATCTACTGAACGTGTCGTCATTAAGCCCATTACATATGGGATCTCAATAGCAAATAAATTTTCTTTATTTTTTTGTGAAGGAAAAGCAATCACATTAAATGATGCTGGTGCGGGTTGAGTTTCCCATTCAGCTTCAATTGCAGCTAGTTTTGCTGGCTGAACGGTCGTCATTTCGTGACCGGCTTCATCGCCCATAACAGCAACAACAATTGAGGTGATAAAACCAAATGTGGCGGCCACAGCAAACGAACGCTTAGCAAATCCAACATCCCGTTTTTTCAATAAATAATAGGCGCTAATACTTAATACAAAAATAGCCCCTGTTAAGTAACCGGCTGCCACAGTATGAACGAATTTATATTGCGCAACTGAATTGGTAATGAGCTCATAAAAGTTCGCCATTTCCATACGAGAGTTGATCGGGTTGAAATCTGAACCGATTGGAAATTGCATCCAACCATTTGCAACCAAAATCCAAAGTGCAGATAAATTTGAGCCAAATGCCACACACCAAGTGACCATAAGATGTTTACCACGGCTTAATCTGTCCCAACCAAAAAAGAACAAACCAACCATAGTTGACTCTAGGAAAAATGCCATTAAACCTTCGATAGCTAATGGTGCGCCAAAAATATCCCCAACGTAGTGTGAATAATAAGACCAATTGGTACCAAACTGAAATTCCATGGTTAAACCGGTTGCCACACCAACAGCAAAGTTGATAGCAAAAAGTTTACCCCAGAATTTAGTCATATCTTTCCAGACTTGCTTTCCACTAACAACGTAGACGGTTTCCATAATTGCAAGCATAAACGCTAGACCTAGCGTCAATGGTACAAAAATAAAATGATACATTGCTGTGAGTGCAAACTGAAGGCGTGATAGTTCTACGATATCTAACATAGGTGCTCCCTAATCCTTTAAATGCCCACAAAATTTATAACGTTATTTACGCTTATTGTACAACAATATTTAGAGAATAAAAATTGATAAATATCAAAAATTGATCATTTAATACGTTTTTTTACTGCTTCACCAATATCTGCTAGACTACTAACAACCGTGATACCTGCTGCTTGTAATGCTTTCGTTTTTTCTTCTGCCGTGCCTTTGTTACCCGATATAATAGCGCCTGCATGTCCCATACGTTTACCGGCAGGTGCCGATACGCCAGCAATGTATGCAACAACAGGTTTAGTAACATTGTGTTTGATATATTGCGCCGCTTCTTCTTCAGCGCTACCACCAATCTCACCAATCATGACAATTGCTTGAGTTTTAGGGTCTTGTTCAAGTAATTTTAAAATAGAAATAAAATCACTTCCCGGGATTGGGTCTCCACCGATGCCAACGCAAACCGATTGCCCTAATCCAATATCTGTTGTTTGTTTAACTGCTTCATACGTTAACGTTCCGGAGCGAGAAACAATGCCAACTTTACCGGCTAAATGAATATGTCCCGGCATGATGCCAATTTTACACTCATCCGGAACAATAATGCCCGGGCAGTTTGGACCAATCATTGTGACATTTTTTTGAATGAGTTTTTCTTTTACCACTAGCATATCTAAAGTAGGAATGCCTTCGGTAATACAGACTATCAACTCAATGCCGGCATCAATTGCTTCTAAAATAGAATCTTTACCAAATGCCGCAGGAACATAAATAACACTAGCAGTTGCGCCGGTCGCTAAAACGGCTTCTTTAACGGTATTAAACACTGGCAAACCTAAATGCGTGGTTCCACCTTTACCTGGTGTAACACCACCAACTAATTTTGTTCCATAAGCTAACGCTTGCTCTGAATGAAAAGTGCCTTGACTGCCGGTAAAACCCTGACAAATAACTTTGGTATCTTTATTGATTAAAATTGACATAATTATTGTTCTCCACTCTTCCTTTATTGTGCAACCGTCACGATTTTTTGTGCCGCATCGGTTAAGCTTTCTGCGGTAATAACATTTAATTTGCTATCAGCTAAAATCTCTCTGGCAAGCTGCGCATTATTACCCTCAAGCCGAACAACAACAGGAACAGTCAGACCAATTTCTTTAATTGCACTGATAATACCGTCAGCAATTAAATCACAACGAACAATACCACCAAAAATATTGACTAAAATAGCCTTCACATTTTGGTCAGATAAAATCAGTTTAAAGGCTTCAGCAACACGCTCTTTAGTGGTGCCGCCACCAACATCAAGAAAATTAGCCGGTGCACCGCCATACAGTTTGATCATGTCCATAGTCGCCATTGCCAAACCCGCACCGTTCACCATACAGCCAATATTGCCGTCAAGTGATACATAGCTAATGCCTTGCTTTGCCGCAATCGATTCACGTTCATCTTCTTGAGTCGTATCACGTAAAATGCTTAAATCGGGGTGTCTGTACATAGCATTATCATCTAAGACCACTTTAGCATCTAAACAAATTAACTGCTCACAACCAGTAATCACCAGCGGATTAACTTCGGCCAGTGAAACATCATTTTCTAAAAATAGATTAGCAAAATTGACAAAAAGTTTAGCAAATTGGTTAATAAGTTTACCTCTTAAGCCCAATTTAAAAGCCAACTCACGACCTTGAAAAGCGTTTGCGCCAGTGAGTGGATCGAGGGAGACTTTATGAATTAAATGCGGGGATTTTTCAGCAACACTTTCAATATCAACCCCGCCTTCAGTTGATGCCATAATCACAACTCGTTTGGTACTACGATCAATAACGGCACCTAAATAGAGTTCTTTCACAATTTCAGACGCTTTTTCAATTAAGATTTTATTTACCGGTTGCCCTTTTGCGGTTGTTTGATAAGTTACCAAATGTTGGCCTAACCATTTTTCAGCAAAAATTCTGATTTGGTTAAAATCTTCGGTACATATTACGCCACCGGATTTACCTCTTCCCCCGGCATGAACCTGACATTTAGCCACCCAAGCACCTTTCTGCGTTTGTGATGACAATTCAGCTAATGTATCTTGAATTTCATCAATTGAGTTACAAACGTACCCTTCAGGTACAGGTAAATTGTATTGTTTAAAAAGATGTTTGGATTGATACTCATGCAAGTTCATAAATAAATTCCGCAACTTAGATTGATATAAAATTGTAATAATTCTAATCCAAGATGAATAAATTGTGTAGTAAATAATAACTCTTGTTTATTGTAATTGAGAATTATTGCTGATAAGAAGTGACAATGATATACTCAAAAGCATATTTTCATAGCGTAATAAAAGTAAAGGTAAAAATATGGCAAAAGTAGGTATTTTTTTTGGTAGTGATACTGGCAATACAGAAAAGGTAGCTCAGCGAATTCAAGAAATATTAGGTAGTGATAACGCAGATCTTTTCGATATTGCAAAAACCACTAAAGAACATATTGAAAAATACGATTATCTATTTTTTGGCATCCCGACTTGGTATTATGGTGAGTCACAAGCTGATTGGGATGATTTTTTTCCGAGTTTAGAACAAATTGATTTTAAGGGTAAAACTGTTGCTATCTTTGGTTGTGGTGATCAAGAAGATTACGCCGAATATTTCTGTGATGCAATGGGTACTATCCGTGATGTTATTGAACCGAAAGAAGCTAAAATTGTCGGTCACTGGCCTACTGAAGGCTACAGTTTTGAAGCGTCTAAAAGTCTTGTTGATGATAACCACTTTATTGGGTTAGCTATCGATGAAGATCGTCAACCAGAATTAACTCAAGACCGTATTAATAATTGGGTAAATCAAGTTAAAACTGAAATGAATATTTAATCTATTGCAATGATTTCTTTTATTTCCTGTACATATACTTATAATGTGTCCCTTTAATTAACAAAACTGGAATGTAATATGACAAATCATGATAATGATAATAATGCTGCGTTAAAAAGCGCAGGTTTAAAGGTTACGTTACCGCGATTAAAAATTTTAGAATTATTACGTGATCCTTCATGCCAACATATCACGGTCGAAGATCTTTATAAAAAGTTACTGGATATGGGTGAAGAAATCGGGCTTGCGACCGTTTACCGTGTATTAAATCAGTTTGATGATGCCGGGATCGTAACTCGCCATAACTTCGAAGGCGGAAGAGCAGTTTTTGAGCTTGCAACACAACAACATCATGATCATTTAATTTGTCTTGATTGTGGTGAAGTATTTGAATTTCGTGATGAGATTATCAATAAAAGACAAAAAGAGATAGCTGAACAATATGGTGTTAAATTAACTTTCCACAGTTTATATCTTTATGGTCACTGTCAATCTGGTAATTGTAAAGCACACCCTGAACTTCATCAAAAAAAATAAGCCTATTTTAATAGGCTTTTTATTTATATAAATATCGTGATTTCTCTGTTAGGTTAATTAACATAATGAAACAACTTCTCAATTTTATACCGCTAGTTATCTTTTTTATTTTTTTATCGATATATGATATTTTCGTCGGCGTTCAAGCTTTGATGATCGCTTCAACGGTAAGTTTTCTTACCATACTGATAATGTATAGAAAAATTGATAAAATTGAACTTATCTCTTATTTAATGGTTATGGTTTTTGGTGGTTTTACGCTCTTTACCCGAGAGCCAAATATCATTAAGTGGAAAGTGACAATCATCAACTTTTTATTCGCATCAGCACTACTAGTTAGCCAATATTTTTTCAAAAAAAATCTATTGCAAAAAATGTTAGGTAAAGAGTTACAACTCGATAACCATATTTGGAATAGACTAAATTTATTATGGATAAGCTTTTTTGTAGTTTTCGGTATCATAAGCTTAGTAGCAACTTACTATGCGACAGATTATGTCTTCTGGATTTTTAAAGTATTTGTCTTACCCGGCGCATCATTACTCTTATCCTTAATTTCAGGTATTTACATTTATAAAAATATGAATAAAAATGCAGATAGTGAGTAAAAGTTATTAGCAGGAGTACGTACAAATGAAACAAGACGCAACCAAACCTAATGGACAACTAGTTCTAAGAACCCTTGCAATGCCTGCTGATACAAACCCTCATGGTCATATTTTCGGGGGGTGGATAATGTCGCAAATGGATCTTGCTGGCGGTATTTTAGCCAAAGAGATAGCCAAAAGAAGAGTTGTTACAGTTAATGCTAGTAGTATCACTTTTCATAAACCCGCTATGGTTGGGGATGTGGTTTGCTGTTATGCTCGTTGCCTTAAAACGGGTAAAACGTCAATTACCATCGCAATTGAAGTTTGGATAAAAAAACTGACCGATTCTGATGATGCAACGCAGCGATTTTGTATTACTGATGCAACATTCACTTATGTGTCAGTAGATAAACACAACAACCCAAAACCATTGCCTGAAATATTTCAGCATTATGACTGTAACAAAGATCCGATTAGCAAATTAAACTTGAGTCACAGTTAACAACTATGCAATTTACTTCATTTCATGCATTAATTAGCACAATGATCTTACTTGGTTATTGGTTGATAATTGTTGCGACAACATTACGTATCGTCTTTAAACGTAGACCGACGACGTATGTCGTTGCATGGATGTTAGTTATCTATATCTTACCTATCCTGGGCGTCATTCTCTATTTTGCGCTCGGTGAAGCGCATCTAGGGCAGCAACGGGTCAAACGAGCGCAAAAAATGCGCCCAACCATTGCTAACTTTATTAATAAGATTAGTGAATTGCAAGGCATTTTCACTGGCAATGTCAGTCAAGTCAGTAAACCAATTTTTCAACTTTGCAAACATCAAACCGGACTTGAAGGAATTAACGGCAATCATATAGAACTATTGAGCGATACCGATGCCATTTTTGATCGCCTTATCGAAGATATTAATCAAGCCACCTCTAATATTGAAATGGTCTTTTATATCTGGAATGAAGGTGGAAGAGCCGATGATGTTGAAGCGGCATTAATTCAAGCAACCAAACGTGGGGTAGTATGCCGTTTGATGCTCGATTCAGCCGGTAGCCGACACTTTATTAGGACAGATGCCAGCAAAAGGATGCGTGAAGCTGGCATTATTATTGTTGAAGCTCTGAAAGTAAACCTACTAAGATTCATGTTCAGACGACTTGATTTACGTCAACACCGAAAAGTCGCCATAATTGATAATTACATCTCTTATACTGGCAGTATGAATATTGTCGATCCAAGATTCTTCAAACAAAATAAGCATGTTGGGGAATGGGTTGATGTTATGGTAAGAATGCGAGGACCTGTCACAACCTTAATGGGCGCTATTTATGCCAGTGATTGGGAACTTGAAACCGGCGATTACCTTGCTTTACCAAAAATTACCGATTTTGCCGAACCACCGGAAGAGAAAAAGCACATTATGCAGCTTATTGCTTCAGGTCCGGGTTATATGGAAAATATGATCCACCAAGTACTACTTACCGCTATCTATTCTGCACAAGAACAGATAATTTTCACAACGCCTTACTTAGTCCCTAGTGATGATATCTTGCATGCAGTATGTACTGCTGCGCAGCGTGGCGTGGAAGTGATTATTATCATTCCGAAGAAAAATGATTCACTAATGGTAAAATGGGCAAGCCGGGCTTTCTTTTCTGAATTATTAGACGGCGGTGTGAAACTTTATCAATTCAATGATAATTTGCTACACACGAAAAGCGTTTTAATCGACAACCAATTGAGTTTAGTCGGTACCGTAAACTTAGATATGCGGAGTTTATGGCTTAACTTTGAAATTACAACGGTTATTGACGATGCTGAATTTGCTAAGTCCTTATCGTTGCTATTACAACAATATTTATCTCAATCAGAAGAAGTTAATGTTGAAGAATGGAAAAAACGCCCATTTTGGCAACATGTATTTGAACGGCTATTTTACTTCTTCGCCCCGTTGTTATAAAACAACGCAATCAAAATCACTTATTATCTAAAATCGGTAAAAGATGATATGTCATCGATAACAGCTAGGATTAATAGCCATTTTGTGACAAATCGGGGGCAAATGGATTATTGGCTAATCGATAAACTTCGGTTGTGAGACTACCGTCAAGGTGTAACGTTATTTCTCGCCAACCGGGTGCATCGTCATTCGATAATTGAAAATCATAACAAGCCGGTTTAAATTGAAAACAGGTCGACGGCGTTGAAAACGCTAAACAATGGTGCCAACGATGATCTTGCTGCTGATGAATATGTCCCCAACCTACTGCCTTTATCTGAGTATGGCGCTGAATAATTTTCTCCAGCGCTTCACTATTTTTTAAAGTATGTTGATCGAGCCAATGACAACCGGACTGAATCGGATGATGATGCAAAAAGACCAAGGCATGTCTGTCAGCGTGCTGCAACAAAGCATGTTGTAAAAATGTCAGTTCTGACTCAGGTAAAAAACCATGAGCATGACCCACAACTTGACTATTTAATAAAACGATAAGCCACTTGTCGCCAAACAAAACAATTTTGTTATCGGCAAGCTGATAATGGGCAAACACATCTTGCATAAAAGTATAATTATCGTGATTTCCGGCTAACCAAACACATGGAGTATTAAACTTAATTATTTGCTCAGCAAAACGAGCGTAAGCTTTTTGGGAGCCATCTTGTACAAAATCACCAGTAGCCACAATCAAATCAAACTTTTTCTTACTTTTTTTAATTTCGTCGATGACCGATAAAAAACTTTTGTTTGAGTTTATGCCAAGTAGGCAACCTTCCTCATCCGAAAAAAGATGAGTATCGGTAATATGCAAAATTTTTCCGTAATTTTTTCTACTTACTTGAAGCTTCAAATGTGACTCCAAAATTTACCTCAATAATTTATAAGTCTATAATTATGCTCAATAATGTTGGCAGATGAAATATCATTGTAACTATTGCTGCAATTTTTATTTTAAATCATAGCGTTATATTAAATTGTAAAGTAGATCACATTTTTATGAAAGAAATAAAATAGTAATGTTCGTGAAAATAAACTATTTCCATTCATTCTTTAACTTTATATGATTTAATTGTAACCACTGAAGTGCAATAATCGATGCGGCATTATTAATTATACCCTTCTCCACCCAATCATACGCTTGTTCACGGCTAACCACATGAACCTTAATATCTTCGTTCTCGTCCGCTAGTCCATGCACGCCTTTTGCGGTTGATGCATCGACTTCACCGACTAGAATATGCAGTTGCTCGGTTAATCCGCCCGGTGAAGCTAAATAACTGATAATGGGTTTACATCGACCGATACTTATTCCAGCTTCTTCCATAGCTTCACGCCGTGCGACTTGTTCAAAAGACTCATTTTCGTGATCCATCATACCTGCAATCAACTCAAGTATCCATGGGCTATCTTGCGTTTCAATGGCTGCAATTCGAATCTGTTCAATAAGTACCACTTCATCACGTTTTGCATCAAAAGCCAATAATACCACCGCATGCCCACGCTCCAAAATTTCACGGGTTACCTCTTGGCTAATTGAACCGTCAAATTTTCGATATTTAAAACGATATTCAAGTAACGAAAAAAAACCTTTATACAACACTTTTTTGGTTAAATTAAAGACATCTTTTTTACCAAACTCTACTGGCGTATTTTTAAATTTCATATCAAATCCCAATTTTAAGCTAAATTTTAATAAAAAGTGCGAATAACAAACTTGAATACTTACTATATGCTAATTATCTGTTAAAATTATGCAATTGAAAATAATATTATATTTTAATGCTTTTAAAGAGAAGATTGATGAAAAAAACTTTAACCTTTTTAATCGGCTTAGCATTAAGCCAATCTGTCTTTGCTGAAAATTTAATTCAAGTTTATGAACAAGCAAAACAAACCAATCCGGATCTACGGAGCTCTCTTGCTGAAAGAGATAAAGCATATTCAGCAATTTCTGGCTCTCGTGCAAGTTTATTACCACAAATTGGTTTAAATGCTTCTTATGGTGTGACTCATGGTCGCAGAGATACTAGCGGTGTAAAACAAAAAAGTGGTAACTTATACCAAGTTTCACTATCACAAAGTATTTTTAATTTCTCCAATTGGAAAGCTTTAGATATTACTAAAAAACAAGCGACTATTGCTGATATTGCTTATCAATATCAAGGTCAAACCTTAATTTTAAATACATCGGTTGCTTATTTTAATGTGCTTAAATCACTTGATGCACTAAGTTTTATTGAAGCGCAGAAAAAGGCTATTGGTCGTCAATTAGAACAAACTCGCCAACAAGTTAATGCCGGTATAAAAGCGCCTGTTGATATTGAAAATGCAAAAGCTAACTACGACTCAACTGTCGCTCAAGAAGTTAGCGCTTTAAATGATTTAAATAATGCTATCGAAAATCTACGTCAGGTCAGTGGACGTTTTTACTCTAATTTAGCTAGCATTGATACTAAAAATTTCAAAACTGAAATGCCAGCTCAAGTGAATCTTTTAGTAAAACAATCTGAGCAATCAAATCTCAATTTGTTAACAATGAAATTAAACCAAGAAATCGCCCGTGATCAGATTAAACTATCACAAGCCGGACATTTACCAACTGCAAGTTTAGATGCTTCAACCAATCTTAATAAAACCGATAGATATGGTAATAATTATGCGGCAAACGGCGGTCATGGCAAAACTTATTCAGGTAGTAATTATGTTGGGGTAAGTGTTAACCTCCCTATCTTCTCCGGTGGTGCGACTCAATCTAAAGTCAATCAGGCACAACATAACTATGTCAGCTTTAGCGAAAAATTAGAGAGCACTAATCGCAGCGTGAATAATCAAGTTCGTTCATCGTACAATAATATTTCATCATCAATCAGCGCAATCAAAGCTTATCAACAAGCAGTTGTATCAGCTCAAACTTCGTTAGAAGCAACAACTACAGGCTATGATGTAGGTATGCGAACTGTTGTGGACGTATTAAATGCCACCACTCAGCTTTACAGCTCTAAACGCAATTTATCGGATGCTAAATATAACTACTTAATCAGTTTATTACAGTTAAAATACGCTGTTGGTACCTTAACGGCTGATGATTTAGTTTACCTTAACAATATGTTAGGTAAAGAAGTGAGCACATTAGCCACAATAAAATAATAGATGATATAACGATATCCAAATAAATAAGGCGATTTTATTATCGCCTTATTTATTTAAAAATAGCCCACCCTGTCATTTCTCAGTTACATCACCAATAAACTTTGATTTTCACATCGTTATCAAATTAAGACATCGCATTAACCACAAATTCAATAAACATCTTCATTTTAGGTAACCGCTGCCTATCGGCAGTATAAAGCATATGCACCGGTCTAGCCGGTGGTAAAAAGTTTTGTAATATCGGTAATAGCTTATTTTGTTTGATAGACTCCGCTAACATCGATTGCGGTAACATTGTTATCCCTACCCCCTCAACAGCAGCAACCGCTAAAGCAGCAGTATCATTGGTTTGTAAGGAGCCGGATATCGAGATATTAATAACCTTGCCATTTACCGTAAATGGCCAAACATAATCGTTTTTACTTCGATTAACATACTGATAGATCAAACACTGGTGATGTTTCAAGTCTTCCGGTACCGCAGGAATACCATTTTGCGCCAAATAAGCGGGGGAAGCGGCAAAAATAAGTTGATAGTCATTGAGTTTTCGCCCTATCAAACCAGAATCATTTAACTGACCAATACGAAACACCATATCAAAATCTTCTTTTACCATATCAACGTAACGATCATTTAATTGAAGATCGATATTAATTTTAGGATAGCGTTTCATAAAACGGCTAATTACCGGAATCAAATTATAGTGTCCAAAGCTAACCGGAGCACTTATCCTTAATCGCCCGTTTGGTTCGTCAATAAACTGTTGGGCTAATATTTTAGTCTCATTTATTTCAGATAGAATTAACAAGCAGCGTTGATAATACTGTTTGCCAAACTCAGTAAGATGTTGTGAACGTGTTGTTCGATTAAGAAGTTTTAAGCCTAAATGCTTCTCTAAAAAAGCGATATATTTGGTCACCATTTGTGGAGAGGTATTTAATGAAACCGACGTAGCCACAAAAGATCCGGTCTTCACAGCCAAGACAAATGCTTCCATACATTTTAGCAGATCCAAATTATCAACCCCCAGTTGTTAATCAATTAATTTTTATACCATTTATTATCCTTTATTTTATAAAGATAATAAAACGAATTTATTAAGAGTAAGGAAATAGTCATATGAAAAAGATAGGGATTATCGGCGCAGGATTTATTGGTCAAGCTTGTGCTAAATTATTTTTACAAGCTGGATATCAAGTGATGATAAGCAATTCAAGGGATAAAAAAACACTCTATAGTGTGGCAAGCCAATTAGGTTGCCAAATCGGCAACCAGCAAGAAGCTATCGCATTTAGTGATATGATATTAGTCGCTATTCCACTGGCTAATTACCAACAGTTACCAGCAGACCTATTAGGTAGCAAAATAATTATCGACACAATGAATTACTATCCGGATAGGGACGGAAATTTTCAGCAATTAGACAATCATCAAATCACCACCAGTGAACTTATCGCACAGCACCTTAATCAATCTAAAATAGTAAAAGCGTTTAATGCTATTTTAGCCAAAGATATCGTAAAAGATGCCAAACCGCATGACAAAGCTAATCGACGAGCGCTTCCGGTCGCAGGTAATGACATGGCAAGCAAACAGCAAATTTTCAACTTACTTAAGCTCATTGGATATGATTATGTTGATGTTGGCAATTTAGCTCAAAGCTGGCGATTTGAGCGAGCTAAGCCCGCTTATTGCGTCTATCTGAATCGAAGCCAGTTAATTGACGCATTAACCAACACATCAATAGACCAACAATTACCCCATAACTCATGGAAAAACTAACCTAATAATCATCGTGTAAAAAAATAAAAGGAGCTAAAATGGATAATCATGATAAAAAATACACAGCGATAACCGGCGCCAGCTCAGGTATTGGTTATGCAACCGCAATTGAATTTGCTAAGCGCAATAAAAACCTTATCTTAATTGCCAGAAGAGAAGCGCAATTGCAATCATTAAAACAAAAAATTGCCGAATTAAATCCTCATCTTGATATTGTTATC
The DNA here is from genome assembly GCF_026536465.1 of Gilliamella sp. B3172. Taxonomy (NCBI): domain Bacteria; kingdom Pseudomonadati; phylum Pseudomonadota; class Gammaproteobacteria; order Orbales; family Orbaceae; genus Gilliamella; species Gilliamella sp. B3172. The sequence continues at coordinate 301,251 of NZ_JAFNOA010000001.1, read as the reverse complement.
AAAGTGTGTGATTTATCCCAAGCCGCAGGTGTATATACGCTGTTTGCCGAGCTTGAGAGCTATAATATAGAAACATGGATAAACAATGCCGGTTTTGGTCATTACGGTAGTGTACAGGATCAGGATTTAACCAAAATACAAACCATGCTCCATGTAAATATTGAAGCATTAACCATTTTATCCACGCTTTATGTTCAGAAATATCAAAACCAATCTGGCGCACAACTTATTAATATTTCGTCAAGAGGTGGATATACCATTGTGCCTAATTCGGTAACCTATTGCGCCACTAAATTTTATGTAAGCGCTTTTACCGAAGGATTAGCACAGGAATTAAAACAAGCTAATGCCAAATTAACCGCAAAAGTATTGGCACCCGCGGCAACGCAAACGGAGTTTGGACAAAAAGCTAATAATGTCACCGAATATGACTATGATAAAAGTTTCAACCAATACCATAGCGCAACTCAAATGGCCGAATTTTTAATTGCACTATATGATAGTGACAAAATCATAGGTGAAATAAGCACTAAAGATTTTTCGTTTACACTAAAAGATAATATTTTACCTTATTCCGGTAATCCGGCAGAAAACCAAAAGAGGTGAATGAATAACATCTTATATCACTCTATAATCGTTGAGGTTTTTCGCTCAAAAGCAATCCACTAAAGCACAAGTAAGCAAAGATAAAGCATTAGCAATAACGCTCAGCTTTCTTGAAACTGATGCTCCGGATTGACTAAAAAACGATAAGAATAATTGGATAGATACCCATGATGAAGAGATTATCGTTGAGGGAAAAAAATGAATTTAACCGGTGTGAAAGTAAAATGCCGTGATCTAAACACCGGTCTTTACTTCTGGACAATTATTGCCCCCGATGAGACTATCATGGTGTTTGAATGAGATGTTGAACGGGGCTTTATTCGTGCTGGACGTCAAACGCAAAAGTGGTTGCATGATAGCGGGTTAAGTCAACATCTCTAATGAAACTGACCAAATTAGCTAAACACGAAAGCCAGTTTTATATTCAAATATCATCTTAAATACATCTTAACAAGTGTTTAACTTGTTAAGATGTCAATAATTTAGAGGAAAACCGATTACGAAATTCGCATGCCCGGTTTTGCCCCGCTATCTGGCGATAATAGGTAAACACCTTCACTATCATCTTTACCGCTTGCACAAAGCACCATACCTTCTGAGATACCAAAGCGCATTTTACGAGGCGCTAAGTTAGCGATCATAATAGTTAATTTACCCACTAAAACCGCAGGATCAGGATAGAACTGTTTGATACCGGAAAATACGTTGCGAATCTCATCACCAATATCAAGTGTTAACTGCAATAACTTATCCGACCCTTCAACCACCGTTGCATTTTTGATTAACGCAACTCGCATATCAACTTTGGCAAAGTCATCAAAATTGATAGTGTCAACAATTGGCTCTGCAACTTTTTCTTTGGCAGGGGTTGTTAAAGCGGCTTGTTGTTTAGTCTCTTCAATCATAGCAGTAATTTTATCCATATCAATACGGTTAAACAGGGCTTTAAATTGGTTAATCGTGTGCCCGGTTAATGGTTTATCAATCGTGTCCCAGGTTAATTGGCTGTTTAAAAACGCCTCACTGCGCTGCGCTAATGACGGCACGACAGGTTTTAAATAGGTCATTAAAATGCGGAAAAGATGAATGCCCATAGAACAAATATCTTGTAATGCTTGATCTTGTCCCTCTTGTTTAGCCACAACCCATGGCGCTTTTTCATCGATATAGCGATTCGCTTCATCAGCCAACGCCATAATTTCACGAATCGCTTTACCCGATTCACGTTGTTCAAAATAATCAGCAATTATTTTTGATTTTTCAACAAATGAAGCATAAAGTTCCGGCTCTGCGAGATTGTCGGATAATTTACCGCCAAAACGTTTACTGATAAAACCAGCCGAACGGGAAGCAATATTCACTACTTTATTAACTAAATCACTATTCACCCGTTGAACAAAATCTTCTAAATTTAAATCGATATCATCGATATGTGTCGAGAGTTTGGCTGCATAATAGTAACGCAAACAATCCGGATCTAAATGTTTCAAATAGGTACTTGCTTGAATAAAGGTGCCACGTGATTTTGACATCTTCGCCCCGTCGACAGTGACATAACCATGCACAAAAATATTAGAAGGTTTACGATGTTCGCTACCGTCTAACATTGCCGGCCAAAACAGGCTATGGAAGTAGACAATATCTTTACCAATAAAATGGTAAAGTTCAGTGGTTGAATCTTTATTCCAAAATTGATCAAAAATCGGTTTATTGTGTTTATTACAGTAATTAAGGAAAGACCCCATATAACCGATTGGCGCATCTAACCAAACATAAAAATATTTACCCGGTGCATCGGGAATTTCAAAACCAAAATATGGCGCATCACGGCTAATATCCCATGGTTGTAAGCCTGCTTCGAACCACTCCTGCATTTTATTGGCAACTTGATCTTGCAATGTTCCAGATCGGATCCACGCTTGTAACATATCGGAAAACGCAGGCAAGTCAAAAAAGAAGTGCTCTGAATCTTTCATGATCGGCGTTGCACCCGATACCACCGATTGCGGATTAATTAAATCAATCGGATTATAAGTTGCACCACAAACTTCACAGTTATCGCCATATTGGTCTGGTGATTTACAACGAGGGCAAGTCCCTTTAACAAAACGATCCGGTAAAAACATCTTTTTTTCGGGATCGAATAGCTGTGATATCACTTTGGTTTTAATATAGCCATTAGCCTTTAATCGTTTGTAGATCTTTTCAGATATTTCACGATTTTCGGGGCTATGGGTTGAGTGGTAATTATCATAACTAATATTGAAACCGGCAAAATCACGTTGATGCTCAATTTTAACTTCATCTATCATCTGTTCCGGGGTGATGCCTAATTGCTGCGCTTTGAGCATAATTGGCGTACCATGTGCATCATCAGCGCAAATAAAATAGATCTCATTGCCACGCATACGTTGATAGCGTACCCATACATCTGCTTGAATATGTTCGAGCATATGACCTAAGTGAATTGCACCATTTGCATAAGGAAGCGCACAAGTTACCAATATTTTGCGTTGAGTTGTCATATCGAATTAATACCTTTTATTACATAATGGCGGAAATAGTACATCAATCGTGGGATTATCGCCAGATTTATGCCATAATTTGATAAAAATTCTTTATAGACTTTGAGCGATATTGTGCACAGAATCGTTATCATTTTATCAGAGAGAAGAATCACTCTGACCAATAACAACCTAACACAATATCGATAATCATATCTATTTGATGCACTATGAGTATAAAACTCGTTAATAAAAGTTAAGGCTAATAACCATGGAAGCAAAAAAAATTCTAGAGAATTTTACTCATCCTACTTTATCTAAAAATTTGATTGAACTTGGCGCTGTAAAACGTTGTGAAATTGATAATCAGGTTTTATCGATTCATTTAACTTTACCGTTTGCCTGGCAAACGGCTTTTGATGCACTAAAACACCAAACAACGCCAATGCTCCTTAAACTTGACGGCGTTAACGAGGTTAAATGGCAAATTGACTATAATATCGCCACCTTAAAACGAGCAAACAACCAACATGCGATCAAAAATATTAAAAACATCATTGCCATTAGTTCCGGTAAAGGCGGCGTGGGTAAATCTTCAACCGCAATTAATCTAGCACTGGCCTTACAAACACAAGGAGCAAAAGTGGGGATTTTAGATGCTGATATTTATGGTCCGTCTATCCCGACCATGTTAGGCACTCAAAACGCACAGCCCTTGACGCCGGATAATAAGCATATGTCGCCAATTATGGCACATGGGCTTGCCAGCAACTCGATCGGCTATCTGGTTGAAGCCGACGGCGCCATGGTTTGGCGAGGACCTATGGCTAGTAAAGCGCTGTTGCAAATACTACAAGATACCCTTTGGCCGGAACTTGATTATTTAGTGATTGATATGCCACCGGGAACCGGCGATATTCAGCTAACGTTGGCGCAAAGTATCCCGGTAACCGCCGCGGTGATTGTCACCACCCCACAAGATATCGCCTTAATTGATGCTAAAAAAGGGATCGCTATGTTTAATAAAGTCAATGTGCCAACACTGGGTATTGTTGAAAATATGAGTTACCACATCTGCGAGAACTGCGGGCATCACGAAGCTATTTTTGGTGAAGGGGGAGCTAAGCAGTTAGCGCAGCAATATCACACTAAATTGTTAGGGCAAATACCACTACATAAAATGCTACGTCAGGATCTCGATACCGGTCAACCAACGGTTATCAGTCATCCCGACAGCGAATTTAGCCAGCTTTACCAACAAATAGCCGGACAGATTGCCAGCGAACTCTATTGGCAAAGCGAGGTGATTTTACCCGATATTTCATTCAAAGCGTTATAATAAGCAACATCAATATTGGCTGTTATAAACAGCCAATATGGTTAAATAATAATTCACGCATTTACGCTAATAACAGCAATACAAATTACATTTTTATCGGCAATAACAAGCTATTTTAACTGACTAAATTCAACTTTAGCTTTGGCTAATTGCGCCGTAAATTGAGCATTAGTGTGTAATTTGGCAACCACCGCAGCAGCCATGACTTTTGCTGCATCAACATCACTTTGCCAATGATAACCACAAATTACCCGACTTTCGCCAATATCATAACCTCGTTTTAAGATCTCATTTTGTCGTTCGGGGTTGATTTCTGCCAAAACCAGTGCGATCGCAAAGCCGATTGTGGTGTGACCGGAAGGATAAGAACCATTGGTGGATAACTCTTTTTCATCTTCTGGTCGGCAAGTTGATTCATTGAAAAAAGAAAATGGTCTAACTCGATTATAGTATTTTTTAGCTGAACGGGTTGCCAGATCGCCGGCATCTTCTTTCATGGTTGTGATAAGTTTATAAATTTCTGGTGTGCTGGTTGCTGAAATATCATGACCAAACGACGGTGAAAATTGCTTAGTGACATTATCCTTACTTGAATCAGCATCCAAATAAGCTTGATGTCCCCGTTCGGTTGAACGCATCGATTTACCCCAATCATACATTGCTTTGTCTCGCAAAAAATCGACGCTGGTAAAGTCGGGCGGTGCCGGTAATAGTTGTAAACTATTCGGCGCTTCGCTCTCTTTAAGGTAAAAACTTGTCGGATCTGTTGTCACATCTAGCACATCACTGGCATAAGCTTGAGCACAAAATAGACTACAAATAATAATACGCTTAACAAAATGTATAGGCATAATAACCTCCTTAAGAAAAGTAAATGAGTGAGCGCTTATTAGGTTTACGGCACTAAAACCGATAGCGTGAAAAATTTTCTAAGGAATCGTGGTGTTATTATAGGTTTATCTAGATCAATTTTTCATTTTTGCTGCAATAATACAATGATAATCATAAAGGATATAGCGCAATAAACAAACAATATATTGATTTAGCTGTGACTAGCGTCACATTAAAATTAAAGAATAAAGATTTACAATAAGATTTAAAAATAAGGTTTATAAATATAGCTTATCACAGAAAATATTCACAATTTGATTAATCGGTAAAATCATTGGCATCACGGCCCATTGTGCATTGCAGTATAATAAAACTCAGTCTATAGTAAAAAAACCTATTAACCGTAGCACAAGATTTATTTTACCTTAACTATTGCTAGCGATATTTGGGAGGGTCATATGCAAAAAATTACCAACCAAGTCACCATGCGAGGTGTACCGGTTACACTATTGGGCACGCATATTAAAGTGGGTGATAAGGCGCCAGATTTTACTGTTCAAGATTCAGCCATGAAGCCGGTTAAATTATCCGATTTTAAAGGTAAAGTGAGAATAATTAATTCCGTTCCCTCAATCGATACCTCGGTCTGTAGTGCCCAAGTTCATCGATTTAATACCCAAGCGGCGAAATTAAAAGATGTGGTGATATTTTCAGTCAGTGTCGATCTGCCTTTTGCACTTAATCGCTACTGTGCAGCAGAAGGTATTGATGCAGTTAAAGTAACGTCAGACCATAAAGACCTCGATTTCGGTTTAAAATATGGGGTAGTGATAGAACAGTTGCGATTACTTACGCGCGCCGTTTTTGTGGTGGATAAAAATGATAACATTGTTTATGTCCAATACGTTAAAGAGACATCCGAAGAGCCTGATTATGATAAAGTGTTAGCGGTGATAAACACCTTAAAATAAATCAGTCAAATCAATGCCGACTTTGCTGTTTAAGTTGGCATTTTAACTCTCGCTTGTAGTGGCAAACCATTTAACAACCCGAAATATTCAGTTATAATTATTTAATCATTTATCCCCACTTAATATAAATCATGAATACTGCCAATAAACGTTCCCGGATCTGGTCATCGATTCTTTGTCTGGCTTTTGCCGGATTTATTTTTAATACGACCGAATTTGTGCCAGTTGGATTACTTCCCAACATTGCCGAGAGCTTTTCAATGGATGTGGCACACACCGGATTGCTATTAACTATCTACGCCTGGGCGGTCTCGTTATTGTCACTTCCATTAACGGTTTTAACATCGAAAATGGAACGGCGAAAATTACTGATTTTTCTGTTCTGTTTATTTATTTCCAGCCATATTTTAGCTGGCTTTGCGTGGGATTTTTACAGTTTGATGACCGCCCGCATTGGTATTGCTTGTGCTCACGCCGTGTTTTGGGCCATTACCACGCCATTGGCGGTACGATTAGCCCCCAACGGTAAACGAGCGAAAGCCATGGGCTTTATTGTTGTCGGCACGTCAATGGCGACAGTATTAGGCATTCCAATTGGCACCATGATAGGACAATTAGTTGGCTGGCGAATCACCTTTTTATGTATTGCGGTACTGGCGTTTTGTATTATGGTTTTACTGCTCTATTTACTACCGAGCGTACCAAGCATGAACACCATTTCCCTTAAAGATATTCCAAAGGTGTTAAAGCGCCCGGTTTTAATTAATATCTATCTGTTAACGGCGATTATTATCACGGGTCATTTCACCGCCTACACCTATATCACCCCTTTTATGCTTAAAGTGGGCGGTTTTAGCCAACATATGGTGGTTATCTTATTACTGGCTGTCGGCTTTTCGGGCATGATTGGTAGTGTTATCTTTGCCAAATATGCTGAAAAACACCCGACCGCCATTTTAGTCATCCCAATGATACTTTTAATGCTGTGCTTATTATCGCTTTATGTTTGTGCGCTAAGCTTTTATACCGCAATTATTCAAGGCATGGTGTGGGGACTGGCGATCACGATTATTGGTATGGTGATGCAAAGCAAAGTGATTGATGTTGCGCCGGATGCGGCAGATATTGCTACATCGGTCTATTCAGGGATCTATAATATTGGAATAGGAGGCGGCGCCTTTGTGGGTAGTCAAGTTTTAGTGGTATTATCAACTCACTATATTGGCTTTATTGGCGCAATCTTTGTTGTCATCGCCCTACTGCTGTTTTTCGTTTTGACCAGAAAATCCTGGATAAAGCCATTATAAGCGCTGCTTAGCAAGCGCTTATTTGCTTAACGATTCAAGTTGTTCCCAACGTTCGAATACCGCTTCTAATTCGGCTTCCTTGTCAGTTAACGCTTGTAAAATGGGTCCGGTTACTTCGTGCGGTTGATTAAAAAAGTCACTTTGGCCAATTTGTGTTTGCAACTGATCAATCGCCGTTTCAAGCGCTTCAATCTTTTCCGGTAATTGCGCCAGTTCTCGTTGCTCATTATAACTAAGCTTCACTTTCTTTTTCGCAACCGATTCGCTGGCCGATACCCCGCCGTTGGATGCCGTTTTTTTAGCAGCATCACTATTATTTGCCGGTGTTGGTGCTGGAGCATTAACCGGTTTTGCCTGTTGCTGTTGTTGCAAAGCATCGCTATAACCGCCAGCATAAATACCAATTTTGCCGTTATCTTCAAAAAACCAACATTGGGTAACGACGTTATCGACAAATTGCCGATCGTGACTAACCAGCAATACCGTACCTTGATAATCATTAACCAACTCTTCTAACAGTTCTAGCGTTTCAATATCAAGATCATTGGTTGGCTCATCGAGCACTAATAAATTACTTGGCTTTAAAAATAGTTTAGCTAATAAAAGACGATTTCGCTCACCACCGGAGAGCGCTCTTACCGGCGTTCTTGCCCGTTTAGGCGGAAATAGAAAGTCTTGCAAATAACCCAGTACATGCCGAGACCTGCCATTGACCATGACTTCTTGCTTACCTTCCGCCAAATTATCCATGACTGTTTTTTCCGGATCGAGCTCTAAACGGTACTGATCAAAATAGGCGACTTCCAATTTGGTACCACAGTGAACGGTGCCAGAAGTTGGCGTTAAATTGCCTAGCATCAATTTTAATAACGTGGTTTTACCAATTCCGTTCGGCCCAATTAAAGCGATTTTATCACCCCGTAACACTTGCACGGAAAATTGATTAACCAGTAATTTATCTTCAATTTGATATGTCACATTATCGAGTTCAAAGACAATTTTTCCTGAACGTAGCGCCTCTTCAATTTGCATTTTAGCGCTTCCCATGACTTGACGACGCTGTGAATACTCTTGCCTCATCGCTTTTAGCGCTCGAACTCGTCCTTCATTTCGTGTTCGGCGGGCTTTAATGCCTTGACGGATCCAAACTTCTTCTTGTGCTAATTTTTTATCAAATTCAGCGTTTTGTAGCTCTTCGACCCGTAATGCTTCTTCTTTACCAAGCAAATAACTATCATAATCACCACCCCACGAAGCGACTTTGCCTCGATCGAGATCGATAATCCGTGTCGCCATTTGACGAATGAACGAACGGTCATGCGAAATAAATACAATACTGCCGTTAAAGCTTTTTAAAAACTCTTCTAACCATTTAATCGTCTGGATATCCAAATGGTTGGTCGGTTCATCAAGTAATAGCACTGTTGGTTGGCAAACGAGAGCTTTCGCTAAAGCCGCTTTACGTAACCAGCCACCTGACAGCGATGATAATAAATCATCGCCGTTTAAGGAAAGGGATGAAATGACATTTCGCACTCGATTATCGAGTTGCCAACCATTTTGTTGATCAAGCTGTTCTTGCATTTTAGCCAATTTGGCTAAGTTACTCTCACTCGGATCACGCTCAACTTGATGTGATAGCTCATAATAATCTTTTAATAACTGAGCTTGCTGTTGTAAACCTTCTGCAACAAAATCAAACACAGTGCCTTTAATATCTCGAGGTGGATCTTGTTGCAGGCGAGAAACGACAACATTATTTTCATAAATAATTTGCCCTTCGTCTAAAGGCACTTCTTTATTTAAAACTTTCAATAAGGTCGATTTACCGGCACCATTACGCCCAACAAGACAGACTCGCTCATTAGCTTCAATCGACATATCGATATGGTCAAGCAGTGGGGCATCACTAAATGATAGATAAGCGTTAGTAAGATTAATTAATGACATATTTGTGGTTTTTATTTGGATATTCAATCATAAGGCGTTATTCTATCACAAAGTTGTCGTAAGCAACTAAGATCAATTATCAAAGATACACTTTAAGTCCTCACAGAAGTGAGAATCCATTTTCTCTTCTTTTTAATAAAAAACATATACAGCTATATTGATTAATCTTTGAAAATATTAATAATATTTGGGTATGGAGGTTATTATGAGTCATATGTGGACATTTCAACGTGTCGGCGGATTAGATCAAGTTGTATTTAAAAATGCCGACGATATTATCAATTTACCTAATTTAGATCCCAAATTATGGGTAGCATTAAGTTGCCCAACAACCGGACTGGATTTTGATGAAAGAACGTTGGCACTATTGGACAGTGATAAGGACGGTCGGATCCGAATTCCCGATATATTAGATGCGATAAGTTGGACACAACAACGCATCGTCTCATTTAAAAGTATTTTAGCATCATCGCAAACCTTACCGATATCGCAAATCGATACATCGAGCGAACAAGGTAAAAAGCTATCGGTTACCGCACACAGTATTTTAGCCAGCTTAGGCAAAAGCCAATCTGACTATTTAACGCAAGAAGATGTGCAACAATCGATCAAGATCAATGCTGGTAAACTGTATAATGGTGATTTAATTTTCCCCCCTTCTGCCGAATTGTCATCAGAGATGCAAACGTTTATCCAAACAGCGATAAACACCACCGGTGCCAAAAAAGATATGAGCGGGCAAGACGGCATTGATTTGGACATCGCTAAAACGTTTGTTGAAAATTTAAAAACATGGCAAAAGTGGCAAACCGATATTAGTCACACACAAACGCCATTTGGTGAAAATCAAGCTGAAATATGGAAATTAGTCCAAACCTTAAAACCGAAAATCGATGACTATTTTCTTCGTGTAGCCTTGGCACAATACGCACCACAAGCACAAGGTGCTTTAAACGTGGATGAAAAATATATTGTCCCAACCGAAAACGGCTTATTATCTGATGAAGCCCTTGCTGAGTTACCTTTATCGAAGATTGATACCGTCAGCGCTCTCGATTTAGTGAACGGGCTTAATCCACTTTGGAAAGCAAAAATTAGCCGATTTAAAACGCTTGTTGCATCTGAGTTAGCAAATCCTGATCAGCTTACCCAACAAGAGTGGTTAAATATTCAAAACAGTCTTGAAGCTTACACCAGCTTAATTACCGCTAAACCGGAAATGGCGCAAGCGGATGTTACAACCAAACCAACTTCAAGTTTAGAAGATATCCCAAATAAGTTAATTAACTCTTTGGCATCAAGCGATTTATTAACTGCTTTTGAGCAAATGGTTGAACAAGATAATAAAACCCCTATTTCAGCATCCGATGTGCTTGTTTTAGAAAAGTTAGTGCTTTTTCACAAACACCTTTATCGCTTACTGGTTAACTTTGCCTCTTTTGCTGATTTCTTTTCGTTAGAAAAAAGAGCGGCTTTCCAACTAGGAAAACTTTATATCGACGGACGCTGTGCAACGCTTTGCGTAGCAGTTGATAATATTGCTAAACATTCCAATATGGCAAATTATTCAGAACTTTGCTTACTCTATTGTGAATGTACCCGACATGATCAAAAACAGCTCATTGCAGCTGCGATGACTGCCGGTCAAGGCGATTTATTAATTGAAGGACGTAATGGCGTATTTATCGATAATAACGGCAATGACTGGGATGCCAATGTTGTGAAGATGATCACTAAACCTATTAGTATTCAACAAGCTATTTGGGCACCTTATCAGCGTATTGGTCGCTTAATTACCGAACAAATTAATAAATGGGCAACCAGTAAAGATGCGGATATCGAAAAATCCAGCGCACAGGTACTACAATCGCCTGAAAATAAATTTGATATTGGTAAAAGCGTGGGTATTTTTGCGGCTATTGGCTTAGCCATTGGGGCAATTGGTACCGCCTTAGCAACACTGTTTCAAGCGATATTTTCCTTGTCATGGTGGCAATTCCCACTGGTCTTTATCGGGTTATTTCTGATTATTTCGGGGCCTTCGGTTATTTTGGCATGGTTGAAATTAAGACGAAGAACACTTGGTCCACTGCTTGAAGCTTCGGGTTGGGCGATTAACGGACAAGTTAAAATCAACTTCTTACTCGGTAAACTACTGACCAGTAAAGCTGAGCTACCGAAAAATGCTAAACGGAATTTACGTGATCCGTTAAAAAGCCAGAATAAAAAATCGATGATGATACTTTTATGTGCAATCGTATTTGGGATTGGCATTACTGCCGGTTGGTTATGGTATCAAGGTGATTTTCAGCGTTACTTTGAGCAGCCACAAGCACAATCAACCCAAAATGGCCAGCAGGAAGAAAATAATCAATATCGATAATGGTTTATACCTCACTTTCGCCGACCTTGCCGGCGAAAGTGATTAACATCAATGTTGATAAACCGGAAAACGATGACAAATCGCTAACACCTTTTGTTTAACTGATTGAATCGCTTGTTCATCATCAATATTATCTAATACATCACAAATCCAATTAGCCACTTCACGTGCCTGCTCTTCTTTAAATCCTCGGCGAGTGATAGCCGGTGTACCGATACGCACGCCGGATGTGACAAACGGGCTTTGTGGATCTTTAGGCACACTATTTTTATTAACCGTAATATTGGCACTGCCTAAAGCGGCGTCGGCCTCTTTACCGGTAATTTTTTTATCCACTAAATCAATTAAAAATAGATGATTATGTGTCTCGCCGGAAACCACTTTATAACCACGTTTTAAAATCACATCAACCATAGCTTGAGCATTTTTAACCACTTGCTGTTGATAAGCTTGATAAGCTGGCTCCATTGCTTCTTTTAATGCGACCGCTTTGGCAGCAATCACATGCATTAACGGCCCACCTTGAGCGCCTGGGAAGACCGCTGAATTTAATTTCTTATAAAGCTCATCACTGCCACCTTTCGCCAAAATCAGACCACCTCGTGGACCACCAAGCGTTTTATGCGTTGTGGTTGTTACCACATGTGCATGTGGAACAGGGTTAGGATAAACGCCCGCAGCCACTAAACCGGCAACATGCGCCATATCAACAAAAAAATAGGCGCCGACACTATCGGCAATTTCACGCATTCGTTTCCAATCGACGATGCCCGAATAAGCCGAAAATCCACCAATAATCATTTTGGGTTTTGACTCAGTTGCTATTTTCGCTAATTGGTCATAATCAATATGCCCTGTTTCATCCACGCCATAAGCGACAATATTATAAAACTTGCCGGAAAAACTAACCGGAGCACCGTGAGTCAAATGCCCGCCTTCGGATAAATTCATTCCAAGTACGGTATCACCAATATTTAATAATGCACTATAGACAGCAAAATTAGCCTGCGATCCGGAATGGGGTTGCACATTCGCATAATCGGCGCCAAATAGCGCTTTGGCTCGTTCAATAGCAAGTTGCTCAACAATATCAACATATTCACAACCACCGTAATAGCGCTTACCTGGATAGCCTTCAGCATATTTGTTAGTTAATTGAGTACCCTGTGCCTGCATCACTCTTGGGCTGGTATAGTTTTCGGAGGCAATTAATTCGAGATGATCTTCTTGACGTTGCTCTTCACCCTTAATGGCGTCCCATAATTCCTTATCATAATCGGCAATAGTCATTTCTTTACTAAACATATTGACTCCTTGTTTTTGGATTACATTGACTTTTTGACTTAATTATTGTTTTCAAGTATGGAAAACAGCATAACGAATATCCTTACTTAATCAGCCAACGATTTCAATCCTTTTTTTGAATTATAAAAAATATTTATAGTAAAGCAGAAGATCGCAATTATTGTTTTTTAGCCAGTTAATAAAAAATCAAACGACTAGTAAAAGTATCAGGACTAGACAAAAAAACGCTTTTTTTTTAATTAAATTTTTTGAATAATATTGAAAATTTGTCTTACCGAGTCTATTAACGTTATGAAAACGATTTGCCGCGTAATAAGTTTTATTATTTGTATTTTATTCAGTCAGATAGCTACTGCCTCTTTCCAAAATCTCTGTTTGCTAACCGGGACATTATTAGAAGATCCACAACACGGTATTTTTTCTATTGGCGAAGGCGAACAGGAACATGAAATAAGTGTATTTGATATCAAGGTGTTAATTACCAAATCGGAAAAGAGGGGGCGCGCAGATCATGGTTGTTTTTTACCCAATGATAAACCTTACGAGTTAGAAGTAGGATTAGAAAAAGCCTTTCAATTACGCAATTATAAAAAAGGTGATCAGGTCGAATTAATACAATATGAAAGAGATATCGAAGATTGGAAAGATGATAGTAAGGTAGAAACTGAAACATCTTATTTTCTAGCTACAGAAAAATAAAAAGATTAGATTACTCGTATAATTTTCTCAGTATTAAGCTTTGAAAATATTGCGATTCTAAAAATCATCAATAAAACTTATTACGGCATAATATGTTACACCACAGTGTTCGTTTCAAAACATCTTAAAGAAAAGCCGACTAAAGTTACGTCAATTGTATATAAAAATTTATCATCGGTTGAATTTAACTCATTCGCTTCGTAAAATAGGCAAAATTTTATTTTTGGCTGATTATGCAACTTCATTTAGTGGTCAATACGTTTGGTGCTGACCTGCAACGCCGTTATGGCGAAAAAATCTATAAACTCACCTTACATGGCGGTTTTAGCTGTCCTAATCGGGACGGAACTATCGGTGTAGGCGGTTGCACCTTTTGTAATGTCGCATCGATTATTGATGAGTCCATTCAAGTCAAAACCATTACACAGCAGCTTGCCCAACAAGCCAACCAGATGAAAAAATCCAAACGCTATCTTGCTTATTTTCAAGCCTATACCAGCACTTATGCCGAGGTTGAAATACTTAAAAATATGTATGAAGAAGCGCTCAATAGCGCCGATATTGTCGGGCTTTGTGTGGGTACTCGTCCGGATTGTGTGCCGGATGAAGCGTTGGATTTACTTGCCAGTTATCATGCCAAAGGCTTCGAAGTTTGGCTTGAGCTTGGCTTACAAACCGCTCACGATAAAACCTTACACGATATTAATCGTGGACATACGTTTGCTGCCTATCATCAAACTGTGCAAAAAGCGCGTAGGCTAGGCATAAAAGTTTGTACTCACTTAATTCTAGGCCTGCCTAAAGAAACCAAACAGGATAATTTAATTACGCTTGATAGCGTATTAAACAGCGGAGTAGATGGTTTAAAACTGCACCCGTTACATATCGTAGAAGGCAGCATCATGGCGAAGGCATGGCGTGCAGGCCGACTTGATATACTTTCTTTAGAGCAGTATGTCGATATCGCTGGCGATATAATCAGACAAACACCCGCCAATATTTTATACCACCGCATCTCCGCCAATGCCCGCAAACCCACCCTACTTGCCCCTGATTGGTGCGAAAACCATTGGCAATCAATGAATGCGGTCGATCACAATTTAAGACAATTTGGTGCGCAAGGTAGTGCAATCAATGATACTTATCACTTCCAATTATAATAACGTATTGAAATAGCTAAACTTAGCTATCAATCATTTATTAACAACTCGCTATCATCATTTAAAATAATGTAGATAATTAACAATCAAGATACCACCATTTTGTAGTGTATAAGCATTGACGTTGATAATTGATAAAACAATGCAAAGTCAATCGATTTGCTAAATCAAAAAATCAGTTACAACTTACCTTTTGTTAAAGTAACGATTTATTGATTATCTCTATTTTTATCGCTCTTTACCCACTTTTTAAAAACATTGACAGGTAATTTTGTTATAGCAAAACCACACAACATAATGATTGTACAAATAATGAAATTAGTTGAAATGATTTTATGCTCATAAATCGATGAAATAAAAATAGCGACAACTGGGAAAATAATGAAAATAAATGACAATACTACCGGACTCATTCGTTTTAATAAAAAGAAATAAGCAATAAAGCCAAATACTGAGGCAAAAATACCGAGATAAATTAATGCTAACCAGCTATTTAACGAGATAGTTTGAAAATTATTCTCTTCAAAAGAAAAACTCAACAAACAAAGTGCGATACCCGCAACGCCTATTGGCAGTGTGTTGAAGGTAAAGACATTTATACCTTCGCCAGCTTTTTTGGAGTAAACATATAAAAAACCATGCATCAATGCCGCTAAAAGTATTGATATTACGCCCCAAAAATCGCTATAGGAAAGAATAAAACCTTCAGAGATTAAAATGTACATCAAACATAAAAATCCCACTATAATACCTATAACCTGATTTATATATATTTTATCTTTTAAGATTATCTTAGCGAAAATAATTGAAAAAATCGGCATTGTGCTAAATAACAATGACGTTAAACCTGACGATACATATTGTTCACCAAAACTAATCAAATAATAAGGAATGGTAAAATAAAATAACGTTAAAAGTAGAAAAAAATGGAATGATTTTCGAGGAAACAATATTGGTGATTTAGCAACAATTGTAATTAATACTAAAAAAGGAAATGCAATAACAAAACGCAAACCAGCAGCTAAAAGTGGATTAACCGTTTCAACAGCAATTTTTATCCCAATCCATGTTGTTCCCCATGTAAAACACACAACCAGAAAGAGAAATAAAATAACATATTTGCTATTAAAAAAAATTTCCTTATTCATACTAATCTTCACTTATCCATTAATAAACACTAAGCTCGATAATATAATATAAAATAGATGTTTATGTCAGCTTATAAACATATTGAATAGTTGAATTATATCCGTAATGATAATCTTAGCGATGAATTAAGTTTGTAGTAAAACGCTTTGTAAGGTACTGCGTGGGGGGGTATAGGAAGATTTCGCTCAATATACACCTATTCGGACTCTGACATCGTAATGAAAAAACCACCAAACCCACAGCGCTCGAAACCTGCGGACTAAAAACCTACAACTTTCAATTAAGGTATAAAACCTTGTCAAGAAGTTTCAGAAAATATAGACGTTTAAGCAAAAAAATAAAGTTTTAACAAAAACTTTCAGAAAACACCTACGTTTTAGTATAAAAACAAAAGTTTAGGATATTTTAAAAATATCCTAAACCTTTCTGCAGCTGTAAATATGTTAGATAAAGCTTTTGGTAAAGGTTCTGATTTCTTAACGGCCTATGCGGCTGCAAAGTTAGTATGTTTGAGGCGTTATCTAATTTATTTTTTCTAAACAGCCTATGCGGCTGCAAAGATTTTAATCTTAATGTGGGTGGGTTAGTCGCGTTTCTAAACAGCCTATGCGGCTGCAAAGATCAGAATAAGCTAGGGCTACGGCCCTAATAATTTCTAAACAGCCTATGCGGCTGCAAAGTCCATTGCTAAACATATGTCCTTCTGTAAAGATTTCTAAACAGCCTATGCGGCTGCAAAGTAGAATCTTACATACTATAAACATCGTTTATAAAAACATAAAGGGCAATTTTAGGTTTAAAAACCCTTTTTTTTAACGCTTTTGCAATATATTGATTTTTAATGGTTTTATTTTTAGCTTAAAAAAAGGGTTAAAAAGTTTGTATTTTAAACTCCATTGCTATTTCTAAACGACTTACCATTAACTTTCTCAAAAACAAACAAGTGCACCAGATTGCGCCTTCACAAAGCGCCGACAACTGAGAGAGGTTAGCACGCCAAACAGGGATGTTTGGCGAGGCGCTGCTTTGTCCGGAACAAATCAGCGCAGGTGCGTTAAGACCGAACGAAGGCGGAGGGCAGTCGAAGACCGCTTTGGGTGGTGCTGCAAGGGGGTATAGGGGGATTTCGCATAAAATCCCCCTAATTCGGACGCTAACACCGAAAAGAAAATATCAACCAATTAACAGCGTCCGAAACCTGCGGATTAAAAACCCGCAACTTACAAAGAAAGTAAAAACCTTGTCAAAAACTTTCAGAAAATATAGGTGTTTAAGCAAAAACACAAACTCTTGCCAAAAACTTTCAGAAAACACCTACGTTTTAGTATAAAAACAAAAGTTTTGGATATTTAAAAATATCCTAAACCCTTTATGAAGCTGTAAAGTGATCATGATGTCTATGTGTTCGGCTTGACTATTTCTAAACAACTTATACAGCTTTAAAGGAAGAGAAAGATATTATTGTGAGAATAAGATATTTCTAAACAGCTTATGCAGCTTTAAAGACTCATCATTTAATCTTTGTTTAGGAAAATGTTTTCTAAACAGCCTATGCGGCTGCAAAGGTTGGATATTCAACAGTAGCAGCATTTGATTCATTTCTAAACAGCCTATGCGGCTGCAAAGTGATATTTGTAGTATTTATTTGTTCAACCCACTTTCTAAACAGCCTATGCGGCTGCAAAGCCCTGATTTATTACTGTATTTTCCGGTCCAGTTTTCTAAACAGCCTATGCGGCTGCAAAGTTGCTAAATGCTAGATTAGTAGAATCCATTAATTTCTAAACAGCCTATGCGGCTGCAAAGATAGCAATGAATAGAGTTAAAGATAGCGACAATTTCTAAACAGCCTATGCGGCTGCAAAGTGTATAAATGATATTGAGTCGAAGGAGATTTATTTCTAAACAGCCTATGCGGCTGCAAAGTAGAATCTTATATACTATAAACATCGTTTATAAAAACACAAAGGGCAATTTTAGGTTTAAAAACCCTTTTTTCTAACACTTTCGCAATATATTGATTTTTAATGGTTTTATTTTTAGCTAAAAAAAAGGGTTTAAAAAGTTTGTATTTTGAACTTCATTACTAATTCTAAACGATTAACCATTACCTCCCCACAAAAACAAACAAATGCACCAGACCGCACCTTCACAAAGCGCCGACAACTGAGAGAGGTCAGCACGCCAAACAGGGATGTTTGGCGTGGCGCTGCTTTGTCCGGAACAAATCAGCGCCGGTGCGTTAAAACCGAACGAAGGCGGAGGGCAGTCGAAGACCGCTTTGGGTGGTGCTGCGAGGGGGTTATTAGGGGGATTACGCACAAAATCCCCCTAATTCGGACGCTAACACCGTATTGAAAATATCGACTAATTCACAGCGTCCGAAACTTGCAGACAAAAAACCTACAACTTACAAAGAAAATAAAAAACCTTGTCAAAAAGTTTCAGAAAATATAGGTGTTTAAGTAAAAAACACAAACCCTTGCCAAAAACTTTCAGAAAATATAGGTGTTTAAGCAAAAACACAAAACCCCGACAAGAACTTTCAGAAAATCCCCATGTTTCAGTATAAAAACAAAAATTTAAGATATTTTTAAAATATCCAAATCCCCCTAATTCAGACGCAGACACCAAAATGAAAATATCAATTAATTAACAGTGTCCGAAACCTACAAACCAAAAACCTACAACTTCCAGTATAAGATCAAATCTATTTTTTGTACCTTGCGCAGCAACAAGTATATAATACTCCTTTCACACTTGAGGCAATGTGCATGCAACTAGCTTTTTGTATCTATAAATATTTTCCTTACGGCGGTTTGCAACGTGATTTCTTGCAAATTGCCCGAGCTTGTCACGCTAAAGGGCATAAAGTTCGTGTTTATGTTATGCAGTGGCAAGGCGATAAACCGACAGAGTTTGACATTATTTTAGTCCCGAAAAAGGGGCTATCAAATCATAGCCGGAATCTAGCTTATTACCATTGGATCAAAGATCATTTACAGACACATCCGGTTGATTGTGTCGTTGGCTTTAATAAAATGCCAGGATTAGATGTCTATTTTGCCGGCGATACGTGTTTTGCCGAGAAAGTCTCCCACAAAGGCTTTTTTTATAGATTGTCTAAACGCTGTAAACACTATCTGGCATTTGAAGATGCGGTATTTAATCCGCAGCATGACACCAAAATTATGGTGCTAACAAAGCAACAAATTACCGATTTTGAAAAATATTACCATACTCAAGCATCAAGATTTGTTTTACTGCCACCCGGTATTGCAAAAGATCGGCAATATCATATTGATTCACCCATTAAACGCCAGCAATTTAGGCAAGCCAATCACATTGCGCAAGATGCTTTTGTGATTGTACAAATTGGTTCTGACTTTAAACGAAAAGGCGTTGATCGCACATTAATTGCGATTGCCGCTTTGCCCGAAGCGTTAAAAAAACAGGTGTGCTATTTGGTTGTCGGGCAAGATAAACCCGACAATTACCAAAAAATGGCGAAACAGCTGGGTATTTTTAATCAAGTCCGTTTTTTCTCTGGGCGGGATGATATCCCCGATTTTCTCTTTAGCGCTGATCTACTACTGCACCCAGCTCGACAAGAAGCCGCTGGTATGGTTTTAATCGAGGCTCTAGCTGCTGGTGTGCCGGTGATTGTAACCGGGATAGCCGGTTATGCTTATCATATTACAGATGCAAATGCTGGTGTGGTACTTAGTGAGCCTTTTGATCAATCAGAATTAAATAGCACACTGGAAAATGCTATCACTAATCAAGCACAGCGAGCTGCATGGCATCATAATGCGATTGAATATGGGCAAAACGCCGATTTATATCACCTTGCTGAGCGTGCTGCCGATATTATATTAGGTTGTCATCATTATGAATGAAATTATACTCAAATCGCCTTTTGAGAATTTATGGAAAGGCAAAGATCCGTTTAGCGAAGTTGAGCAGATTTCCGGTGAAGTTTATCGGGCGGTTAAACAGCGAAAAACGTTAAATTTTAAACTTGATGATGAATCTTACTTTATTAAAATTCACCGTGGCATAACGGTAAAAGAGATCGTCAAAAATTTATTGTCCTTGAGATTACCGGTGTTAGACGCCAAACAAGAATGGACAGCCATTCACCGTTTAGCGCAAGTGGGAGTAAATACCATGGACGGGCGTGCTTTTGGTCGTAAGGGGTTAAACCCACTAACACGGCACTCGTTTATTATTACCAAAGATCTTAACCCGACAGTAAGTTTAGAGGATTTTACTCGCTCTTGGTTAACCACGCCACCTAGCTATCATCTGAAACGTTCTTTAATCATCTATCTGGCAAAAATGACCGCCAAAATGCATGCCGCTGGGGTCAATCACCGTGATTGTTATTTATGCCATTTTTTATTGGATTTACCGTTATTTGAACATCATCAGCAAATTAAATTATCCGTCATTGATCTGCATCGAGCGCAAACCCGAAAACGAGTGCCAACCCGTTGGCGTGATAAAGATTTGATTGGGCTATATTTTTCATCGACCAAAATCGGGTTAACTAAACGTGATATTTGGCTATTTTTAAAAACTTATTTCAATAAACCATTAAAAACGATTTTGCATGATGAACATAAACTGTTAACAACCGCGGAAAAAAAATCAGCGCGGATTGCAAAACGAACTGAAAAATATCAGCTTTAATAATAAGGAAATCCTATGTTTATTGAACAAATTGAGATTACCGGATTTAGAGGGATTAGTCAGTTATCTTTAACATTTAATCCGGAATCAAGTGTGCTTATTGGTGAAAACCGTTGGGGAAGATCGAGCTTAATTAGCGCTTTAAAGTTGTTATCACTCGATAACAAATTTTATCAATTTGTCGATAGCGATTTTTATCATGATAGAGATGAAAATTATGGCGATAAGATAAATATCGTCGTCACTTATTGCGAATCATATTCAACTGAGCTCGACAGTGAAGTGTATGCCCGCTTACGCCCAATGGCTTCGCCAAACGAATCGGATCATTTGTACCGTCTTTGTTACCAAATTAGCGCTGATAAACAAGATAATGGTATTTTCACTCAGCATCGATTAATCGACCCACACGGCAAGGCATTATCAACTGAACAATCGCAACCATTAATTGCGATTTTAATTAGCCTTAATCCGGTCATGGCGCTAAAAAACTCGATAAATACGGATAATTTACCGATCACCAATCAACCTTTGTCACAATACTATATCGACCAACTGTCCAATCAGTTAAAAACCCATAGTGCGCAATTGAGTCAAGATGAATTAAGTCGTGGGCTTAATGCTGCTCGTGCGTTATTAGAGTACTATTTTGCCGATTATCAGCATCGTTATCATTACAAACAAGCCAATAAACAAGCCAGTCCACGTATTGAGGACTGGAACTCGCTTGAGCGGATCAACAATATTTTAGATGATCTTGATAACAGCTATTTGCGTAGTGCGTTGTTAGGCATATTTGGCTCGATTATTGATGCCAAAGGCAATAATCCTTTGTCACAAAGTGCTGTGCCGATTTTGATACTGGAAGAGCCGGAAAGCCAACTTCATCCGATTATTTTAGCGGTCGGGTTTCGTTTGCTTAAAAACTTACCGACGCAAAAGATTATTACCTCTAATTCAAGTGATTTAGTCGCATTATTCCCACTGGAAAATATTTATCGATTGATTCGTATGCCCGATCAAATCGTGACAAAATATATTCCACCTAAATCATTGAGTGTTGATGATAGCCGACGAATTATGTTCCATATTTTTTATCGTCGAGCCAGTGCTATATTTGCTCGTAGTTGGTTATTAGTTGAAGGCGAAACCGAAGTTTGGTTGTTGCGAGAATTAGCCGAGCAAAGTGGCTATCACTTAAGCTCTGAAGGGGTACAATTTATTGAGTTTGCTCAGTGTGGCTTAAAACCGCTGATTAAATATGCCAATAAAATGGGCATCCATTGGTATGTCATCACCGACGGCGATATGGCGGGTAAAAAGTATGCCGATATTGTTAAATCACTGGCACCGCCTGATAAAGATCCGAGTGAGTACCTCACGGTCTTACCGGCACGGGATATTGAGAATTTTCTATTTAAACATGGCTTTAGTCATGTTTATAAACTCGCCGCTTACAATACTGTGCAACATATTGATATGTCAGTACCAAAAATCATTCAAAAAGCAATCCATCGACGTTCAAAACCCGATTTAGCCATTGCGGTTTGTGATGATGCTAAGTCACGGGGAGTGGGCGCCATTCCTCGGTTATTGATTGATACTTTTGCTAAAATTGTAAAATCTTCAATGCAATTAGTATCAAAATAAGGCAGGATTAATCGGAAATTTAACCTTAATCGGTTAGGTTTGAATTGAGTTTATAAGTTATCTTAACTCAATGTAAAATAGCTTGAACATGCAGGAGTTCCCGCCGTCTGTCACGGCGGGAATTATTATCATCAGCGCTATTTTGTGATTCTTTTGTATTTGGCACGCTTCGGCTCTACTGCTTCTGCGCCTAAAGTGCGTTTTTTCCACTCTTCATATTCGGTAAAGTTACCTTCAAAGAACTCAACATGTCCTTCGTCTTGATAATCGAGAATATGGGTTGCAATGCGGTCTAAGAACCAACGGTCATGCGAAATAACTAATGCACAGCCCGGGAACTCTAATAACGCATTTTCCAGCGCACGTAAGGTTTCGACATCAAGGTCATTGGTCGGTTCATCGAGTAATAGTACATTACCACCAACTTGAAGTAATTTAGCTAAATGCACCCGACCACGTTCACCACCAGACAATTCACCAACTCTTTTTTGTTGATCGACGCCTTTAAAATTAAAGCGACCAACATAGGCACGGCTTGGGATTTCAAAATTACCAATACGCATAATATCTTGTCCGTTGGATATTTCGTCCCACACGGTCTTTTTATCATCCATACTGTCACGGAACTGATCGACCGATGCCAATTGCACGGTATCTCCTAACGTAATCGTACCGCTATCGGGTTGCTCTTTGCCGGATAACATTCTAAATAGTGTTGATTTACCGGCACCATTTGGACCAATAATCCCGACAATTGCGCCTTTAGGAATACTAAATGAGAGATTATCGATCAACACCCGATCACCATATGACTTAGTTAAGTTATTCACTTCGATCACTTTATCGCCTAAACGTGGTCCAGGTGGAATAAATAGTTCATTGGTCTCATTACGTTTTTGGTAATCGTTGCTATTAAGCTCTTCAAAACGGGCTAAACGAGCTTTGCTTTTTGCTTGACGCCCTTTCGGATTTTGACGCACCCATTCAAGCTCTTTTTCAATCGACTTACGGCGAGCGGATTCGGTTGCCGCTTCTTGCGCTAATCGCTGATCTTTCTGTTCAAGCCAAGAAGAGTAATTACCTTCCCATGGAATACCTTCACCACGGTCTAGCTCTAAAATCCAACCAGCAACATTGTCTAAGAAGTAACGGTCATGGGTTACAGCGACCACCGTGCCTTCATAGTCATGTAAAAAGCGTTCTAACCATGCGACAGATTCAGCATCTAAATGGTTAGTTGGTTCGTCAATTAATAACATGTCCGGTTTTTCCAGCAATAACTGACAAATAGCAACACGACGGCGTTCACCACCGGATAAATTTTCGATTTTTGCATCCCAATCCGGTAGACGCAAGGCGTCAGCTGCTCGCTCTAGTTGGTTATCTAAATTATGCGCATCTTGCGATTGTATGATTGCTTCAAGTTCAGCTTGTTCTTTGGCTAATTTGTCAAAATCAGCATCTGGATCAGCATAAGCCGCATACACTTCATCTAAACGAGCCAATGCTTTTTTGGCATCACCAACGGCTTGCTCAATAGCTTCACGTACAGTTTGCTTAGGATCAAGTTTAGGTTCTTGCGGTAAATAACCTATTTTAATGTCCGGCTGTGGACGAGCTTCACCTTCAATTTCGGTATCCACTCCAGCCATAATTCGTAGTAATGTCGATTTACCTGCCCCATTTAAGCCAAGAACACCAATTTTGGCACCGGGGAAAAAACTTAATGAGATATCTTTTAAAATATAACGTTTAGGAGGAACAATCTTCCCAACACGATTCATGGTATAAACATATTGCGCCATAAAACATCATCCGTTTGTTAAATTAATCATAGCCAAGTTAATTTTACTTGCTATAAAAGTCATGCCGTATATTGTAACGTTTCTGTCAATGGGGTCTAGGGTTATTTGCCGAATTGATTAGATTTATTCACTGTCGGTTTTGTTTTTTACATGTAATTTAATCGGTTTCATATATAATCAATAACCTATTAAATTGACAGTATGAGTGATAAAGACCATTTTAGGAGCAAGTATGAATAACATCACCGTTCATTGCCATATTGATCGACAATATTTAGTCGATACTTATTACGCGCTGCAAGGTTGTTTGGATGATAATTTTACACAAAAATTAGATGATTCAATTGCTGATAATATGCGTAATTTTACCTTCACCTTCGATAATGAAAAACGTGTATATGCGTTTATTTGTCATCAATTTCGAAATTCAAGAAAAAGGATGTTTATTTTATCTACTATCCTTTTATTTTTGAGTTTGTTGCTATTTCCAAAAAATCCTACTTTATCAGTACTAATTTTCATACTGCCTATTTTATTACTTACCTTATTTTTGGCTAATTTTAAAAAACAATCAAAAAAGCAGGTTTTAACATTGAATGAACGCTTTGGCAGTATGACCTGTATTTTTTATGATGATCATCTAACCTTCAGTTACATAAAAAAAGTGGGAGTTTCTAATATCAACTATGCTGAATTTTATAAAATAGAGAAAACATCAAAAGGTTATGTGTTTTTCATACAAGAGAGTTCGGGGTATTACTTTTTTTATAACGAGTTTAGTTTAGAACAACAACAAGCGCTGGAAGAGAAACTGAAACACTATAGCAATTATTCACAGAAGTAATACCATACCCTTATTACTCATCCCACCTAATACGAGGTGGGATGTTAATCAGATTATAAAAAGGTGAAGATTTGATCTTTCGGCAGACGTGATTTTGGACGATGCGCATTACCATCATCTTGAGCACGATAACCTAACGTTGCAACCACAATGCTTTTCAATCCTTTGCTTTTAAGATCTAAGATTTCATCCATTTTAGCAGAATCGTAACCCTCTATTGCGGTAGAATCAACACCAATTGCCGCAGCGGCAAAAAGCAATTGCCCTAATGCAATATAGGCTTGTTTACCTTCCCAGCACTGTTGTGATTCAGGTGTTTTGCTGTTTAAATTTACAAAATAACGTCGTCCCTGATCTTGAGACGCCTTTAATTCCGCCGAAGGCAAACGGCCATCTTTCTCTTCTTGATTAAGGAGATTAACTAAATGGGCTTCATCCAATGGGGTTTTAATACAAAAAACAATAGTATGTGATGAGCCGGTGACACGTGGTTGATTAAAATCAGCTATTGCCGGCAAAATTTTATTTTTGGCTGCTTCATTATCAATGACATAAAAATGCCACGGTTGAGAGTTAACCGATGATGGACTGTTTCTTAGTACGGTTAACAGTTGTTCTATCACATCTGCCGGGATTTTTTTAGTTGGATCATAATGTTTAGTTGTATAGCGTTTTTGCGAAATATCAACAATATTCATCGTTATGCCCTCGTTAGCATTGATAAGTTATCGATTAATTATAGTAAGAATATACCTTAGCTCAACTTATTAATCTAATAGATTTACTATTACTCATAATAGTCAACTGAAAAAGCAGTTTTACACTAATGGCATCTCTTTTTTATTATTCATGATTTTAACAAAATAGCGACAACATGAGTAAATAATCGTTGACATAACAAACATCATTTGGTAAAAATATCAACAATTAAATCTGTAGTGTTAACTGGAATTAGAGTTTTTATGTTTACTAAATTTTTATCTCTCGACCTCAGCCTCCTCCTCGCATCAATTTGCGCGGATAGCTTGTGTGTGGAGTAAATAAGTAATTTAGTAAACAACTCGACAAAATAAACAAGAACCCGCGCAAAAGTGCGGGTTTTTTGTTTTCATAACTTGAAATACCGAGATAGCGCCAAAATATTAATAAGGAATAAACAATGAGCGATCAAGTCATTATTTTTGATACCACATTACGTGATGGTGAACAAGCTTTACAAGCAAGTTTAAGTGTCAAAGAAAAACTACAAATAGCGCTAGCTTTAGAAAGAATGCGTGTGGATGTAATGGAAGTTGGTTTTCCAATCTCATCACCGGGCGATTTCGAATCAGTCCAAACGATTGCTAAAACGATTAAAGATAGCCGGGTTTGTGCGTTATCTCGCTGTATAGATAAAGATATTGATGTTGCAGCTGAAGCGTTAAAGGTTGCTGACCAATTTCGTATTCATACTTTTATGGCAACATCAACCTTACATGTACAAGATAAATTAAAAATGACATTTGATGATGTCGTTGATAGGGCTGTGCACTGTATTAAACGTGCACGTAATTATACTAATGATGTGGAGTTTTCTTGTGAAGATGCAGGCCGTACCCCAATTGATAACCTATGTCGAATTGTTGAAGCAGCGATTAAAGCCGGGGCAAGTACGATCAATATCCCGGATACTGTCGGTTATACTGTTCCTTATCAATTTGGTGGCATTATTCATACCTTATTTGAACGTGTCCCGAACATTGATAAAGCGATTATCTCTGTTCATTGTCATGATGACTTGGGCATGTCGGTGGCTAACTCGATTAGCGCGATTCAAGAAGGTGCTCGTCAAATTGAAGGGGCGATGAATGGATTAGGTGAACGTGCAGGAAATACCGCTTTAGAAGAAGTGATTATGGCGATCAAAGTGCGCCAAAATATCTTAAATGTTCACACCAATATCAATCATCAGGAAATTTATCGTACCAGTCAAATTGTCAGCCAAATTACCAATATGCCAATACCGGCAAATAAAGCCGTTATTGGCAGTAACGCATTTGCCCACTCCTCTGGGATCCATCAAGACGGCATCCTAAAAAATCGTGAAACTTATGAAATTATGACGCCCGAGTCGATCGGTTTAAATCAGATCCAATTAAACCTAACTTCCCGCTCCGGTCGAGCAGCGGTAAAACATCGCTTAGAAGAGTTAGGTTATCAGGATAATGATTATAACTTAGATCAAGTCTATGAAGCGTTTTTAGCGCTGGCAGACAAAAAAGGGCAAGTGTTTGATTACGATCTAGAAGCCTTAATTTTTATTAATCAAATAAAAGATGAAAAAGAGCATTATGTTTTAGACTATTTTAATGTTCAATCCGGCTCAACGGTCGTTTCGACCGCATCGGTCAGTTTAATCATCGGCGATCAAAAATTTTCAGATGCAGCTACCGGTAATGGCCCGGTTGATGCAGTGTATCAAGCCATTAACCGTATCACTGGCGAGCCAATTTCAATTATTAAATATCAATTAGCTTCAAAAGGTCAAGGCGAGAACGCTTTAGGTCAAGTTGATATTGTGGCTGATTATAAAGGCCGTAAATTTCATGGTGTGGGGCTGGCAACCGATATTGTTCATTCATCAGCGTTAGCATTAATCAATGTATTAAATAATGTCTATAGAGCAAATCAAGTTGCGCAAGAAAAACAAAAATTACATCATGATTAAAAACCGAATATTGTTTTGTTCATCGGGAACAAAATAGCAAAATTAAATTAGATTGTTAAGGAATAAGAATATGTCACAAAACTACCATATTGCAGTATTACCGGGGGATGGGATTGGACCAGAAGTGATGAAACAAGCCTATAAAGTGCTTGAAGTGATTCGCCAAAAATATCAGCTTGCTATCACCACCAGTGAGTATGATGTCGGCGGTGCAGCTATCGATGTTCATGGTTGCCCGTTACCTAAAGAGACGCTCGAAGGTTGTGAAAAGGCTGATGCGATTCTATTTGGCTCTGTGGGTGGTCCAAAATGGAGCCACTTACCACCCGATGCGCAACCGGAACGAGGCGCACTATTACCACTTCGCAAACACTTTAAATTATTCGCCAACTTGCGCCCTGCTCGCTTATATCAAGGTTTAGAAGAGCTTTGCCCATTGCGTGCAGATATTGCCTCGCATGGTTTTGATATCTTATGTATGCGTGAATTAACCGGCGGTATCTATTTTGGCTTGCCAAAAGGTCGAGAAGGTAGCGGTGCACAAGAGCGAGCATTTGACACTGAAGTGTATCACCGTTTTGAAATCGAACGTATTGCCAAAATGGGCTTTGAAGCCGCTCGTTTGCGTCGCAAAAAAGTGACCTCAGTTGATAAAGCTAATGTGTTGCAAACCTCAATTTTATGGCGTGAAGTAGTTAGTCAAGTCGCAAAAGATTATCCGGATGTAGCGCTTGAACATATGTATATTGATAATGCCACTATGCAACTGGTTAAAGATCCTTCCCAATTTGATGTCATTTTATGTTCAAATTTATTCGGCGATATTTTATCTGATGAATGTGCCATGATCACCGGTTCAATGGGAATGTTACCTTCGGCAAGCCTTAACGAACAAGGCTTTGGTCTTTATGAGCCGGCTGGCGGCAGTGCACCGGATATCGCCGGTAAAAATATCGCAAATCCAGCAGCGCAAATTTTATCTTTGGCGTTATTAGTTCGTTATAGTTTAAAACGAGACGATATTGCTAACGCTATTGAAACAGCAGTAAATCAGGCATTAGAAAAGGGTTATCGTACAGCAGATCTTGCCCGTAATGTGCAACCTATATCGACTGATGAAATGGGCGATATTATCTGTAAATTTATTTCGTAAACCGTTTTATGTGACCAAGTTGTGTAGTTTTGATAGTTGGCAATCAGCCTTAAATACGCAATGTTGGTCACCTTAATCTAAGTAAATTAATACGATAAAACTATGTTTTAAGTACCGGTAGTGACAATAACAAGGAATATGCAATGTCGAAAACACTGTATCAAAAAATATATGATGCACACGTCGTTTATCAAGCGCCGAACGAAACACCGATTTTATATATCGATCGTCATTTAGTGCATGAAGTGACGTCTCCACAAGCTTTTGACGGTTTACGTGCCATGAATCGTAAAGTACGTCAGCCTCACAAAACGTTTGCCACCATGGATCATAATACTTCAACCAAAAGTAATGATTTAAATGCCTGTAGCGAAATGGCTCGCATTCAGTTAACCGAATTGGCAAAAAATGCCGAAGAGTTTGGCGTCTCCCTATATGGATTACAAAGCCCATTACGTGGTATTGTGCATGTGGTAGGACCAGAACAAGGTATGACTTTACCCGGTATGACAATTGTTTGTGGCGATTCACATACTGCAACTCATGGCGCATTTGGCGCACTTGCATTTGGTATCGGCACATCGGAAGTGGAACATGTATTAGCCACCCAAACGTTAAAACAGGGGCGAGCTAAAACCATGAAAATTGAAGTTAAAGGTCAGGTTGCCAACGGCATTACCGCTAAGGATATTATTTTAGCGATTATTGGTAAAACAACCAGTGCTGGCGGTACCGGACATGTGGTTGAGTTTTGCGGTGAAGCTATTAAATCTTTATCAATGGAAGGCCGTATGACATTATGTAATATGGCAATTGAAATGGGCGCTAAAGCCGGTTTGATTGCACCGGATGAAGTCACATTTGAATACTTAAAAGGTCGCCAATTCTCACCAAAAGGGGAGGATTTTGATAAAGCGGTGGCTTATTGGAAAACCTTAAAAACCGATGAGGGAGCGCATTTTGACAGTGTTGTGACCCTTGAGGGCAAAGACATTGCCCCACAAGTGACATGGGGAACGAATCCCGGTCAAGTTACATCGATTGATGCAACGGTACCAAATCCTGATGATTTTGCTGACCCAATTGAAAAACATTCGGCGCAGCGTGCTTTAACCTATATGGGATTATCTGCCGGTACTAAAATGAGTGATATTAAGATCAATAAAGTCTTTATTGGATCATGTACCAATTCACGTATAGAAGATTTGCGTGCAGCAGCCAAAATTGCTAAGGGGCGTAAAGTCGCCGAAGGCGTACAAGCACTAGTCGTTCCGGGTTCCGGCCCAGTAAAACAACAAGCGGAAGCGGAAGGGTTAGATAAAATTTTTATTGATGCCGGTTTTGAATGGCGATTACCGGGCTGCTCAATGTGCCTGGCGATGAATGATGACAAATTAGCACCGGGCGATCGCTGTGCCTCTACCAGTAATCGTAATTTTGAAGGACGACAAGGTCGTGATGCTCGCACCCATTTAGTCAGTCCGGCCATGGCTGCCGCTGCTGCCATTACCGGGCATTTTACTGATATTCGCAAACCATTTTAAGGAGACTGGTCATGGCTAAATTTACAAAACATACAGGACTGGTCGTTCCTTTAGATGCGGCTAATGTGGATACCGATGCCATTATCCCAAAACAATTTTTACAAAAAGTAACTCGCACCGGCTTTGGTAAACATGCTTTTCATGAATGGCGTTTTTTAGATGACCTAGGCGAACAACCTAATCCCGATTTCGTTTTAAATAAGCCACGTTATAAAGGCGCCAGTATTTTATTAGCACGTGAAAATTTTGGTTGCGGTTCATCTCGTGAGCATGCACCATGGGCGTTAGCAGATTATGGGTTTAAAACGATTATAGGATCGAGTTTTGCCGATATTTTTTATAACAACTCGTTTAACAATCAATTATTGTTAGTCAATCTTTCAGAGGAAGACATTGATGAACTTTTCAAAATTGTTGAAGCCAATGAAGGAATCGAATTTACAATCGATCTGGTTAACGAAGTTGTCATTGCAGGCGATAAGCAATATCCATTTAAAATTGATGCATTTAAACGCCATTGTTTGTTAAATGGATTAGATAATATTGGTTTAACGCTACAACATGAAGATGCCATTAGTGCATTTGAACATAACATCCCCTCTTTTTTAGCATAAGTGCTTAATTAAGATATCATCGCTTACTATTATTTAAGCGATGATATCTCACCTTTTTTCCACATCAGTTCTTCAGTTTAACTTCTATCAGATAACCACTTCAAGGTATACTACCACCACTGGCTTTTAGATCAGAAAAATACCAATATTAACTGTTTATAAGGAATAAGGAACATGCTACAAACTTTACAATTTCTATGGAATGATATCCAATACATATCAATTCCTATTGTTCTTCTGTTTCTCATTATTTTCATTATCTATTTGATACAGCGAAAAGGAAAAGAGGAATACAAAACGCAACTTGTTGAAATTCCGTCGTTAAACCAAAAAGTCATTATTGCCCAATCAAAATTCTTTCAGAAACAAACGAATAAACAAGATTCAATTTTTAAAAAACATTTTTGTATCGGTAAAACGCTTAATATTGAAGGCGAAATGCTGACAATCAGTAGAGTAAACAAGATTGCTCTGTTGCAAGAAAACAAGATAGTGTATAAATACATTGTCTACTTTAAAAAATATGAGAATATTGAGTGTCAAAATACAATTCACATTCAACGTCATCCAATCATTAGTAAAGTTGTTATTGACAATCAAACAATTCAACTAATGAAGCATGATCAGAGCATTGAAAATATTACTTTGTGTAATATTGAATATAATCATACTTATAACAGCATTTGCTTAATACAAAAAACAATCAATCAAGAATCAGATCGCTATAAATTAACTAAAGAGTGTTTTGATCATTTAGCTGATTATCAATATATTGAAGCAATGTTAGATAAGTATGCCAAACGGAATGAATCTGTTGATTTAGAACCAAAGAAAAAAGGGTGGGCAGATTTAGATGACAATGGCGGTCTTTATTTTATGAGGAATTGGCCAGCCTGGATAAGGTGGTTATGTGTTTTACCTGGTTTTATAATTGGCTGTGTAATCGGTTTTTTGAGCGTTTCAATATTCTTTTATATCTTTGCTAACCTAACACATACGCTAAGTAACCCAATAACAATATCTTTAAAAGCCATTTTAGGCTTAATGTTATCCTGTGGATTAGCTGTTTCAGTAGCGTCTTGTGTCGCTCCTGGTTATCGTTATTTAACCAGTATCCTATTCTCTTATTTGATAATGATATTACTGCTAATCTCAATCTATATACTTATTAATTTATTTGAAGCGGAATATGATATAGGTTTGATAATAGTTGGGGTTATATCGGCGATATTTGCTCTACTAATAGTAATAAATAATTACAAAAAATATAACAATAAAATATCACGATGACTGAATTTGATTAAACAATCTAGCGATCATTTTAAATGGTTTATAGGTTGTACTTATCACTTGCAAGTATAGCTATCACTCATAAAGTGATAGCTAAAAATAAATGATATCATTAAAGTTGTTTACGTTGACTGGACGGTGGAATGGATAATGCTTCACGATATTTGGCAACAGTTCGGCGTGCAATAATAATACCCTGCTCTTGAAGAATCGAGACCAGTTTACTATCGCTCAATGGTTTTTTACTATCTTCTGCCGAAATGTATTTTTTTATTAAAGCCCGAATTGCCGTTGATGAGGCTTCCCCACCTGATTGCGTATTAACATGGCTGGAAAAAAAGAATTTAAGTTCAAATATTCCGCTTGGACATTGCAAATATTTTTGCGTAGTAACACGGGAAATTGTCGATTCATGCATATCAATAGCTAACGCCACATCCGATAAAATCATCGGTTTCATATATTCCTGTCCATATTCAAAAAAAGCTTGTTGATGCTCAACAATAAATTGGCTGACTTTTAATAAAGTTTCATTACGATTTTCAATACTTTTTATAAACCAATTAGCATCTTGCAAATGTGACCGTATATATTGACTATCACTTTCACTGCTTACTTTTTCCATTGCGGCATATTGCTGGTTTATGCGTAAAGACGGTATGGTTTCGTTGTTTAAATCAACAACCCATTTACCTTCACTTTTTTTCACTATCACATCCGGTATAACATAATCGGGCGGCGTCGTGTTGACCGAATCACCGGGATAAGGGTGTAAGTGTTGAATAAAATTCACCGCTTCTTTTAATTGCTCATCACTGGCATTTAACACTTTTTTAAGGGTTCGATAATCCCGTGTGGCTAACAAGTCCAAATAGTTATCAATGATTTGTTTTACTAATGGTGGGGTCTCTAAATGCTGAATTTGAATGGCTAAGCATTCTTGTAAAGTTCTGGCGCCAACGCCAATAGGATCGAAATTCCAAATCCGCTTTAGCACAGCCTCAACTTCATCAAGTTCAATCTCGTCGTTGCCTTGCTCTTCTAAAATTTCTTCAGCGGAAACCGTTAAATATCCTCGGTCATCAATCGCTTCAATAATCGAGGTTGCAATAGCTCTATCTGTGTCACTAAATGGGGTTAAATCAAGTTGCCAATTCAAATAGTCATGTAATGTTTCGTGAGTTTCACCTTGGTATATCGGTAATTCATCGCTACGATAATCAGAGTTAGTGCCGGAGGGCGTTCCGGCAGTATAAATATCCTCGTAGGAAGCATCAAGCGGAATATCTTCCGGGATTTGTTCACTATCTAAAGCTTCTCTGGTATCGATATTTTCATTTAACTCTGCTGACTCTACATTAATTTCATCATATTGATCATCAACTTCAAGTAATGGATTATTTTCAAGTGCAGTTTGAATCTCTTGCCTTAATTCTAAAGTTGACAACTGTAACATCCGAATTGCTAATTGCAACTGTGGGGTCATCGATAATTGTTGAGAGACTTTCAGTTGTAAACCAGTTTTCATCATAATCTAAATTCATGCCCTAAGTATACGCGTTTGACATACTCGTTACTTAAAATACTATCTGGCGTACCTTCAGCAATCAAATGTCCTTTATTGACAATATAAGCTCGTTCACAAACATCAAGTGTTTCACGTACGTTATGATCAGTAATTAACACTCCTAAGCCGCGATCACGCAAATGCTTAATAATATTTTTAATATCGATAACTGAAATCGGATCAACGCCGGCAAAAGGCTCGTCAAGCAAGATAAATTTTGGGTTAGCTGCTAACGCTCGAGCAATTTCAACCCGGCGACGTTCACCACCGGATAAGGATTGTCCGATACTGTCTCGAATGTGGGTGATATGAAACTCTTCAAGTAACTCTTCTGCCCGATCGATTTTTTCATTTTTATCGATATCATTGCGGGTTTCCAAAATGGCCATGATATTGTCTATAACTGAGAGTTTTCTAAATATGGAGGCTTCTTGAGGCAAGTAGCCAATTCCTTTTTTAGCTCGTTCATGCAAAGGTAAAATACTAATATCATGGTCATCAAGATAAATTTTACCTGCATTTAACGTCACGATCCCCACTACCATGTAAAAAGTGGTGGTTTTACCGGCACCATTTGGCCCTAATAAGCCAACAATTTCACCTGAATTAACTGTCAGACTCACATCTTCGACAACACGTCGTTTTTTATAAACTTTTGCTAGATTAACTGCTCTTAATATTGACATATTATTTATTCATCCCTTTTACTTGGCTTGGGATTATAGTAGTTTTTACTCTATTATTTTTACCGGGCTCAGCTACTATCACTTGTTTGTTAACATCATAGGAAATAATAGAACTTTTTATATGATTGTCTTGCTGAATAATTTCGGCATCACCTTGTAAAACAACACTATTTTCTTTTACATTATAGATAATTTGATTAGAATGCCCGGTAACAATTCGGTTATTTTTCGGTAATATTTGTTTAAAGTTAACCGGATTACCGTAACCGGTAATTTTTTGTTTTGAGGTATCTTGCATATCAGTAATGGTGACTCTGTCGGCATTTATGGTTAAACCGTCTTGAACAATGCGAACATTACCACTAAATGTCAGAATATTTTTTTCAATATCAATTTGCTGATTATCAGCATCAATCGTTATAGGTTTGTTGGCAACAAATACTTTTTGATCATCTTTATTAACAGACGTTTGATTTTCGGATTCAACAGCCATAGATCCAAAAGAAACAAATAAAATTAAAAATAGTGAAGAAATAATCTGTTTTTGCGATCTCATGTTTTATTCGGCCTCAGTATGGTAATAGGTTTTGACATTCTCAAGTATTTTAGCTGTTTTTGCCTGCAAATCACCAGCCAACCCTAGCCCGGTTGAATAATATCCAACCCCTTTGATCGTTATTGGGTCTTTTGAGGTGACAAGTTGAGTTGTTAAATCAATAACAGCATTATCAGTTAGTACTTTCTGTAATTGCGCATCAGGTGTTAAGTTAGTTAATTGAACATCGCTATACAGATAGATTTTTTTATCATTAGTTAATGCTGCTCTTTGAGCAGTAATATGCCATGTAGCAGAATTTTCTTGATCATAAAGCGTAACATTGGGCAAATCAAATTCTGTCACTTCAGATGAGTCAAAGTGTTTAACCTTACCCGATTCTATTTTATAGACAATTTCACCCTCTAAATTGTAAACATTGGTTACCATGTTATCACTCTGATAAATTGGCGTGTCAGATAAATTTGCAGTAGATTGCAAAACTTTAGTTTCATCACCTTTCTGGTAATTATAATAAACTCCGATAACCACAATCAGAAGCAATAAACAGATTATATTTTTTTTATTCATGGCATAAGTTAATCACACAAAGAAGATAAATCAGTTTTTCGAAACATCTACAATTGGCTTATTTTACTTTATTTTTCACTAAATTAATATCGGACATTAAAAGAAGTTAAATCATTGAGTGATATTAATTCATCTATATTTATATTCCCTATCCGTGCAGAACGTGGTCCGCCACAGTTAAGCCATTGTATTAACTTTGCTATCTGGGTGGTATCCCCTTGCGCAATAATTTCGACATCACCATTATCTAGATTTTTAACATAACCGACTAAACCAAGTTTTTTGGCTTGTTGATAGGTACAGAATCGAAATCCGACGCCTTGAACTCTACCGCTTACTTGTAATTTAATTTGTTTTATCATGATATCGCCACTGCATCTACGTTTAATAAAAAGTTAACCACTGTTAGGTAGATTGTAAAACTAAAATCAATTTCAATCTAATAAAATAGTGCTAGTGTTTGAAGGTGAGATTATTGAAAAGTTAGTTTCGTTAAATGGATAAAAAAGATCCTAGTTTATTGCATTATGGTTCATGCAAACAGACTAGGATCTTACGATTATTTAATTAAAATTACTAAATAAAAATCTATTAAAATTAATTAGTTGGATTAGATAAATAAACGATATTACCTTTTATTTCACCTTTATTTGTATACTTTTTCACGTTAGCTGTAACAGTCTCTGTATCAACTTTACCTGGCTCTCGGTTAAAAAAACTGCCACCAGATACCCTTAAATGTTTATCAGATTTTAACAAGCCATCATTAATAATATCATCAGCATCGATATCGATTGCATGACCGGTTTGAATTAAACCATCATTTTGGATGATACCACCTGAAAAATCAGCTTGCCAACCTGCCGTAATTATACCTCGCTTCGCATTTTTGAATTTATTTGACTTAACAGTTAATAGGTAGTCAGAATTAAGTTTACCAATATTTACTGCCTCTGTTTCGTCAATTAGTAGCTCATTTTTAGCATTAGCTGAGCCATAATTCATGAATTTATTACCTGAAAGTTTGATATCATAACTTTCTAGATTACCAAACCAGTTATTAATAAAGTAATCGCTCTTCACTATAATTCTATCATAACCAGCCATTTTACCGTCATTACTTGCTCTATCAGTTTCAATATCAATCACTTTACTCTCCATAACACCATCAACTATCTTTTCTCGACCTCTGTTATAGAATTCTTTGCGAGCTTTGATTTTAATCAAATTAGGCGCCTCCATTACTCCAAAATTATCGACAAGATCTGCATCAATGTTAATTGTATTATCGGTTTCAATCTTCGAACCATATCCATTTTCAAAGTTGATGCCTTTTAGATTGAATGAGCCATTAGTGGAGACCAGAGACTTCCAATTTACAACCTGCTTAGTGTTAATTGTCAGATCATTTTTAACATTTATTGCTCCTTCATTATGCAAACTTTCTCCGGTGAAAGTGGCATGTTTATCTATTACCATTCTCCCATCTGCACCATTGTTAACATCAAATGCTTCAGATTCAAAATAGCCTTTAGATTTAATCAAACCGTAATTAATAAAGCTGATCCCTTTGATTATTTCACCTGTTAAGGAGTTATGTTTACCAACATTTTTTACCTGAGAAACATCAATGTTAATAAGATCACCCAGCACATTACCGTCTATTTCATTATTAAAAATATGACCTTCCAGATTCAATTTACCTTCGGTATATATCATTGCAATATTTGTCAGTTTTTCAAACTTCATATTTATACTGTCTGTTGCTTTGATGTTTTTATAATTTTCAATTGAATCAGCTAAAATGTCTAAATCCTTAGCAAATATTTGCCCATTTTCCCAACGATTGACAAATTTTTCTGAAGTGATTGACATCTTATTGCCACTTGTTAGCCCGCTAAGGTTTAACACATCCGTAATATTGATGTTTAAATTATTTTTCGCTATAACCTGACCTTGGTTATTGAACTCGTGGCCTTCTAAGTCAACATTCTCTCCTTCTATAATACCATGAGAGATAACAGCTAAATAATCAGAAAGAATATTTACTTTATCGGTTGCTTTAACTTTAAAATAGTTTTTAAATTCATTGGTCTTAATATCGATATCTTTTGCAAGTATATTACCGTTTTCCCAACGATTGATTAAACGATTTGCAACTATAGATACCTTATTGCCGGCAAATAATTGTCTATAATTTTCTGCATCATCGAACTTAATAGTTAATTGGTTTTTAGCATTAACACTGCCTTCATTTCGGAAAGTTACACCTTGTAAAAGAATATTTTCACTTTCGACTAAAGCAGGTTCGAAACTATTAAAAAACTCTTTGGCTAAGATAGAGACTTGTTTACCGGCAATGATTTTACCTTGGCTTGATAATGTATCAACATCAAATTTAATCTCATTATCAGCATACAAATCACCAGTATTTCTTGAAGTTACTGTTTTAACTTGAATATTTTTGGCTTTAGCTGTACCACCCAAACCGTTAGTAAAATTGTAACCTTGTGATGAAATTGTTTGTCCCGCTTCGATTAAACCATCGTTACCAGTCCATTCACCTGAGTTAAAATTAATATTCTCTCTTGCTTTAATTACTCCCTGAACATTATTTTTAATCTCTTCACTACTAGCAAAAGAAGCGCTGCCTTTTCGGCTACTGATATAATTTTGGTTTTCAACACCACTACTTACACTTTTTATAACTATATCGCCAGCTGCGTCAATTGAGCCTTGATTAAGTATTTGTCCTTCTGCAGAAATATTGACTTCACCAGCATTAGTCCAAATTTTTCCATTATTACGCACACCAACACCAAGCTCAGTACCTACCATTTTGATTTTATTGGCATACATTCCACCTAGCGCTGAGACATCAACGCCGAATTCTGGCTTACCGGAAACCGAATCAGCACCTTGTTTTTCGATTTTGCTTAAATCAGCACTGACTTTATTTTTACCAGTGACAACATTTAACTGATTATCAGTCCATAACTCAGCATTAATCGATACACTACGAGAGATAAGATCGGTATAATCTTGCCCAGATGCTCGGTAACCTTTACCATTGATTTCAATTTTACCACCTTGAACATCATAACCTTTCAGACTACCATTTTCGATTATTGGTTTACCAGTAGTTAACGTAGCACGGTCAGCGTTGATGAAACCACAACCATTACAGGTGATACCTGCTGTATTTGCGATAACAACTTGTGCTTTTTGACCGGCAACTTCAACATAACCTTGTAATTGAGACGGATTTTTAGAGTTAACTTCATTAAGAATAATTTTTGCACTATTGGTTAATGATTGGTTACCATTTATTGCTCCGCCTAATTGAGTATTTGAACCATTACGAGAGTTATTAAGGATTACCCCTTCTTTTGAAACATCAAATTGGTTAAATTTGTTATGCGATACACCACCACTAGTTGGTGAGGCAATATCAATTTGTGTAGCGCCATTACCTAATTGATGAACGTTTGGACGTTGATTTTGGCTTGCATTTTTATCCACCACAATATTTGACGCATAGCTTGTTCCGGCTACACTCACCAGACCTAAAGCAACATACGATAAGAATACTAATGGCTTTAATGCACTTGTTTTACTCTTACCAGCTAAGTCATTTTGTGAACTGATTGATTTTGTTTTTTTAGCACTTCCCGAAACCGCTTGGTGTGATTTGACAATTTCAGACACAACCACAAACAAGCCACGAGCTTGATTAAAAACAATTCGATATAAATTTTTATTCATAGTATTTTCACCTTTCATCTATTTTATATTGCTCAAATTATGAATTAAAAGAGCAATTTGTTTTAGTAAAACCATTTCCAAACACAAATGACTTAACTGAGTAACTAAAATCAGTTACATCATTTATTCAACGCAATAAAAAACACTATAACTAATTGATATAACAACTAATTATCGTATAAGTACAATTAATCAAATGAATTTTATTCTATTAACTGCCAACTCAATAACTGAATAAGTATCAATGCATTATTGTTGCCATTTAATCCAAATTTATTAGTGAAGTTAACAACGTTAACTATGAAGTAAATTAGAGCATAATTAATTGTTAACTATTCTCTTTAATTCGCTGCTTAAAAAAGGTATTAAAGCCCTACGGACTTATCATTAAAAACTGATTTGTTACTAATTTATGATGTTATAAATTGATATAAAACATATTCACTTTTTAATACTGTTTTACCAAAATCAAACTACTTGTATTTATTCTTATATTTTTAACCATACTGCACTAATAAATCATCAAACCTTTTACATCAATTTGATAGCCATTCTCATATAATAATCTTTATATGAATAACGGGTCAAAAGGTTTTATGTAAAGTTTCTTTTGCATGTTTCGCATGCTAATATCCATTGATTAAAAATAACAATCTTTGTCAAAAAAATGATAACTCATTATTTTATATACTGTTATTTTTAAGTTTAATTATTTCCTTTTAAAAACACTTACTAACTAATTAATAAGTCCAATTCAAGTAAAACCCTAAAGTTAAATGGTTGGTTTTGAATTTATTCGGTTTGTAAAGTGGTACACCAACAAACAGATCATAATAGATATCAAACTGACGTCCTCTTACACCAACCACTGAGCCAACCAATCGTTTTCCGACCAAATCTTCA
This sequence comes from Gilliamella sp. B3172, assembly GCF_026536465.1. Lineage (NCBI taxonomy): Bacteria > Pseudomonadati > Pseudomonadota > Gammaproteobacteria > Orbales > Orbaceae > Gilliamella > Gilliamella sp. B3172. Next base: position 260,698 of record NZ_JAFNOA010000001.1, on the reverse strand, counting down.
GAATTCGCTCCGGACACTTGGCCAGCGTCGAGTCCAAAATAGAGTTGCTGATTGGTAGGCATTTGCCAATCTAACTCATTACGGATATATATCCCATTATCCGCTGTTAACATACGCTCGCCGTCAAACCCACGAACAGTCCAACGACTACCAATTGAAAAACGGTCTGGCGGTGTGAGTTTATTGCGCCTAGTCATTTGCCCACGAGTTTCAAAAATATAAGCAAAATTTTGATTGCCTAAGCTAAAGGGCTTATATAAAGACAAATCGAATTTAAAAATATCGGTCAAAGCACTGGCAATACCCACTTCTTCTTCATGCGCTTTTTGCGCACCAAACCAGCGCACCCCTTTTTGGTACCAAAGCCCCAAATCCAATGTCATATTATCGATATAATGACGATGTTGTAGCCCGATTTTCCAATTGGTTGTTTTTCGGCGTTGAATCTCTAGCTCCAAATCTTCCATATAGTTATGTGACTCTCGTAAATTGATGCCATAACTTAATGTTGTTTTTTGGGTTGAGTTACGATGAATGATCCGGCTAATTTGGAAGTTATAGTTTTTACTTCTTCCTTTATATTGATAATCGACAATCCCGGGAATATTTTGATGATAGGTGTTGCCATATATAGTGGCATCAAACATCCAATAACCATATGGAACAGAATAAGAAAATAGATAATCACGTGTTCCATATTTGTGTTTATTTTCCAGATCATGATCACCAGACACATAAAAAGTGTCACTGAGTCCTAACGGATTATCCAGATAAAGAGTTAGACCACCCAAATAACGCCCGGTATCTTTAGTACCTGAGTTATCTAAAGAAACACCTAATCGCCAATACTTATCTTGGGTACGTTTAATAACAATGTCGGTTTGCCCCTGTTCTTTACTAGGGATTAATTCAATATTGGCAATCGATGTAGGGACGCGTTGTAAATTTTCTAATCCTTGCTCTAATGCACGCAAATTGAGCAAATCCCCGGTTTTTAAAGGAATACTAGTATATAAGCTTGAATGGCTATCACTATCTGAAGTGTAGCTAATATTGCCAACCGTACCTTTTAAGATTAATAGGGTGAATGTACCACTGGTGATATCTTGTTGAGGCGCCACCACGCGAGTTGTTATATAACCATAACTTATAAGCTGATTTTGCAGTTCAGTCATCAATAAATTAAGTCCATTGCTACCTAAACAACGTCCTTCGGCTTGCTGAGCTAAACGATTAAGAGGAATATAAAAAGGTAAGGCATCACGTTCTAATAACTTAACATGATCAATACGAAAACACACCTTTTCTTCTGGAAAGTCAATGCTTTGAACTTTCTTCATGGGAGATTGTAAATTGATATCCGGTGTTTTGGTGGATAAAGCTTCTTCCGTTGCTTTTTGTCTCTCTTGTTGGTAAATGAGTTGTTGATCGCTGACTTTTTGATTTTGTGCCGTTGGTTGAGATACAGCTACCGCATTAAATGACACAAAAAAACCTGCTAAAATAAGTGATAACTTCCTGATATCTACCATTTTATTTACCATTATTAATATATTGTACTTTTGAGCGTGCCTATGTTAATTCGATTAAATCATTTAGTCTATAAAAAAAAAGTAAAGAATCGAAATCCTCATTAATAGTACGAAAAAGTATAACGTTAATATATGTATTAATAAAAATATGTTATATCGATAAGTTAAATACTTATATTTATGATTTTATTTATATCAACTAATCGACAAACCATTCATTTTTTTGCTGCGAGATAATTTTAATTGTCTGTAATATTGCCGATAAATGCTCATGTTGGGCTTGCGCTGCAAGCTCCGGATCATGATTTTTTAACGCAACAAAAATTTTCTCATGCTGTTTAACCAGATCTTCCGGCTGGGAAATATCGCCTAAAGTTAAAAATCTTGCTCTATCCATCATCGCTTTGATATTTTCAACCGTTTCCCATGCCATTTGGCAATCAATGACATTCATTAAAATTTGATGAAATTCATCATCTTTTTCCAAGAAAAAACGAATATCCTTACGTGCATTCGCCTCTTTTTGCTCATCAAGATTTTTCTGTAACAAAGCGATATCTAAATCGCTAATTTCCTGTGCCACTCGTTTAATAATGGCACATTCCACCGCTTCACGAATAAATTGCCCGTCAACCACTTTTTTAATCGATATCTTTGTTACATACGTGCCTCTTTGAGGCAAGATCTGCACTAAACCCGCTTCAGCCAATTTTATAAAAGCTTCACGAACTGGTTGCCGTGAAACATTAAATTGCCCCGAAATCTCTTTTTCTGATAATAAAACGCCGGGTAATACCTGACAAGTGATAATAGCTCTTCTTAACGTGCGATAAATTTGTTGATTAACAGGTTCAGAAATATTTAAGTCAATAGATTTAAACATATACCATTCTTATATAAGCGATTAGATAACCGAGAATAGTAGGGGATTTTTAAATATAAGAAAAGTTTTTTTAAACAATAGCGTTAAATATTGGAAGATAAATCATGATCCATTTACATCGAAATAAAAAGTGTAATGTCTTGCGAGCATTACACTGTCATTATTTGAAATGAAATTAGGCACTAGGAGAAATTTTGTGCTAATTTTTCAACCGTTTGTTTAGCGCCAATATTACGTAAAGAAATGTAAGCGTCTGTCACTTGCTCAATGAATTTTGAGTTATTAGTTAAATCCTCACCAAACACATGAGTTAATGAAAGCAGTGCCTTAACCCGTTCTTGATTATCAGCGCTATTGGCAACTAATGCTTTTATTTTATCAACTGAAGGGTCACATACTTCAATTAAATGACCTGCATCGTCTATGCCACTGACGTAACGCATCCAAGCTGCCACACCCAAAGCTAAGCAATCAAAAGCGGTATTATGCGCCAGATGATAGCGGATCGAATCAAGCATACGTTGAGGTAACTTCAATGTACCATCCATTGCAATTTGCCAAGTACGATGTTTCAATCCGGTATTGCGATAACGGTCAAGCAAGGAATCAGCATATGCCTGTAAATCGACACCTTTAACTTTTAATGTCGGTGCTTGCTCTTGCAACATAAGATGACGAGCGGCTTTGACATAATTTGCATCTTGCATACATTCATCGATATGTCGATATCCACCCAAATAGCCAAGGTAAGCCAAAAAGGAGTGGCTACCATTTAACATACGTAGTTTCATCTCTTCATAAGGTAAAACGTCATTGACCAGCTCAGCCCCTGCTTTTTGCCATTGAGGACGACCGGCGACAAAATTATCTTCAATAACCCATTGTTTAAATGGTTCGCCCGCAATACCCGCAGGATCGTCAATGCCGCCAAGTTGCTGTTGGATTTTTTCCATAGTTTGACTGGTCGCAGCCGGCACAATGCGATCAACCATAGTGGATGGGAAACTGACATTTTCTTCAATCCATTGTGCCAATTTTGCATCACGCATTTTGGCTAATGCTAACACCACATTTCGTGTGACATGCCCGTTTTCAGGCATATTGTCACAAGACATAACCGTAAAAGCAGGCAAGCCTTTTTCTTGACGTAAACGTAGCGCCTCGACAATTACGCCCGGCACGGTTTTCGGTTTGGTAGGATTGGCTATGTCATACTTGATAAGTTCGTTATGCGTATCGATTGATGCAGTAGTCGGTAAGTAACAGTAGCCTTTTTCAGTAACGGTTATGGAGACAATGGCGATCTCTGGGCGCGTCATCACCTCTAAAACTTTACTGATACCGTCGACATCGGCATGTAGCGCTTGTTTAACCACGCCAACCACCCGAGTTGACCAATCATCATAGGACATCTCGCACACGCTAAATAGATAATCTTGCTGTTTTAGATCTTCAATCTGCTTTTCACCACCAATCAGATTGACTTCACTATAGCCCCAGTCACTACCCTGCTCACTTGCAAGGATATCAGCGTAAACAGCTTGATGAGCCCGATGAAAAGCGCCAAAGCCGAGATGAACAATTTTTGTTTTCAGCTTGTTTCTGTCATAGTTAGGTACCACAACTTGTTGTGGCAGTTGTGATAATGTTTGATTTGATAATCTCATTGTTATTTTCCACCAAAATTGACTTTATTACGCTGCATCATTTAAGTCAGCTAGATTACGATCTTTTACTTCCGGCATACAGATAGCCGAGATAAGACCAATACACGAGTAAACAATAATCATGACAACAATTGGCCACCAGTCTTGAACTATATTGCAAAAAATACCGGCTAAAATTGGACCAAATCCCACCGCAATAAGGCCACCGGCTTCTTTGGAAATCGCCATTTGCGTAAATCGATTTCTAGCGCCAAAAATTTCAGCCATGGTAATGTTTTCTAAAGCAAATAACCCTAATACTGCAATATTATGAATAAGAATCAAACATAGCGTAATTGTATTAACTGAATTATCTTTATCAACAATTATCGATAACATCGGATAAGCAAGCAATATCGCTGACAGCGTCATAATAATATAGGGAATACGGCGACCAATTTTATCGGATAACCAACCTAATAAAGGAATGGTAAAAAAGCCAACAATCGAGCTTATCATCAACGCATCTGTTGGGATGCTTTTATTAAATAATAGTGCTTGCACTAAATAACCGGCTAAAAAAGTTTGAATCAATCCGGAATTGCCGGCTTGACCAAAACGCAGTCCGGTGGCCAACCAGAACGATTTGCTTTTAAACATTTCAAGCAAAGAAATAGGTTTAACTGGTTGTTTATCGACTTGTTGATGGCTCTGTTTATCATTTACTTCATCAAATACCGGGCTTTCTTTTAAATTCAAGCGTAACCAAATGGCAAAAATCATCACCACAACACTGGCAATAAACGGCACTCGCCAGCCCCAAGCCACTAACTGATCTTTGTCTAATAAAAAGAACATCAACGCCCATATTGCGGTTGCACTTAATGTACCGCAGTTAGTTCCCATTGCCACCAATGAAGAGACGATTCCTCTTTTCCCCTTTGGTGCATATTCAGCTAACATGGTGCCGGCGCCGGAAATTTCAGCCCCAGCCCCTAAGCCCTGAACAATACGTAAAATAACCAGCATCAACGGGGCAAAAATACCGACTTGCGCATAGGTTGGTAAAACCCCAATTAACGTTGTGCACACGCCCATCATGGTAATAGTAATAAACAGAACTTTTTTTCGACCAATGGCATCCCCCATTCGACCGAACACAAAAGCCCCAATAATTCTAGCCACATAACCGGCACCATAAGTGCCCATTGCCAAAATCAACGCCATGATTGCTGAATGTTCAGGGAAGAATATTTCATGAAAAACCAGTGCTGCCCCTAAAGAGTACAACTGAAAGTCCATAAACTCTAATGCCGTACCAAGCCAACCAGAAACCGCTGCTTTAACCAGATCCGAAGTGTTTCTTTCACTTTTATTATTTCCTATATTACTCATATTCTACTCACTTATAATTTATCTATATAACAAAGTCACGCTTTAGGCTTTGTTTAAAATCACTCAAAAGGTTAATAACACCTTGCAACACGATTTTTGATCTTTCTCGAAAGTCTCTATAGCTTCTGCCACGTTGGTATAATCAAATCGATGCGTGATTAATTTTTGCGGATCGATCAATTTCTTCTTCAACCAATCAATCACAATCGGGAATTTATTGGCATTTAAGCGAGAAGAAAAAACAGATAGCTCTTTACTGGTGATCCCTTGTTGAGTGATTTGGCAAGGATCACTTGAAAAGCCCATAATTAAAATTCTTGCAGCAGGCGAAGCAATGGTGATAGCTTCTTGTAAAATTGATGGATGACAAGCGGCATCAATAATCAGTGTTGGTTTGATATTGCATTTATCGAGTTCATCTTTTAATGCTAAATTGCTGTTATTGATTATGCGATCAGCGCCAGATAATTGCGCCATGTTTAAACGCTCATCGATGCGATCAACAACAATCACTTGTTTAACCTTGTATACGCCTTTAAGTGCTTGCAATGAAGTTAACCCCATTGGACCTGCACCATAAATTAATGCCACATCGTGTTCGGTGGGATGCAACTGTCCGGTTGCATTAGCCGCAATAGTAAACGGTTCAATCATGACCGCAAATTCATCACTTATTTCATCAGGAATTGTGTAGGCGTTAGCACTAGGTACCGTTGCATACTGACTAAATCCTCCGTCACGATGAACACCCAGTACTGTTAAGCTTGTGCAAACATTAGGACGACCGACCGAGCACGGATAACAATGTCCACAACTGATAACCGGATCGACCGAAACTCGCTCACCAATTCGGCTACTATCTACATCTTCACCGACCGCATCGATCACACCAAAAAATTCATGCCCAATCACTCTTGGATATTTAGCAAAAGGGTTATGACCACGATAGATATGGCTATCAGAACCGCATATCCCGGCTAATTTGATTTTTACTCTCACCTCACCTTTCGCCGGTTTTGGCAGCTCTCGCTCTTCAATCACCAACTCGTTAGGTTGTTTAATCACTACGCTTTTCATATTTGCTCCTGTTAAATTACCAATTCCATAAAGTGCCGTCTTCTAAACGAGCAATCGGTAAATAAGCGGGGTTATACGGATATTTAGCAGCAAGTTTTTCATCGAAATCGATACCCAATCCCGGTTTGTCACTTGGATGCATATAACCGTCGTTAAACGTCCAATTTGGCGAGAACACCTCGAGCATCTGCTCGGAATATCCCATAAATTCTTGTACGCCAAAGTTCGGTACCCACATATCAAAATGTAGCGCCGCAGCATGACAAATAGGCGATAAATCTGACGGCCCATGTGAGCCAGTTCTGACTTGATAAAGTGCAGCAAAATCAGCAATGCGTCGCATATGGGTGATACCGCCGGCATGAGTTATGGTGGTTCGGATATAGTCAATCAGTTGCTCTTCAATCAACTGTTTGCAGTCCCAAATACTGTTGAATACTTCACCAACAGCGATTGGCGTAACAGTATGTTGACGAATCAAGCGAAAACATTCTTGATTTTCTGCCGGTGTGGGATCTTCCATCCAAAATAGTCGGTAATCTTCAACACTTTTACCGAAACGAGCGGCTTCAATCGGCGTTAAGCGGTGGTGCATGTCATGTAATAAATGCTCGTTAAAGCCAAATTTATTGCGAACGGCTTCAAACAATTTAGGGGTAAAATCAAGATATTTATCCGTTGCCCAGAACTGCTCTTCCGGATAATTGCCACGTGTTGCCGGTTCATAGGCCAAATTTTTACCTTTACTTTGACCATATGTTGTTTTCATACCCGGTATACCGCACTGCACCCGAATAGCTTTAAAGCCCATTTCTTTGTGTTTGGCATAATCGTCGAGCGCTTCATCAATACTGGCGCCAGTTGTGTGGCAATAAACCATAACGCCCGTGCGTGAAGCACCGCCCAATAATTGATAGAGTGGCATATTGGCAAGTTTGCCCTTAATATCCCACAGCGCCATATCAATGGCAGATATTGCCGACATCGTAACCGGTCCACGGCGCCAGTAAGCCCCTTTATAAAAGTACTGAAAAATATCCTCAATTTGCTGCGGGTCACGCCCTATGAGTTGCGGACATAGGTGGTCTTTAAGATAAGATGCAACCGATAGCTCACGCCCGTTAAGCGTAGCATCACCAACACCATACACACCTTCATCGGTGGTGATTTTTAGGGTGACAAAGTTCCTTCCCGGACTACATACAAAAACTTCTGCTTTAACTATTTTCATTTCAAACCTCTTTTTTTTGGATTTCTGTGCGATAAAAATAAACACATAAATACTACCATACAAGTAGAGTTGTATGTTTTTGTGAGAGGCATCACAAAAAACAAGTAAATCTTGTCAAGAAGTTTCAGAAAATATATATGTTTAAGTAAAAAAATAGAGGAATATGTCAATAATGGATCTTTTTAATAAAAAATTTCATCCACAAGCTAATTAAATTAGTCGTTATTTTTTGGTCTTCTGCAAGGAGTATACTCGAATAGCGCTATGTTTAAGCGAGATATATCGCAATAAATAGATTGCCGCTAAAGCAAGCTTGATTGTTTTGATTGCGTAAAACACTTTTCAAACAACAAGCGAAGCTTGTCAAGAAGTTTCAGAAAATATATACGTTTAAGTAAAAAAAGAAGAATGCGCTAAAAATGGATCTTTTTAATGGAAAAATTCATCAATAAGCTATTTAAATTGTTCGATAGTTTAGGTTTCTAGTAAATAGCGTATCGGTATAGCGGTACGCTTAGACAAGATCTGTCGCAATTAATAGGTTGGGCACTAAAGCAAGCTTGATTGTTTTGATTGCGTAAAACGCACTTCAAACAACAAGCAAACCTTGACAAGAAGTTTCAGAAAATATATACGTTTAAGTAAAAAAACAGAGGAATGCGCTGATAATGGATCTTTTTAATAAAAATGTTATCAATAAATTAATTAAATTGTTCGATAGTTTAGGTTTCCAGTAAATAGCGTATCGGTATAGCGATACGCTTAAACAAGATATGTCGCAATTAATAGGTTGGGCGCAAGAGCAAGCTTGATTGTTTTGATTGCGTAAAACACTTTTCAAACAACAAGCAAATCTTGTCAAGAAGTTTCAGAAAATATAGACGTTTAAGTAAAAAACAGAGGAATGCGCTGATAATGGATCTTTTTAATGAAAAAATTCATCAATAAGTTAATTAAATTGTTCGATAGTTTAGGTTTTCAGTAAATAGCGTATCGGTATAGCGATACGCTAAAGCAAGTTTAATAAGTTAATGGTTAAAACTTTCTTGCACTATTTAACAGCTCGCCAAACATTTTCATATTCGTGACCGGTCAGATCTTCAACCACTTTTCGGGTTTCTTCAGTCACTTCCTGCTTTGCACCACCGTTTTTTAGTCTGTCGATCTCATGCACTAATATGGTATGAGTCTGTTTATTGAGTCTGAAGGTAAGGGCAAAGATTAGGGCGATCAATAATAATCCGCCTGTTCCACCTAAAAACAGTAAACCAATGGTGGTGATGGCTTGATCACTTTGTACAGCACTACCTTGAACAAATCCGCCATGCTGTAAAATCAGCCCGACAATAAAGGTTGCAATCGCCACGGTGGTTTTTCGACCGAATGTCATTACAGCGGCATATAATCCTTCCCGTCGTTGTCGGGTTAATATTTCATCGACATCCGGAATAAATGGAAACACGTTCCAAGGGGTAAACTCAAGAACGGCTCGACCTGCTTGATAACAAACCGCAAACACATAAAGCAGTAATATTTTTGAGTCCGGGTTAAAGATATAAACCCCATAAAAACCGATGAGACAAATAATCATTGTCGAGTAAGAGAATGTATATAATTTACCCGGCCCATATTTTACCATGGCAAAACCGGCAATTAAGGTAATGGGTAAGCCGATAATACTGAGCGAAAGTAGACTGGCGGCTAAAGATGAAGGGACAGCTAAACAATATACGCAAAAAAATACGAAGACGGTATTAAACACATCTTTTGCGGTAAATGAACAAAGATAAATCGCTAAATGACGACGAAATGCTTTGATATTTAACGTTGAAAAGTATTGGGAAAATAGTTTTTTTAACAAATCCAATCTTTCTGCCCAGCTTTTTTTGACAGGCGCTTTATTCAATTGTGCTAACATTTCGGCGGTTGGCTCTCTTTCCCATGTCACTTTATATGAGATAAAGACGCATACGGCAAAAATAATCGCAAATAATAATCCATTGATAAAATAGGCATAGGCATTATTTTCACCCAAATAGTGAATCAATACCCCCGGAACAAATGTAGCTAAAAACGTACCGCAGGCAGATAAAAACATTCTGCCGGTAGATAATTTTGTTCGGTCATTATAATCTTTGGTCATCTCTGAAGGGAGTGTTTCCCACGGGATAAGTACAATTGCTGCTACAATTTCAAACACGAGATAGGCAGTAAGATAAAACCAAAAGTTCATGCCCACTATCCAAAGTAATGCATAAAGTAACATCAATGGCGAGCCAATTAATAAGAAAAACCGCCGACGTCCAAACTTTTGCCCCAATTTATATTGATAAAAGTGATCGGTAAAACTCCCCATAAATAAGCTAATTATTGCATCAACAATCCTTGCTATTGCCACAATCGATGCCGCTTGAAGTGGCGTTAATCCAACGAAGGTTGTGTAGAAAAACAGTAGCCATGCACCAATAATGGTAAATGCGCCCCCGCCCATGATATCAGTAAGACCATAACCAATTGCTATAGGAAGCGTTACTTTCCTATTTTTAATCATTTTAGTGTCCATTGTTAATTCCTTCCGTTTATTAAAAACATTGTGACTATTTATCTCTTCTCATCGCTTTGCTTGCTCTAGCCACTCAAAATGTAAAACCAGCTTGAGTATTTCCAGGCAATCGGTCAGGGTAAGCAATGCGGTAATCGCAAGCCAATTGACCAACAAAGTTATCTAAAAAAGTTATCTAAAATTGAGTGAGAATATTGAACAGCACCACCAACACTTAATCGTTCTAACACTGTTCGCATGCGAACATATGGCATCGATAGTTTAGGAACAGTAAGTAGGGTGAAATGCGTTTGCGCAGTTGTTTGAGTATCAATAAAGCTCCGCAGTGAACGGTTGAGTCTGTTCGATCTGGCTATTTTGATTTTTTGAAAATCAGCCATAGGGGTTGTGTAACAATTAACGCTCCGATCAAAACCGCAATCTAACAGAAGTAAAGGTCGGTGGAATGGCAGACATGGTTTTTGATCTACTTGATTGTTTAATCGAAAAGTTTGATGAATAAAAGCCATAACCTACTCCTTTAACACCTTCACCATTTTCTTTAACTCAATGTGAAATGAATAAACCGCCTCTATTTTTCATTCTGCGCTTTGGTTGATTCGTCAGAATGATGAGTTAATTGTCAAATAATCCTGATTAATCATTTTAATATTTAGACAGCAGTTATTTGGGGATAAACGCAGGTAACTTAGCGATGCCATAGTAGTCAAATCTTTCAGATGCGCTATTAGCGTTGATCCGTTTCATTTCAAACCGTTCGTGTCAATTTCAGCAATGACAAAATAACTACGTAGATACTACCATACAAGTAGAGTTGTATATTTTTGTGAAAGCAATCACAAAAAAGGCGCTAATCTTGTCAAAAACTTTCAGAAAATATAGGTGTTTAAGTAAAAAAACCATAAAACACATATTTATTATTGGTCGTCTCTCTTTTTTTAGTGGCGTTATTTGTATAATGAAAGCTATCTGGTTAATTTTGGAGTAAATAAAATTAATCATCGCTAACGCGTTAATTTGCTATTTTCAACGGATAAAACTTTGATACTACTTATTGATAACTACGATTCTTTTACCTTTAATATTTATGATTACCTATGCCGAGCGGGTGCCAATGTTGGGGTTATCAAAAATGATGAAAAAACCATTGAACAGTTAAAACAGCTCGCGTTTTCTAAAATTGTTATTTCACCGGGACCGGGCGAGCCAAATAGTGCTGGCATCTCGCTGGCTGTAGTTGATGAGTTTGCCGGAAAATGCCCAATACTTGGGATTTGTTTAGGTCATCAAGTCATTGCGCAATATTATGGTTATTCAATTATCAAAGCGCCGATGCCAATGCATGGCAAGATTGATACCATTGTCCATGATGAGCAAGGACTATTTAAAGGGCTTAAAAATCCATTGTCAGTGGTGCGCTATCATTCACTGATAGCGGATAATCAGGCACCCCCTCATCAGTCACCTTTAATGGTCACCGCCCAAAATAAGCAAGGGTTAATTATGGGATTGCGCCATAAAACACAGCCGATTGAATCGGTACAATTTCACCCCGAAGCGATCAAAACTGAGTTTGGTTTACAAATGATCCACAATTTTGTTAATGAGCAACCGTAATATGAAAATTTATATCGATTTTGAAGGCGAGCGTCGTTATTTTTGCGATCCGATCAAAATAGTTAAAACCGATAATCCCAACGCTATCAAACAACAGATTGATGAGATCGAAAAGTTTACCGATCAAGGTTATTATGCGGTTGGCTATCTGGCTTATGAAAGTGCGACAGGTTTTAATTTGGCAATGAAAACCAAATCCCCTTGTAAGCATGATGCCCCTCTTGTGCTATTTGGTATTTTTGACGGCTATAGTACCCAACAACCACCCTATTTTGATGACTATACCCCGCCTACGTTTGACTTAGTCAGTGATACCACGATTGATCAATATCAGCAAAAAATAGATTATATTCGACAGCAAATCGCCTCCGGCAATACTTATCAAACTAACTATACGATTAAATTAACTGCTCCGTTTAATGATAACCCTATTGATTATTATCATTTTTTGCAAAAAAATAACCATGCCGGTTATTGTGCTTATATCGAATTTGATAATTATTGTATTTTATCCATTTCGCCGGAGCTTTTTTTTAAATTAGATAAGCAAACTATCACTACCAAACCGATGAAAGGAACAACCCCGAGAGGCATGAGTTATCAACACGATGAGCAACAATTAGCGCTGTTAATGTCAGATAAAAATCAAGCTGAAAATATGATGATAGTTGATTTACTGCGCAATGATTTAAGCCAAATTTCCAGGCCCGGTACTGTTCATGTACCTAAGCTGTTTACCGCCGAGAAATATCCAACGGTTTGGCAGCTAACCTCTACCGTTGAAGGCCAATTAAAGCCGCAGACCAATTTATATCAAATCTTTCAAGCGCTATTTCCTTGTGGCTCAATTACCGGCGCCCCCAAAACCAGCACCATGCAAATTATTGCTAATATTGAAAACTCAGCACGAGGTGTTTACTGTGGCACTATTGGGTATATTGAACCGTTAAAAAATAAAGCCATATTTAATATTCCTATTCGCACCTTAACCATACATGATGGGCAGTTACATTATGGCGTCGGCGGTGGGATCACCTGGGATTCAACATCACAAGATGAATATGACGAGGTTTTGGCTAAAAGCGCCATTTTAACTCGCACCGCTTGCACACCGGACGCGATTATCGAGTCATTATTGCTTGAAAACGGACAAATTTGGTTGCCCGATGAGCATTTAACCCGCTTAACTCAGTCTGCGCATTATTTCGACTTTAACTGTGATATTACCAATATCAAACAGCAACTGGCTCAGATTGCTAATAGTTATGCTCAAGGTCGCTATAAATTGCGCATCGAGCAACCTGCACAAGGCAATGCTTTGATCACTATCGATGCTATATCGGCGCCAATGCAGATCAATAAGCTGGCTTTTGCACCACAGTGTGTCAATAGCAATAATGTTTATCTTTATCATAAAACCAGCAATCGCCACCATTTCCCGACGTTAACAACAGGAAAAGAGTACATTAATTTCAACCAAAACGACGAGATAACCGAATTTGTCAATGGCAATATTGTTGTACTAATCAATCAACAATGGTTTACCCCTAAAATCAGTAGCGGGCTGTTGCCGGGTACTATGCGGCAATACTATTTAGACAACCAAAAAATATTGGAAAAAACCATTAGTAAAAACGAACTATTGCAAGCCGAAAAAATCGCCTTTATTAATAGTGTCAGAAAGTGGGTCGAGATTGATAACAGCGTGTTTGAAGAGTTTAAAAAAGCGTACCGATAACAATTGAATGGATATTGATTAGGTAGCACATTCCGTCAATAACTTGACGGAATGTTTAGAGCTAGCTTATTGTCTAATCGAATTAGCAAAATCGAACTCGATATCTTGCCAACCTCTTGATAGGGCTTTAACTAATGCATCATAACCATTTCTCGTCAGTGGAACATGGCGCTCAAAAGCTTTAGTATAGAGTCTATCTCTGCTATCACCCACTACCCAGCGACCTTTTATCACTGCATCACCGGTATAACTACCGTAAAAAGCATCAATATAGAGTTTTACTCTAAGTGTTGGCGTTGCGATAGCTTGATTTGATACCAAATAATTTGGCAACAATCGCATTAAGTCTTGTTCTAAACGATCGCGTAATTGTTGCGAAAGTGTTGATACCCATAAATGGTTATTGGCAGTAACATAATTTATGTCTCTTGTTTGCAAAACAATGCCCGGTTTATTGAGAAAATCAGCAACCTCAACCGACTCAATCCACATAAAGTTTTTCTTGGTTTGCATAGTTTGGGTAAGCACATTACTAATGTTACTGGAAAGTTGATAATAACTCTTACCAATCGATTTCGATGAACAGCCGGCTAATAACCCGGTTGTCGTTAAACATGCCGTGACAACTAACGTCTTGATAAATTTATTCATTGTTTATTCCTCTTGCTTTAGGTTCTTCGTCTTTTTTATTTGGGGCTGAAAAAATCAACGCATTACTTTTACTGTTGAGCGTCTTAAGTAACGGTGTTAATTCATCCATAACCTGTTGAGCTTTTTGTAAACTCTCTTTCATCTGGTTATTCAGTTCTGAACCCGGTTGCAATCCTTTCATGGTTTCATTTAAAGACCGTATTGTCTTTTGTAACTCTTTTGGCATATTTTGCATCTCTTTACTCGCCATAATTTTATTTAATGAATCCATTAAACGCTGGCTTGACGCTAAGGATTGATTAAACTCAGTCATGGTGTTATTGAGTGGTAAATTATTAAAATTATCCAATAGATGCAATATTTTAGCTTGTATTTGAGCAAATCCGGTCGACGTTGCTTCAATGGTATCATAACCATATTGATGCGCTAAATTTGGATCGTATTTATCTTTTAAGTCAGGATAAAAATCCAAATCAATATACAGCGCACCAGTGAACATGTTTGAAGTTTTCAATGAAGCTCTTAAACCATTTTTTTGCTCTTCAATAATCAAATTGGCAATGTCAATTTTATCATCGACTAATTCCGATAAACGATCCGGCTCTATTCTAATTAACACTGGCACTTTTTGATTTAAAATTGACGTGCTTTTCAACATATCCGGGGTATAAAACGGAACTTTGCTCACGGTACCAAGTCTTATACCATGATACTCAACGGATGTTCCTTCAGATAATCCCGATATTGAATCATTAAGCATGATAAGAAACTCTTTATAATTGGTATATTGAGAATCTTGAATTGATTTTTTACCTTCATACAATTTATACACATCGTACTGCTTAGCCGGGTTGCCTAATTTTGCGCCGTCAGGTAAGTCAAAACTAATACCACCGGACATAAGGACATCTAAAGAAGGTAAATCAAGGCTGGCACCTTGAGAAGATAACGAGAAATTAACGCCCCCTTCTTTCCAAAATCTGACATTTTCGGTTACTAATGAGTCATAAGGTGTAGTGATAAAAACTTGATATTTCATTCTTCGGTTTTCGACATCAAATTCAGAGGTTTCGACATTACCAACACGATAACCTTTAAACATCACCGAAGCACCACGAGGAACAACCCCATTTTGATCGCTCTCTAAATATAATCGAATACCTTTTATACTTGGGTCAGATAATGGCGGGTTATCAGATAGGGTAAAAGGATTATTTTTGAAACTATGTGTATCATTGCCGGCGGCTAATTCAATATAGACGCCCGATAAAATAGTACCTAAGCCGGTCACACCATCGCGACCAATTTCGGGTTTAACCACCCAAAAGATAGAATCATTTTTTAACAAAGGTTCCATATCATTATAGATACGACCTTTGATGACAACTTGTTTAAAATCGTCAGACAGGGTAACTTCATCGACAATACCCACATCGACACTCCGATTTTTTATCACCGTTTTACCGGCCACAATGCCACTTGCATCTTTTGCCAGTAAAGTAAAAGAGGTGCCTCGGTCAGCAAAATGAGAATAGATAATCCAAAGCCCAACAATGGCTGTAACAATAGGAATAATCCATATTGCTGAAATGGCTCTAATTTTAATAATTTTTGCTGATTTACTTGTTGTTACCATATTGTTCCTATTATTTTATTTTTTTATCGGTGTGATCCCAAATTAAACGAGGATCAAACTTTTGCGATGCGATCATAGTAATAATGACCACCGTTGCAAAAAAAGTCACACCAATATCGGGATAAACGCCCATCATTTGTTGGCTTCTGACTAATGAGCAGACGACTGATACAACAAAAATGTCAATCATTGACCATTTACCAATAAATTCAACCGCATTATATAATTTCTTCATTTTTAGGCAATCGTGTTTATTTTTATGTTTCACTGCTAAAGCAAAATAACAAAGCCAGCTTAATGATATGATCTTTAAAATGGGAATCACCACACTGGCGGTAAAAATCACCAAAGCAACAGGAATATCGCCCGCTTGCCACATATATATCACCCCATCCATAATGGTCGATGAAGATGACGAGCCAAACACGACAGTTATCATAATCCCAAATACATTCGCCGGGATGTAAATAATTAAAGAGGTAACCAATAGCGCTATTGTCCACTGTATTTTGCTTCGCCCTCTTAGTTCACTCTTTTGTTTACATCTTGGGCATTTAACATAATGCGCCGGCAAAATAGCCTGACAACAGGTACAAAGTTTTAAATGTTGGCTAATACCGGTTTTGCCTGTCTTTAAGGTATTAGATGCAAAATTATTGGTAAGAATCTCATTCCAAATCGTTTCGGGCGTAAAAATAACCGTGGCTTTAATATAAAAAAAGACAAATAAACAAAACGCCCAAAAAGTCCCGGTTACACCGATATTGCCATAACTCATCAATTTAACAAAACTCACCAACACACCAGTCAGAAAAATTTCCGGCATACACCAGTGTTGAAATTTTTCATAAACGATTAGAAAATCCCGTTTACGATACTTTGTTAAAGTTAACTTCGAGCAGAGTAAAATAATAATTAATAAGTTTAATACAGGAAAAACTAATACGAAAAAAATAAACAGCGCTGAAATATAACTATATTTGTCTACATATAAGATCTGAGGAATGTCTAAAACACTCACGCCATTAAAATTACCGACTAATCGTATATCAATAAAGATAAAGCCGCAGGCGATAATAATCATAATTAAAGAACAAATTGCATACATGCTTGCTCGTAATTTCATCTGAATATTATTTTTAGCTAAGGTGGTATGACATCGCGGGCAAATGGCTTTGTGCCCCATACCAACATTTGTCAGTTCAATGACTAAATCACAATGCGAACATAAAGCATAATGTTGTTTATCAAAGACCATTATTTAATTTCATCTCTTAGATTGATATTTATATGTAAAGATATTTCAGAATAGTATAACGTTTATGTAGAAAACTGAATAATTAAATTTTATACAGCAATGAAGAGTGATCACCACTTTAATCGATTATAAATGATTAAAACTTATCCACTCATCATATCAAATGGTGTTTTTTAAAGAAAGTGTTAACGGTAAAAATCGTCAAAATTGATTATTTTAGCTTGGTGATTATCGACCTTTTAGCTCATCCAATCTCAATACCAATAAAAGGTGACGGTTAAATGGCGTGTTGATAAATATTGTTACAATCACGGCCGTTCAAATTGTGGTAAAATGGTTCGATTTTCTACACGTAATATCCGTTAGCTTGTCAGATCACATATAGCCTGTCTCTCTATTAATCCCCTACTTTACCAATAAGCATTAACTAAATGATTAATGTGTATAAAAAAAGCTTGATACTGTATAACAATACAGTATAATATGCCTCATATCCTTACTCATTGGAATTTTATAATATGAATGAAAACAAACAACGTGCACTTTCAGCTGCATTAAGTCAAATCGAAAAACAATTTGGTAAAGGTTCAATTATGCGTTTAGGTGATACCCAAACGCTAGATGTTGATGCGGTTTCTACTGGCTCCTTAGGACTCGATATAGCACTAGGTATCGGTGGTTTGCCAATGGGTAGAATCGTTGAAATCTTTGGGCCAGAATCTTCCGGTAAAACAACACTAACCTTATCGGTTATTGCGCAAGCCCAAAAAGAAGGGAAAACATGTGCATTTATTGATGCTGAACATGCATTAGATCCAATTTATGCTGCTAAATTAGGCGTGCAAGTTGATGATCTATTAGTTTCACAACCTGATACTGGCGAACAAGCGCTAGAAATTTGTGATGCACTGGTTCGCTCTGGTGCTGTTGATGTCATTATTGTTGACTCCGTTGCTGCATTAACACCAAAAGCCGAAATCGAAGGCGAAATGGGTGACTCTCATATGGGCTTACAAGCAAGATTGATGTCTCAAGCATTACGAAAATTAACCGCCAATATTAAAAACGCCAACTGCTTAGTTGTTTTCATTAACCAAATTCGTATGAAAATCGGCGTTATGTTCGGTAATCCGGAAACAACAACGGGTGGTAATGCCCTAAAATTCTACGCCTCTGTGCGTTTAGATATCCGTCGTACCGGTGCTGTTAAAGAAGGCGAAGATGTGATTGGTAGTGATACCCGTGTCAAAGTCGTTAAAAATAAAGTGGCGGCGCCATTTAGACAAGCTGAATTCCAAATTCTTTATGGTTGTGGTATCTCCAAAGAAGGCGAATTAATTGATTTAGGTGTTAAACATAAATTAGTGGATAAAGCTGGTGCTTGGTACAGCTATAACGGTGAAAAAGTTGGTCAAGGTAAAGCTAATTCCATTAAGTTTTTACAAGAACACCCTGAAGTTGCTAACGAACTAGAAGCCAAACTTCGTGACTTATTACTCAACAGCCCAGCGGTATTTTCTGCTGACGACCAAGAGACAATAACCGAGGAAGAAAGCTTTTAATAATGGACCAAAAGCTCGATAAATCAATTTTAAATAAAGCTGTGCAATTACTTGCACAGCGTGATCACTCATCCTACGAATTAACCCAAAAACTTGTCTTGTTTTTTTCCCGAAAATTAAATCGTGATGATGAAGATTATCCGGAACTTAAACAGCAATTAAAACAAGAGATTAGCCACACAATTGAATATTGCATTTGTCAAAATTGGATAAATGATACACAATATATCGAAAAATACATTACCATGCGCGCTAACAAAGGTTATGGCAGACAAAAAATCGCAGTTGAGTTAAAACAACGTGGTTTACCAGAACAGGTGAGTCGTCAGCTTTTGAATGCATCGGATATTGATTGGGCAGCGCTGGCTTATCAACAATTACAGAAAAAGTTTAAACAAATCGATCTTAAAAATAATCTGCAAAAACAAAAAAGTATTCAGTTTTTAATTTACCGAGGTTATACACAAAGTGATGTAAAAACTATGTATACTTTATTGACTTAAATAAGTATAGTCCCTACAATACAACACATAAAACTAAGCCGTACCCATTACGAATAAAGCTCGCTAGATCATTTAATTTTATTCCTTATTTACTTATAAAAGTAACTAGATCAACCGCTGTAATAAGAATATTTACTTTTCAACTTAAGTTGTAACGGGTATATTACTATGTTTAAAAA
The DNA here is from genome assembly GCF_026536465.1 of Gilliamella sp. B3172. NCBI lineage: Bacteria > Pseudomonadati > Pseudomonadota > Gammaproteobacteria > Orbales > Orbaceae > Gilliamella > Gilliamella sp. B3172. The sequence goes on along the minus strand of NZ_JAFNOA010000001.1, from coordinate 241,227 downwards.
TTTATCGTTTAATATGGAAGCATAAATGAAAAGTACTGCAGAAATTCGTCAAAGTTTTCTTGACTTTTTCCATAGCAAAGGACACGAAATTGTCGCAAGTAGTTCCCTTGTTCCACACAATGATCCAACTCTTTTATTTACAAATGCGGGAATGAATCAATTTAAAGATGTTTTTCTCGGTATTGATAAACGCCCTTATACCAGAGCAACGACATCACAACGTTGTGTTCGTGCAGGCGGTAAACATAATGATTTAGATAACGTTGGTTATACAGCTCGTCACCATACATTTTTTGAAATGCTTGGAAATTTTAGTTTCGGTGACTATTTTAAACGTGACGCAATCCATTTTGCCTGGGAATTATTAACCAGCAAACAGTGGTTTAATTTACCGAAAGAAAAACTAACCGTCACTGTTTATGCTACCGATGATGAAGCTTACGATATCTGGCAAAATGAGATTGGTGTACCACAAGAGCGCATAATTCGCATCGGCGATAACAAAGGTGCGCCGTATGCATCAGATAACTTCTGGCAAATGGGTGATACCGGCCCTTGTGGTCCTTGTACTGAAATTTTCTATGACCATGGCGATCATATTTATGGTGGCCCACCGGGTAGTGCCGATGAAGACGGTGACAGATTTATCGAAATTTGGAATCTGGTGTTTATGCAATTCAATCGCTTACCAGATGGCACCATGGAGCCACTACCTAAACCGTCGGTTGATACCGGCATGGGCTTAGAACGTATTGCCGCCGTTTTACAGCATGTCAATTCTAATTACGATATTGACCTGTTTAAAAAGTTAATTAAAGATGCTGCTGAAATTATTCAGACCAACGACTTAGAAAGTAAATCATTACGTGTTATTGCCGACCATATTCGCTCTTGCGCGTTTTTAGTATCTGACGGTGTGGTGCCGTCTAATGAAGGTCGTGGTTACGTTTTACGTCGCATTATTCGCCGAGCAGTACGCCACGGGCATATGCTAGGTGCTAAAGATATATTCTTCTATAAATTAGTGAAATCACTAATTGAAGTTATGGGTAGTGCTGCGGTTGAGTTAGCCAAAAACCAAAAATTGGTTGAAGACACCCTTAAAATTGAAGAAGAACAGTTCTTAAAAACGCTTGAACGCGGTTTATTGATGTTAGATCAAGAACTAGGTAAAATCTCAGATTCTGTCTTACCTGGCGATGTGGCGTTTAAACTTTATGATACTTATGGATTCCCATTAGATTTAACGGCTGATGTTTGTCGAGAAAAAAATATCACTATCGATGAAGACGGATTTAATCGATGCATGGAAGAGCAACGTAAACGAGCTCGTGAATCAAGTTCTTTTAGTGTTGATTATAGTAACGTCATTAAGCTCGACGACCAAACAGAGTTTTTAGGTTACCAAGCCACAGAAGCATCCGGCAAAGTGATCGCAATTTTCCAAAATGGCCAAAAAGTTCAAAGTATTGATAGCGGCGAACAAGCCATTGTTGTTTTAGACAAAACGCCATTTTATGGCGAATCAGGCGGCCAAGTGGGTGATAAAGGCTTACTAACGGCTGCAAACCTTGAGTTTAAAGTTACCGACAGTCAAAAATATGGTAAAAGCATTGGCCATATAGGTAAGATCGTTAAAGGATCTTTAAAAGTTGGTGATATAGTGACTGCAGCTATTGATATTGAAATACGTGATCGTATTCGTCGTAATCATTCAGCAACACATTTACTGCAAGCAGCACTACAACAAATTTTAGGTAATCATGTTCATCAGAAAGGTTCATTAGTTAATGACAGCTATCTGCGTTTTGACTTTTCACATAATCAAGCCATTACGCCGGAGCAGATCACTGAAATTGAAAACCTTGTCAATCAACAAATACGTCGTAATTTGATAGTAGATATTGAATTAATGCCAATTCAAGATGCTAAAGATAGAGGTGCTATGGCGTTATTTGGTGAAAAGTATGAGGATATAGTTAGGGTTCTGACAATGGGTGATTTCTCAATTGAACTTTGTGGAGGAACACACGTAGATAGAACTGGAGATATAGGATTATTTAAAATAACTTCTGAATCAAGCATTGCATCAGGAGTACGTCGTATTGAGGCTACAACCGGTCAAAATGCGATGGATTATATTCACCATGAATCTCATTTGTTAACGCAAATTGGACAATTGGTAAAAAGTGATAAAGCAGCCTTATTATCACGAATTGAGCAAATGCTCGAACAAACAAAACTGTTAGAAAAAACCATTGAACAGTTAAAAGCACAAAAAGCTAGCCAACAAAGTGCGCAATTACTGGATCAATGCATAACAGTTAATAATAAAAATATACTAATTGCTAAACTTGATAACGTCGAAGCTAAATTATTACGCTCAATGATTGATGATCTTAAAAATCAATTAAAAACCGGTGTTATTATTTTAGCGGCTGTTAACGACGGTAAAATCAATTTAGCGGCTGGTGTTACCAATGACTTAATCGGTATTGTTAAAGCTGGCGAATTAGTTTCTCAATTAGCATTAAAAGTAGGTGGTAAGGGCGGTGGGCGGCCTGATTTCGCCCAAGCAGGTGGAATGGATCTTTCGGCGTTACCAGAAGCGTTATCTTCTGTAAAAAAGGAAATCAGTAATAAATTACAAGCAAGTTAGCCAGATATACTCAAGTGATTGTTAATTAAACATTGGGTATATTCTGTAAAATTCCGTCTTTCTGTCTTATTGATGGAAGGCTGACGAAGCTATATCTTAAAATTGTTTGGATATATACTTAACTGATATTAGGAGATCTAATGTTAATTTTAACTAGGAGAGTAGGTGAAACACTTATCATTGGTGACGATGTTGTTATTACCATTTTAGGCGTGAAGGGTAATCAGGTCAGAATTGGTATTAACGCACCTAAAGAAGTTTCTATTCATAGAGAAGAAATCTACAATAGAATTCATCAATCGCAAGACAAAAATGATGAATCTACTGAGCCCAAAGAGTAATATTGGGCAGGAAATAAACAACTAGCGCGCATAAGCGAAAAAATGTTTGACTTATTTTTTCTAGAACGTAATATGTGCGCCACACATTATGATTTTGTTCAAACATAATCGTAGTTGTTTTGGTGAGATGGCCGAGAGGCTGAAGGCGCTCCCCTGCTAAGGGAGTATGCGGTCAAAAGCTGCATCGAGGGTTCGAATCCCTCTCTCACCGCCATTTTTAAAAAATTAAAATATGCATCCGTAGCTCAGCTGGATAGAGTACCCGGCTACGAACCGGGCGGTCAGGGGTTCGAATCCCTTCGGATGCACCATTTTAAAAAATTCAAAACGCATCCGTAGCTCAGCTGGATAGAGTACCCGGCTACGAACCGGGCGGTCAGGGGTTCGAATCCCTTCGGATGCACCATTTTTTTACGAACTTGCACGCATCCGTAGCTCAGCTGGATAGAGCACTCGGCTTCGAACCGAGCGGTCAGGGGTTCGAATCCCTTCGGGTGCGCCATTTAAGCATCCTAAAAACCTTCTTCAATTTATAATGCCAATTAAACGTTATATTGAATATCATAAAAGGTTATACTCATTAACAATGCTATTTACTTTTTATAGCTTATTAGGACTACAAACTATTTTAAAAACGTTGAATGCTATAAATCACTATACAAAGCTTTTTCTGTTTTACCTTAAATATTACCCTACCCGCTCTTAAAAAGCTTCGTACAAGCTTAAATTTTAAATTGGCAATAATAAAATTAAAGTACATCGACTTAAAAAAATAAAGTTATAAAAAGAACATCAAGGACAAACTAAAATAATTACTTAAAAGCTTTGTTTATACTTTCAATGATGAAATTAAAGAATTAAATATTGAGAAGCCAATATATTGAATATTTGATATGAAATGCATTTATCACTGAAACTGTTGGGTATTTATTAGAATACAATCTTGTATTTATAATAAACTGACGTTGTCAGCTTTTAATTCACCGTAACTTTATTCTTTATGCATGAGAAGAAATAACTGAAAGCATTACACTGCCTATTGCCAGAATGAACAAAAACCAAAATACAAGGGTAATGACTCCACAAACTATTCCTACCGTTGCAAAACTGGAACCCCTTTTATTACTAGCTTTTATATCACTCTTAGCAACTGCACTTAATACTATAGCTATAACAGCTAATATAATGCTTATATGACCGAGAGGAATTAGTGATATAATTCCACAAGTCATCCCAGCTATAGCTAAACCACTTATTACTTGATATTGTCGTTGATTCACTTATCTTTTGCTCCGTAAAGGTTTCGAAAAGTAAGACAAAATGTGACTAAGTATATTATTATCGGTTTAGCAGATCAATTCAAGATAGATTCCACTTTACCAATGCAAATGATAATAATTTATTTTTTCCATTAAATATTTTTATAAGATTTGGATCAGCAAAAGTATACATATAACATTAAATAAATGGGTTAAAAGTTGATTTACACTTTGAAATACAGAAAAATAGACTTCAACTACAGAATGTAGCATTGGTATTATAAATTTTACTAAAAAATGATTGTTAATAACTTGTATTTGTTTTTTCTTTTATGAATAATAGTCAAGATAAAATATTCAGCAGTATAAGTAAGAAAAAATAGTTTTATAAAAATTATTTTTATCCAATTGAACTACATAGATTGACGAACATCAGTTAGATTTTTTTGGGTGTACCGCTTCGGTTGAATCCCGATATAAATCGAGTATACTAAGCTCACATTTTAAATATTTATATTTAGTCTGCTTTTTTTATTTTAAATATACTCGTTGCTATAATAAAATAACCATTAAAGTAGATAGATACCTTTAATTAATCATAATGGACTTTTTTTATGTTGGACCCAAATTTACTTCGAAATGAATTGGATCTTGTCGCTAAAAAATTAGCACGTCGTGGATTTAAGTTAGATGTTGATACCCTAGGTCAACTAGAAGAGAAACGCAAAGTATTACAAGTTGAAACTGAAAGCTTACAAGCAGAGCGTAATGCTCGTTCTAAAGCTATTGGTGAAGCTAAAGCACGTGGCGAGGATATTACCGCCGTACGTGAAGAAGTGAATAAACTCGGCGATAAACTCAATACCGCTAAAGCAGAGCTTGAAATCCTGCTTAACCAAATCAAAGATATTGCCGCAAACATACCAAATATCCCTGATGATTCTGTGCCGGACGGTAAAGACGAAAATGATAACGTTGAGATCTCACGTTTTGGTACGCCAAGAACTTTCGACTTTCCTGTTCAAGACCATGTCGCATTAGGCGAGCGTTTTGGCGGTCTCGACTTTGCAGCAGGGGTTAAGCTTACCGGCGCACGCTTTGTTGTAATGCGTTCGCAAATTGCCCGTTTACATCGTGCGATTACACAGTTCATGTTAGATCTGCACACTGAGCAACATGGTTACGCTGAAATCTATGTACCTTACCTTGTTAACAAAGCAACCCTATTTGGTACTGGTCAATTACCGAAATTTGCCGGTGATTTGTTCCATACGAAACCTTTAGATGAAGAGGCCGATAGCAGTAATTATGCATTAATTCCGACCGCAGAAGTGCCGGTAACTAACTTAGTGCGTGATGAGATACTTGATGAAAGCCAGCTTCCGATGAAAATGACTGCTCATACACCTTGTTTCCGTTCTGAAGCAGGCTCTTATGGCAAAGATACCCGTGGCTTAATTCGTATGCATCAGTTTGATAAAGTCGAACTTGTGCAAATTGTTAAACCGGAAGAATCAATGAAAGCTTTAGAAGAGCTGACAGCGCATGCGGAAAAGGTTTTACAGCTACTTGAATTGCCATACCGTAAAATCGTATTGTGTACTGGCGATATGGGCTTTGGTTCATGCAAAACTTACGATCTTGAAGTTTGGGTACCGGCTCAAAACACTTATCGAGAAATATCGTCTTGTTCTAATATGTGGGATTTCCAAGCTCGCCGAATGCAAGCTCGATATCGCAATAAAGCGGATAACAAAACCTATTTAGTCCATACCTTAAATGGCTCTGGATTAGCTGTTGGGCGTACATTAGTGGCAATCATGGAAAACTACCAACAGGCAGACGGAAGCATTAAAGTTCCTTCTGTTTTAGTGCCATATATGAATGGTGTTGAAGTGATAGGTTAACCCTGTTATTTACTAAAAGTTTGCTTACTTCATTTTAGCGCTATTAATTAGCGCTATTTTTTTATGAAAGGTGAAAAAATGATTAAAGGTGTTGTTCTTTCAATACTCGCATCATGCCTTTTTGGCTTACTTTACTACTATCCGGTTTTGCTACAGCCTCTTCCTGTGGTTGACATCTTTTGCTGGCGTTTATTAACCTCGTTTCCAGCCATAGTAGTGTTAGTCTTTATTGAACACCAGTGGCCTGCAATTGGAGCTCTATTTAAGCGTATTAGAGAGCAACCGATGATTTTAGCCGGATTGATATTTTCCTCCCTATTGTTAACTATTCAGATGTTAATTTTCATTTGGGCACCGCTTAATGGGCATGGATTATCGGCTTCTTTAGGTTATTTCTTATTACCATTAACCATGGTGATTTCAGGTCAGATTTTTTACCAGGAAAAACTCAGCTTTTTGCAAAAAATTGCTGTTTGCCTTGCTGCTATCGGCGTAGCCGTTGAAATCTATACCACAGGCGCATTTTCGTGGGAAACAGCAGTGGTTGCATTGGGTTACCCCATTTACTTTATTACACGCCGTAAATTGCAAATAGAAGGGATTTGTGGCACCTTTTCCGACTTCTTTTTTATATTTATTGGCTGCGTGATTTATTTCGCCTTTAATTACCCATTTAGCCAGATTGTGAGAGATATTACGCACTTTCACATTTTTATCCCAATGCTGGGGATCATTACTGCTATCGCTTTTGCTATGTACTTTTTAGCTAGACGACTATTACCTTTGGGATTATTTGGTTTGCTTGGATATGTTGAACCCGTTTTATTAACGCTTGTGTCAGTCCTATTTTTGCATGAATCGATCTCGGCACAACATATTATCTCTTACGGCTTTATTTGGTTGTCAGTATGTGTACTTGCGTTGGAGGGAACGATTTTTGTTTTGCGGGCAATAAAGCGTAAAAGAATTAAATAAAAAAGATAGCAACTAAAAAGGCACCCTAGCTGGTACCTTTTTTATTATCATGTTATTTACTAAATGTAACCGATTGACCATAACTTTCTATGATCTGTTGTATTCTGTCTAAGGTTTCTCGTGGTGGCGCCTCTACCCCTTCTAACTGATATTTATCCCCTATTGTATCCCATTTGTAAGCGCCCATTTTATGATAGGGTAATAACTCTACTCGCTCAATATTCTCCATACCTTGAATAAATTGCCCTAAAAGATGTGCTGAATTATCATCATCAGTCCACCCCGGAACGACCACATATCGTATCCATGTTCGCTTATTAATTTTTTGTAGATATTTAGCAAACTCGAGCACACGTTTATTAGGTACGCCAACTAGTTTCTGATGTATTTCATCATTGATTTGTTTAAGATCTAACATGACTAAGTCTGTCACTTCCATAAGTGCTTCAACTGTATGATCTAACTGTCTTGCATAACCATTGGTATCTAAGCATGTATGAATACCTTCTTGATGACAAGCTTTAAACCATTCAGTAATAAACTCAGATTGTAGTGTCGCTTCGCCGCCAGAAGCGGTTACGCCCCCGCCATTAGGCATAATAAAACTTTTGTAAGTAACGATCTCTTTCATCAGTTCGTCAACAGTGACTTCACGGCCAGCTTTTAAATCCCAGGTATCTCGGTTGTGGCAGTATAAGCAACGCATCAAGCAACCCTGAAAAAAAACAATGAAACGTATACCCGGCCCATCTACAGTACCAAATGACTCATAGGAGTGGATGCGACCTTTGATTGGTTGCTTTGTTGTCATAATAATATTTTGTTCCATAAAAGTTCTCTAGTAATTGCTCATATTACTTTTTTTATCGTTTTAGGTATTTTAACTCATATGATACTTTCTTACACCAATTGTATTAATCGGATAATCGCTTATTAAAACCAATGATGAAAATAACGCTCAATATCGGTTAAAAAACGCTATTTTTTTATAGCGTTGTTATGGTGTTTGCAAAGCTTAAGCTTATGCTGATAAAAAAATAGCGCCTTAATGAGGCGCTATTTCAAGTCAGTATCAGTTAACTAAATTACATTGACTGAGTAAAAGTACGTGTAATAACGTCTTTTTGTTGTTCTTTAGTTAATGAGTTAAAACGTACTGCATATCCAGAAACACGAATAGTTAATTGTGGATATTTTTCAGGATGTTCCATTGCATCTAATAATGTTTCACGGTTTAAAACGTTAACATTTAAGTGCTGACCACCTTCAACAGTTGCTTCGTGGTGGAAGTAACCATCCATTAAACCAGCTAAGTTACGTTTACGTGCACTATCATCTTTACCTAACGCATTTGGTACGATAGAGAATGTATAAGAAATACCGTCTTTAGCATAAGCAAATGGTAGTTTAGCAACAGATGTTAATGAAGCAACCGCACCTTTTTGGTCACGTCCGTGCATTGGGTTAGCACCTGGTCCAAATGGTGCACCAGCACGACGACCGTCTGGAGTGTTACCTGTTTTCTTACCATAAACAACGTTTGAAGTAATGGTTAAAACAGATTGTGTAGGAATTGCATTACGATAAGTTTTAAGTTTTTGGATTTTCTTCATGAAACGTTCAACTAAATCAACTGCGATATCGTCTACACGTGGATCATTGTTACCGAATTGTGGGTATTCACCTTCGATTTCAAAATCTACAGCTAAACCGTCTTCATCACGAATTGTTTTCACTTTTGCATATTTAATAGCAGATAATGAGTCAGCAGCAACCGATAGACCAGCAATACCACATGCCATTGTACGAATAACGTCACGATCGTGTAGTGCCATTAATGATGCTTCGTAGCTGTATTTGTCATGCATATAGTGAATTGCATTTAGTGCAGTTACGTATTGTTTTGCTAACCAATCCATAAAGTGATCTAAACGAGCAAATACTTTGTCAAAATCAAGGTATTCGTCAGTGATTGGATCTTCTTTTGGTCCAACTTGCATTTTAAGTTTTTCGTCCACACCGCCATTGATTGCGTATAGAAGAGTTTTAGCAAGGTTGGCACGTGCGCCGAAGAATTGCATTTGTTTACCAACAATCATCGGGCTTACACAACATGCGATTGCATAGTCATCGTTATTAAAGTCAGGACGCATTAAATCATCATTTTCATATTGTAATGATGAGGTATCAATAGATACTTTAGATGCGAACTCTTTAAATCCACTTGGTAACTGTTCTGACCAAAGAATAGTCATGTTAGGCTCAGGTGAAGGACCCATTGTATATAGTGTATTTAAGAAACGGAATGAAGTTTTAGTAACTAAAGTACGTCCGTCAACACCCATACCTGCGATTGATTCAGTTGCCCAAATTGGGTCACCAGAGAATAATTCATCATATTCAGGCGTACGTAAGAAACGAACCATACGTAATTTCATAACGAAATGGTCAACAATTTCTTGAGCGTCTTGTTCAGTAATTAAGCCTGCTTCAAGGTCACGTTGGAAGTAGATATCAAAGAATGTAGAAGTACGACCAAGAGACATTGCCGCACCGTTTTGAGATTTAACTGCCGCTAAGTAACCGAAGTATGTCCATTGCACCGCTTCTTGAGCTGTTTTAGCTGGACCAGAGATGTCGTAGCCATATTTAGCTGCCATTTCTTTGATTTGACCAAGAGCACGATGTTGTTCAGCGATTTCTTCACGACGTTGCATAGTCATAGCTAAGTCAACACCATTTTCGAAATCAGCTTGTAGTGAGTTGAATTGTGCAAATTTATCTTGCATTAAAAAGTCGATACCGTAAAGCGCAACACGACGGTAGTCACCAATGATACGACCACGACCATAAGCATCTGGAAGACCAGTGATAACACCTGATTTACGACAACGAAGGATATCCGGAGTATAGATGTCAAACACACCTTGGTTATGTGTTTTACGATAGTCAGTAAAGATTTTTTTGACTAATGGATCAAGCGTTCTGTTGTATGCTTTACAAGAATTCTCGATCATTTTGATTCCACCAAACGGGATAATCGCACGTTTTAATGGTTTTTCAGTTTGTAAGCCAACAATCTTTTCTAAATCTTTTTCAATGTAACCTGCATCATGAGCAGTAATTGTCGAAATAACACTTGTATCAAAATCCACAGGAGCATGGGTAGCATTTTCAACTTTAATGCCTTCCATTACCTTAGCCCATAACTTAGTTGTCGCATCCGTTGCGCCCGCTAAGAAAGACTCATCACCTTCATATGGCGTGTAGTTCTTTTGAATGAAATCGCGGACATTAACATTATTTTGCCAATCACCATCTTTAAATCCTTTCCAAGCAGTTGCTTGTACTTCGTTTAAATTACTCATAGTTTTTCACCTCAGGTTTACAAAAATATCTATCTACTCATACATAAGGGCAGATATTATAAAATCAATGTGGCTTACGTAAATATAAAGCCCAATAAGGTAGCGCTACTGCTAAACCACCCAAAATATTCCCGATTGTCACAGGAATTAAATTATTCAATATAAAATGCTCAACTGTTAATTCTTTAAACGCATCGGGTGAAACGCCAACTGCCGTCCAAAACTCAGGAGAAGCAAAATTATTAATCACAATACCCATAGGGATCATAAACATATTGGCAATACTATGTTCAAAACCACTTGCAACAAACATCGCCACCGGTAATACCATGATTAACATCTTATCTAATAAACTGCGACCAGCATAGCTCATCCAAGCCGCTAAACACACCATTAAATTAGCAAGTAAGCCCAGAAATACGGCCTCAACAAATGTGTGATGTAATTTATGATCAGCGGTCTGTAGTACATTCAAGCCCCACAATCCATTAGCTACCATATACTGTCCGGAAAACCAGATAACTGCAACAAACAGTATAGCACCAATAAAGTTACCAATATACACAAAAATCCAATTGCGTATCATTTTAAACCAACTGACTTTGCGCGTCATTCTCGGCAAAATTGTCAGTACGGTAGAAGTAAAAAGATCAGCGCCACAACAAACAACAAGCATCAGTCCTAACGAGAAACAGATACCACCAACCAATTTTGCTAAACCAAAAGCAACGGTTGCCGTTCCGGTTGTAACAGTGATATAAAAAACAAAAGCGATTGAAATGAAAACACCGGCAATGATGGCTGAAAGAATTGTGCTACTAGGGTGTTTATTTACTTTGTAATTGCCAATCTCTTCGGCAATTTGGGTCATTTGTGCGGGAGATAACGAGTCCACAAGCTTATCATTACTCAAGTTGACATCCTCAAAAAAACTAGGGTTTTATGAGACGCATAGTATACTCAAAATTTGAAGCAGATCACGTTTTTTTTGTTAAAAAACTTTAAAACTTAAAAAAACATTGTGAGAGCGAAAATCAAGGCTCAACCGCATAACCACCTTATCTAACCATGATTAGGGAAGATAAAATGGCTTACGGCGATTACTAGCAAAGATTATCTATTGTCGAGTATCTTACTGACTTTTATTAAATAGTTACGTGACTCTTGAGATACGTGCGATGTTACCAGTTTTCGATACACTTGTTGTGGGGTCATTGAGTTAATTATATTAATAGCCTCATTACGATCACTTGAGAAAGTTCTTAATACACTTCCTGCACCACCATTGTAAGATGTGATCATGGCATATCTTAATGAGATAGGATTATTAATACCGGCTAAATATTTCGTTTTCAGCAATGACAAATAAGCTGTTCCCATATCAACATTATTACGAGGGTCAAGTAAATATTGTCGGCTCGGTTCACCCGATTTACCCCGTAACTTGAAGATATCACGACCAGCGGTATGTTGTTGAACTTGCATAAGCCCTAGCGCATCAGTTCGACTTACCGCAAATGGGTTAAATGCTGATTCAACTTCCATAATAGCTAAAATTAATCGCTCATCAATTAAGTAGCGGTTAGAAGCTTGAGTGACAAGCGGTAGGAATTTTCGAGCACGTTGGTTGATATGGTTGGGAACGAGTTTAATTTCAACGTAAGTGATTCTATGTGAACCGGAGTTACGGGTTTTCATGTTATTGCTTATCAGATAATCAGCAAAACTATTGGCTCGCCCGCTCCAACGTATTGGTTGGCGATCTTGGTCTAATACCTGATTATATAAAAAGGGTTCTTCTGATAAATCTTGGCTAACTTTATCTCGTCGAATAATCTCGACCGGTTCAGGCATCAATAGTGTTGAGACAATTGCCTCTTTTAAATTAATTTCCGGCGTATCGGATAACGTTTCAATGGTAATAACGCCGGAAACAAAGTTAATATGCACCCGTGTTCTTAAATTATCTTCATATTGCACATAATCTTTGGGCCCGGCAATAAGCACTTCTTTTGGTCCCCAAATCTGTTCTATATTATTCGCATATTGACTTATTAAGATATTAAATGCATTGGTATCTTTAACATAATAATCTTCATCTTCTTTCTTTGAATTAGGACCGGGACAAGCGGTTAAAAGACTTACTGTTACCAGCAGTGTAATAATTTTTATTTTATTTTTCATGTTAGCTCTCAATGTTCTGGTTTATACCCATCAATAACGACATCTTCACCTTCAAATAAAAACTTAACCATTTCAGATTCAATTTTTTTACGATGCTCAGCATTCATCATATTAAGTTTGTTTTCGTTAATTAACATTGTTTGTTTTTTAAGCCATTCTTGCCAAGCTGTTTTGGAAATCTCATTGTAGATACGTTTACCAAGCTCACCAGGATAGAGCTGAAAGTCTAAGCCTTCGGCATCTTTTTTTAAATAATGACAATAAATAATACGACTCATATTTAATCCTGTTTTAGAAACTATTATTTGTTAAGCGCTGATTATAACCGAAAATAAATCGAGAAAAGAATAAAATTATTTAATATCTCAATTTATACCGAATCGTTACATAAATGAATTTTAATTCAAAATAAATGAATAAATATTTACTTTACACCCTTATAAAAAGGCATAAAATAGAATAAAAAGGCTTAAAACAGAATATAAGGACTGAATAATGCAATCCAATGTGACTCGAGAATTATTTGATAAAGTGATATTACCCGTTTATGCTCCTGCTCAATTTATTCCGGTAAAAGGAAGTGGTAGTCGTGTTTGGGATCAAAATGGCGAAGAGTATATTGATTTTGCCGGTGGCATTGCAGTTAACGCTTTGGGGCACTGTCATCCACGATTGATTAAAGCTCTACAACAACAAAGTGAAAAGTTATGGCATGTTAGCAATGTGTTTACTAACGAACCGGCTTTAAGTTTAGCCAAAAAGCTTATCGATAATACCTTTGCTGATCGTGTTTTTTTTGCTAACTCAGGTGCCGAAGCCAATGAAGCAGCTTTCAAATTGGCTCGTTATTATGCCACGCAAAAATACAGTCCTTATAAAACCAAAATCATCGCTTTCAATCAGTCTTTTCATGGGCGAACTTTTTTTACTGTTTCAGTCGGTGGGCAGGCTAAATATTCCGACGGTTTTGGACCCAAACCGGCAGATATTATCCATGTACCTTTTAATGATCTTGATGCAGTTAAAGCGGTTATGGATGATCATACTTGTGCAGTTGTACTGGAACCGGTACAAGGTGAAGGAGGTTTAAGTTCAGCAACAACTGAATTTTTAACCGGCGTTCGAGCGTTATGCGATGAATATAAAGCGCTACTGGTATTTGATGAAGTGCAGTGCGGAATGGGACGAACCGGCAGCTTGTATACCTATCAACAATATGGCGTTATACCCGATATCTTAACTTCTGCAAAAGCATTAGGTGGCGGTTTTCCGATAAGTGCGATGTTAACAACCGAAGATATTGCATCAGTTATGCATCCGGGTGTACATGGCACCACTTATGGCGGAAATCCTTTAGCTTGCGCTGTGGGCTGTGAAGCGTTTGATATTATCAACTCACCAGAAGTACTTGCAGGTGTAGAAAAGCGTCGAGCAATATTTATTGAGCATCTTGAAAATATAAATCAACAATTTAACGTATTTAGGGAGTATCGTGGCAAAGGTCTATTATTAGGTGCTTACTTACAACCTGAATATCACAGTAAAGCCCGCGACTTTTTAAATGCCGCAGCTGAATGTAAAGTAATGATTTTAAATGCTGGCCCGGATGTATTGCGTTTTACACCGTCTTTAATTATCAGTGAAAACGAAATTCAAGCCGGAATGGAACGCTTGTCAAAAGCAGTCGAAAAAGTTGTCAATTCCTAAGTTTTTCTATACAGTAACGGCATTTTAAGTGATTAAGTGCCGTTAATGCACTTAAAGGACATTTTTTATGACCGACATTCGACCATTAAACTATGCTAAAACGCATTTTATTTTAAGTGCACCCGATATTTCACATTTACCAATTGATAGTGGCGTTGAAGTTGCCTTTGCCGGCAGATCTAATGCCGGTAAATCAAGTGCACTTAACACATTAACCAATCAAAAATCTTTAGCAAGAACCAGTAAAACACCGGGACGAACGCAACTTATTAACCTATTTGAAGTGGAAGAAAATTGTCGTTTAGTCGATTTACCGGGCTATGGTTATGCACAAGTTCCGGAAGCGATTAAACGCAAATGGCAAAAATCATTAGGCGAATATCTGCAAAAACGAGAAAGTTTAAAAGGCTTAATTGTATTAATGGATGTTCGGCATCCGCTTAAAGATCTCGACCAACAAATGATTGAGTGGGCTGTATCAGTTGATATTCCTGTTATGCTACTGTTAACTAAAGCCGATAAACTTGCTTCAGGCGCATTAAAAAAACAGGTTAACATGGTTAAAGAAGCTATCTTACCTTTTCAAGGTGATATTACTGTTGCACCGTTTTCATCGCCAAAACGTATCGGTTTAGAGCCTTTGAAACAGAAATTAGACCAATGGTTCAGCCAACAATAAAGGAACGTTAAAATGGATAGTTCAGCCTTTTCATTTCAATCATTATCACCCGACGTTATTTTTGCTAGTTTGGCAACCGTTGGTATTCGGGTTGATTCCGGGCTGACTGCTTTAAATAGTTATGAAAATCGTGTCTATCAATTTTCTGATGAGGATCGCATACGATATGTCGCCAAATACTATCGCCCCTATCGTTGGAATCAGGCACAAATTCTTGAAGAGCATCAATTTACTAAGCAACTATCAGAAGCTAATATTCCTGTCGCTGCACCATTAACCTTTAATGGTCAGACTTTGCATGAATATGAAGGCTACCTATTTGCTCTGTTCCCAAGTGTAGGAGGACGGCAATATGAAAGTGATAATATCGAGCAAATGGAATCGGTAGCCACTTTGCTGGGACGTATTCATCAAATTGGTGCAAAACAACCTTTTATTTATCGCCCCACAATTGGACTGGAAGAATATCTTTATCAGCCTAAAGAAGTTTTGTTAACCTCTAATTTGATCCCTAAGAAAATCCATGACGAACTCAAGACCAGTTTAACCCACTTAATACAGATTGTTGAGCAGCATTGGCATACCGATTGGCAACCAATTCGCCTTCATGCTGATTGCCATGCGGGTAATATATTATGGCGTGATAGTGCCATGTTTGTCGATTTTGATGATGCACGTAATGGACCAGCGATTCAAGATATTTGGATGTTACTCAATGGCGATCGAAAAGCGCAACAATTGCAACTTGATAGCATTCTTGAATGCTATCAAGAGTTTTATCATTTTGATATAAACCAACTGAGTTTAATTGAACCACTTAGAGCAATGAGAATGGTGCACTACCTAGCTTGGATAGTTCAGCGTTGGCAAGACAGAGCTTTTCCAATCGCATTTCCTTGGATACTCGATGCTGATTTTTGGTATCAGCAATTAGCTGAATTTAATCGGCAAAGTCAAGCCATTAAAGCACCACCGCTACAATTGATGTCAATGTTTTAAATTGAGCAGTATCAAGAATCAATCACGCCAAATAACCTCTATCGCAAATCGGGACAATGGTATCATTCAATATTCAGCAAGAGAGCAAATCATCGATTGATTAAGGTTAATAAATTCACTAAGTCGGGGGCATTTGCCACCAGTTGCTCTTTTTTCTGTTTTGAAAGCTGTTTTATACGATACTCAAGTTTCAATGCGGTTGATCTGTCACCGACACTGATTTGATAAACAACGGTTAAACTATGATGCCCTTTAAGGTGTTTAGCACCTTTACCATTTTGATGCTGGCGTAAACGCCTGGCGACATCAGTTGTGATACCGGTATATAAAGAGTGTTTAGCCGTTCTGATAATATACAAAAACCAAATAGCAGAATGATAACCCATAACCAAATTTAAAATGCAGATGTAATTTAGATGGATATAATACGCGGTTTAACCAATTTAATCAGTAAAGTCCCGTTCAATTATTAGAGATGATTGGTTTGATTAATCGATGTCAACGTAAAATAACCACACGAGTCAATATCATCTTGTTTATAATTAATAATGCTAATGCTGGTATTTGCTAAAATTTCTGTATTTTGTAAATGTTCTTGCCAATTTCCACCCGTAAGAACATAAATCAGTTGTCTTAACAATGAACCATGCGAAACAATTAAAATATTTCCATGATGATTTTCAGTTATGATATCGTCAATTGCCTGTATGGAACGCATAAATACACTTCTAAAATCTTCTCCTTGATTGTCAGCTATTGAATATTTTTGGGCATCAGTTTGTAAATAGATAAAGTTTGGGTCAGCATAATAATCGGGCACAAATTTACCCTCCCATTGACCAAAATCAATCTCTTTTAATCCTTCATGCAAATTTAAGGAAATATCTCGGTTATTAATAATAAGCTTTGCAGTATCAACAGCCCTCTTTTGTGGGCTTACGTAAGCGTTAACAAAATTCACCTTGTCTACTGCTTTAGCAGTTAATTTTGCTTGATTAATACCATTTAAAGTGAGTTGAGAATCTGATGATCCTTGAAATAACTGTAATTGATTCCATTTTGTTTCACCATGGCGGACAAAATAAAGATTGATGTTTTTAAACATAAAGTTGATACCTTTCAATTTTTTGAAGTAGAGAAATATTTTTTGAGGCTGATTGATTTGATGACATAAATAAATAGTGAAAAATAGATCAAAAAATAAATCATATTGTTACCTGTACCGATTTGCAGTGAAGATAAATAGATAATCTCTACCGTTGTGGTAATTAAGCAAAGAAAAAAGTAAAAAGTGAGATAAATTGGCGTGTTCTGATTTTTTTTGATAATCAAATAAATTAACAGCGCAATACAGCACAGTATGACCAAGTAAAGCAGTGTTGAAAAAACATCTAATTGAGAATGAGCAAAATTCGAATATAAACCATAACTGATAGAATAAAAATTAACCAATAACACGACTAAAATCAGAATAATCGATACTTTTTTCATCTGTTCTACCTTATTAATACTAAATTTTGCTCATCTCATCATTGCCAATGATTGTGCTGTTTTAAACAAAGTAATTGGCTTGTTATAGTTCAGTTTTTATGACAACTTTTAATACTGATTGTTTAGGATCAGTCGATAAATCAATCGCTTCGCTTAATTTATCTAAAGGAAAAATGTGCGTTATCATTTCTTGAGTATTGAGCTTTTTCTTCTCAAGCAGATCTAACGCTTCCGGGAACTCATAAGGTGTCACCGAATAAGTGCCGATAATACTAATTTCATCCTTAAAGAAACGGCTGGCATCAATATTCACCATTTTATTTTTATCAAACCCGGAAAAGACAATGATTTTCCCCGCCCTTCTTACCAGATTAATTGCATCAGACACTAATGATGAAACCCCGGCAGCAATAACAATAACATCAACACCTTGCCCATGGGTGATTTTATTCACTTCTTCAAAAATATTTTTCTCTGCAATATTAATTGTATAATCACATCCTACTTTTAGTGCTGTTTGTAATTTAAATTCAGACATATCACTAATTATGACTTTATTTGCGCCTTTAATTTTGGCTAACTGCGCATGTAAGATGCCGATTGTTCCGGCGCCCATAATAAGTACACTATCATTAGGTCTAATATCTGCTTGCTTAAGACCATGCAAACAACAAGCAATAGGTTCAATTAAGGTAGCTTCTTCATCTGTAACACTATCGGAAACCTTATGGGTCAAATGCTTTAAATGTAATTCGGGAATACGAATAAATTGGGCAAAACCACCGGGATCGATATTATTTGTTCTAAATTGCTCACAAATTGTGTAATGTCCTTTATTACAATAGTGGCAAGTAAAACAAGGAACATGTATTGCGGTGATAACTCTATCGCCTAGCTCAAAACGATCAACGTTTTGGCCTTTTTTAACAATCTCACCGACTACTTCATGTCCTAGCACGGTAGGCTTATTAACACTATCGCCCCTAATTTTTTGAATATCGGTACCACACAAACCACAGGCGAGCATTTTTATCAATACTTCATTATCAGAAATATCAGGAATGGGAAGATCCTCTGTTCTTAAATCGTTTTGTTTATAACATACTGACGCTTTCATCTTTATTGTCCTTTTTACTTTGAAATTCTAAACGGTTTTTTAAATCAAAAAATGGCTGGTAATAGTGTTTAAAAACGGAATTGTAATAGTGATTTATTTGCAAATTGGGGATATACCGAACCATATAGTTATCACTCTGCTTATCTGAATTTTTATCAATATAGTGATTTTGATATCCGGCTAACATGACTGCGCCTTTGCAAACCGCTTCTTTGATATTACACGATATGATTTCTCGACCAAGAATGTCGGCTTTTAACTGCAACCACAGTGGATTTTTTGCCGCCGCACCGATTACCTTTATTATGGGGTGATAGCTTGCGGTTAATTGCTCAATAGTGGTCAAGGTATTTTTTAATTCAAAACACAATCCTTGAAAAACAGCCAATAATATATTTGATAAAGTGCTGTTTTCATCAAACCCATACCAAAGCCCTTTGGCATCAATATTACGCTTAGGTGGTCCACTTCCCCGCAAATGCGGAATAAAGATTGATAGATTTGCTTTGAGGTAAGGTAAATCGGTCAGTTTGCCAAGCAATGAATCGATTAATTGATTAAATTCATCATCACTCACCGAAAAAGATCGTTTAAACCACTCAATGCTATATCCCGCTGACGGAAGCGAAGCATAAAGCGTATATAAATCATCAATAACATATTGCCCATTTGATAGATGACTATCTAAAAAACCGTTGTCAAAATTGGCTTGATTACGTAATAACAGTAATCCTTCAGTGGTGCCGGTTGAGTTTAGAATTTCACCCGGTTTAAGTTCGGCTGCGATCGAACCACACATATGGTCATGACCACCAATTGAAACCATGATTGATTGACTACAATTGAGTTTTTGGGCCAACGCTGGTTTAAGTTTCGCAATATTTTTGCCGGATTGAACAAGATCGCAAAATAGATGATTGAGCGCAAAAGCTGACGCAATTTTTTGTGACCAACAATGATTTTTCAGATCATAAACCAGCGTTCTTGACGCAAGTGAAGGCTCTGCTCTTTTTACATCAGTCAATTTATAAGCAATATATTCGGCAATACATAACCATTTAACTTTATCGATATCCAAATTAATGTTTTTTCGAATCCATAAAATTTTAGTTAAACTATAGTTACTATGCACAGGAATACCGGTAATTGCATAAAGCTCATCATCGGTGAATTTTTGATTAATTTCTGCTACATTTTTCTTAGTTCTGGTGTCATACCAAGTGATTGCCGGGCCTACCACCTCACCTTTTTCATTAATCAGTACACCTGATTCACCTACGCTTGCAATAACGATATTTTTAACATTTTGCGCTTGAGAAGATGAACCAATAAGCGTAATGATAGCCTTTTCAAGCTGGTTATATAACGATGTAATATCAAAGTCCGATCCATATTCTGAAATCACTTTAGGGGTTTGAAAAGCAACGCTATCAACCAGTTTTAGTGAAGGCAATTCAAAAACACATAATTTACAATTTGTTGTCCCGATATCGATCCCAATCGAGTACATATTAACCTCCTTACTTACCCTTTCGCTCGATAGTTTTCAAGCAAATTGAGTGTACACCCACTATAAAATAACAAATTAATCATATGGTTAAATTTATTCATCTTGAAAAAAAGTGTAGCTATCTCCATTCCGATAAGTTGCCTTATCAGATTCATTACCTCAATTAAAAGTGTTATTTATAGTGGGTATACGTTATTTTTTTAGGCTAGATCCCATGTTTTTTTAGTGTGGCGATACAATAAAAGACAAGTGATGAAAATTATTGGAATTAACGCTAAAGCGATATAATTTCCTTCAAATACTTTCACTGCCCAAAAACGGTAGGGATTACCACCATCTAATAAGCTTGAAAATTCACCGTCAGTTTTTACCGGGAAATTAATACTTTTTGCAATGTTGGTAATTATCGGCGCCACTGCTGAAGCAACATAAAGATTCACAATTAAGCAAGGTATGCCGATAATAAATGATCTCACAATATTGCCACGACAAGCCAATACCACCATGGAAATAGGTACCCAAATATTGGTTAAATCGCCAAGTGGTAATAACCTATTACCGGGTAATATGATTGATAAAATCAATCCAACGGGAATAAGTAAAAGTGCAGTAGAAAGCACCGATGGATGCCCAACCGCAACAGCAATATCTAAACCAATGTATAAATTTTTTCGGTTAGGAAATTTTTTATTTAAAAATTGCTTCACTGCATCGGATAATGGTAACAATCCTTCCATGAGTAATTTAACCATTCTTGGCATAATTAACATGACAGCACCAAGATTAATCGCTAAGTTTAAAATCCCTTTAACATCATAACCCGCCGCTATACCAATTGCGCCACCTATGACAAATCCAATCATCATCGGTTCGCCAAAGATACCAAATCTTTTTTGTATCGTTTGAGGATCGGCATGCAATTTTTGTAATCCCGGTATTTTATCTAAGATAAGATTACCTAACACACCAATAGGAAAGAAGATAACAGATGATAGTGTCGGAAGTGATATACCGGGTAACTCAAAATACTTTTGAATCATAGGCGCACACCAGTCAGCCAAAACAAAAGTTATCACAGCAGTAACCCCTGCTATAATCAATCCATAGACAAAGCTGCCAGTACTGCTATAAACCAGCGCACCAACAAAGGTAAAATGCCAGAAATTCCATAAATCGATATCGACAGTTTTAGTCCAATTAACGGTTAACATCACAATATTGATAATAATGGTCATTGGAATCACAAAAGGGGCAATCGGTGAAGCCCAAGCAATTGCTGCTAACGGTGGCCACCCAAGATCAATGACGGGTAAATCAATTCCGGCATGTTCAACTAAATCAGTTGTTGCACTGCCAAGACTGGTTCCTAACAAGTCAAAAATAACAAAGATACCAACAAAGCCCATTCCAATGGTTAATGATGAACGAATTGCCCGCCCTATTTTTACCCCTAAACACAGTGCCATTATAAAGATGACAACAGGTAACATGACGGTCGGCCCGAAGCCCAAAATGTATTGGACAATTTCAAGTAACTTATCAGCCATAATCAATCTCCTTGCAAGATCCTAACGATTTCGGCTAAGACTTCTTCTTCACCTATAGTGGTAATTAAAGGTACCCCATTGATAATTGGTGTTTTCTCTAATTGATAAGACACTTTAGAAGTCACGATAATTAAATCAGCCATACCGTCTTGAGATTGTACAGTTGCAACATCAGACTGAATGTTTTCAACCTCGATACCATGCTCGGCACAATAATTTTTAACTTTCTCAGTTGCAATAGTTGAAGTTGCAATACCACTGGTACAGGCAAAAATGATTCTTTTTTTCATAATAAAGCTCCTTATTTCAAAATATCTTTTAAGATTTTTTTGATTTCAAATTTGTTATTACTTTCAACTATTTTTTGCAAAATCTGATCATTGCTGAACGATGATGCTAATTTCATTAAAAAAGTTAAGTGGGTATCGGATTGTTTTAACAGTAAACCAAATACGATATTGACGGAGAGGTCTTCATCAGTTTCGGCATTTTTAAAAATAATGCCTTGTTTACTGGTCACAACAAACATGCCATCTTTTTTTACAAACTCACTGTCAACATGAGGCATCGCAACATTAAGGGTTTTTAATTTAAATCCAGTTGGATGTTCATTTTCTCGTTCAATAACTTTTTGTAAGTATTGTTCTGTAACATAATGATTTGCTAATAATTCATGGCTAATGGCTTCAAACATTGCTTCTCGGCTTTCAAAGCTTTTGTTTAAAAAAATAATATTGTCATCCAATTGTTCTAATTGCATATTTACCACCTATGACGTTAGTTTAACGATGAATGTTTAATAAATTCATAGATAGTATTTTGTTGTAAACAACTTGCTTCACATCGCCTTTTGCTTTTAACAATACTTTAATAAGATTATATTCATTATTATTAGCGACATATTGTTTACCAATTGAACTAATATAAGCTCTACGCAAATCACCACCAATATTGAGTTTAACAACATTATATTGGCTGATTTTTTGCAAAGTTTGATCATCAATTCCTGAGCCACCATGGATAACCAATGATACGGGAGATATGTCGGATAGTTTGCCAAGTAAATCAAAGTCTATTTTGGGCTGTTGTTCAAAACCGTGCACATTACCAACTGATACAGCCAAAGTTGCACAGCCAGTTCGTTTAACAAATTCTTGAACTTGATTAGGATCGGTTTTGCGATCGGCTTCATTAACTTCATCGTCCTCTTTACCGGTGATGGCACCTAACTCTGCTTCTACCGGAATATTGTATCCACCACAAAAATCGACCACTTTTTTTGTCAATTGAATATTTTCTTCAAAAGGTAAATGAGAGCCGTCAATCATAATTGAGGTAAAACCAGCCTCAACCGCTTGCTTAACATCTTCAAAAGTTTTGCCATGATCCAAATGCAGACAAAATGGTGTCGTCATGGTACTAGCTCGATTACGAACCATATCGACAATATATTTATAACCCGATAACACGATGTTTGTCGGTGCAATCTGCACCATGCTTGGTATGTTGCTCTCTTCAATTGCATCTAATATGGCTAAAGTTGTTTCCAAATTTGTTGTATTAAATGCGCCAGCTAATGTTTTTTGTTTTTTAGCTTCACCTAATAAAGTATACCCATTGACTAATGCCATAACTAACTCCTACTTTCGTCTAAGTGTTGTCCCCAAGTAGTTTACGTTTGATTTTAGCCATACATTACCAAACTCGATTGGTAGACCATTATCAAGGTAAACTAATTGTTCTAAATGAAGAACGGGGGAGATATCACTAATATTTAATATATCTGCCCGCTCCTTACCTACCACTCGGGCTGAATAACGGCAGTCCGAATGATCTATTTTTTTATGGGTAATACGTTCAATTTGGTTAAATAAACTATGTTTGGTAAAATCGACCAGCTCTATTTCAGGACATAAAGCTAAATTGATTCGGTTTTCAATAAACATGATTTTTTCACCATTGACGCTTCTTACCCTTTCCATATAAAAAATATTTGCGTTAAGCGGAACTTGTAATTTTCCACTAATATATTCATTTGCTTTCTCTACTCTTTTGGTGATAACCTCGGTGGTGAACTTGACGTGCTGCATTTCTAACGATTCGGCAAATGACTGTAGTCCATAACCTAATTGATAAGAGATGTTTTCAGCTTTTACATACGTTCCTTTACCTTGAATCTGTTCCAGCACAGATTCATTAATCAGTAACTCTACCGCTTTTCGAACTGTGCCTCGACTAACAGAAAGTAGGCTCATGATCTCGTTTTCCGACGGGATTCTGTCACCCGCTTTTAAATCATTACGATAAATCTGATTTCTTATCCACTCTTTGACTTGTACATAAAGAGGTGTGCTAGAAAATTTGTTGATACTCATTGGTTACCCCAAATATTAGTTAAGTTAAATATACATCCATAGACAACTATGTACAACTATGGACAACTAGTTTTTAAACAAAATGTGAGTTTAATCACATTTTAATATTTATCAATAAAATTTAGATAATTGACTGTATTTAGTTCTGGTATATCTTAAAGATAACAAGATGCTAAATAACAATAAGGAATTGTTGAAGAAATAAAATTATTTTGCAAATAAAAAAGTCATATTTCAAAGCGCTATTTAACGATAAGTTTATTTTTATTCGATAGTCAGGCTAAATTACTTGGCAGATTAAAGATAGATTTAACATTATTAATAGTAAACACACGGAGGCATAAATAAAAACGGCATCCAACAAATGGGTTACTTACCTTTAACAATTTTTAAGCTAATTACATTTGAGCTAGCTAGTAACCGATATCTTTTCGCAAACTTCGCCCGTTAATATCGACTGTTTCATTTACTTTAAGCTTGATAGTGTTTAAGATAAACTCATTTTTGATGTATCTTAGGACTTTAAAACTTGAATAACTTTGCAAACATTATTGAAATCGAGCGCGGCAATATGAAGTTCGCTTACGTACAAAATGATGAGATAAATTATTTGGAACTTTTTGACCAATTTTTGTCCGAAGAAGGACATCATGAGCTACTCGATCCAAGTGATAAAATTGAGAGATATACTTATCTAATTAATCACAATCAATCTAAATTTATTTTCAAAATAGATGGCGGTGTTGAGCATCGTTTAGAACGTCGACTTATTGCTAAAATCACTGGTGATTTTTATTTTAATCTA
This sequence comes from Gilliamella sp. B3172, assembly GCF_026536465.1. Taxonomy (NCBI): domain Bacteria; kingdom Pseudomonadati; phylum Pseudomonadota; class Gammaproteobacteria; order Orbales; family Orbaceae; genus Gilliamella; species Gilliamella sp. B3172. Next base: position 216,304 of record NZ_JAFNOA010000001.1, on the reverse strand, counting down.
ATTCGTAAGCTGGCTAAAATTTCGTTGGATAAATGCGATATCGCTTATGAACTCTATTTAGTCGCTTTTGATAAAACCACCAATCGCCACTATATGATCTTTAATTTTATAGAAGGACGTTCATTAACATGGGATGAAATGCGTGAATATGGAGAGCAAGTTAAAGCATGTATTGAAAAACTGCATAGTTATAATCTTGTTTCAAACGATGTTCATGGTGGTAACTTTATTTTAACTCCAGAGGGTAAAATCAAAGCAATCGACTTAACTAACTCCGGTTTTATTTGGTTAACTAAAGCCAATGATGCAATCGAATTGCGTGAGCGTTTTGGCATTAAAATTAACGTTCCTTTCCTGGCTATGGCAATTAAAAAATTTACTCACGGATTTAAACGGTTATCACGTAAAATTCGCGGGAAAGAAGATTAATAAATCAAATGGGAGAAAAACAAACTTCTCTCATTTTTCTTTAAAAAATTATAACTAATTCACTATAATAAATAGAATTTTTTTGATAGTTTCTAGTGCTAAAAAATATCTAAATCCTTCTGTTTTAAATACTGGTAAATACTTTTATAACCGTTTAGAATTAAACTAATCAAGCAAAGAAGGATGAGTTATGAGAAAGTTAATTGGTTTTACTGTTTTAGTTGCGTTACTAACTGGTTGTTCTTCTCAGAAAATGCTGTCAATCTATCAAACAGAAGGTGTAGAAATTACTCAAAACACGTCTGGTGTGGATATCATAAATAAATACAGTACTTCACAACCTATTACCGTCCTTCATTCTTCTTTATCACTCTGTATTGCGCAAGAACTTGATAATAGTCCAGTGGTTTTGAACCGTGAAAACTATCTCAGTTCAGCATGGTGGCCATATTATAATATGCCCACTCAACAAGCAATTACGATAAATGGTGGCGATACTATCAAGTTAGTTGAAGGTAATAATGTTGTTGCTAACGCTGTTACCAATTATCAATCACAATCTAAATACTTTGTTAGTTATACATTAACCGCTACTCGCAATGCCAAAAATATCCGTTACCTATTTAGCAATATCAAACAAGCTCAACAATATACTGGTTCTATTGGCAATGAAGGGTTTGAAAATGTAAAAACCTTAGAAAGAGCCCACCCAGATTTAGTTATTGATGCACTCAATAAAGAAGTCGATAAAATTCAAGCTTGTTTATTACATTAATACTGCATCCTCAAAAAAAGTTACAGTTGAGGAACGGTTTTTTTAGTCTAAAATCTATACAAAATTCTTATCAAGACTTTTTAAAAAGTAAAACTCATTATGAAAAAAATTCTTTTTTTATTATTGGTTCCATTTTATGGCTTTGCACAAAATGACATAAATGACTTTTGGAAAAATGATTTTTGGCAAATTAATGAAGTAGTAAATCATGAATTGGATTTATTTGAGTTATCCAATCCCCCCGCTGAAAGATTACAGATACGTTCAGATGGAACGAAATTTATTTACGGTAACTCTTTAACTTTTAATACTAATGGTACTTTCATATCAAAATACTCTGCTGATTGCGGTAACGATTGTTTTACCCGTTCGGAAGGTACTTTTGAAAAAATTGATGAAACACATCTTCGATTACAAATCAATTTATTCGCGCGTTCTGGCTGGTGTGAAGGCGTAGAAGATAGAACACTTCGAGATTTAGGAACTTTTGAAATTAAACCAACTAAAAATGGCTATCAATTAGTTAAATTAAAGGATGAATGAAGACTAGCTATAAAATAATAAGCTAAGAAGCTAATAAGCAAGTAATATCCTTCTTTTCAGTATATTAATTAAACTAACTCCTTAATTTATTATTCCCTAAATTATTATTTATCTATTAGATAAATAATACAAAAATAGTTGATTCATTGATGTATAAAAAGTTGAGGAACGGTTTTTTTTAGTCTAAAATCTATACACAATTCTTATCAAGACTTATTAAAAAGTAAAACTCATCATGAAAAAAATTCTTTTTTTATTATTGCTTCCATTTTATAGCTTTGCACAAAATGACATAAATGACTTTTGGAAAAATGATCTTTGGCAAATTAATAAAGTAGTAAATCATGAATTGGATTTATTTGAGTTATCCAATCCCCCCGCTGAAAGATTACATATAAGTTCGGATGGAACGAAATTTATTTACGGTAACTCTTTAACTTTTAATACTAATGGTACTTTCTTATCAAAATACTCTGCTAGGTGTGGTAACGATTGTTTTACCGGTTCGGAAGGTACTTTTGAAAAAATTGATGAAACACATCTTCGATTACAGATCAATTTATTCCAGCGTTCTGGCGACTGTGAAGGCGTAGAAGATAAAACAGTTCGAGATTTAGGAACCTTTGAAATTAAACCAACTGAAAATGGCTTTCAATTAATTAAAATAAGGGATGAATAAAAAACTTGTCATTCAGTTATAAGTTAACAAGCAAGCAAATATCTTTTTTTTTACATTAATTGAACTAAACTTTTAACTATTTCTACATCTTTCCTAATTACTCATTATCTGCAGGACAAAAAAGCAAAACTGTCGGACATTTGATTTAAAATTTTGCGGTGCATGGTTTTTAAATGATAAATAGGCAAAATTAGGCATCAATCCATTTTTTAATTAAAATGCTTATAACACTCTTTCTTTTCTATTACATTAGTCATTACTAATTTCTTCCATTTTAAAGATAGCTAAAACTTAAAAGTCTCGATAAATCAATCATAAAATTAATAAGACACTTAATTTAATTACTTAACTAATTATACTAACTTTCTTATTTTTATAATTTCTTTCTGCATTGCTTTACTGCATGCTATAAAAAATCGTTTCAGTATAAATTATGGACTAATATGCGTTCTCGTTTCTGATGTTTATCTTTTTTTAAGAAATTGGATAATCTTCCCCATTACCATGTAATAAAATTAATCGAACACCTATGCCACTCTTATGATAAAACAAGTTGGCACTGTCAATATAAATATAGCTTATTGCTCTTTTCCTTTTGCATCTAATAATCAGGCTAATTAAATATTTTTCTGATTTAATTTAAATTTTATACACTTATTAAACCCACTTTAATGACTGTTACTGCTGCTAATTATTTAAACTAACTTACATTAATTACAAAACTAGTTAGTTAACTTTCTTAATCTTCTGATTTCTTGTTCCTTAACTATACTAGATTTGTACTATAAAAAACTATCTTACAAGAGGTTTAGCTATGAGCATGATGCAACAGTTAAAAGAAAACAAAATCTACATCGGATCATTACCCCTACCTATTTTTATCGTTTGTTCAATTATCGTTATCATCGCCGCACAATTAGATATGCTACCAAGAACATTAATTGGTGGTTTCGCGGTGATTTTACCACTCGGTTGGTGCCTAGGTACCTTAGGACAAAATATTCCTTTTTTCAAAAAATTTGGTGCACCTGCAATATTATCTTTAATTGTGCCCTCTTTATTAGTCTACTATGGCGTATTTGATGACAATACCTTAGCAGCAACTAAAATGCTAATGAAGGAATCTAATTTTCTGTTGTTTTATATTGCAAGTTTAGTTTGTGGCAGTATTCTTGGCATGCATCGCGTTATTTTGATACAAGGTTTTATTCGCATGATGATCCCAATGTTGCTCGGCATGTGCTTGGCAGCATTAGTTGGGGTGTCAGTCGCAGTAGCGTTTGGCGATACGTGGGAACATGCTTTTTTCTATACGGTATCACCGGTTATGGCTGGTGGAATTGGTGAAGGTGTATTACAACTTTCTAATGCCTATAGTAATATTTTAAACCAAGATTATGATTCATTTGTCAGTGCATTAATACCAGCAACTGTTGTGGGTAACTTTTTTGCTATCACCTTCACCGCTATTATCAGCCGAATTGGTGAAGTTAAACCTCATTTGAGTGGTCAAGGTCAATTGGTCAAAATCGAATTTGACGGGCTAGCTGATGCCCTAAAAGAAGACAAAACACCATTGGATGCTCGGGCAATGAGTGGGGCTGTTATGATTTTAGCTACACTATTTATTTTTGGTATGATTTTAGAAAAAATCACTCACTTTCCGGGGCCAGTGTTAATGATTATTGCAACGGCTGTGGTGAAATATTTTCGCTTATTACCACAAAGCGTTGAGCGTGGTAGCCAGCAATGGTACAAATTTATCTCAGGCAACTTTACCTTTCCATTAATGGCGGGATTAGGCTTGTTATATATTGATCTAGCAAGTGTAGTTAAAGTACTAACCATCCCATATTTTATTACCATTATCTCGGTTGTATTTACCGTTTCTATGACTGGTTTTGTCTGTAGCTTCTTCTTAAAAATGCATCCGGTTGAAGCCTCTATTATTTCGTCTTGCCAAAGCGGCATGGGCGGAACAGGTGATGTAGCAATACTTTCAACCGCAAATCGAATGAACTTAATGCCTTTTGCACAGGTTGCAACAAGGTTAGGTGGAGCGTTAATGGTGATTTGTACTACTGCGCTATTAAGATACCTACATATGTAATAGCAAAATTTAACAATGTAGATTAAATGTAAAATATTCTAAGCTTGATTAGGATTTATTAAGTGTAATTAGAAGGGAAGAATCATGACAACAGTTCAAGAAAAAGCGTTAGCAATTAGTAAACAAATGCACGGGAAGTTTGAAGTTCACTCAAAAGTACCGGTTAATTCAATGTCAGATCTTAGTGTCGCTTACACCCCAGGCGTTGCAGCGGTGTGTACCGAAATTGCTAAAAATCCCGAATCTGTGTATGAATATACCAGCAAACGTAATTTAGTTGCTGTAATTACTGACGGCTCAGCGGTATTAGGATTGGGTAATATTGGGCCTGAAGCAGCAATTCCGGTTATGGAAGGAAAAGCAATATTATTTAAACAGTTTGCCAATGTTGATGCAATCCCATTATCGCTTAATACTCAAGACCCAGATGAACTTGTAAGCCATATTGCGGCGCTGGCCCCGTCCTTTGGCGGCATCAATCTTGAAGATATTAGTGCGCCACGTTGTTTTGAAATAGAAAAAAGATTGCAGGAAATTCTAGATATCCCTGTTTTTCATGATGATCAACATGGCACTGCAATTGTAGTTTTAGCGGCATTGTATAATGCACTTAAAGTTGCAGGGAAAACGATTGAATCAGCAAAAATTGTGATAAATGGTGGTGGCGCAGCCGGTTTAGCAATAGCTGATATGCTTTTGGCGGCAGGCGTTACCGATTTAAAAATTGTCGATAAAATCGGTATTTTATCGGAGGATGACGCATCGTTACCGCCACACCATTTGGCTATGGCTCGTCGAACCAACCATTCAAAACAAAAAGGCACTTTACAAGATGCCATTAAAGGTGCCGATGTGTTTATTGGTGTCTCTGCGCCGGGTGTATTAAAACCGGAATGGGTATCAACTATGGCAGAAAAATCGATAGTTTTTGCCATGGCTAATCCAACACCAGAAATATTCCCTGAGGAAGCCAAAGCAGCAGGCGCTTTTGTGGTGCACCGGAAGGAGCGATTATCCAAATCAAATCAATAATGTGTTAGCTTTCCCGGGTATTTTCAGAGGAGCTTTAGATGCCAGAGCAAAAAACATCACTTTAGCTATGCAACTAGCAGCTGCTAAAGGGTTGGCCAATATTGTTACTCAAGACAAATTATCCGAAAACTGCATATTACCTAACGCATTTGAACCTAACGTTGCCAAAGTGGTTGCCGAAAGTGTTAGAAACGCAGCGGTAGACTAATCATTACCGACCTTAATTGAACTTGAAAAAAACCTACTGATAAAAACAAATTATTAGTAGGTTTTCTTATCAATCTGTTTATATTAGTATGCATAAGGATTTCGTCTTGAGTTTGTAATATGAACTACTTTTTTAATCGGTTATCGCTTAAAGTCAAATTAATCAGTTTAATTTGTTTGGTTTTTATATTATCAGTTATTGCACAGAATATTTATATTATTCATGTTGTTAACGATGAATACTTAAACCTTTCTCGCCAGCGCACCGAAAATATAGCCACTATCATCTCTACATCAGATAGCATTATTGAAAATTTACAAAATCCGACGGCCAATAATCTTGAATTTATTCAGAACTATACCGAGCAAGCCAGAACATTTGCTCAAGTAGATTATATCGTTATTTTTAATATGCAAGGCATACGATATTCTCATCCAAATAAAGATAAAATTGGTCAACTTATTGTTGGCGGGGACGAGCAAAGAGCGTTACAAGGCGAGTCTTATACTTCGATAGCCAAAGGCACGTTAGGTGATGCGATACGTGCATTTAGCCCTATTTATAATAAGCAACAACAAATTGGAGCGGTTTTAGTTGGGCAAACACTGCAAAAAATTAATCATTTAGTAGCCAGAACAAGTCAGCCTATATGGCTGTCACTTATTGCATCATTAGCCATTGCGATTTTATTAGCCTCATTATTATCCCGTAACATAAAAAAGATATTGTATGGACTTGAACCGTTAGAAATGGCTCAACTTTTTGAAGAAAGAGATGCAATTATTAGAACGGTCAAAGAAGGAATTGTTGTGATTAACCGAGAAGGTTGTATCACTCAAATAAATAATGAGGCAAGAAGAATATTACGTATTGAAGGTAAAAAAGAAAATATTATTGGTCAACAAATTGCTGATGTGATCCCTAATACCCGTTTATACGAAGTTATGATGACCGGCATAGCCGAATATGATTGTGAACAAAATATTAATGGGGTTGTAATTTTAACTAATCGTACTCCTTTATTTGTTAACGATTCGTTAGTTGGGGCAATTGCCTCATTCAGAGATATGACAGAAGTTCGATCACTGGCAGAAAACCTTACCGGCGTCAATCGTTATGCTGATGCTTTACGTTCACAGTCGCATGAATTTAATAACAAATTACATGTAATTTACGGATTGGCATTTAACAATAATAAACAGGAACTTATCGATTATCTTGAAGAGATAATTGGTAACAAACAAGCTGAATCGAATATCATCAGCCAAGCAATTAAAGATCCGATCGTGGCGGGTTTTCTTAATAGTAAATTTAGTCGAGCACGTGAATTAGGTGTGTCATTATCTTTTAATGTGAGTGGGATCTTAGCACCGATTCCCGATTCTCAAGTTACCCATAGTCTGGTGACTATTTTTGGTAACCTTATCGATAATGGCTTAGATGCAGTCCAATTTTTAGATAATAAACAGATTCAAGTAAATTTATCGATTAATGAAGAAGCGTTTATCTTTGAAGTCAATGATAATGGAGAAGGCATTAGCGAAAAAGATATGCAGCATATCTTCAAAAAAGGTTTTTCAACCAAAGGAGACAATCGAGGGATTGGTCTCTACTTAGTTGTAGCTAGTATTGATGAGCTTAATGGTCATATTCAATTATGTGATCAAATTAATAAAAAAGGAACGTGTTTTAAAGTATCATTACCACTTAAACAGCTTTATAGAGGAAAAAACTGTCATGGTAGACGTACTGATTGTTGAAGATGACCCAATGGTGGCAGAATTAAATAAAAAGTATTTGCATATGGTACCGGGTTTTAATTTAGTTGCTAATGTGGTTAATGGTGAACAAGCTTTACATTTTATTCATGATAATCATGTTGACTTAATCTTGCTTGATGTATTTATGCCCAAATTAAACGGGCTTGAGCTATTACAACATATTCGTATTAGTTACCCTAAAATTGATATTATTATGGTAACAGCCGCTTGTAATACCAATGATATTCAAGCAGCTTTACGTCTGGGCGTGATTGATTATATCGTAAAACCATTCACATTTGGCAGGCTCAGAACAGCACTTATTTCTTATCAAGAACGGATACGGTTATTGTCCTCAAGCAAAATATTAAATCAAGATCAGTTAGATGATCGCATTTTTGCCAAACCCGTTAGCCAAAATAAAAGTCTACCCAAAGGGATTGATAGACAGACATTGAAAAAAGTGCGGGAAGTAATCATCGAATATAATAAAGAATTTTCAATGAGCGATATTGTCGAATTAATCCCATTATCTCGTATATCATTGAAAAAATATCTCGATTATTTGGAAGATCTTGGCGAACTGGAAAGCCATTTAACTTACTTATCAATAGGTCGACCAGTTAAATGTTATATTTATCTAAAATAAAGTATTTATGTTGTCAATTTGCCTATGAACGAATTCAATGATAATAATCAGTGATTCAATCAATGACAATTGAATTAACTCGTGGGTAAAATCGCTTATTTAATAGCATATTTATTCCATGCTTATTTCGTCTAATGACAGGCTAAAACTAGGTACAAATACTTCCAAAAAGTAGTCCATTTCCGGGCTATTTCGTTCTGATAATGTTTTTTTCAATCTTTGTTCGGCTAATCGAAATTCATTGTTACCAGCGCTAAGCTCTTCTATAGTCTTTAAATAAGCACATAAGGCATCAGCTTGCTTGACAATACTTTTCTCTGACTCGTCATAATAATCATCATCAATCAACGTTCTAAAGTCGTCTTGTAACTCTTGTGGCAACATATCGATAAGTTTATGTTGTGCAATTTTTTCAATCTTTTTATATTCAGTTGTGATTTGCGGATTGTAATATTTAGTGGGTGTCGGTAAATCACCGGTTAACACCTCTGATGCATCATGATACATAGCAAGCAATGCTATGCGCTCAGGATTGACTTTGCCATTAAATCGTTTATTTTTGATAATTGCTAATGCGTGTGCCACAAAAGCGACTTGAAGGCTATGTTCAGAAACATTTTCAGTACGAACATTTCGCATTAATGGCCAACGGCTAATCAATTTTAATCGTGAAAGATGAGCAAAAAAATGGCTATTATTCATAATAATTATCTCATGCGGTTAAAAATAAAAAACGCCCCCAAATGGAAGCGTTTATATTGTTATCAACGTTATATTTGATTTAGGCTAAAACAAGTTGTTGTGTACCTAATGCCAATGGAACAGGTTGATCTTCTGTAAAAGTAACATATTCCCAAGCTTCTTGTTTTGCTAATAACGCCTGTAATAACTGATTATTCAAAGCATGACCAGATTTATAACAAACCACTTCACCGATCATGTTATGACCACTCATGTATAAATCACCAATAGTATCAAGCATTTTATGACGTACAAACTCGTCTTCAAAACGTAAACCGTCTTCATTTAAAACTTTATAGTCATCAACTACAATCGCACAATCTAAGCTACCACCAAGGCATAAGCCTTTTGATTGCAATGCTTCGATATCACGCATAAAACCGAATGTTCTTGCGCGACTAATTTGGCGAATAAAAGATTCAGATGAGAAATCCAATTGATAACGTTGTGAACTGCTATCGATAGCAGGATGATGAAAATCAATGGTAAAATCTAATCTAAATCCACTATATGGTCTAACTTCTGCCCATTTGTCGCCGTTCTCAACTCGTACAGTTTGTTTAACTCGTAAGAATTTTTTCAGTGCATTTTGTTCAGTAATGCCTGCATCTAACAACAAATAAACAAAAGGGCTTGCGCTACCATCCATAATTGGAATTTCTGGCGCATCAACTTCGATAATAATATTATCAATACCAAGTCCAGCTAATGCCGAATTGATATGCTCAACAGTAGAAATACGCACATTATCTTCGTTAACTAAACAAGTACAAAGCATAGTATCACGTACTGATTTAGCATCAACCGGAAAATCGACATACGGATTTAAATCTGTACGACGATAGATAACGCCTGTATTTTCTGGTGCAGGACGTAATGTCAAAGTAACTTTTTTACCGGTATGTAAACCTACACCAGTTGCTTGAATCGTCTTTTTTAAGGTTCTTTGTTTCACTTTGCACCTACTCTTTTATTTGTTTCTATTGATATTTGACAATAAAAAACCAAATAAGTTCAATACTAATTAGCCTGCTTACGGATGAAAGCAGGGATATCTAAAATCTTGTGTTCTTCAAGAGGAGAAACAGCGGGTTCATTAACCACTTTCGCTAATTTTTCTTCTTGTTGCCCAAGTGTATTACTTTGGGTAAATAATGAGTTATGAGCCATTGGCTTAGAGATTTTTGCTTCCGGACGTTTATCCATGCCAATACCTGTAGCAACAACAGTAACACGAATCTCATCAGACATGTCAGGGTCAAAAGTTGTACCCACAACCACAGTTGCATTATCAGATGCAAACGCTCTCACTGTACTACCAACGGTTTCGAACTCTTCTAAACCTAAATCTAAGCCAGCGGTGACATTGACTAAAACACCACGTGCACCAGATAAATCAATATCTTCAAGTAACGGGCTTGAAATAGCCATTTCAGCTGCTTCTTCGGCACGGTTATCACCGCTTGCACGACCAGATCCCATCATAGCATAACCCATTTCAGACATCACTGTTCTTACGTCAGCAAAGTCAACATTGATATGACCAGGTTTAGTAATAAGCTCGGCAATCCCTTGTACAGCACCTTTTAATACGCCGTTAGCGGCAGCAAAAGCATCAAGTAGTTTAACACCACGACCTAATACTTTTAATAATTTATCATTTGGAATCGTAATTAATGAGTCAACATGTTTTGCTAATTCAGCGATACCTTGTTCAGCAAAAGCCATACGCTTTTTACCTTCAAAACCAAAAGGTTTAGTAACGACTGCAACAGTTAAAATACCGAGTTCTTTAGCAATTTCAGCGACAACTGGAGCTGCACCGGTTCCGGTACCACCGCCCATACCCGCTGCAATAAAAACCATATCGGCACCTTCAATCGCATTACGAATGACTTCACGATCTTCTTCTGCAGAGTTTCGACCAACTTCCGGATTAGCACCTGCACCAAGCCCTTTAGTAACATTAGTACCAATTTGGATAGTTTGACCTACCTTTATTCTTTTCAATGCTTGTGCATCAGTATTTGCCGCAAAAAACTCAACACCCTCAATATGCTCAGCAATCATATGCTCGACAGCATTACCGCCGCCACCACCGACACCAATAACTTTAATGACTGCTGCTGGTTCATCATCTGCAACCATAGGCTCAAACATAACTTATCTCCAAATTTACGATCTAATAACATTGTACAGATAACGGTCTACAATGTCCACGAAGTTCTTAAATATATTAGCTAAAATTCTTTTTTAAACCAACCGGTCAATCGTTTAGCTATCCCTTTTAATGATGATTTATGACTATCTTTAGCATCATCACTTAATAAACTTTGTTTTCCGTAATGCAATAACCCAACTGTTGTTGAACAATAAGGCTTTTGTACATAATCGGTTAAACCAGATATATTTAATGGTTGCCCAATACGAACTTGATTTTGAAAAACTTTTTCAGCACACTCAACCATTCCTTTAATTTGTGCTGCTCCACCGGTTAAAACAATCCCTGCTGCCAATTGATATTTAACATTTTGTTTTTTCAGTTCATCTTGCAAAACAAGTAACTCTTTTTGCACAAGTGAAAGCAACTCAGAATAACGAGGCTCAATCACATCTGCTAATGTTTGTCTTTGTAATGAACGTGAAGGTCGTCCACCAACACTTGGCACATCGATAACTTCATCTTTGCCGACCAATGAACCAACAGCACAACCATAACGAATCTTGATATTTTCCGCATCCATTGGTGGTGCACCAAATGCGTAAGCGATATCACTCGTAACAACATTGCCAGCGTAAGGAATAACCACCGAATGGCGTAATGCGCCACCAGTATAGACTGTAACATCCATTGTACCGCCGCCAATATCAATAACACACACACCTAGCTCTTTTTCATCGTCGGTCAATACAGCATAACTAGATGCCAGACCAGAAAATATGAGCTGATCAACTTTTAGTCCACAACGCTCAACCGCTTTAACAATGTTTCTTGCCATATCGTTATGGCAGGTGATCAAGTGAACTTTTGCTTTCATCCGCACGCCTGAAAGACCAATTGGATTTTTAATTCCTTCTTGCAGGTCGATTGAATACTCTTGGGCTATTACATGTAATATCCGATGTTCATCAAGAATTCTGACCGATTTAGCAGTATGCACGACATTGTCGACATCTTCAGCCGTCACTTCTTCGTCAGCAATTGGCACCATGCCAATTTCGTTTTGGCAACGAATATGTTTACCCGATAGGCTTAAATAAACAGAAGATATTTGACAATCAGCCATAAGCTCGGCTTGGTCAATTGCGCGTTGAATTGACTTGACCACAGATTCAAGATCGTTTACACCACCTTTATCCACACCTTTTGATGGGCAATGACCTACGCCGATAATATTGACAATACCATCAGGAAGAACTTCACCAACAAGGGCAAGAACTTTGGATGTACCAACTTCTAGTCCGACAACCAATTTTTTTTCTGTTGCTTTCATACTTCAGCCTTTATTTATTCCTTACTGCGCTAGTTTTTCTCTTTGCACTGATATACCATTTTCATAACGTAAATCAGCCACCGTGATTTTTTCGTCTACCGGTATTCTAGATTGAATTTCAGGGAATAATTTAATAAATCGGTTATAACGTTCTTCAATATGTTCGCTTCCTAGCATTAATTTAATATCCTGATTTTCTAAACATAAACCGGCTATACATTGTTTTACCATCAGTTGCCATGCATTACGTTCATCTGATATTGCAGCAGTGATTTGTAATGCTAACTGATTATTAGCTAATTTCTTAGAAAGATTTTCTAAACTATAATATGTTTCAAGCATTGACTTAGCCTTACCTTCAGGTCCATAAATCCTTGGTAATGGCAATTCACCTATTCTATCTAGTGGCACACTAAACACATTGCCACTTTTATCTAATAAAAATAAGTCATTCCAATAAAAAGCAGGTTTGTACTCTTCGATGTAAACAACTAATCTATCTGGCCATTGTTTACGAACACTTACTTGTTTTACCCATGGAAATCGCATGACTTCTTGCTGGATATCATCAACATCTTGCCCAATATAGGTATTGGGTAATCCTAATCCTAAAATTGCCTCTCTTAAATCATCTTCGGTTGTATAAGTATGTTCACCACTTAGTGTTAACTGGGACAAAACCATTTGTTCAGGGTCGTCCATCCAATTTTTAAAACTATGTACGACCCAAGTACTGATAAATATAATCATAATAAAGAACAAAAAACCTATCAACTGTTCTGTATTACGAAAAACAAGCAACCGCCGTCTATTTCTACTTTCTCGTCGATGCGCCGCTTGTCTGACTTGTTTCATAAAGATTTAGCCAATTATATTGTTGCCAAATTTAGAATACGATTAACAAGCTCACTGAAAGACCAACCGTGCTGTTTTGCAGCCATTGGTACCAGACTGTGATCTGTCATGCCCGGAGCAGTATTGACCTCAAGTAAATAAGGTTTTTCGTTTTGATCGAACATAATATCTACTCGACCCCAGCCTCGACAGCCTACAGCTTTATAGGCTTCAAGTGCTAATTGGCGTATTTCACGCTCTTTATCTTCAGTTAAACCACTTGGGCAAAAATATTGGGTTGAGTCAGATAAATACTTTGCATCATAATCATAAAAATTTGTAGCAGGCTTAATGTAAATAGAAGGTAAAACTTCTTCACCAACTATTGCTACAGTAAATTCCGGACCGGCTAGAAATGATTCAACCATGACAACATCATCGTATTGAAAAGCAACCTCGATGGCAGCTTTTAATTCAGATACTTCATTTACACGAGTCATGCCAACGCTTGACCCTTCATGACTTGGTTTTACAAATAGCGGTAAATTAAGTTGTTTAACAATAGCATTGACATCTATAGATTGAGACTTGTCTACCATGACATAATCAGCTACTGGCAAGCCTAACGCTTTCCAGACTAATTTTGTTTTTAATTTATCCATTGTAAGCGCTGAAGATAAAACATCGCTTCCAGTATAAGGTATTTTTTGATAAGTTAAAATGGCTTGTGCAATTCCATCTTCTCCACCACGACCATGTAAAATAATAAAGGCTTTAGTATATCCTTCATCTTTTAAACTAGTTATAGGGTGATCTTTAGTATCAATAAGATGTGCATCAATACCATTTGCTAATAATCCTGCTAATACAGCCTTACCCGATTTGAGCGATACTTCTCGCTCAGCAGAGGTTCCACCATACAATACAGCAACTTTATCAACCATTTTTATAAAACCTCTTTTGCAAATAATTGAGAGTTGGCTAATTGGCGAGCAATTCGACCAACACTACCAGCACCTTGCGTAATTAATAAATCGCCACCTTGTAATATTTCTTGCATTATTTCCGGTAGCAGATCTAAGTCAGAAACATAAATAGGATCAACTTTACCTCGATTACGAATCGAACGGCATAATGATCGGCTATCTGCACCAGCAATTGGTTGTTCACCAGCTGAATACACATCTAACATAACCAGCGCATCGACTTGTGAAAGCACTTGCGCAAAATCATCAAATAAGTCTCGAGTACGTGTATATCGGTGCGGCTGAAATATCATTACCAAACGGCGGTCTGCCCAACCATTTCTGGCTGCTTGAATCGTAGCATTCACTTCACTTGGGTGATGTCCATAATCATCAACCATCATAATATCTTTGCCATTAGCATGTGGAAAATGGCCTATCAAATCGAAACGTCGACTTGTTCCGGCAAATTTTGCTAATGCGTTGATAATTGATTGATCATCAATCCCATCTTCAGTGGCGGCAATAATAGCGGCCGCAGAATTTAATGCATTATGTTTACCCGGAGCATTTAATTCAATTTGCAGATCATCACGATCCGGACGACATACCGTGTAATAACTAACCCCACGTTCTTGACGGTAATTTTTGATAACAACATCAGCTTCTTCGCTAAACCCATAAGTAATAATCTTACGTCCAACTACCGGCAATAATTCCCGATTAATCGGATCGTCGTAGCACATAATTGCCAGACCATAAAAAGGAAGATTACGCAAAAACGAAATAAAGGTCTGTTTAAGATTCTCAACACTACCTTGGTAAGTATCCATATGGTCTGGTTCAATATTTGTAACAATTGAGACCATTGGTTGCAAATGCAAAAATGAAGCATCACTCTCATCAGCTTCAGCAATAAAGTAACGGCTTGTACCTAATTTCGCATGCGTTCCAGCCGCTTTTACTAATCCACCGTTTACAAAAGTTGGATCAAGTTTAGCTTCCGCATAAATGGCGGTAACCATTGCGGTTGTTGTGGTTTTACCATGTGTACCTGCAATAGCAATACCATAGCGAAAACGCATTAGCTCAGCTAACATTTCAGCACGTTGAATGACAGGAATACGTGCCTCACGCGCAGCGATGACTTCAATATTATCTTGTGATATAGCCGAAGATATCACAACCACACTTGAATTAAGTACATTTTCCGCTGCATGTCCTATAATGATTTTTGCACCTAAAGTTTCTAAATGTTCTGTTACGGCATTTTGAGCGATATCAGACCCACTTATTTGATACCCTTCATTAGCAAGAACTTCAGCAATACCCCCCATGCCGGCTCCACCGATACCGACAAAATGGATATGTTTGACTCGTTTCATTTCTGGAATAATTGCTCTTAATTCAGCTAATTCCTTTGTATTCACAATCTAACCCCTAATTCGTCTATTTTTGCCTGAAGTTTTCATCTAATATAATCGATTTTGCATTTATAGAATTATTATTTGAGATAACTCAATTTATTATTGACTCAAACATATACTAAACTTGAAATCTTTTGACAAGATTATTACACAAAATTGGATATAAAACTAACTATTTTACCACTGATACCAGTGTTTCCGCCACTTTTTCTGTGGAATCCAGGACAGCCAAACTTTTAGCTTTAACCGCCATTTCAAGCAAATCTTCTCTAGTCAAATTTGCAAGTAAATTAAGTAGTGACTCTACATTAAAATCGGGTTGTTCTATTATTTTAGCTGCACCAATATCGGCCAACGATTTTGCATTCCAAAATTGTTGGCGATCTTTATGCATAAATGGCACAAAAATCGCACCAATACCCACTGCTTCAATTTCACTTACCGTTAAAGCACCACTACGACATATCACAATGTCTGCCCAACTATAAGCCTCTTTCACATCAGTAATAAACTCGGTAACTTTATTATTCGTCATATCACAATGTTGATAAGCTTTAATGACCTCATCAAGCATCCCTTTACCGGTTTGATGCCAGACTATATATTTATCGGACAATTTTGTTATCACTTGAGGTACAACATCATTAATTACTTTTGCACCTTGACTCCCCCCCATAACTAATACACGTATAGGACCTTGTCGCTGTTTAAATCTTTCTGTTGGCTCTGCAACGGTTAATAAATCACGACGCACCGGGTTACCAACGACTTGTGCATTAGCAAACGCCGTTGGGAAAGCTTGTAAAACCTTAGTTGCAATTTTAGCGAGCGATTTATTCGTTAAACCAGCTATCCCATTTTGTTCGTGTAAAACAACTGGTATACCTAACGTTTTAGCGGCTATACCGCCGGGTCCAGATACATACCCGCCCATTCCTAGCACAACGTCGGGTTTATAAGCTTTTAAAATTTTTCTAGCTTGAAAAACCGCTTTTGATATTTTGTACGGCGCTTTTAATAATGCCATTATCCCTTTGCCACGCAGGCCTGAAATTTCTATAAAATCAATATCAATACCATTTTCAGGCACGAGTTGTGCTTCCATTCTGTCAGCGGTACCTAACCACCTGACTTGCCAGCCCTGCTTCATTAAATAATGCGCAACTGCAATTCCTGGAAAAACATGACCGCCGGTACCCCCAGCCATAACTAATAACTTTTTCATTATTTTATTGACCTTATTCTTGCTTGCGCTTGTTGTTGTCTAAATTCAAAATCAATTCGCAATAAAATTGCGACCGCAATACTCATTACAATAAGACTAGAACCACCATAACTAATAAATGGTAGTGTTAGCCCCTTAGTGGGTAACATGCCTGATGTCACACCGACATTGACAAAAGTTTGGAAACCAAACCATATTCCAATTTCACAAGCTAAATAACCGGAAAATTGAGAACCTTCATTGAGTGCGCGGTAACCAATAGCTAGCGCTTTGAATGTCAATAAAAATAATAATGACAATAACGCTACTACGCCAATATATCCGTATTCTTCAGAGATAATTGAAAATATGAAATCTGTATGGCATTCCGGCAAATAACCTAATTTTAGGATAGAATTGCCCATGCCTTGGCCACTTATTCCGCCACTACCTATCGCCATTAAAGAAGCTACAAGCTGATACCCCGATCCGGTTGCATCTTGCCATGGATCAAGAAACGTTAATAATCGTGTTAAACGGTAGGATTCATATAATATAAGGCAAATTACGGCGCCAACGCCTGTTAATAATATTGCAATAAATTGCCATAATTGTGCACCAGCAATAAATAAAATACCAATTGTGACCATAAATAACACAATAACGGTGCCCAAATCGGGTTGTTTTAATAACAAAATAGAAAGAACGGCCATAACCACCATTGGTTTAAAAAAGCCCCAAAATCTATTTTGCACTTCATCTGATTTTCGAGTTAAATAACTGGCTAAAAATATAAATAATGATAACTTAGCAAGTTCTGCTGGCTGAAAATTAAAAACGCCAAGCGGAATCCAACGAGAAGCACCATTAATCGATGATCCAATCCCCAACACCATTACTAACATAATAATGGCGATAATTAATAGTATTGAGCCAAATTGTTGCCAACGTTGCATTGGGATATAGAGCGTAATGAACATTAAAAACAGCGAAATACCCAGCTGAATAAGTTCACGTTGCGTATAAAAGAAAGGGTTACTTTCACTAAATGACATAGACGAAGAAGTCACCATAATTAACCCAAATATCATTAAGCCAATTACCGTCCAGAGTAATTGGTTATCAAAAGGTATATTCGGATTAACTTGTTTTTTGATGGCAAACAGTGTCATTTTCCACTCCTGTGACCGTACTGCTTAGCAAGTTGCGTAAATTGATTTCCGCGATCAATATAGTTTTTGAATTGATCTAAGCTCGCACAAGCAGGCGACAGTAATACCACATCATTTTTTTCTACTTTTTGAGCAATAATTTCTATCGCTTGAGCCATTGTCTCGGTAACTGTGGTGTTATCCGGCAATAATTTGGCTAATAAATTGCGATCTCGTCCAAAACAGAAAATTTCAATATTTCTATTTTGTAAGTATTGGATTAATGGAGAAAAATCAGCCGCTTTCCCATCCCCACCTAAGAGCAAGAAAAGCTTACCATGACACACAACGCTTTTTAATGCGGCTTCAGTACTACCGACATTCGTCGCTTTAGAGTCGTTGATCCAGATAACACCATTGTCTTCAAATACCTGTTCAAAGCGATGCGGTAAACCTTGAAATGAAGCTATTGTTGCCAAGCTTGAAGTGCGAGGAATATTTAATTTATCGCTGATTGCTAAAGCAGCCAATGCATTAAGATAGTTATGGCAACCGATTAATTTCATATCCTTAGTTGATAACACCGGAGATTGTTGAGCAATTAAATGTTGATACTGACTATCTAAGTGGTAATCGCCATGAATTAACCCAAAAGAAACACATTGATGTTGATTCACCGTAGGCACAGTTAGTTTATCATCAGCGTTAATGACACAATATTTTGCATTTTGATAAATACGTTGTTTTGCTTGTGTATATTGCATCAATCCTTGCGGATAACGATCCATATGATCTTCGGTAATATTTAATATTGTTGCAACAGTTGCATGCAAACTATAAGTGGTTTCTAATTGAAAGCTCGATAGTTCAAGCACATATATATCACAATTTTGCTGTAACAATGTTAGAGCTGGTTGACCAATATTTCCACCGACTCCAACTTTAATACCTGCAGATTTGATAATATCGCCAACTAATGTAGTGACAGTGGTTTTACCATTAGCGCCGGTAATTGCCACAATTTTTTTATTGGTTTGAAGATTCACTTCCCGACAAAAAAGTTCAATATCACCGACTATCTCAATTCCCTTTTCGGCAGCTAGTTGTAATTCTGGAGTAGATAAAGCCATTCCGGGACTGGCAATAATTAAATCAGCTTCATATAACCAATCAACATTTAAATCGCCTAAGTGATAAATAAC
The DNA here is from genome assembly GCF_026536465.1 of Gilliamella sp. B3172. NCBI lineage: Bacteria > Pseudomonadati > Pseudomonadota > Gammaproteobacteria > Orbales > Orbaceae > Gilliamella > Gilliamella sp. B3172. The sequence continues at coordinate 197,101 of NZ_JAFNOA010000001.1, read as the reverse complement.
ACGCTTATCTAATTGATCTAAACCGGATGGTGATAATCGAGTATCAATTACTTTTGGAATAACATTTTGAGCAAGGAAATAATTAACACAAGAAAGCCCTGTGATACCTAATCCAATAATAACAATATTTTTACCCTGATAACTCACCATGATTCAATCCTACTCTTGTTTTTACTAACGTAGTTTTAAGGTTAATAAACCAATTAGTACCAGCATTAACGAAATAATCCAGAAACGGACAATAACTCGAGGCTCCGGCCAGCCTTTTAATTCATAATGATGATGAATTGGCGCCATTCTAAATATTCGTTTACCTCGTAATTTAAACGAACCAACTTGCAAAATCACCGATACGGTTTCAATCACAAAAATGCCACCCATGATGAATAATAAAAATTCTTGACGCAGTAAAACCGCAATAATACCAAACACGCCACCTAATGCTAATGAACCAACATCACCCATGAAAACCATTGCAGGGTAAGTGTTAAACCATAAAAAACCTAATCCAGCACCAATAATAGCTGTACAAACAATCATTAATTCGCCACTAAATTTGATATAAGGTATATGTAAATAGGCTGCAAAATTGACATTACCCGTCGCCCATGAAACCAAAGCAAAACCGGCTGCAACAAAAACTGTTGGCATAATGGCTAGCCCATCGAGTCCGTCAGTTAAATTAACAGCATTGCCAGCCCCAACTATTACCACGTAAGCTAATAAGATGTACCATAATCCTAACTGTGGCATCACATCTTTAAAAAATGGCACAACCAGTACTGTCACTGAAGTATCTTTACCATAAGCATAAAGTCCAAAAGCAACAATTAATGCAATTAGCGATTGCCAAAAATATTTCCAACGAGCAATCAAGCCATCAGTATTTTTACGAATCACTTTTAAGTAATCATCAGCAAATCCAATAATTCCATAACCGATTAAAACAAATAGCGTTACCCAAACATAAGGATTACGAAGATCTGCCCATAAAAAAACGGATAATGTAATTGACGATAAAATAAGCGTTCCACCCATGGTTGGTGTGCCTTTTTTACTTAAATGAGATTCAGGTCCGTCATGACGAATGACTTGACCGATTTGTAATTTTTGCAACCAATCAATAACTTTTTGCCCAAAGATTAATGAAATGGTTAATGAGGTTAATAACCCTAATATTGCTCTAACAGTTAGATAAGAGAGCACATTAAAAAAGGAAAAATATTTAATTAAATATTCTGAAATCCAAACCAACATAGTTTTAATCCTGACTTATATTTTATTGTTCATTTTTAATTTGTTCTATCACATCTTCCATTTTGGCACTACGAGAACCTTTAACTAACATAGTTAAAGTGGAATGTTGATGTAACAGTGTTAACAGATATTTCACAGCATCTTGTTTGTGGGTAAAATGGTGACCAACACCACTGTAATCACTAATATATTGACTTAACTGCCCGACACTCACAACACAATCAATTTTTTGACGTTGTGCCAATTCACCAATTTGTTGATGATATTTAGCTGCATCATTGCCAAGCTCAGCCATATCACCAACTACTAACACTTTAAATCCTGGTTGAGTAGATAAAACATCAATGGCTGCTGACATCGAACCGACATTGGCATTATAAGAATCATCCCAAATTAGTTGATTTTGTTTTAATCTTATTGGGTATAACCGCCCTTTAACCGGTTGTAATGTTTGTAAACCTTGCTTAATTTGATCAAAGCTCGCCCCGACAGAAATCGCTAAAGCCGAAGCAGCAATAGCATTGGATATGTTATGTTTACCAACTAAAGGTAAAACAATTTCACATTCACCTTGAGGCGTATGTAAAGTAAACCGACTCTTTTCACCAAATTGAATATTGCTAGCATAAAAATTTGCTGCTGAATTATTTAATGAAAAAGTCCATACTGTTTTATCTTTTAACTGATCAAACCATTTATCACTGCAACTATCTAAATTGATAATGGCTATGCCATTTTCTGGTAGTCCTAAAAAAATCTCGCCTTTAGCACTTGCTACACCAGCAAGAGAACCAAAACCTTCAATATGTGCTTCAGCAATATTATTAATTAATGCTGTTTGAGGTTTAACTAGCTTGGTGGTATAAGCAATCTCACCAATATGATTTGCCCCTAATTCAATTACGGCATACTGATCTTGTTTAGTTAAACGAAATAGTGTTAAAGGAACCCCTATATCATTATTAAAGTTGCCTTGTGTATAAAGGGTCGGTCCGCAACACTGTAAAATAGCAGCTGTCATCTCTTTAACCGAAGTTTTACCGGATGATCCTGTCAATGCAACAATTTTGGCTGAGCATTGTTGACGAATATAAGTAGCAATAGCGCCAAGTGCCCAATGGGTATCTTTTACAACGATTTGAGGAATATTACTGTCAATTTTATGGTTGACAACAACAGCTATTGCCCCCGCTTTTATCGCTTGCTCGGCAAATAAATGTCCATCAAAATTTTCCCCGACTAACGCAATAAATAATGATTTAGCAACAATCTTTCTCGAATCAGTGCATATACTATCAATAGCAACGCTTTGATCTTCTATAGCATAACTTTCGCCATTAACGACTGTTATAATCTGCTCAATATTTAAAGGAATCATACTTGATTCTCTACTCCTAAAAGCTGTTTGACTGTTTGTTGATCCGAAAAGTGGTGTTTTGTTTTACCAATAATTTGATAATCTTCATGTCCTTTACCGGAAATTAATATCACATCATTTACATCCGCTTGTGCCAATGTTTGTTTAATCGCTTGAACTCTATCAGTAATCACTTGAACATCTTTTTTAACAGCTTGAAAACCTTGTTCAATATCGTGGATAATTTTCATTTCATCTTCTGTGCGTGGATTATCATTAGTAAGCACAATCTTATCGGCAAACTGTTCAGCCACTTGAGCCATCAGCGGTCTTTTGCCAGTATCTCTGTCACCACCACAACCGAAAATCACCCATAAATTTCCTTTGCAATGAATACGGCTGGCTTGCAATGCTTTTTGTAGTGCATCAGGCGTATGGGCGTAATCAACAATCACTGTTGGACTATTGTTAACATGAATGACTTCCATTCGCCCACAGATAGGTTTAAGAAAAGAAGCCATATTAACAACTGCATAAAATGGGTAATTAAGCGTTAAAAGTGTGGCGACAGCTAATAATAAGTTTGATACATTAAATTCACCTAACAATCGACTATTGATAACTGCATTGCCCCAGCTCGATTCCATATGAATCTTGGCGCCCTTATCATGATATTCAATCATTGACACACCAACATACTCCATATTAAGTGCCTTTAATCGTCGTAATGACTTAGGTTGACATGATACAGCGGTAACCTGTGACAGTTTTTCAATCCAGCGTTTACCATACGGATCATCATAATTGATGATCGGTTTTCCTGAACTTATAACTTGCCTTTCTTTCTCATCCGGACTGAATAATGACCATTTCGCCTTAGCGTATTTATTCATCGTTTTATGATAATCAAGATGATCACGGCTTAAATTACTAAACACAGTCGCACTAAAGTGTAACCCTTTTACTCTATTCATGGATAAGCCATGGGAAGATATTTCCATGGTAGCGACTGTAACATCTTTTTTTACAAAATCAGCTAATAAAGATTGAATATCAACAGCAGATAAAGTTGTGTTAGTGGAAGGTTCAAGTTTATCGTAAATACCATTACCTATCGTGCCCATAATTGCAACTTTTTCATTTAATAATGCTGTACATTGAGCAATCAACTGCGTGATAGTTGTTTTGCCATTTGTTCCAGTCACGCCAATCAATGATAAGTGATTTGATGGTGAGTGATAATAATCATTAGCAATAGTTGAAACTTTTTGAGCAAGACGATAAACACTAATTTGCGGAACCACTGGCTTGTTGTCTTGTTTAATATAACTGATTTTTAAATCATTCAACTTTCTATTTGTTTCAGTTAAAACAACTACTGCTCCGGCTGAAATAGCTTGCGGTATAAAATCCCGACCATCAACGGTGAAACCTTTAATAGCAATAAACACATCATCTTTATTTACATTGCGACTATCTATTTTCAAATTATTGAGTGGAAAATCATTGACCTTGATTTTCTGATTTACACCCAATAATTTAAGTAAATTTTTAAAAGTGTTTATAGCCATCACTACCACCTATTAATATATAATCATTTGCCCATCGACTTGGCGATCGGGTTTTACATTCATTGTTCTAAGTACGCCGCCCATAATACGACTAAATACTGGAGCGGAAACTGAGCCGCCATAATACTGTCCGGCTTTTGGGTTATCGATCACTACCACCAAAGAGTATTTTGGTGCTGAAGCAGGTGCAATACCTGCTGTATAAGCTAAATATTGATTAACATACCTGCCACCCGACAATTTTTTCGCTGTACCGGTTTTTACACCAACGCTGTAGCCGGGCACTGATGCTTTAGTTCCGCCACCAGTTACAGCTACGGCTTCCATTAATTGAACAACCGTTTTAGCAATTTTTTCAGAAACCACCCGTTCACCTTCAACAGGTTGCGTTACTTTTAAAATAGAAACCGGTCGATAAATACCATAACTGCCAATAGTTGCATAAGCTCTGGCTAGTTGCACTGGAGTTACACTTAATCCATAGCCGAAAGCAAAAGTCGCACGTTCAATATCCGCCCATTTACGCGTTCTATCGGCTGCAATTGATCCACTCACTTCGCCACCCAAGCCTAACTCGGTAGGTTGTCCTAACCCAAAGCGACTATAAAATTCGACTAAGTCACCGGACTGCATTTTTAAAGCCAATTTACTTACGCCAACATTACTCGATTTTTCTAAAATACCTGCTAGATTAAGTGATTTCTGATATGACACATCTTTAATTTCATATCGGTTAACTAAAAAAGGTCTGGTATCAATGACAGTATTTAAATCTGCAATTTTTTTCTCTAAAGCTGCCATAACAACAAGAGGTTTAACTGTCGACCCTGGCTCAAAAGCGTCTGTTACGGCACGATTTCTCAGTAAGCTATAATCAATTGATGATCGGTTATTTGGGTTATAAGACGGGCTTGTGGCCATAGCTAATATTTCACCCGTATGCACATCAACTAGTACCGCAGTTCCACTATCTGCTTTATTAAATTCAACTGCTTGGCTAAGCTCGCTATAAACTAAAGATTGCAATCGTTCATCAATACTTAATGTTAAATCAGAAGCTACTTCACTTTCTGTTCGTTGTAGTTCTTCAATAACACGACCCAGTCGGTCACGTCTAACTACACGTTGTCCTGACTCACCAGTTAACCACTTATTAAAGCTTTTTTCGATTCCTTCTGAACCTTTTTCAGTGCCATTTTGATCAATATCGGTTAGTCCAATTAACTGAGCAATATTTTGCGCTGCGGGGTAATAACGTTTTGATGTTTTAGCAAACGAAATTCCCGGTAATTTCAACTTTTTTAAGTAATCCGATATTGTCGGTGTTATTTGCTTAGACAAATAAACAAAACGCATAGAGGGATTGCTTAATTTCTCTTCAAGCGTCGACATAGGTATATTTAATGTTTTTGCTAAACCTTGCCACCTTATATCATCAGCTTTTACACCACCTTTTTGTACAACAATTTTTGGATCTGCCCAAACATCATACATAGGCACACTAACAGCAAGTGCTCGACCATTACGATCGGTAATCATTGCCCTTGGTGCGTCCATTTCCTGATGACGGATTGAACGTTTGTTGCCTTCTGAAATTAACTTCTCCGGCTCAATAATCTGTAAAATTGCCATTCGAACAATCAAGCTAATAATGGCAACTATGATAAAACCGTAAACTATATAAAAGCGATTAGGTGTAAAAAACTGTTTTTTACTGTTTAGTTTATTCGGTTTATTTGTCCTTACTGAGTTCTTATCTTTTTTATGTTTAGTGACAGATTTCATCATTTACTCTTTATCACAATAACGGTTTCATTTTGAGGTGTCACATAAGACATCCCTAATTGATTTTTCGCTTTATCTTCAACTCGTTTTGGATCTGCAAGAACATTTTCTTCAATAACTAAATTTCGCCACTCGCTTTCTAGCACATCCTGTTCTAATAAAAGCTGCTCTCTTTCAAATAATTGTTTACGCACTTGTTGCGTTGTGATTAAAACCGCACCAGCTGAAAGAACAACAAAAATAAGCAATAATAGAGACAATTTTTGGTGACCAAAAAGATCACCTACAATCAAACCAAATAAACTTTGAATTGGTCTTTTTGTGTTGTCTACATAATGACTATTATTTTGATTACTGTTCATGTTTTCTTTCAGCTACCCTCAATATTGCACTACGTGAACGTGGATTATTATCAATTTCAACAGTAGTTGGCTTAATTTTGCCTAGTGAAGCTAACTTAGCAGTACCATATTGTTTTATCTGCTGTTGAGTTAATGGTAATCCCGCAGGAATATCTGGCCCTTTACTCTGTTTATTAATAAATTGTTTAACAATTCTATCTTCTAAAGAGTGAAAACTAATTATGGCTAATCTTCCCTTATCGGCAAGTACGGACAAGCTACTATCTAATGCTTGTTCAACTTCTTCCAATTCACTATTAATGTAAATACGAATAGCTTGAAAACTACGTGTAGCAGGGTGTTTGTGCTTATCTTTTTTGGGTGTTGCTTTCTCAATTAAATTAGCTAACTCTAATGTGCGCGTTATTGGTGTAACTTTGTTTTGTTCCACAATTGCTCGGGCAATACGCTTGGCAAATTTTTCTTCGCCAAATGTTTTCAATACCCATGCAATATCATCTTCATCACTTCTTAATAACCATTCGCTAGCAGTTAAGCCTTTATGATTATTCATACGCATATCAAGTGGACCATCTCGCATAAATGAAAACCCTCTTTGAGGATCATCTAATTGTGGAGATGAGACACCAAGATCGAGTAAAAATCCGTCTATTTTACCGATTAATCCTAAATCATCGAGATATTGATAAATATTTGAAAACTCACCTCGAATAAAATGAAATCGGGGATCATCTATTTTTTCAGCCTCTTGCTGTGCTCGCTCATCACGATCTATCGCAATAAGTTTTCCGTTTTTACCTAGTTTTCCGAGTATAAGACGAGAATGCCCACCACGACCGAAAGTACCATCAACATAAATACCATTTTCTTTGATATTTAATGCAGAAACAGCTTCATTTAATAGTACCGTTGTATGTTGATAATTCATCACGCTTTTACTCTTTTAAATTGTTAAATTTTTTAAATTATCGGATAAGTTTTCAACATCTGCTGATATCGCAGCGATATCATCACTAATTTGTTGATACCAAATCGCTTCATCCCAAATTTCAAATTTGTTAGATTGGCCAACAAACATTGTATGTTTTTCTAATTTTGCATAGGTGCGTAGAGTTGGTGGCAACAATATTCTTCCGGCACTGTCCATTGGGCACTCTGTTGCATAACCGAGTAATAACCTTTTAATTCGCCGTTCAGCTTCAACAACAGAGGATAAAGTTGATAATTGTTTCTCTATTTGTTGCCATTCTGAAAGTGAGTAAAGTGTTAAACATGGGTGGTATAAGCCAATGGTACATACCATACCTTCGGACAAAAATTCACGATAACGAGTGGGAATAGCCATTCGCCCTTTGCTATCTAAATTGACCGAAATTGCACCACTAAACATGAAAGCACCATTTGTTATTAATTTTATTATTTTTAAAATGATTTAAAATCAAACAGTTAAATATTTTTTATATTTTTACCACTTAACCCCACTTTTTACCACAAAAGTAACAAAAATAATAGGTATTTAATCAATTAATTTCAGCCGTTTTATTTATAAAGATCATGATTGATGTTTATTTAAGAAAATTCAAACATAAATTAGAAATTAATTATTTAAAATCAAAATATTACTAAATATCGAATGGCTATTTTATTCAAGATAAAAAATCACATTTTCTTAATAAGAAAGAGTTGGATTAGATTTAATGTTCAATCGAGATAGGAGGATTTAATTTAGTTAGCCGACTTTTGTCGGCTAATCTGACTAATTTATGAAGCAGCCCAAAATCCAATAACATTGACTATATTTTGTTTTATCACTGCACGTATCGGCATCTCATCAATATCATCACCTTTTTCTGCCCGTTCAAGTACATCTAATTTACTTTCACCAACTAAATGTAAATAGATATTTTTACTATCTAAAATTGTTGGTAAAGTTAAGGTAATGCGATCAAGAGGTGCAGTTAATGGAGTCATGCCAATAACTTTTCGACCAGAGTTCATATCCAATCCAGCCATTAAGTTAGCCGCTCCAGGGAATAGTGATGCCGTATGCCCGTCTTCTCCCATACCTAGAATGACTACATCTAAAGGCATTGGCACTTTAGTTAGCTCTTTTTCAGTCAATTGAGCACCATCAAATGGGTTATCGCAACTGTTTTTTAAGCCGACAAAATTAGCCAGTTTTGCTTTATTTTGCAACAGATAAGTCATCACTAATTTTTCATTACTGGCATCATCAGTATCATCTACCCATCTATCATCCACCAAAGTAATAAAAATACGATTCCATTCTAAATCTTGCTCACTGAGCATAGTAAATAAAGGAATAGGTGTTTTTCCGCCAGAAACAGCTAGAGAAGCATGCCCCTTTTCAGCAATCGCTTGTTTTAACGCATTGACAATATGTGAAATAAGGTCTTTATTAAGTAATTGGCTATTATCATATTTATTTAATGTAAACATAGTTATGTTCCTTTATTCAAATTCATGCCATGAATAACCATCTTTAGTAACCAAAGCAACTGAAGCAACAGGGCCCCATGTGCCAGCCTGATAGGTTTTAGGTGATTCGTTATCAGCATTCCACGCCTTAATGATTGAGTCAACCCATTTCCATGCAGCTTCTACTTCATCACGATGTACAAATAGAGCTTGTCGCCCTCGCATTACTTCCAGTAATAAACGCTCGTAAGCATCCGCACTAGGTTGATGGAAAGTCTCACTAAAACTTAAATCCAGTTTAGTTGTTTGAAGATTATGAGTACTATCCAAACCAGGCACTTTATTTAAAATTTCAATATCCATGCCTTCATCTGGTTGCAACCGAATCGTTAGTTTATTTTGTGGAAGCTTAGAATAAGATTCACTAAATAAGTTAAGTGGTAATGGCTTAAAGTAAACGACAACTTCTGAGCATTTGCTTGGCAATCGTTTTCCGGTTCGCAAATAGAATGGTACACCAGCCCAACGCCAATTATCAATATCAACACGAATAGCAACAAATGTTTCAGTATGGCTTTCTTTATTTGCTCCGTCTTCTTCTAAATAGCCCGGAACATTAATACCATTTACAAAGCCTGCAGTATATTGCCCACGTACAACTTTTTCATGAAGATTGCTTTTATTGATCGGCCTTAATGCATTTAACACCGCTATTTTTTCATTGCGTAAACTATCATCGGCAAGATTAGCTGGTGGCGACATAGCAATCATAGTTAAAATTTGTAATAAATGGTTTTGCACCATATCCCGCATTTGACCTGCTTTATCGAAATATCCCCAACGACCTTCAATACCAACTTGCTCAGCAACGGTTATTTCTACATGATCAATTGAGTTACGATCCCAAAAAGAGGCAAAAATCGGGTTAGCAAAACGCAATGCGAGTAAATTTAAAACCGACTCTTTACCCAGATAATGGTCAATACGATAAACTTGTGATTCACTGAAAAATTTTGCCACAGAATCATTAATCTCACGAGAAGATTGTAAATCAAACCCTAATGGTTTTTCCATTACTATGCGATTTTTAGATTGATTTAATCCAGCTTCAGCCAAACCATGACAAATGGTGCCAAATGCATTTGGATGCATAGCAAAATAGAAGATAGCCGGATGATTCTGATCCAGTTTAGTTTTTAATGCTTGAAAACCTGAGGTGTCATTTACATCTAATTTATGAAAATTGAGTCGTTGGCTAAAACGACGCCAAACTGTTTCATCTAATGGTTCTGACATAAATGTCGTTAATGCATCTTTTGCTACTTCAGTGTAAGCAGCTTGATCCCACTCAGCTCGCCCTACGCCTAAAATTTTGGTCTGCTTTGGCAGTTTTCCACATTTTTCTAATTGGTATAGAGACGGTAAAAGTTTACGCCTCGTCAAATCCCCTTTTGCACCGAAAATAACTAAATCGCAGGCTGGGATATCAGACATGGTGTTCTCCTAAAAATGGTATTGATTGACTTATTCTATTATTTTTTGTTACCAGTATACACCCTGTTAATAGTATAAATCATAATAATAGGTATTTGCCCTATTTTACACTAAAACAAAAGGTCACCATTTAGGTGACCTTTACTTGAAGCTATATTGGATAAATTCCAACAAACGGTTGATTAAACGCGCACAAAGTCCATATGAACTAATTTTGGTTTAAATGCGTGGCGTTGAACTGCTTGTACTTTAACTTTGATTTCTTTACCGTCAACTTCAATAGTAAGTACTTCAGAATAGAATTCTGGTTTTTCTTGCATATTGAAAATTTGGTTGTGATCTAACACAACAGAAATCGCAGGCTCAGTTCCACCATAAACAATGGCTGGAAATTGACCAGCGTGACGCAGGCGGCGGCTCGCACCCTTACCATGCTCTTTTCTTACTTCTGCTTTAAATTTAAACATGTTTGATTCTCTTAATAATTTTAAATAAAAAAACCAATTACAGGCGACCCAGTAGTTGGCTATCAATTTGGTGCTTTAAAAGCGCTAGCGATTATAAAGTGTTATGTTGATAAACGCAATCAAATAATCAGCTCATAACAAGATAAAGCTAACCTTTGATTGCGTTAAAAAGCAATGGTAAAACAGTTAAATCAATTCAATCTTAAAGCCATAGGCCGTTTTAGCGTTTGGCGATAATTTTAACGGTTTGTTGATACAACTGGTTTCAACACAAACCATTGATTGATACTCTTCATCAGCAAAATCAGCCATAGCTTTGGCTTTATCGATCCATGGATTCCATGTCACCACATCACTGGCTCCGATATTGGTTAATTCAATGGTTCTTTTACCATCCGCAATAGTTATTTTGTCACTAGGGTGAGTATAAATACGATCAACTTCTTGATTGAAAGTTAACTGACCCGCCGTTGTTGGTTTATTTTCAACCGATAAACGTTCTTGATAGTTTTCACCTAAACCTTTAACCACAACATCATGAATATTATTAATACCAAAATAGGTATGTAATGCGCTTGTTGCATCAAAATCACCTTGACAACTTAGTGTTACATGACAAGTGTGTCCGACATGGATATTTAGCCAAACATGGAAAGGTTGAGTAAAAAATGGTTCGGTTTGCTGATTGTTAGTTAGCGATAACACTAAATCAACGCCATTATCATCCTCATGACACGAATCAAGTTGCCAATCAACTATTCGAGCAAAACCATGAGCAGGATCACCTAGTTGACCAAACCAAGGCCAACAAATCGGCACACCACCTCGAATAGCTTTTTGCTTTTTAAAATGTGTTTTTTGGCTCAACCAGATAACCGGGGAAGATTGGGTTGAAGGTTGCCAAAATAATAGATGTGCGCCTTGTAAGGCAACAGCTGCACGACAAGTTTTGTGAGTAATAACCAATACCGGTAGTTCACCAAATGTGATTTGATTAACCGACGGACTTAATGATTTTTCTGCTGAATGACTCTCTAAAATTTGCTTAATAATACTCATACCTACTCCTGAATAATTTTTACTAACTTTTTTGGCTAACTATGCAAGTTAACTTGAAAAAATAAATTTAAAAACTGGCATTGATTTTACGCTTTTTAGGCACATTATAAAGACGGAATAAATGTAAAACAGCTTTTTTTAGTAAATTAGAGTAATATAGGCGGCTATTTGAATAACATGTCAAAAGATTTCAGGAAAGGTATATGTTTGAGTATAAAATCCCTTTAAGTTTGTATATACATATGCCATGGTGTGTACAAAAATGTCCTTATTGTGATTTCAATTCTCATACATTGAAAGCTACCCCAGACTATGAAAATTACATTGATCATTTAATTAACGATTTAAAACAAGATGTATCACTTTGTCAGAATCGATCTATTCATTCTATTTTTATTGGTGGCGGTACACCAAGCCTCTTTTCTGCCGAACTGATCGATAAATTATTAGCGAACATTAATAAAGTTATTCCTATAGATAGTGATGCCGAAATCACTATAGAAGCAAACCCAAATTCGGTTGATGTTGAGCGATTTAATGGATACCAACAAGCGGGGATAAATCGCATCTCAATTGGTGTACAAAGTTTTCAAGCAGATAAATTGTTAAAGTTAGGACGTATCCATAATCAACAAGAAGCCATTGATGCCGGGAAACTAGCACACAATTTAAATTTACGTAGCTTCAATTTAGATTTAATGCATGGTTTACCAAATCAAACATTAGATGATGCTTTATATGATTTAAAACAGGCAATTGATATTGCCCCACCGCATTTTTCTTGGTACCAGTTAACGATTGAACCTAATACACTGTTTGGATCTAAACCTCCGGTTTTACCTGATGATGATATGCTTTGGGCGATCTATCAAGCAGGTCATCAACTTTTAACGGAAAATGGTTACCAACAATACGAAACATCTGCTTATGCAAAAACGAATTATCAATGTCAGCATAATCTTAATTATTGGCGATTTGGTGACTATATAGGTATTGGATGTGGTGCACATGGAAAAATAACGCAATCTGACGGTAAAATAATTCGAACAGTGAAGACCAAACACCCTAAAGGCTATCTTGAAGGTCGTTATTTAGATAAGCTTAATACCGTTGAACAAGCCGATTTACCATTTGAGTTTTTTATGAATCGCTTCAGGCTATTTGAACCGACCCCGAAACATGAATTTGAACAACGAACTTTTTTACCTTTACAGACTATAGATCAACAAATAACGCAAGCTATTGATAAAAATTATATTATTGAAGATAACCAGCATTGGCAAATTACCGATCATGGGAAGTTATTTCTTAATTCGCTATTAGAGCTTTTTTTATAAATTCACTTGAAAAGTTTTTTTAAATAAGCCAAAAACCAATCTTTACTATAATTTTACATAATAATCGCTTACTTTTTAATCAATCATATGTATCTCTTTACATACTTTTAGAGGAAAAGGGTGCATAATAGTATCCGACAATGCATAAATTCATTGTTTTCCTATTCCTTATGTTTTCCCAATAACTCTGTTATTGGGATTTTTTTTTCGCTAAAATTTTTAAATAAGGAAAACAACTATTTTAGCAGGTTTGATATTTAGATAAGAATGCTTCGATCTCTAACAATGTTGTAGTGCCTTCCATTGGTCCTTTTTTCGATACCGCTAAAGCGCCACTTGCATTAGCATATTGTAAAGCCATTTCAACCGAAAATCCTGCCAACATCAAACTAACAAATGTCGCACAAAAGCAGTCTCCTGCCCCAGTTGGATCAATTGAATCTATCGGAAAACCATCAACATGAAGTTTTTTTAAATTACTATTTTCATCTAAGCCATAGTAATTTGCGCCCTTAGCGCCGCTTTTTACAACGATGTGCTTAACACCACGTTCGAGTAAAGCTCTCATCGTCTGCTCTTCGCTTTCATTATTATGAGTAAAATAGCTGACTTCATTTTCACTAGGCAAAAATATATCGGTATATTCCAAAATGTAATCGAAAGATTGTTCCATTTCTTGAATGTTAAACATCTCTTTGCGTAAATTAGGATCAAATGAGATCGTCCCACCTTTTCTTTTGATTCTATCGAGAGCCTTGCGCATTGCATCAATCGCTCGAAATGAGTAAAGCGATGAACCCATAACATGTAAATGGTTACAATCTTTGAGTAAACCCTCATCGATATGATCAAAGGATAATAAGCCACAAGCACTATTAGGTATATTGAATATGAAATCACGCTCATTATAGTCTTGATAAGTTACAAATGCGCTGCCAGTATTAGCCCGGCTGTGGGATGTGATACCTTCAATATTCACACCATCTTTTTTTAGCCGATTAATACACATCTGGCCAAAGCTGTCCTTACCGACACAACTAAAAAATACAACAGGAAATCCTAATTTAGCCACCTGATCGGCAAAAATTGCTGGTGCTCCACTTGGAAAAGGCCCAATAAACTCACCAGTTTGATCAAAGCGCTGATGTTGTTTTTTAGCTAGAAATTCAACAAGTAGCTCTCCGATTGTGCAAATTTTAAAACTCATATTATGCTCCTGGTAAATTATGATACTTGACGCAATATTTATTCATAGCATATTGTTTAAAATTAGATTTTAACAATTGTTGATGATATTCTGTCACTGCTGGTTTTGATAAGATTGCAACATCCATTTGTTTCAATTTTCCAATACTATTATTATCTTCTGAAATACCTCTTTGCGATAATATGCCAATTGTATGATTAGCATGTTTTAATAATCGTTTATAAATTTCTTTTTGTTCAATGTTTTCAATAATTAATTGATTATTTACACTGATTGCCGCTAACTCAAGAATAAAATGCGTGATAGGATATTGCTCACATATAATCGCTAATTGATTATAACTTTTAATCACAATATCATCATGTAATACACCGCCAATTAAAATCACTTCTGCATCTGAGAACTCTTTCACCAATTGCGCATTATTAATATCATTCATAATGATTCTTAGTGATTTTTTGCTATGTAAAAAAGGGATAAGTTTGCGAATTAAATCGCCATGACTTAAAAAAATAGTATCGCCGTCATTGATATAATTTAAACAAGTTTTAACTAAATCAATATCACCACCCTCAATACCTGAAGGGTAATTTGGCGTTAGGAGAGTTGAGTTATTAGTTATTTTGCTAGGAGAAATATAGATAGCACCACCAAAAGAGCGCTTTAAATATCCTTGCTGTTCTAAATATGTAAGATCTTGTCTAATAGTAACATTCGAAACTTGAAGCTGATCTGATAATTCGTCGACTTTAACTTCACCTTGTTTTCGAACAATTTCTGCGATATCCAATCGACGTTTTAATAGAGTAGAAGATGCTCTAGCCAATTCTCACTTCCTATGTAATTGGTAAATAGTACGAATAAATTTAACATACATGCGGTCAATAACAAACAATCTAGACCTTTAATTACTAAATTATATTATTTTTATATTAATATTTGAGCGCTGACTTTTGTTAAAGGAAAGTAAATTTTTTTTCGATATTTTGTAATCAATCTTTTTTTTTAAACAATAAAAAGTGCAATTTTGTGATCTATATCACTCTAATTCTGCTGGCATAACCTTCATTTTGCAATAATAATTAGACCAAATAACTTTCGATTTGAAAGAGTGTATTAAAATTTAAATAGTATTGACAAAAAGTTAAGGAGTAGCCGAATGTCTATTATTTCAAGCAATAACATGTTAAAAAAAGCCCAAAAGGAAAACTACGCAGTCCCCGCTTTTAATATCCACAATCTGGAAACTATGCAAGTTGTGGTCGAAACAGTCGCTGAACTGCAATCGCCGGTCATATTAGCGGGAACACCAGGAACTTATAGCTATGCCGGGACAGAAAATATCATCGCAATAGCCTACGAACTTTCCAAAAAACATAACGTCCCTTTAGCCCTCCATTTAGACCACCATGAAAGTTACCAAGATATAATCAACAAAATTGATGCTGGTGTTCGCTCAGTTATGATAGATGGATCCCATTTCCCATTTGAAGAAAATATTAATATTGTCAAACAAGTTGTTGAATATGCTCATCGTTACGATGTTAGCGTTGAAGCCGAATTAGGTCGCCTTGGTGGTATTGAAGATGATTTAGTGGTTGATGCAAAAGATGCATTATATACCAATCCACAACAGGCAGTTGAATTTATTGAGAAAACAGGAATTGACTCTTTAGCTATCGCAATCGGTACAGCACATGGGCTTTATAAGTCAGATCCTAAGCTTGACTTTGATCGTTTATCTGAAATTCGTTCAATAGTTGATATACCTCTTGTTTTACATGGTGCATCGGGTGTGCCGGATAAAGATGTACGTGAATGTATCAAGCGAGGGATTTGTAAAGTCAATGTTGCCACCGAACTAAAAATTGCTTTTGCTGATGCGTTAAAAAGTTATCTCATTGAAAATCCCGATGCTAACGACCCACGCCATTATATGAAACCGGCAAAATTGGCGATGAAAGAAATTGTCAAAAAAATCATTACTACCTGTGGATGTGCTGGCAAATTATAGAGGTCGATATGCTAATTTACACATTAACCCTCAATACTGCAATTGATATGAATATACGTTGTGACGGACTCAATCCAAATTGTGTCAACCGCACTTCACTCACGCAATACAGTCCGAACGGTAAAGCCGTCAACGTTTCAATTGTATTACATAAATTTAACAAGCCAACTTGCGCATTGGGTTTCTTTGGTGGATTTTCCGGTAAATACATTGTTGATGAACTAACTAAAATGCAAATTCAAACAATTCCTTGTTTCATTGATGATATTACTCGCATCAATGTGTTTATCAATGACGGACAAAATGAATACAAATTAGTGGGTAAAGGACCGTTTGTTCCGGATGATAAAAAAGCTGAAATGTTAGCCTTGATTGAATCATTAACAGCAGGTAGTTATTTAGTCATAAGCGGGAGTTTGCCAAATAATGTTGAACCAGAGTACTACCAAACAATTTTAGCTAAATGCAGAAACAAAAATATTCAGGTCATTTTAGATATTAGCCATCCAATACTCAGTAACTTGCTGAGCTATCAACCGCTACTAATTAAACCTAATGATGATGAATTAAAAGATATATTTGGTTTTGAATGTAAAACAACACAACAAGTTGTTTCGGCATTAGAGTCTGTTCACGCGAAAGGTGCGCAAAATATCTTATTAACTATGGGAGACAAAGGACTTTATTTTTCAAATGGAGAACACATTTGGTTTTGTAATTCTGTAGCCATAAAGCTGGTCAGTTCGGCCTGCGCAGGCGACTCATCACTTGCGGCATTTCTAAGCGAATGGCTGCCAGATCAAAACAACATTGCCACAGCAATGAAAAAGGCCTCTGCAACAGGTGCTAATGTTGCAGAATCCGACGGATTAGGCCTATTAGATAAAATCAGTACTTATATGGATAAATTGGAAGTTACCCAAATCAAGTAAGGGAGATGACGATGAAAAAAATATTAGCCGTAACAGGTTGCCCTACCGGTATTGCACATACCTATATGGCAGAAGAAGCACTCAAATCAGCGGCGCAAAAAGCTGGGGTTGAGATTAAAGTCGAAACAAACGGTGCTGGCGGTATCGATAATCTTATTACCGATGCTGATATTGCCGACGCAATTGGTGTTATTATTGCCGCAGATAAAGATGTCAATGCGGATCGTTTTAATGGATTACCCGTAATTGAAGTACCCGTTAAAGACGGCATTCACAAAGCAGCAGCATTAATTGAACAAATTTCCTCCGGCAATGTATCAATACGTAATGCAGATAAAGCAAGTATCAAACAATCTAATTCTGCCAATCAAAGCGAAGTAAAAGAGTCTATTGGTCGCCAGATTTATAAACATTTAATGAGTGGCGTATCAAATATGTTGCCATTTGTTGTCGCAGGTGGGGTACTGATTGCAATATCTTTTTTATGGGGTATTTATTCCTCTTATCCAGAAAATGAACAATATAATGAATTTGCCGCATTACTAAAGAAAATTGGTGGACAAGCATTTGATATTATGGTGCCTATTTTTACCGGTTTCTTAGCTTATTCAATTAGTGGTAGACCGGGAATGGTTGCTGGTTTTGTCGGTGGTTTAATTGCCAATATCACTGAAGCCGGATTCTTAGGTGGAATTATTGCCGGCTTCGCAGCAGGTTATTTAATGCTAGCTGTCAAAAAATTATTAGATGGCCTACCACGTTCATTTGAAGGCTTAAAATCTATTTTTATAATGCCACTTATTGGTGTATTTGTGATTGGTAGCGGTATGTTTTTACTCGGTGAACCGATTGCCAGCATTAATAAAGCCATGAAATCTTTCCTTGAATCATTACAATCTGGAAATCCTATTTTGTTAGGTGTTGTTATTGGTGCGATGTGTTCATTTGACTTTGGTGGACCAGTAAATAAAGCGGCCTATGTCACGGGCACAATGTTACTTGGTGAAGGTAATTTCTATTTTATGGCGGGCGTTTCAGCTGCTTGTATTGCCCCTCCATTTGTTATTGCATTTTCAACCACAATATTTCGTGCTAAAGCTTTTAACGAAGAAGAAAGAGCAGCCGGTATTGTCAATTATATTTTAGGATCGACTCACATTACTGAAGGTGCAATTCCATTTGCCGCTAAAGACCCGTTACGAGTTATCCCTATTATGATGTTATCTTCAGCTATTGCATCGGTATTAACTTTTATCTGTCAAATTCAAGTGCCGGCTCCGCATGGTGGTTTTTTAGTCTTACCACTGGTCAATAAACCACTATTATGGGTAGGTTGTATTTTTGTTGGTGCATTAGTCGGCGCAATTTTATTAGGCTTATTACGTATTCATGAAAAAAGAAAGAGCAATGAATAAATTCGCTAGGTAATCAATTCGATATGCTGATTTTATCGGTATATCGACTCAAACAAGGAAGGAAATATGAGTAATTTAAAATTAACCCCCGAAGATATCGCCATTATTGAAGGTGCATACAGCAAACAACAAGCAATTGAATTGGTGTCTAACAATATGATTCAAGCCGGATTCGTGGCGCAAGATTATACTCAAGCAATGCTTGACCGTGATTCACAAATCTCAACTTTTTTAGGAAATGGTATTGCTATCCCTCATGGGACAACAGAAAAGCGTGATAGTGTGCTAAAAACAGGATTGAAAGTTATCTACTTTCCGCAAGGTATCAATTGGGATGAGGACAATAATACTGCATACGTTGTGATTGGAATTGCCGCTAAAGCAAATGAGCATTTAGATATATTACGTCAATTAACCCGAGCTGTGATTGCTGAAGATACGCTTGAAAGAATCAAACGGGTTAAAACACCTGATGATTTATTAGCCATTATTCAAGGTAACTAATAGCCAATAATCCCATGAGCATAATTATTCATACTCATGGGATTTTTTAGTCACATTTCAAATCGCTTATATTTTTTAGTAACCGTTAAAGAAAATATTAAGCTTAAAAATCCCAATCGATACTAGGTTATTTGTTAACTCTCTTAAAGAAGACCGTTATTTTCTTTTCAACATAACACGCAAATCTTCACCAATCATTGCCACTGATTCAAATTGGAAATTTGGCGCCATAGATAACTGGTGTAAATTAGGTAATATACACATATCTTGTGCATGATGACCCAATAGTTTCGGTGCATAATAGATAATAAGTTCATCAACTAAATCTTGCTCTATTAAGGATCCTGCTAAATGAGCGCCAGCTTCAACCCAAACGGAATTAATTTGATTGTCAGCCAATTGCTTGAATAATTGGGTTAAATCAACATGATTATGGTTTGATGATTCAATGATTAACTGAGTATTTGGTTGATTAATGGCAATATCTTGTTTGCGGGCAACCCATGTCTCACCTGGCTGCTGAAAAATATTTTCATCGCCAGTTAGTTGGTTTTGACTATCGATAATAACGCGAATGGGTTGTCTGATGTTTTCCGGCTGATAGATCTGTTTAATATCGTTAGGCAAATCGGCATAGCGTACAGTGAGGCTAGCATTATCGGCTTGCACTGTTGCACGGGTGCTTAAAATACAACTTGCTTGCGCTCTAAATTGCTGTACATCTTGCCTTGCAGCTATCGATGTTATCCATTGACTTTCACCGGAAGCCATTGCGATCTTACCGTCTAAAGATGCGGCAAGTTTGAGTTGTACATAAGGTCGACCTGTTCGCATTCGTTTTAAAAAGCCTTTATTAAGCGCTTCGGCTTGTTCGGTCAAAACACCTAATGTTACCAAAATTCCCGCATCAACCAACCGTTTTATGCCTTGACCGGCAACGGTTGGATTAGAATCTTGCATCGCAATAACAACACGAGCCACTCCAGCTTTAATAAGAGCATCAGCACATGGTGGAGTTCGTCCATAATGGCTACAGGGTTCTAACGTGACATAAACAGTTGCACCTTGCGCCGCTTTGCCCGCCATTTTAAGCGCAAACACTTCGGCGTGTGGCTGCCCTGCTTTAAAGTGGTAGCCTTTACCAATAATCTGATCGTGTTTAACGATAACGCAACCGACATTTGGATTAGGTGTCGTTGTAAAGCGCCCAAGCTTAGCAAGTTCGATAGCTTGCTGCATGTAATGCTGATCTTTCTCGCTCATAAGTGTCATATTGCAGTTTATTTCTGTTGTAACTTGGCAATTTCATTACTAAATTGTTCAATATCATCAAAGCTAAAGTAGACAGAAGCAAAACGGATATAAGCCACTTTATCAAGACTTTTTAGCTCTTCAATCACATAATCACCGATCAATTTAGCTGGAATTTCACGTTCGCCAGTTGCACGCAGTTTTGATTTTATACGGGTTATTGCATCTTCAATTGCATCAAAACTTACCGGGCGTTTTTCTAATGCTCGTTTGATACCATTACGTAATTTATCTTCATCAAATGGCTCACGAACTTTATTGCTTTTGATGACATTAGGCATAATTAATTCAGCTACTTCAAATGTGGTAAAACGTTCATTACATACCACACATTGCCGACGACGACGCACCTGAAATCCTTCACCGACCAGGCGTGAATCAATCACCTTGGTATCATCTGCATTACAAAACGGACAGTACATAATAATATCCTTATAATGACATAATTGGCATTACAATAGCTGAAAATATAGATTTAAACAAGATTTCAGTTATCTAATGCACATCACATTAGTTTATTCAACGTTTGTTTGAATGGTGATAATAAAAAAAACGCCGCTAAATTAGCGGCGATCTCAGAGTAATCTACCAATCTAACTTAATTAGAAAATCGCGTAATTTGGTAAAATCATCGGACATATAATGCGAAAGTAATGGCATATCAGCACGCTCAGCAAGTTCTTTCGGTAGTGGTATTGATTGCCCCAAAATCTCTTCCACAACCTCTTTAAATTTAGCCGGGTGAGCTGTACCTAAAAATAAACCATATTCACCTTCTTGCAGCTGGTCACGAAGTACACGATAAGCAATGGCGCCATGTGGCTCAGAGAGATAACCTTTTTGGGCTAATTCACGGACACTTTGTTTGGAAACCTCATCGGAAACGGCAGCGTGTCCTAATGATTTTAACACCCAGTTTTCTCTTTTGTAGATTTCTTCAATCCGAGGCCAATTGTTTGGTTGGCTCACATCCATAGCGTTAGACAAAGTTGCCACAGTAGCATGAGGTTCCCATTTACCCGTGTCTAAATAGCGTGGAACAGTATCATTAGCATTGGTGGCAGCAATAAAACGTTTAACTGGTAATCCCATGGTTTTCGCCAATAAGCCTGCAGTTAAGTCGCCAAAATTACCACTTGGCACCGAAATAACTAACTGCTCACGCTGTTTTGGCGTTAACTGAGCATACGCTTCAAAATAATAACAAATTTGCGCTAATAATCGACTGATATTGATAGAGTTAGCTGAGTTTAACCCTATAGCTGATTTTAATGCTTCATCATCGAACGCTTGTTTAACTAATGATTGGCAAGCATCAAAATCGCTTTGAATTGCGATTGTATGAATATTATCACCGAGGGTACAAAATAGTTTCTCTTGAAGTGGGCTGATTTTACCTTCAGGGTATAAAATAACGACCCGAATATTTGGTAAATGATAAAATGCATGGGCAACTGCCGCACCGGTATCGCCAGAAGTGGCGGTTAAAATAGTGATTTTTTTGTCGGCAGCTACTTGAACTAAGGCTTGCGCCATAAAACGCCCACCAAAATCTTTAAATGCTAAGGTAGGGCCATGGTAGAGTTCCAACGTTCCGATATCTTCTTCAACTGATTTGACTGGTGCGGGAAACTCAAAGGCATTTTTGACTAATCGTTGCATATCTTCATGACTAATTTCATCGCCAATAAAAGCAGATAAAATTTTGGCACTTCGAGTAACAAAATCAAGTTTTAACAGAGACTCTATTTCATTAGCTGAGAATTTTGGTAATTGCTCAGGGAAAAATAGACCTTGATTTTTTCCTAGCCCTTGCTCAACCGCTTGGGCAAAACTAACTTGCTGACTGTGATCTTTTAAGTTATACAATTTCATAATATGTTCCGATTATCTTTATACTTTAATTGTGGGTTGTTTGGGATTTCAACTTCACCAAAAACCATTGGAATCTTTTAATTTCACTAATATTTTGTTTTCTTAATCAAGCTTAAATAACTCTTGCACCTTGCGTATCGATTTTACAAATATGTGTAAAACCTTCATCATTTTGCAAATAGTCACTTTTCAGTAATGATTCTACTTGCTCAGCTGTATCAAGATTATCCGTAATGACAAACATGGTTGGTCCTGAGCCGGAAATACCCGAAGCAAGTGCGCCAAGTTGTTTCACCCGTTTTTGTGTTTCATCAAAGTTTGGTAATAATTGTTTACGGTAAGGCTCGGCAATGTTATCCACTAACATAGCGGCGGCCAATTTTGGTTGCTGAGTATAACAGGCATGTAAAAAACCACCGACATAACGACCATGCGCAACACAATCTGCTTTTTGATACTGAGCAGGTAATATGGCTCGTGCTTCTGCTGTCGATACTTTAATGCCGGGATAAGCCATTACCCAATACCAATTTTCAAAATGTGGAATGGTTTGGCTAATGATGCCCATTTCATCAAGGATAAATTGCATGCCACCTAAGTAACAAGGCGCAACATTATCATAATGCACACTACCGGATATCCGTCCTTCAAGTTCCCCCATCATTGAAAGCATTTCAAACTCATTAAAAGGTTTATCGAAAAACGTATTTAAAGCAACAAATGCCCCGACAACAGAACAAGCGCTCGACCCCAATCCAGAACCAATTGGCATATTTTTTTCAAGTGTGATGCTCACCGGTAACGTTTTCCCCATTGCTTTACAAAAACGCTGCCAACATTGATAAACAATATTGTATTTAGGATCACGAGGCAGTTTTTTTACAAATTGCCCTTTGCTAATCAAATTAAATTCATTAGCCGATTCAACCGTTATACAATCCCCAAGCATTGCCCCACTAATCGGATTAATGGCAGCACCTAAAATATCAAAACCAACACTAATATTAGCCATTGATGCAGGTGCGTAGACAGTTATAGATTTATGGCTCATTTATCCTCCAATTTTACCTGATGTTGTACGTAAAATATCCGCAAAAACACCTGCTGCGGTAACATCATTGCCAGCACCATAGCCACGTAAAACCAGTGGAATTGGTTGATAATATCTTGTATAAAATGCCAATGCATTTTCGCCATTTTTGACTTTATAAAGAGGATCTTCACTATCCACCGCTTCAATCTTAACGCTACATTGATTACCATCAATACTGCCGACATAACGTAATACTTTTCCCTCTTTGGCTGCCTGCTCAGATTTTGCTTTAAACTGAGCATCAAGCTGAGGTAATTTTGCCATAAATTCATCAATGCTACCTTGCGCATACTCTGCAGGTAAAACAGATTCGACATTGATTTGATCAAGTTCTAACTGTAATCCTGCTTCTCGCGCTAGAATTAACAATTTTCTTGCCACATCGGTGCCCGATAAATCATCACGTGGATCAGGCTCTGTAAAACCTTTTTCCTTAGCTAATTTGGTAGCTTCAGACAATGACATCCCTTCGTCAAGCTTACCGAAAATAAACGATAATGACCCAGATAAGATACCTGAGAACTTAATCAATTCATCACCAGCGTTAAGTAAATTTTGTAGATTTTCAATAACCGGTAAACCAGCACCTACATTGGTATCATATTGGAACTTACGCTTACTTTTTGCCGCTTCTTGACGTAAGCGTAAATAGTAAGCCATGGAGCTGGTATTGGCTTTTTTATTAGGGGTGACAACATGAAAACCGTTTGCTAAAAAATCAGCATACTTATCGGAAACTTCATTACTGGAAGTACAATCAACTAATATAGGATTCAGTAATCGATTATTTTTCGCAAACTCTATAATACTGTCTAATGTATAAGGTATTTGACTCTGTTTTATCTGCTCACGCCAATTGGTCAAATCAATACCATCACGATTAAGTACGCTATGTTTAGAGTTAAATAAACCACAAACACGCAGATCGACCTGTTTGTTTTTGAGCCATTGTTGTTGGCGACCAATTTGATCAACTAAGGCACCGCCAACACCACCAACACCCACCACAAAAACATCTAACATTTTATCGGTGCCAAATAACATTTGATGAGTGACCCGAACGCCCATTACCGCCACATCATTATCGACAACAACTGAAATAGAACGCTCAGAAGACCCCTGCGCTATAGCAACGATATTAATGTTTGCTCGAGCTAATGCGGTAAAGAAATTAGCTGACAGACCACGTAAAGTACGCATTCCGTCACCCACGACAGAAATGATAGCTAATTTATCAATCACCTCAATTGGCTCAAGTAAACCGTCTTTAAGCTCTAAATAAAATTCATCACTTAATGCTTCTTCCGCTCGATATAGCTCAGTTTGTGGAATGCAAAAACTGATGCTATATTCGGATGATGATTGGGTAATAAGTACAACAGAAATACCCGCATAGGACATGGCAGAAAAGACACGGGCTGACATGCCAACCATACCTTTTAATCCCGGTCCGGATACATTAATCATTGCCATATTGTTGAGATTAGTTATACCTTTTACCGGTGTTGTTGAATCAACAACATTTGCCCCAATTAATGTACCGGGTGCATCAGGATTGTTGGTATTTTTAATTAAACAAGGAATTTGGAACTGAGCTATCGGTAAGATTGTTCTTGGATGAAGCACCTTAGCACCAAAATAAGAAAGCTCCATTGCTTCTTGATAAGACATTGTTTTTAATAATTTAGCATCAGGCACAATGCGAGGATCACAAGTGTAAACGCCATCAACATCTGTCCAAATTTCGCAGCAGCTTGCCCGTAAACATGCAGCCAACACGGAGGCTGAATAGTCTGAACCATTACGACCAAGCACGACTAATTCACCTTTGTCATTACCCGCTGTAAAACCAGCCATTAAGATAATATTTTCAGGTGGAATATGCATTTCACTAATTCGATGCGATGACTCAACAATATCGACTGTCGATTCAAGGTAATCGCCTTGAGCAATTAACATGGTAACCGGATTGATGACCGTTACGGCATGACCTTTTGCTATTAATAACTGTTGCATAATAGCAATAGAAAGTTTTTCACCACGACAAATGATTGAAGCATTAATACTGTCAGGACACTGACCTAATAGTCCAATCCCCTCTAGCAATTGTTTGAGGTTATTAAGCTCATTTAACGCAAAACGTTTCATTTCGTCATAGGCAAAATTAGGTACTGCTTTTGAGATACCTTCTAATAGATCGGCAAAAATTTTCTCTGCATCATAAATGTTAGTTTCAACATCCTGCCCTGCGACCGTTTTTTCGACCATTGCAACCAAATGGTTGGTAATTTTAGCGGGTGCCGATAAAACAGTTGCTGTCTGCTCTTGCTTTGCATTATTTTCAATAATCTCTGCAACACGCAAAAAACGTTCTGCGTTAGCGACAGATGTACCTCCAAATTTTAAAACTTTCATATCACACCTTTACTTATTATCCTAATTTATGCCAGTTCTTATTCAAAATATTAGTTTATAACTTTTAAGATTTTGAACCTATTTTGTATATAAAGTAAAAAACCCGCCTTTTTTGGCGGGTTTTTCAATATTTTTAAGGAAAAATCAACCCGCCCTATATTTAATAATAGTGCCTGTGGTGCCAATCATGCTAATAATGGTCATGATAATGTTCATTATTTTTCCTTGAATAAAATTCTATATTAAACTTAAAACAAAACAGCCCGACATTTTCATGTCAGGCTGTATTAATTAAAAAACTTTTTTGCTGTTTTCGTACTCATTGACTACCTTGTTTAAAGCTTGGTAGATACTTTGAGCATCTTGTTTCTTTAATGCTTCATCAAGAATATTGAGATACGATAACATCAATTTTTGATTATCTTCGGCAAACTGTGGCGAAACTTCCTGATCTTCATATAACATGACATAAGTGCGAGCAAAGCCAAAGATCAAAAAATAGACCGATGCATTTTTTGGATCTTCTTGAATTAAAGTTCGCATAGCTTTACGCAGTTTTACATAACTGTCTGTACCTGGCAAACTTGTCGCAAATGTATTTGTTACTTCAGTAAATGTCATTACCCATAAACCTCAATCAAAATTACAAGAAGAAAGAATATCAATCCATTAGCATAAGTGCAAGTCTATTTTGTTGACAAAATCCATTTTTTTACGATTTAACAGCATCGAGATCCATAATCTCAATGCCAATGCTGGTTTGACTATTACAGTGATTTACTCACCGCTAACCCTGCCGAAGCTTGTGCAACAGGCATAATTTCAATGGAATTAACATTAAAATGTGCAGGTGTGTTAACCAACCATGACACCGTATTGGCAATATCTTCCGGCGTGATGTAATCAACACCTTCATAGACAGCTGCGGCTTGTTCATTGTTACCATGGAAACGGACATTAGAAAACTCAGTGCCACCACATAACCCCGGCTCAATATTTGTCACTCTGACTTTTTTTCCCAAAAGGTCAGTACGTAAATTTGCACTAAATTGTTTAACAAATGCTTTGGTAGCGCCGTAAACATTACCGCCTTTATAAGCGTATGTTCCGGCTACCGATCCAAGATTAATGATATAGCCAAAATTACGCTCAACCATACCCGGTAAAATTTGATGAGTTAAATGAACTAAACCAATAATATTGGTTTCAATCATGGTTTCCCAATCATCATAATTAGCTTGATCAGCTGTTTCTAATCCTAAGGCTAACCCTGCATTATTAATCAGGATATCAACTGGCTGAAACTCTTTAGGCAATTGTAATAATATTGTCTCAACCGAATCTTTCTTTGTGACATCTAAAGATAATCCAAAAAAATTGGTACCTAACTCTGTTGCCAGCTTTTGCAATTTATCTATACGCCGAGCAGCACCGACAACTTTATAACCGTCAGCAATAAGCTTACGACAGATTGCTTGACCAAACCCTGAAGATGCACCGGTAACTAAAGCGATATTCATACTCAATCTCCTTGTATATTAAGAATTATCTGAGTATTTTTTAGAATACTTTACTGGTTAACTAGAAAATTATTCTTTAAATTATACTCAAACGTATAGTATTTCTGAAAGTTCTTGACAAAAATATTATCTTTTTAATAAAAAAACCCGCTTATAAAGCGGGTTGATGTTTAACATTTCATTTTGCTGGCTCTTGCGCAGGCTCATCATCTTTTAACGGCACGATTAATGTGTCGATGTGAGTATTATTGATGAGTTGGCGAGCAGAAGACATTAATTTGCTCCAAAAATCTTGGTGATGACCACAAACAACTAAATCAACCCCATATTCGTGGATAGCTTCAATTAATACTTGACCAAATTCACCATTTCCGGAGAGGGTATGTGCAATTGGATAACCTGCTTCATCAGCCAATTTATTTAAAGCAATGTGCGCATCTTCAGTAATACGATCTTTCATATCATTCATATTGATATCAACTAAACCGGTGTAAAGATCTGAATAATTAATACCAACGTGAATCAATGAGATTTGAGCATTATATGGTCGGGCCATAGAAACTGCTTTTTCGACAAGCACTTCACTTTCTGGTGATAAATCAACTGCGACTAATATATGTTTATAAGCCATGATACTTTACTCCTTCCTATTTTTAACTTCCTAGTTAAATTGATAATCAGTACTCTATTTTTACTACTAAATCAATTTTTGAGCAAGCCAAAAAAGTGACCCAGATAACAAAATTGATATTGGAAGTGTTAAAACCCATGTCAGCGCAATATTTTTTATTGTCTTACTTTGTACACCGCCGCCGTCAACAATCATAGTACCTGCTACTGATGATGAAAGCACTTGAGTTGTCGAAACCGGCATACCGGTATAACTTGCAATCCCAATTGATAAAGCAGTGGTAATTTGTGCTGAGACGCCTTGTGCATAAGTCATGCCTTTTTTACCAATTTTCTCACCTATGGTAATAGCAACACGTCGCCAACCAATCATGGTACCAACAGCCAGCGCTGATGCAACAGCAATAATGATCCAAATTGGCGCATATTCAACAGTTTTAAGTAAATCATTGTTTAATGATTTTAAGTATTGCTTATCTTGTGAAGACACATTAGGTTGTTTAGCCACATGTGATACCGTATCAGATAAACATAGTAAAATGCGTCTGGTTTGTGAACGTTGGTCTACTGTTAGCGTTTCATAATCATTGAGTTTATTAAATAAGTTATTAGCAATACCTAAGGTGGTAAAAGAGCGAGAATAATCGCAATGATATTTATTTAAATCAGTTTCAGGAATAGTTGTATCAACAGCAGTTTGTGAACCAATCACTGAATTAAGCTCTTGGTTATGCGTGACAAAATACTCTTCAATATTATGGATAGCATTACGAGTATTGGTAATGTCATAAGTAGAAGCCTGCATATTAACAATAAAGCCGGCCGGCGCAATACCCATTAATACCAGCATTAATAAACCAATCCCTTTTTGTCCGTCATTAGCGCCATGAGAAAAACTCACTCCCGCCGCCGAAATAATTAGCATAATACGGATCCAAAATGGCGGTTTCTTTTTACCATAAAGCTTTTCACGCTGTTCAGGCGTCATGAAAATACGTTCTCTTTTTTTGCGGCTCTTTTTACTTTGACCTTTGCGAGTCCAATATTTTCTCAGTAAAAAGATCATCAACCCGGCAATCACAAGCCCAACAACAGGGGAAATAATCAATGATAAAAAGATTGAAATCATTTTAGGTATATTAAGTGCATCAATGATCGATGTATCTGTAATAAAAGCATTAGCCAGTGCCACACCGATAATCGATCCAATTAAGGTATGTGAACTTGATGCAGGAATACCTACATACCAAGTGCCTAAATTCCAAATGATTGCGGCAAATAAGATGGAAAATACCATCGCAAGCCCGTGCGCTGAGCTTACGTTAAGTAAAAGATCTGTCGGTAAAAGGTGAACAATAGCATAAGCGACACTCAGCCCGCCGAGCAATACGCCAAAAAAGTTAAACATACCTGCCATAAAAACGGCAAGTTGTTCTTTCAATGCCCTTGTATATATTACTGTTGCCACAGCATTAGCTGTGTCATGGAAACCATTAATTGCCTCATAAAAAAGAACAAAAAATAGTGCCAAAACTAATAATACAATGGTTGTAAATTCTAAATCAGCAAATAGATGAAACATAATATATCTTTCTGTTGTTAATAGCCCAGCTATTATCCTTGAGAATCAAGCAATGAGCAAAACAATTTTTACATTTTTCGCTTTGCATAACGTGCAGCCAGTACAGCACAGATCATGAGTTGTACTTGATGAAAAATCATTAAAGGCAAAATCATAATGCCCATTATCGACATTGGGAAGATAACACTTGCCATTGGAATGCCACTAGCAAGGCTTTTTTTCGAACCACAAAACACAATGGTAATCTCATCTTCTTTATTAAAACCTAATAGTCGCGACCCATATGTGGTCGCCAACAATACAATGGTTAATAAGACGATAGAATAAAAGATAATCTCTATAAGTGATAGCAAACTAATTTTAGACCAAATCCCGTTAGCAACCGCATCACTAAAGGCAACATAAACAACTAACAAAATGGATAAGCGATCTGTTTTAGCAATCACAGTTTTATATTTATCGACCCATTTACCAATAAATCGCCGTGAGAGATGACCGAGTACAAATGGTAACATCAGTTTGAGCATAATTGATGAGATAGCATCAAGCAAATTCATTGATCCTGCCGCTTGAGTATGCATAAGTAAACCCACTAATACAGGCGTTATAAATACCCCTAATAAAGTAGATGCTGATGCACTACAAATTGCAGCCGCAACATTACCTTTGGCTATGGATGTAAAGGCGATTGCTGATTGAACAGTGGCGGGTAAAACACAAAGATAAACAAATCCAAGATAGAGTTCATAAGGTAAGAAAGTAGGGACTAAAAATTGCATTAGTACGCCTAAAATAGGGAAAAGAATAAAGGTCGTAGCAAAAATGAATAGATGCAGTCGCCAATTTTTAATCCCGACAACGATGGCCTGAAATGATAACTTAGCGCCATGCATAAAAAATAATAAGCCAATAGCAAACGTTGTTAGGTATTCAAAAACAACTTTAGTTTGCCCTTCACAAGGAAATACACTGGCAGTCAGCACCACACAAATTAAAATTAATAGAAACGGATCGATTTTAAAACGTTGTAGTAGGTTCATGGCTTCAAGCGTGATAAGTTAAAAAAAATCGCCACAAAAGTGGCGATAGATAAGATAGTAAGATTTATTCTAAGAAACTGCGAAGCACATCAGAACGGCTTGGATGACGTAATTTACGTAATGCCTTAGCCTCGATTTGACGTATACGTTCACGTGTAACATCAAACTGTTTACCGACCTCTTCAAGTGTATGGTCAGTATTCATATCAATACCAAAACGCATACGTAGTACTTTCGCTTCCCTCGGTGTTAATCCTGATAAGATATCACGAGTTGCGCTTCGTAAACTCTCTGATGTCGCTGCATCTAATGGTTGCTCAAGCGCTGTATCTTCAATAAAGTCACCTAAGTGTGAATCTTCATCATCACCGACCGGCGTTTCCATAGAAATTGGCTCTTTGGCAATTTTCAGCACTTTACGTATTTTCTCTTCTGGCATCTGCATACGCTCAGACAACTCTTCTGGAGTTGGCTCACGCCCAATCTCTTGTAACATTTGACGAGAGATTCGGTTTAGCTTATTAATTGTTTCAATCATATGCACCGGAATACGAATCGTTCTGG
This sequence comes from Gilliamella sp. B3172, assembly GCF_026536465.1. Taxonomy (NCBI): domain Bacteria; kingdom Pseudomonadati; phylum Pseudomonadota; class Gammaproteobacteria; order Orbales; family Orbaceae; genus Gilliamella; species Gilliamella sp. B3172. Next base: position 165,871 of record NZ_JAFNOA010000001.1, on the reverse strand, counting down.
CTTGGTCAGCAATAGAACGAGTAATGGCTTGTCTAATCCACCATGTAGCATAAGTTGAGAATTTATAACCACGACGGTATTCAAATTTATCAACAGCTTTCATCAAACCGATATTACCTTCTTGAATAAGATCTAAGAATTGTAATCCTCGATTGGTGTATTTTTTCGCAATAGAGATAACCAAACGTAAATTCGCTTCAACCATCTCTTTTTTAGCCCGACGAGCTTTTGCTTCACCAATAGACATACGTCGGTTGATATCTTTAATCTGTTCTATAGATAAATTAGTTTCCGTTTCAATTTGCTGCAAACAATTAATTTCAGCTTCAATAGGCTCTTCAAACTCTTTTAAATTTGCGGCAAAAGCACCCTTAGCCGTTAAGGCTTTTTTAAACCAGCTCATGTTATTTTCATTGCCGGTAAAATGGGTCATAAACTGTTTTTTCGGCATCTTGCACTGCTCAACGCAGATCTTCATAATCACACGCTCATGTGCTCTTACGCGATCCATCATGCTGCGCATATTATTTACAAGAATATCGAATTGTTTACCCACTAAACGAAATTGTTTAAAGATTTCGGATAGATTTTCGATCTCTTGTTGTGCTTTTTTATGTGCACGTCCATATTTTTTGATAGCGGCTGAAGTTTTATCGTGCTGTTCTTTTAATTCAGCAAACTTAGCTCTGGCAACTTCCGGATCGATAGAGACATCATCATCAGCAGAATCACTGTCTTCCTCTTCGTTTTCATCGTCGCTATCATCAATTTCGATCTCTTCTTCGTTATCATCTAACTCTTCCGGTAACTCTTCTGCTGATTCTTCAGCATTCGGATCAACAAAGCCAGTGATAAGATCAGACAGACGTACTTCACCACTTTCAATTAAATTATATTGTTCTAAAAGATAAGTAATCGCTTCTGGATATTCTGAAACAGAGGTTTGAACTTGGTTAATCCCATCTTCAATACGTTTTGCGATGTCAATTTCGCCTTCACGGGTTAAAAGTTCAACCGCCCCCATTTCGCGCATGTACATACGCACAGGATCGGTAGTTCGACCTATTTCTGATTCAACATTAGAAAGTACCAATGCTGTCGCTGCTTCAACAGCTTCTTCATCAGGAACATTATCTGAAAGTAATAACTCATCAGAATCAGGGGCTTCTTCAAGAACTTGAATCCCCATATCATTGATCATTTGGATAATATCTTCAATCTGATCTGAATCAATAATTTCTTCTGGCAAGTGATCGTTGACATCAGCATAGGTCAGGTATCCCAGTTCCTTACCTCGAATGATCAGAAGTTTTAACTGTGATTGAGAATTTTGCTCCATAAAAGGTATCCACATTTAGTTATTCGGTAATGTATAATATATATGTAAGACAAAATGATATTGTCTCCATATACCCTATATATTTAGTCTTTTTTTGATAAAACAAGTATTAGTGTCGCTAATTCTTTTTTCTCTGCGGTACTTAAGCCGGAGACTCTCTCTTTTGCGATCAGTTCATCTTGCCTTTGGGCGAGTATATTATCATATAACTCTTTTAAAGTATGAGAAAATATTGTGCTTATTTCATCATCTTGATAATGGTGTTCCCAGCTTGCTAGACGATTAAGTTGCTTATAAAACGGTCTATCAATACATTGCGTTAATATCTGGGCTGTAGTTATATTTGGGTAATGTTGGCATAATTCAAGTAATTCAATAAAAATATCAATCCCCGCTAACTTGGCTTGACGCATAATATTGATATCCGAGACTTGTTTAGCAAGGTTTGGATACTGTATTAACAAACCAATTAAAATACGCATAATTGTTAATTTCATTTGAATTGAAGGCTTAACTTCAGCCGTCTTATCTTCACTTTTTTGACGATTATCACGAATTAATTGTTCAATTTGCGCAACATCAAGTAAGCCTAAATAACGCCCCAGTTGTTGAAGTAAATTTAACCTGAAAGCTTTCGCTTTTACTTGCTCAAGCATTGGTATAGCAAGTGCACTCAATTTTGCTTTGCCTTCAGAACTACTTAAATCAACTTGTTTTAATAATTCATCAAATAAAAATTGAGATAAGTTAGGCGCTGATTGTAAATGCGATTCAAAACCTTGTTTGCCCACTTTACGTACAAAACTATCCGGATCTTCATCCTGTGGCAAAAAAACAAATGTAATTTGTTTACCGTCAATCAAGCAAGGCAGTAACACATTAAGCGCACGCCAAGCTGCACTACGACCCGCTTTATCACCGTCATAACAAAATATGACAGAATCAGTTGCCCTAAATAGTAACTTGATGTGCTGTTCTGATGTTGATGTTCCTAATGCTGCCACAGCATAATCAATGCCATATTGCGCTAGCGAAACAACATCCATATACCCCTCAACCACCATGAGTTTATCGGGGTTACGATTAATCTCTTGTGCTTCATAAAGCCCATATAATTGGAATCCTTTATGAAAGATTGGGGTTTCTGGCGAATTGATATATTTAGCCGAATCATTGATTATCGTGCGCCCACCAAAAGCAATCACATTGCCTTGCCTGTCTCGAATAGGAAACATAATTCGACCACGAAAACGATCATATTGATTACCACCGTCACTGGTCACTAACATGCCAGCTTGATCATAAAGATGAGTTTCCGCTTTCGTTTTTGCCACACTTTGGAAAGTTGAACGCCATTCGTTAGGTGCGTAACCTATTTTGTACCGAGCAATAATTTCACTGTTAAGCCCTCGCTGTAAAAGATACTGTTGCGCATCTTTTGACGTGGTTAATGTTAATTGCTGCTGGTAAAAATTGGTGATTTTTGCCATTAGTGTATAAAGGTCACGGCGAACATTACGCGATTCAATCTGTTTTGAATTATCAAGTTGGCTGTTATCGCTATCAGTATAAGGAACTTGTATCCCTTGCATGCTAGCGATTTCTTCAATTGCTTCGGGGAAAGATAAACGGTCGTACTGCATAAGAAAATTCACTACCGAACCGGATGCACCACATCCAAAACAATAGTAAATTTGTTTTTTTTCATTTAGTGAAAAAGAGGCGGTTTTTTCATCATGAAAAGGACAACAACCAAAGTAGTTATTTCCTTTCTTTTTCATTTTAACGCGTTTACTGATCACATCAAGAATACTTGTGCGAGCAATTAAATCTAAAATAAAATCATTAGGAATACGACCTTTCATGATAAAATTCAACCAATATTGGTATTACCCAAAGACAACAAGCCGTATCGAAATGTACGGCTTGTTAAAATCTCTTTATATTAAAAATAGATAAAATTGATAGTTAGTATCAATTAAAATTTTCAGTATAAATCTTAGTATAGACGAGTGCGACGAGCGTTTTCTCTTTCTAATTTTTTAGCATGGCGTTTAACAGCTGCTGCTTTTGCGCGTTTACGAATAGTTGTTGGTTTTTCGTAAAATTCACGGTTACGAACTTCAGCTAAAATCCCTGCTTTCTCGCAAGAACGTTTGAAACGACGTAATGCTACATCGAAAGGTTCATTTTCACGTACTTTAATTACTGGCATGTGCCTCTCACCTCAAATTTGTTTAATATCACAAAGGACTAAAAATTAGTGCGCAATTTTACCTCTAATCGATATATGTTGTAAAGTAAAATATCGAATAATTACCACAGAGCAAATTAATTTGCTAATCTACAAGCTCAGTCAGATAATAAACGATAGTTATTCAAAATAAATAGGTGTTTTATGTCATTATTTTTTACCGGTCAATACCCTCAACGCCGCTTACGTCGCAATCGAGCACATGATTTTAGCCGCCGTCTAGTTGCTCAAAATCATTTAACAGTTAATGATTTAATTTACCCTGTCTTTATTGTTGAAGGTAAAAACATAACTCAATCTGTTTCCTCAATGCCTAATGTTAATCGCATGAGTATCGATGTATTATTAAAAGAAGCAGAAGAAGTGGTTAAATTAGGCATACCTGTTTTAGCGTTATTTCCGGCTATCGATGCATCAAAAAAATCATTATTGGCGCAAGAAGCTTATAACGAAAATGGCTTAGTTCCCCGAGCAATTAGCGCCCTAAAAAAAGCCTTTCCCCAACTAGGCATTTTATCCGATGTTGCGCTCGATCCTTATACTACACATGGGCAAGATGGCATTATTGACGATCAAGGCTATGTTCTAAACGATATTTCAGTCGAAACGTTGATTAAGCAAGCCTTAGTTCAAGCGCAAGCTGGCGTCGATATTATTGCACCTAGCGATATGATGGATGGTCGCATCGGCGCTATACGTAATGCGCTTGAATCGCATGGATTTGTGAATACCCAAATTATGGCATATTCAGCCAAATATGCATCAAGCTTTTATGGCCCTTTCCGTGACGCAGTCGGATCAGCATCGAATATAAAAGGTGGCAATAAAAAAACTTACCAACTCGATCCCGCTAACAGTGATGAAGCACTACAAGAAATTTATCAAGACTTGAGCGAAGGCGCGGATATGGTAATGGTTAAACCAGGGCTGCCTTATCTTGATATTGTCACGAAAGTTAAACAAACTTTTGCCGTACCTACCTTTGCTTATCAAGTATCCGGTGAATACGCTATGCTCAAAGCTGCCATTGAAAATGGTTGGTTAGATGAAAAATCGACTATCATGGAATCGTTACTATGCTTTAAACGAGCGGGCGCTGATGGCGTGCTAACCTATTTTGCCAAACAAGCAGCCCAGTGGTTACAAAACCCATAATATCATCAAGTTATAAACTAAAATCGACTGGCTAAAACCCTGTCGATTTTTTACATAAATTAACTAAATTTGTCTAAAAAGTGTTTATTATTTATGATTAAATTTTAGACTGACCATTATTAACATTATCCATTCAACATTTTTAAATAAATAACCCACCAATAGCTGCCCTAAAAGTCAAATTAGTTAATGACCTAAATTTAATAACGATCTGGCAGTTCTAAATGTAAAAAAGTTTCAGTAAAACTATATGTTTGTGTAAAAATCTGATAATATTTACAAAGTTAAGCGATTTGGGAGTAGAAAATGATATATGAACTTGTTCCAATTGAATTGCATGATGAACTGAATAAATTTCGTCATGATTTAGAAAAAATGGCTTCACAACATATAGAAGTTTGTCCTTTTTGCCAACAAAATGAATTCTATCTGATTCGTTCAAAACCAACAAATACCTATCGTTGCAAAGCTTGTGACAAATATTTCAATGTAGCATCTAACACCTCTTTTAATCGATTATCACCATTTGATTGGTTAGAAACGATATTTACTAGCCGTATAGCGAACAAAAGTTACCAAACTATTGCAAAAAAATTAGGCTGTACGTTAGAAAAAGTCATGCGGCGAGATCAAGCTATTGTTGATCATTTGAAGTCTTACTATCCATTACTAAACAAATGGTATACCGGTGCAAAACAATTAAAAATCACCCCGACACTTACCAAACAACATCAAACACTGATTGAAAAAGTCACGTCTTTATTAAATGAACAATCGCCAGTTTGTTTATATTGTAGTTCAACAGAAACAACCAAAGTTGGTAAACGCACTTGTTATCGTTGTAAGCGTTGCCGACGTAGCTTTAACATTTTAAGTGACACAATTCTTAATCGTCTTCCTAAGTCTGAACTATGGATTGAATTTATTAATTTGGTTGTTTCCGGAAAAAATAATATGCAAATCCAAACTGAATTAGGTTTTAATGGTAATACAGTAAATCATTGGCGAAACGCATGGTGTGAAATGATGAAACGTTGGAACTTAGAAGATTTGGCAAATTGGTGTCAATGCCATTAATAAATGCCATTAATAGAAGTAACATAATAGTGAACTAGGTAAAAAATCTACGTTTAATCACATTCATTTTCTTACAATAACATGAAATAGAAGCCTAAATTATGAATAAATCATTATTTTATTTATCAATATGTTCATTAAGCTTTTTATTAGTATTAACAGGATGTGATGAAGAACAGTCATCCCAGATAGCATCTTCATCTCAAACAAACAACAACCAAAATAATAATTTAAATGTTGATAGCCTAAGTTCAGACACGTTTGATGAAGAGGTTCAATCCCTGTCATACTTACCTGTTACAATAATCAATAGTTATCTTTTCCATAATGAACCGGAATTACTACCAAATCATAAATTAATTAAACAACAAAAAATTGAAGGAGCATCAGATAAGCTCATCAATTATAATGAACAAGGTTATGTTGCTAATTATGATTTAGAAGGTTTTTATGGCGAACTCGATTATAAGAACGCTAAATATTTTTACGGAACAAAAGAAAACCGCAATGATTATAAAATCACATTTGATGCCAGCAAAAATATACTCGGTATGAAAAATAGCAAAGGCGATATTGTTGCAAGAAATGAATTTGATGAAGATGGTCGTTTGGTTGAAATGACACTATCGCATTTTGCAGAAAATAATGTCATTTTTAATAGTAAAATTGTTTATGACCAATATGATCGCGTTGAGCTAGTTTTATACAGCGCATATGTGCCAGTTGATAATAAAGTCAATTTCCCTATTTTGCTACAAGAGAAAACTTTAGTTTATAGTAATATTAATCAGTTAGAAAAATCGATTACAAAAACATTTAAACTTTCATCAAGTGGTGAAATTATTGTAAACGATAAAAATGAACAAGAAGTTGAAATCAATGAAACTTGTTCATATTCTGATTATACCGTCTATAGCGACTGGACTAAGGCCGTTTGTGTAACAACCGGTGATGAATCAAAAACAACAAATTTAATCCGAACTATCGACTATCAGTAAACAAATTCGGCTATTAATTTCGTGAATATGATTAGTCTTCACCAAACTCATCATATTCACGGCATAATACAATCGTATCTTCAATTAAGCGCCTTGCTATCGTCCCATACTCTGGAATTTTAGGTAACTGAGAATAATGGAACCAATCAGCTTGTACTAACTCATTTTTGTCGATACAGATTTCACCGCTCTCGTAATCAGCCAAATAAGCCATCATTAGTGAATTAGGAAATGGCCAAGGTTGCGATCCTACATACCGGATATTTTTAATTTTGATTTTTGACTCTTCATATACTTCACGTTCAACAGCATTTTCCATTGTTTCACCTATTTCAGTAAAACCCGCTAAAACCGTATATAAGTCATCTTGATTATGTCTGACATGCTTAGCCAATAAAATTTTATTTTGATGTCGGATTGCAACAATAATAGAAGGTGATATCTGAGGATAATAACGTTCTTTGCAGTTATGGCACAAACAACACCATTCTGAACTACTAATATACATTTGATGACCACAATAGCCACAATATTTGTGGGAGCGATAAAACTCAGCCAATTGCACCGCTCGACCGGCCATATTAAATAGCGATTGATCAGTTTTATTAAGCAGTGGACGTATGACACTCATCGAGCTTTTCATTTCATGACAAATCAGCCAAGCAGTTTGACCATTCCATTCGCCAATTGGCTGAGCTAATTGGTTAGTAAAACCAAACTCTTTAGCATAACCCGTTGGCACTTCGCCATTAGGTAACCACAATCGTCCATTGGCGCTGACAAACCAGTATCCGGTTTCATTGCCGGTTAAATTAAATTGTTGCTGTATATTCATTTCCATTCTTACCTAAAAGCAAAACAAAAAAGGAGGGTTTAACACCTCCTTTTTCTAATACAATTTCTATTTCTTTTTCTTTTCGTGAAGTCCCTTTTTCTCAAGCTCCCAGTAGATAATACGTTGCTGAGCAATGGTAAATAAATTACTCACGATATAGTATAAAACCAGACCTGACGGGAACCATAAGAAGAACACAGTGAAAATTAACGGCATAAAAGTCATTAATTTTTGTTGTAATGGATCTGTGACCGCTGTTGGTGACATCTTCTGTATTAAGAACATCGTCGCACCCATTAATAACGGGAATATATAATAAGGATCTTGCGCTGACAAGTCATGAATCCATAACGCAAATGGTGCATGACGAAGTTCAACGGTATTACCTAACATATAAAATAGCGATAAGAAGATAGGCATTTGAATAATCAATGGCAAACAACCACCCAAAGGATTAACCTTCTCTTGCTTATAAAGAGCCATTGTTTCCATACTCATCTTCTGTCTATCATCACCATAACGCTCTTTTAATGCTTGTAAACGAGGTTGTAATAACTTCATTTTAGCCATTGAACGATATTGCGCACGTGTTAACGGGAATAAAATTCCACGCACAATAAAGGTAATAATAATAATCGACACACCCCAGTTACTGACAAAACCTTGAATAAATTTCAATAAGTAAAATAGCGGTTGTGACAAGAACCATAACCAACCATAATCAACAATCAAATCAAGATGATTTGCCGTTTCTTTCAATTGACTTTGGATTTCCGGACCTAACCATAGCTTAGCGCCAATTGATTGGCTAGCACCTGCAGGGATAACAGTTGATTGACCTTTGAAACCAATAGTTGCTTGAGTATTTTTAGCAGTTACACGTGAATAAAAAAGGTTATTTTGATCTTGTGTCGGCACCCATGCTGAAGCAAAATAGTGTTGCAACATAGCAATCCAACCAGTTTGCGTTTCTACCGCTAATGCTTTATCTTTAATATCATCAAAACTATATTTGCTATAATTTGTACTTGAGCTTGAATATGCAGTTCCACGGAATGCGCTTAATCCAAGTCCGCCCCCACCTTCAGTGACAGCATCTTCTGGTAATTTGATAGTTTGTTTCAATTGACCATACATCGCGACATCAATCGGCCCATTACTTTGGTTATTGATATCATATTGCACATCAATAGCATAGTTACCACGTTGTAAAATGTAGTATTTAGTATAAGTAATGCCATTAATCTGATAAGTTAACGGAACACGTAATTCATTTTGTCCGTCAGCTAACACATATTCTGTTTGCGCAGTTTGGTATACCGGACGTTTCGCATCTTGAATAGCGTTATCAGGTCCGTCTTTACCTGTTAAACCACTTTCAGCAATATAAACAAAATCAGGACGAGATGTTAATAATTGGAAAGGTGTACCTGAATGAAGCGTTTGATCATATTTCAATAATTGTGCTGCTTGAACATCACCACCATAAGTATTAATTGTGAGTAACAATACGTCAGACTTAATGGTAATGGTTTTACCTAAAGCTAAATTGCCTGTTGAATCATCATCACTTATTTGTTGAGTCATTTGGTTAGTCATTGGTGGTTTAGGTGCATGATCATCCACCCATGCCTTCCAAATTAAAAAAGAGACAAAAAGTAAAGCAATGACTAAGATATTACGTTGAGATCCCATTAATGTTTTTCTCTATTGGTTTTAGTTTTTGGAGGAACAAAATCTTCTCCTCCTTCATGTAAAGGATGACATTTTAATACACGTTTGACCGTTAGCCAACCACCTTTTACTAATCCAAAGCGTCGTAGTGCAATTATTGCATACTGAGAGCAAGTAGGTGTGAAGCGACATTTAGGACCAAACAACGGGCTTATAATCCGTTGATAAGCGCGAACAAATAAAATAAAAAAATTAATTATCAATGATTTAGCCGCATAGACATGCTGTTTGATAATCAATTTAAGTTTATTCAAACTTTTTGTTTGGCGATAATTCGTTGGCATAATTTATCTAATGTTGCAACTAACTGTTTATTATCCAATTCGATAACAGAATGTTTAGCCATTAAAATAAAATCAATATTAGGAAGCTGATGTTGATGAAGACGAAAATATTCTTTCGTTAAACGCTTAATACGGTTGCGCTCATGTGCACGCTTAACCTGTTTTTTTGCTATAGCAAATCCTAAACGAGGATGATCTAAATCATTTATTCGTGCAACTAATGTAAGAAAGGGTGAGCCAGCTCTAACGGACTCTTGAAAGACATAATTGAAATCAAAGGGAGTTAACAAACGTAACTCCCGAGGAAAAGTGAAATTAATCACTCAACTTAAAATCAGCTAGCAACAGTTAAACGAGCACGGCCTTTAGCACGACGGCGAGCAAGAACTTGACGACCGTTTTTAGTTGCCATACGAGCACGGAAACCGTGAGTTCTATTGCGTTTTAATACTGATGGTTGAAATGTGCGTTTCATGACGATTTATATCCAAATCTAATTTATCAACAGGTTGCAGAGTAAAAACTCTACATCATTAATTAAAGAGGTCGGAATTATAGAAGCTATTTTATTTTTCGTCAATGAGATTTTCAAAGTTAAGTGTAACAGATACGATATAAAATTTATTTATAGCACAATAATATAAAAACTGACGATTGAATAATACCTAATCAATAAATGTCGGTAAGTGCTAACCTGCATGGACGATCAGCAGCGCGACAATTGAACAAATCATCATCCAATCAACACCAGATTATTTGATACCATAAGTAAAACAAAATCAATCAGCAACAGCAAGTACCCGCTTACTTTTTTCTCCACCAATCTCACGAGCCAGTTTTGGCACTAAATAACCGGATACTTTTTCAGCAAGCTGTTTCATCAATTGTTTGGCGGTTTTATCATCAACGAAAAAATGTGCAGCGCCTTGAACTTTATCAAGCAGATGAATGTAATAAGGTAAAATACCGCTATCAAACAGCTTATTACTTAATTGGGCTAAAATCTCAACATTATCATTAATATTTTTTAACATCACGCTTTGATTAAGCACTAATACATTACTTTGTTTTAATTGCCAAATCGCACGGGTAACTTCATTATCAATCTCATTGGGGTGATTAATATGTGTAACCACAATTATCTGTAATCGACTTTGCGCAAATAATCGAGATAATTGTTGGGTTATTCTTGACGGAATCACTACTGCCAAACGAGTATGAATGCGTAACCGCTTGATATGTGGAATCTTTTCTAATTCACTTATCAAAAATGCGATCTCATTATCTTTCGCCATTAATGGATCGCCGCCCGATAAAATAATCTCATCGAGTTCAGGATGAGTGGCAATATAGTTAAGCGCTATATTTAAGTTTTTTTTGCTGCTCTGGTTTTCATGATAAGGAAAGTGACGTCTAAAACAGTAACGGCAATTGATCGCACAAGCGGTTTTAGTTATTAACAGTGCTCGATTATGATATTTATGCAGTAATCCCGGGATTGCATTATTTTGCTCTTGTAACGGATCATCACTGTATCCCGCGACTTGCAACATTTCGTTATCATCACAAAGCACCTGCAACAAAAGAGGATCATGACTATCGCCCTTTTTCATACGATTAATAAAAGCTAAAGGCACACGCAGCGGGAATTGTTTCTTTGCTTGTAACATAGACAAAGAAATCGTATCAGGATCTAAATCTAAACAACGATAGAGGGTTTTAATATCCGTCACAACGTTGGCAAGATCAAAAATCCATGCTTCTTTATTTGGTTGTTCAACTTTTTGCTGTATAATGTGGCTCATTTTTGTAATTCAGAATGATAGTTGGAGCTTTTATGGCATCTTATAGTACTAATGAGTTTAAAGCCGGTCTTAAAATAATGCAAGATGGCGAGCCGTGTGTAATTGTTGAAAATGAGTTTTATAAACCAGGTAAAGGGCAAGCAATTAACCGCGTTAAAATTAAAAAATTACTTTCAGGTAAAACTGTTGATAAAACATTCAAATCAGGTGAATCTGTTGAAGCTGCTGATGTTGTTGATATGAATTTAACTTACTTGTATACCGACGGTGAGTTCTGGCATTTTATGAACAACGATACTTTTGAGCAACTTTCTGCCGATGCAAAAGCAGTTGGTGATAATGCTAAATGGTTAGTCGATCAAGCTGAATGTATTTTAACATTATGGAATGGTCAACCGATTGCTGTTACGCCACCAAACTTTGTTGAACTTGAAGTTATTGAAACAGATCCGGGCTTGAAAGGTGATACAGCCGGAACTGGTGGTAAACCCGCTACACTTTCAACCGGTGCCGTTGTACGTGTTCCACTATTTGTACAAATTGGTGAAGTGCTTAAAGTTGATACACGTTCAGGTGAATACGTTTCACGTGTAAAATAAACGTGTTTATTATCAATATCACGCTTATTGCACGACAAAAAGAGAGGAATTGACTTACCTCTCTTTTTGTTATCTAACTGCTATCTATTATTGACCTAAAAATATCAAAGCTATTTACTTAGCCCCGGCATAATTAAGCTGACGCCAAGATTCATATACAACTACCGCTACTGAATTGGATAAGTTCATACTACGACTGGTTGCTAACATAGGAATGCGGATTTTATTATCCTGTGGTAACGCATCGAGTATTGCAGCTGGTAGACCTCGTGTTTCAGGCCCAAACATTAAAAAATCATTTGATTGATAATTCACGGCACTATGCGGCTTTTGACCTTTTGTAGTCAATGCATAAACCTGTTTAGTCAAATCCAATTGATTAGCATCTAAGAACTGTTCAAGATTTTTGTAACGTTTGACATTGACAAATTCTTGATAATCCAGCCCTGCTCGCCGTAGTTTTTTATCATCCCAATAAAATCCCATTGGCTCAATAATATGCAAATTATATCCTGTATTAGCACACAGACGAATAATATTGCCAGTGTTCGCTGGAATCTCTGGCTCAAACAGTACAATATTCAATGCGGAATTTGACACAATGACTACTCTTTATTTTTTAATGTTTTTGACTTGTCGGTAATACTATCACAATTCTCAGCCCACCTAAGTGACTTTTCTGTGCTTTAACAGTTCCGTGATCGCGAGTGATCGCATTCGCTACAATGGCTAATCCTAGTCCGGTACCGCCCGTCTGGCGATCTCGTGCTTCACTGGTTCGATAAAAAGGTCTGAAAATTTGTTCTAATTCGTTATCAGCCACACCGGGACCATCATCATCAATGGTAATTGTCATTTGTTGTGGTTGTTGACTAAAATTAATCACAATTTGGTGTTTAGAATAACGAAATGCATTGCGAATAACGTTTTCCAGTGCGCTACATAAAGCAGTCGGATAACACAACACAACATGATTAGTTGGCGGATTTTGAATTAAAAATGTTTTGCCAATTTGCTCCGCTTCAAACGTAGCATTATCTAATACATTTTTAAATAAAACATTTAATTTTTGATAGTTGCGAACTTCATTATTATCATATTGATGACGGGCTAAAGAGAGCAACTCACCAATCATTGCATCAAGTTTTAATGCTTCATCATTAATACGAATCACTTCATTACTTTCGCCCTGTTTGCGGCGTAATAATGATGTGGCTAATTGCAAACGAGTCAAAGGCGTGCGTAATTCATGAGAAATATCAGAAAACAAGCGTTGTTGTAACTCCTGCATCCGTTTTAATTCCCTTAACATATGATTAAAACTCGCTCCGGTTGCTTTATACTCATAAGATCCGATTTTTTCTAACTCAGGCCATTGTTGCAAATTCCCTTTGGCAACTTGTTCGGCTGCCAGTTTTAAACCACGTGCAGGTTTTGCAATACTCCAAGATAACCAAAGCAAAAAAGGAGAGCTGGCTAACATTGTTAGTGTTAATAATAAAAAGGGATGATCAAAGATTAAGTTAACAAATTGAGATTGAATATCTGATGCTGGTTGCAATAAGTATAATTGGTAATCTTCATTAGCATAATGAATCAGAAAAGGGCCTATAATCTCTTGAGATTCGTAAATTTTCTTTGCCGGATCAGCGACATTATTAGATTTTTCACTAAAGTTTCTAACTAAATCAATATTTTTAGTATCAGCGGTAATTATTTGTTTGTTGGGTGTGAAAATGAATAAAAATTGCCCGGGTTTTTGGTGACCGTCCATCACCACGATAAAACGCATCCACCAACGAAAACTATCTTTAGGTACATTTGAAAGCTCTTTTTCTATTTGATTAGCAAGCACATTGCCTGCTTCTTTATCTTTATTTGCTAAATAAGTTAAATTTCGAGCGTCAAGATTAGGCAAAGCCATAATCAACATTAGAAAAAAAGCGATAGTAAGTAAAAATATTGTGAAAATTCTAATAGTTAACCTGTCAAAAATCCACATATAATTTTACCTTTATAAGATGTATTCGACCCTTAATGTACATTATCATTTTGATCGACAACAAACAGGTAGCCTTTCGATCTCAATGTTTTTATCCAGGGTAACCCATCACTGCGTGGTGGCAATTTTTTTCTCAAATTAGACACATGAACATCAATTGAACGAGCCAGCGGAATAAACTCTTTACCAAGTACAGTTTCACTTAAAGTATCTCGGGAAATTGTTTGACCAGCACTTTCAAGCAGTTTAAGTAATACTTGGAACTCAGTACCCGTTAATTCGAGATACTGGTCATCAAAAAAAGCAGTTTGTTGCTTTCGATTAACCGTTAGTTTATCAATAGTAAGTTGAAGCGGTTTTTCTTCACTTTCTTCTGAGTTATCCCAACGGGTTCTTCGTAGCAAGGCATTGATTCGAGCAACCAACTCTCTATCATTAAAAGGTTTAAGAATATAATCATCAGCCCCTAACTCAAGTCCAATCACCTTATCAAATTCGTCGTCTTTAGCTGTCAGAAAAATAACCGGAACAGTAAAGTCATTTCTTAATTTAGATAACATACTAAGCCCGTTCATCTCCGGCATCATTATATCGAGCAATATAAGATCAATGGTACTATCGAATTTTTCTAAAGCTTGTACTCCATTATTTGCTGTTTCAACGTCAAAACCTTCTAATTCAAGTAATTCACGTAATAATGAGGCTATCTCAGGATCATCATCAACTACAAGTAATTTACTCATTGCCTTCCTCTTTAACTTAATTAAATCATTAATTTGTAATTATTTTGATTATAAAAAATATCTGATCTTATCAAATCATGATTATAAAAGCCAAATACTACCAATATCATAACTATTTGTTAAGTATTATATTTTAAAAATTTTCACATTCGAAAACCCTTGCTCAATCAGATAGAGTGCTTGTAACTTGCTCATAACGCCTTTAGCACAATAAAGAAGATATTGTTTTGATTGATCTAAATCGCCAAATTGTGTAGCCAATTTATAAAATGGAATGACTTTAATATCAACATTATTTAATTCCAGCGGTTTATCTTCCTGCTCTTCCGGCGCACGAATATCAATTACAATTTGATTATCACCCAATGAAGTCACAGTATCAACTTGAATAACCGTGTTACTTGCTTGTTTGGCAATTTCACGAATATCAATATTTTCTGCCTCTTCCACTGCTTTATCTAAAATTGAGAAATCAAAATTAAGCTCTTGTTCCTCTATTTTTTCTTTAACGGCTTTGACCGTTGGACTTTTCGAAATTACACCACAAAATTCTGGCATGGTTTTAGCAATATCTTCAGTCCCTATCTGACGAGCCAGATTAATAATCGTTTCTTTATCATGAGTAATTAGCGGACGTAAAATTAAGGTATCACTCACATTGTCAATCAAACGTAAATTAGTCAACGTTTGACTTGAAACCTGACCTAGTGCTTCACCGGTTACAAGTGCTTGAACATTATATCGTTGAGCGATTTTGGAAGCGGCACGTATCATCATCCGTTTTAAAATAACGCCCATTTGGCCATCCTCGATTTTTTCAAGAATTTCACCAACAACATCTGAAAAATCGATCGCAATAAAACGCACTTTATGAGAACTACCAAAGCGCTCCCATAAATAATGTGCCATCTGCTTAACACCAATTTCATGGGTTTTACCGCCCAAATTAAAAAAGCAGTAGTGAACCCGGCTTCCCCGTCTAATTAGCTTATAACTCGATACACCAGAATCAAATCCGCCGGATATAAGAGAAAGTACATCTTCTTGTGTACCTGTTGGAAAGCCACCTATCCCAGCATGACGCTCTTTTACCAGCAATAATACATCTTTCTCTATTTCTAAATTAACAGTAACCTCAGGGCGGGTTAATTTGACTTTAGATGAGGCAACAAACTGATTAAGCCCACCGCCCACATAACGTTCAACATCGATTGAAGAGAAATCGTGCTTACCTCGGCGTTTAACACGTACACAAAAGGTTTTATTTTCAATTAAAGGCGCATAATGCTCACGAGCTTTTTCATAGATATCGTGCATATCAACAAAAGAGTGCTCTTGAACAACCAAAATATGATGGATACCAGGAATACGGGTGAGTAATTGTAAAATCTGAGTTTCGCTATTTACAACTTTAGGGCGTACTTCAATAAAATCCCAATGACGTATAACAGCGACATCTTCGATATGATGTTTTAAGATATTACGAATATTGCTGGTCAATATTTTTATAAAACGTAATCGAACAGATTCACTTTTAATGGTAATCTCAGGAAAAAGCTTAACAATGAATTTCATACAACTAAATTTACTAGAATAAAAATGGCGACATTATACTGGTTTTTCCTTAAAAACGAACAATTGATTACGATAAATACAGAAAATCACAAAATCTTCTTGCTTGTTGCTCACTCTTTCGCTAATATTTCGCATCAATAAATTCTGTTGTATAACTTATAAAATTGACAGGTTGAAATGTATAAACTTTTAATTCTAGGTTATTTACTTATCGCTGTTGTGATAATCGTTTTAGTGCTAATACAGCGCGGTAAAGGTGCCGACATGGGTTCATCTTTTGGTGCTGGAGCATCTGCGACGTTGTTTGGCTCATCAGGTAGTGGGAACTTTTTAACACGTTCTACAACCATACTTGGGGTTTTGTTTTTTATACTAAGTATCGTTTTATCGAATCTTGGTAGTCGTAGTGCTATAAATTCTAGCGATGAATTTACAAATTTCGATGATATACCGCCTGCAACGACTCAACAAAACACAGGTGAAACCGCACCGACAACAGATCCTGTTATACAACCGGAATCGGTAAATCCTACATCGGATATTCCTGAATAAATAACGGCGCCGTGGTGGTGAAATTGGTAGACACGCTATCTTGAGGGGGTAGTGCTTCACGGCGTGCGGGTTCAAGTCCCGCCCACGGCACCAAATCAATATTCAGAAATATTCTTTCAATTCCTTAAAATCATATCAAATTAAAAAAGCTAAGGCGCAAAGCCTGATTTGTTATTTTCAAAATATCCAATAAGCATATTTATAACCGCATGTTTTTGCTATATGCTTCGAATATATCTATATTCTCTATACCTAACTAGGACTACCACTATTGCAAATGCGCAAAATTAAGCTAGTGAACTGTTAACACCACTACGCACATCCTATTTGATTTACATTTTCAATAATTAAAAGTATCCCCTCCTCTAATGAGAGAGCGTCTTTTTACAAAAAATACTTTTTTATTAATGTAACTACATCTGACTGATTAGGATTATAATTTTGTCAGTACATAAAAAAGCAATGGTACTATATAGCTTGAGAATTTAGAAATACGTTAGGAAAGAATGAAGCAAAAAATCAAAAGATTAATCGTTATTTTCAAGGTATACCAAACATAAGGTTAATTGTATTGATTAAACAATCAATAGATGATGAAATAGACTGTAATATTAAACATAATAGAAGTCATCCAGCCAATAAAAACAGTTCTGAGTTTGTCAGATTGGCGATGATTGAGAACCTGAATAGAGATATTAATACATGAAAAAATTTAATTTATTTTTAGTAATGAGTATTTTTCTTATTGGGTGTGGTGAAAAAATATATTCAGTTGAAGAATTCATAAATGACCGTCAATTGAGAAATAAATATTTAAAAAAATGTTTAGATGAACAAGGAATATTTCGTTCTAGAAATTGTAAAAATCTTTCAAAGGCTTTTTTTAGCTCTGAAATAAAAATTTTTCCAGATACTTATGAAGAATGGAAAGAATGGTTAAATGAATATGATTCAGAAAAATAAAAATTAAATATAAAAAATTCGAAGGAAACATTTTATTGGTTAGATCACGAAAAGTATGATAATTCACTTAAAGCACTAGATTTATATCAATAATGCGATTTAATAGTGACAAGAATGGATATATTGAATTATACCTAACAAGAAAACTTCAGTGAATATATATCGCCATGCGTGGCAGCAATAAAAGATAACTCTATTTTGAATATTGAATCAGATTGTAAGAATTCAGAGTTATATTACCCTAGCCCTGTTAAATTGTTAGATTATTCTGATTTAGGGGCTGAATTTTTATCACATCCAATCCCTTCAATGAAAAAAAAGACATATAATAAAGCGTTTTTATCGGCAACGCTTTTTCTTGATAAGTATCGCGAATGGCTTAACAGTCAAGATGAGTGCCCAACATTTTGGGATTATATTGATGAGCAGCAAAGATTCCATTGCGAGGATTATGGAACTGCTTTTTTAAAAATTGATTTATCGGCAACGGATAAAAACTATTATGGAATAATTAACGCAGGCGCTAGTAGTCATGAGGGAAAATTGAAATTTAAGCCCTACAAAAAATAACACTTTAATTGATATGAGTTGGATTTACAAAAAACGAAAAGCGGAACTCATCAAGTTATCACAAAACTACAAGCTTCAGTTATGAGGTTAACAAGCATAAAGATCTAACAAATCTATTAAAGCAATTTTAATGCCCTAGCAATAGGGCATTCTATTCAAACATTAAATAATTATTTCAGCGCTATCTATCACACAATTAGAATAGATAGAGCACAAGCAAAAGGCTTGTAAAAAAAATTATCCCCACTTGGGTTTACATTTTAGTTAACTTTCAAATTTACCTATCTGAAAAATGTTAAACATTTCTATTATTGTTACTGTTTCTATTACTTTGTTGTAAACAAGAAACAGCAGAAGCGGTAACTTCTGGTTTGCCTATTACTATCAATTGGTTATTTTTAGACAAAAATGCATTTTCAATTGCTAAAGACAAACCTAACCAATAGGAACAAAGCCCCGCATACCCAAAAGCACCTTCAATATTCATAAGATTCTTTGGCTTAAATTCAATTTGATTAAAATGATTAACAATATTATTTTTCAACTCAGAAGATACACCGTTATACCACATGGTATCATAACTTGTATTGTCAGTACTACCCCATAATAGCGCATTGTTGATAGTTTGATTTAAAGATGAAGTTTGTTCACTACGATGCACTTTAACTAATGTTGGTTCTCGGTGCAATAACAATTTAGGGTTCACTTTTTCACCCGCTAAAAAAAACCATGCAGCAAATTCACCTTCATTTTTTGTAGGAATATCGAACAAGTGTAGGGTTAGTATTAAGAGTAAATCGTTACTATATTCCTCATTATCTAACCATGATTCTATAAATGTATTCGAATTACCTGGCTCATCAAATATAATGCTAGCCGGATAAGGAATAACCGTTCCGATTGTTTCAGCCCATAAAGTCTTTAATCTATCTACTTCTGCACTTTTACCTAATTCAATAAACAAACGAACGTGAATATTTTTATGTGATAATAGGTTAGAAAATTGATTTTTGATATCTTTTTTCCATTGATTAAATAGAGAAGCTAAATATCCATTAATATCATTGATATCAATTTCGCTATTGAAAAATAAAGAAGTATGAGGAATAACAGCTGCGCAAGTAGGATATGGCTTTGAAGTTATTAAAAAACTGTTATTGATTAAAGCAGCCGCATTCCCCTGCCTTCCTCTTTCCGTTGTAAGAGAATACCCCAAAACATATAGCCCTTGTTGGCCTTTATCTATCAGTTCCTGCCTACGCTGTTGTTGAAATAAATTCAATTCTTGATGATAAGTCTTGCGATATTTATAGACAAAAAAACAACATACAAATAGCACACTCCAAATAAGAACAGGAAAACCAACTACACCGGATAAAAAAAGCTCATTTGGCATACTATGAAAAAAACTTAGCGTACCGGTTATAATAAATCCCAACAAAATAAATATAATTAGCAATAGTCCCCACAACCACAAATTCAATTTTTTAACTTTGGGCGCCGACTTTGTAAATGATGATAAATCTATAGACATTATCCTATTCCTACTTCTGATAATGAAGAAATTAAGGAACAACCACATGCACTTTTATGTCCATCTAATGCAACTTGTTTACCTTGGTCAGTAAAAGCTGTCTGACCTTCAATAATAGGATTAACGCCATGACCTTTAATAGGGCAAGAAACTAAATCACCCACCCGTGCAACAGGTTTACCTAAAACTGTCATTGTGGATGAAGCTGTAATTACTGTACCACCGTGATCTGTCGAATCCCCTAATCGAATAATTCCTTTTAAACTTATCATTTTTATTTCCTGCTTATTAATACTTAATTTTTATACTCACCATTGATCCGGTTATAATCTTCAAGTGAACTGGCTTTAGATTTCTTATCTATTTCTTCTGGCCAATTAACTTTTATTGGCCATGAAAATTCTTCCTCTGGCATGAATTCCGCATCCAAATTATTATCTGAAAATGCCATATAACTATTTATCCACATCCATTCGTCATAATATAAACTGTTATGAGTAGACAAAATAAAATGATCGACTATATGGTTACTATTTGGTTCACATACCACACATTCGATACGATAAGTTCTAACCATACCACCACTGGCTAAAGACATAGATACTGAAGTCATTACACCTTGAATATCTATCCAATCAAACTCTTTAATAGTTATCTCTTTGGCTCTAAAAGGTGAACGAAGAAAGGTAGACCATGAACCAAAATATAATAAGAAATGATCATAAATATAAACCTTACCCGTCTTACGATTTAAACGAATTGGGAAATCTGTAGGAGCGAAAAAAATATTTAAAGACATTGAAAGAAAAAAATGAATAATAAATATTGCAACAAAACCACATGGTAAAAACATGAGACTATATTCTTCACCGACAACAATATCACGTATTACCATGTATAATCCAAAAGTCGATATTAAAATTATTCCGGAAGCAATAGTTATCATAAGTAGACGAAGTAAAGGGTTCATTCCAGTTAATCGCCTAGAGAATTCACAATAATCATCATTTGCATAACGTAATCTTTCATTATTACCTAAATGCAATTGTGTTGTATAAATCCCTTTATACAAATCCTCGCGCCAGCATGATAATTGTGGTTGGTACTTTGACGGCATTAATCTTCCTTAATTTTTTTATATTCATCATCAATTCGTTGATATTCTTCAAGTGAGCTGGCTTTAGATTTTTTATCTATTTCTTCTGGCCAGTTAATTTTTATTGGCCATGAAAATTCTTCCTCTGGCATAAATTCCGCATCCAAATTATTATCTGAAAATGCCATATAACTATTTATCCACATCCATACGTCGTAATTCAAAGCGCTACCTGTATCCAATAAAAAATGGTCGATAACATAAGTAGTATTAGGTTCGCATACTACGCACTCTATACGGTAATTTCTAACCATACCTCCACTGGCAATCGGTGCAGAAACAGAGGTCATTACGCCTTGAATATCTTTCCAATTAAACTCTTTAACGGTTATTTCTTTAGCTCTAAAAGGTGAACGTATAAAGGTTGACCATGAACCAAGATATAAGATGAAATGATCATAAATATAAACTTTACCGGTTTTACGATTGAAGCGAATAGGGCAATCAAAAGGAGAAAATACAAAATTCAACAAGATTTGAGAAAAAGCCTGAAGGCATATTATTAATATGAAGATAAAAAATGTAAATAATACTTTATTTTCATCAATGAATAACAAAAAGTATATTAGCATTCCTAATATACCAATCCCTATACCTAACAATACAACGGAAAAAAAAATAATACTTGATCGGGTTATTGTTCTCATTCCAACTGTTTGTCTTGAAAATTCACAATAATCATCGTTAGCATAACGCAATTTTTTGTTATTTGTTAAAGCCAATTTAGTTGTATAGACACCTTTACGCAAATCTTCGCGCCAGCATGATAATTGAGGTTGATATTTTGAGTGCATTTCTATTTCTCCTTTTTTAATTCTTTTAATCAATAATATGTTCAATACGTAATGGTGATTTTGCGTCTTTTCCTTGCCAATAATGTAATATTCCTATGACCTTTCTTGCTTTAGACTGTAATTCAGCAACTTTTTGATCTACTACCAAGGTTGATAAATCAGTTTGCTTGTTAATGGGGTCTGAGATAATTGGATAAGCTTTCGATTCCACCCAGCGTACTTGGTTATGATCACATTGATTAGATTCTATCTCAACTTGCAAATATTGATTGTCTTTACCTTGCTGGATTTTGACTCTACCTGATTGGCCACTATTGTCAGTTACAGAGACCAGACAAGTGTAACGACTTTGCGCATCAAAATTGGGCAGTTTGAGATGTACATGCAGCCCACCAGTATATAATAAAATAGAGTTTTCATCAGAATCAGATCGTATATCTTCAATAAATAGCCCTATATCATTTGAGTTATAATTTAAAGCTAAATAAACTCCTGAAAGATAGGCAAAATAGTCATTTAACACCATACTAGTACCAACAGCTGTAAGAGGATAAGGTACTCCTTTTTCTTGATGTTTTTGTTGACCAAAGTAGCAACGGTTAAACCAAATTTCCATAGGTGACCAACGATCTGCTTCAGAACCAATATAAATTAAAATAGCACCAATAACGGCAATCACGATAGCAAGACACGCAAACGGCAGTATAAGAGATCCACTAGCACCAATATAAGATAAATATCCGGAACCCATTGTCAGAAAACCACCAAAGACCAAATAAGCTGCATCTGAACTGTCCCCATTTTTCCCGTAACAATATCCTTTATAAATACTTGCCACACCCTCAAATATCGTGATAATTGCTAAGGCTCTTCCCGTTATTGTTAAAAATTTGTCACAGTTTGGTATCATTGTATTAAAAATATTTATTTTTGGTAGAGTACCGACTAATTTAATTGTATAAGCTACAACTTCAGCTGATATTAATGATAAAATTACACAGGATTTGGCGATATCAGCTTGAATTTGTTCTTTTACTTCTTGCCGCAAATCATTCCCTTGTTCGTTTAGCATTTGCATATTTTCACCGACTAAATAGCCTTGCAGAAAAATCATTAACGCATTAATAGCTACATTTTTAGTAGAATCAAAACGAATTCTTTTTCGGTGTTGAGAAATCGCTGCTTCAAGATCAGCTATCGTTAATTCTCCGCTAAATTGGTGAGCGTGCTTGATTTCAGCCCCTAACACTTTTTTGATTTTAGCAAGTGTTGTTTCTTTCAAGTTCCCCCCCTTTTTTAAAGTATTAATCATTTCATCCATTGAAGCAATATCATCTGCCACAATCATAAATTCCATATTTACAGTTTTTTCAAGCTGTGATTTAGTCATTTCGCTTTCGAATTGCCAGCGCTTATCAGTATCAGATACTCTTGATAGTTCATACAGTTTGGAATTTTTTTCGATACTGACAGATGATACATCCGAATTATCCATTAAAAATTCATAAACTTTGGGCAAATTTTTAATTCTTACCGGCACTTTCATCACCCTATGCTCCACACCGGAATAAATTTTAAGTTGTTCTAAGCTTTGCTCTTTCATTAATACTTGATTAATTAGCTTAGCGTTTTGAACTCGATTAGCAAAAGCGGCTGTTTTCCAATCAAACAATTCTTCCATTCTCTCAACAAAAAGGGTTGTATTTTTAGCATCAATCGGAAGATCCATAACATCATTTATAGTGCTAACTACATCATATAAACTACTTACGTTACTATTTTTATTTGCAGAATTTTGATTTTGCTGCATTTCATCGATTCGTTGTTTTAGCAGCAATTCATAAAGATTATTATCCTGACCTTTTAACACATAAAAGTAGATCGAGTTCTCATCCCTAAATAAGCTGTCCCATAAACCAAACTGTTCCGGTAAATTTGCCATGGAAATATTCCCTTGAAGCATAGTGATAATATCTTCCATATAGCCTAGGTGATCTTTAGAATAGTCGTTTTCTTGTTCATATTTCCAAAACTCAACTTGATTATAGTCAGTCAGTTCAGAAGGTGCATATTGAGAAGGTTTATCTTTGGAACCAAAAAGCCATGTCACATATATTAAATAATCGATAGATATTTTACGGATATCTTCGATGATTTCTTTAAATTTTTGATTATCATCCTTACAAAATTGCTCTAGTTTTTTTAAGTCTAATCGCGCTTCAAGTTTAGCCCATTCTTTGTCGAAGTTTGATTGTATTATGCCTTCTTTAGACAACAAAAATCGGTGAACATCATCATATTTAATAGTGTAATGATTTTTCTGCTTTAATAATGATGTTTTTTCTTCATCGGATAAGGCAATTTCTTTCCAACCTTGTGATTTCAACTGTCGAAGCCTATTAAAGTATGATTCCCATGCGAGAGCTGATTCAGGAGTTGCGGCTATTATTGGTTGAAATAAATCTTCACATTGCGATTCATCATATGCACCGGTTAATTCATTTTCTTTATTTATTTTATTAGCAAAATGATTTTTTAATCCCTTTTTGTAACTCTCTATACAAGAGACAATCCTACGTTTGTAAGCTCGCTCTCTGGAAAAGTATTCATGAATATATTTTTGATCATGTTCATTAGGTTTAAGTGGAACTGATATTGTTTGCGCTTGTGATGTGTCACTTTGATCGTTATCAATGTTTTGAGTAAATATGCTTTCGAAATAACCTTTAGCATAAGGAAATAAGTCTTGACTTTTATCAGGCGAGGTTAACCACTCGTCTGAAGGAGTAAAATCAGCTATTTTTTCATTGAAGGCATCGGTTAATTCTTTTTCTATTGCTCGTTCGTGCTCTAAAAATGCATTATTGATTGGATCAAAATTTCTTAAGCGTTGAGCATTAAGCTCTTCGGCTATGCCAAAAGTGTCTTCTAAAACAATACAACCTATTTTACATTGATATTTTTCTTCCATTGTTTCCGACACCTGTTTTATTGCTGCTAAATCATCTTTATGCGAATAGTCATAAAATTCGTGAGCGCTCGGAAATCTGACATCAAAATCCTTTTTTTGGAATATAAATTCAGGCAAATAAGGGGCAGAATTATTGTTTAATAAATCGCTGAAAGCAAAACTTCGCCCTTCGGTTAATAAAGTTGGATCTTTACGAGTATTGTCATTTACAGTGACTTTGGTAAAACGTTTTAAGTTAGCTTCGGGAGAACGATAATAATCTTCCACATTTTTTGACCATGCACGGCGACTATAGGCTATCCATACCGTAGAATTTAAAATATCAACATTGGCAAAAATGGCCGGAACATAGTGGTTTATTGCTGTACACTGTTCAGCAAGATCTTCAATTTCATGCTTTTTCATATAATAAATGGAGCGATGTCGTAATGCGCCTTTTGAAGTCACTTCATAGCCAAGTAATTTTCTTTCACCATCTTTTTCCATTAATACATAAACATAACCTTTACGTAACATTCTTAGTGCATACTTATGTTGTTTTAATTGTGCAGAAGGTTGCCTACCCGTTAATTGGGGTACACCTTCTGACCAGTCTTTACTTGTATCAATCCTTGGGTTAATTACCGATTGGCGAACTAAAAAAAATGGCATGCCGTTACGTTGACAAGTTCCGCACCCGTTTTTTGTCATACCTGAAGCATTCTTGGCTTCTCCCAAAATATTAATATCGAACTTTTCCATAAAGTATTCCTTACATTATTCTGCTATGTCTATTTCACTTAAATAATTCGCTAAAGTGCCAGGCTCTTCTTTCGCTTTTTCGATTGCATCTTTTAGTTTTGTTTGCTTAGATAAGTTTGGATAACTTATCAACGCTAACGCTAAAGAAAATCTGTCGTAAGTATCCTCAAGTCCCGATATTTTTGCTGTCTTATAAAATTCAGCTAATTGTATAATGTCATCATCTGTTACATTTTTATTTTTTCTCTCACATAAATTTTTCCATGCGATAGCTAAATGATATAAATTGCTTGATTCTTTCAAATAGAATTTAACTTCTTCGGTAACAAAAATATCTTGTGGTTTCGGGGTGTAGGTTAATGATTGGATTACATATAAATGATTGGTAAATGAGGTAAAACAATATGTACTACAGCAACCGAATAAAGTTGATAACCACTCAGGACAAATTTTGTTACCTTCTAGCATCAGAAATGTCTTGAATGGTTCATAAAATGGTACAAAATTGGTTTGAATTAATTTCGCTAACTTTAATCCTATATTAATCAATTGTTCGCTTAACTTTTTCGGATCATTTTTACTGACAATACACGCCGAAATATAGCGTTTTTCAATCGATCCATCGTCCAGCATTTCATTACTAATATGGTGCAATAATTTTTTGTTTATAGGTTCATTGGGTTTCGCAATAACAACAAGTTTAGGGCAATGAGCCAAGTCGTGCGCAAGATCAGTTCTTGGCACCACTTCGACAGCTTCCTTTCCTAAATTTTCTTGCAAACTTTGAATCGATAATATATGAAAATAGCTAAGAGATACTAAATTATCAATGAGTAAATATCGATATTGTTTCCGTGCGTCTGGGTTATCTAATAAGTTTAATAATTGTTTTTCCATTATGCTGATTCCGAACAATTTTTCCCTTCAGGTAATTTAACTTTTGGTACATCATAAGTTGATGGGCTAAATACGCCAAAACTTGCCGCTTCTACTTTTACATCCCCCGGAGCGAGTATCTTTACTCCACCACCTTCAATGATAATAGCAGCCCCATTACATTCTAAGGTGAGCTTTTTCTTGGCTGATATGATTACTTCACTGTCAGTACTAGTGATTTTCATGTCTTGCTTAGAGCTTAATAACATTTCATTATTCTGTGCTTGTAAATCGACATTACCTTTTGAGGCTGTGATTTTTATGCCCAATTTATTAGCAAATAAACTTATTGTGTTGCCAGCCGTTACGATAAAACGTTTAAAGGCGCTGACATCAATATTATTTTGTGCGGTTTGGATGATATTCTCACCTGCGGTGTGTTGAATTGAGTTTGGTGTCACATCAGCCATGCCTGCAGGTGCATAAGTGAGAATACCGGGTTGTTTTAATTGTTTTAAACTTTGTTCAAATAGCTGTTTTTGAACTTGTAGATCCGCAAGCTCAGTTTTAGCTGCTTGAGCAAGTTCATTGAGCCTTTTTACCATTTCACAGGCTTGCGCGAGCTCTTTTACAGCATTGTCCATTTGCAACTGCAAACCACCAGCTTGTGTCTGTTCTTCACTGGTGATATATAGGCCTTTACCCGCTCTTATAGCCCCCCAGTCATCGGTGCGAAGTTCTACCCCTTCGCCTCGTTTTTCTTTATTTTTATTTACTAAATGCCCAATGTTAAGCTGAGTTTTACCGTATTCAGTGGCAAGTTTTATATGCTCTTGATCACGTTTGTCATCCATCCGTAATTTGTTATTGGCAGGAGTACGAATCACGTTTCGATGTTTGTTAAAAGCAGAAACATGATCAGGATGAGCACTATCGTGCATGGCATGAGCAATATATGGCCGATCAGGGTTACTGTCTGTAAAAGCAATAGCAACTTCGGTGCCATCTATTAAGGGAAAGTGGAAACCATATGTGTCCCCAGCATAAGGTTTGGCAAGCCGAACCCATAAACTTTCATTGCCTTTTTTCCAGTTTTTTAAATCAAAATTAAATTTTACCCGGTAGCGTCCTTGGGTATCGATATAGCCATAGATATCATTGTCGGGGCTTGTTACTCGTGCGGGTAATGTTCCACCAATTTGTGGATATGCAATTGGTATTGGACGATACGGTTTTAATACATTAAACGGAATGGCGGTAAAACTAAGTTCATAAGCATCGGTGCGATTCCCTTTACCCGTTACACTTAAAACGATGATACCTTCATCTATATTGGTTAACTGATTATCAGTAATACGAATCACTTGACCGGGTTCTAAATTATAACGATTAGTTTTACCGGTAATAACTATCTGCTTACTTATTGCATATTCGTGGCGAATACGTGCATACCAACTGCCACTTTCAGCGGTAATATTATTATCTTGATTACTCGAATTAGAACTATTTAAATTTTTATGATTTTCACCATAACGATAGTTAGTACCATAAGTTGTATGGTCGTCAGGTTGTGAGTTTTCTGAGGTGAGTAAATCGGTTCGTGCTTTTCGATAGTTGTAATCCTGCACTTGTACCGACGACTCGACCATCTGACTTTGCATAGAAAGATCCCAGACACTTTCTGTTTTGCCGTCATGCGTGCCGCTTGGTAGTTTGTAATCAATCTCTGCAACGTGTTCAAATCCTTGTTCATAATCACTAATGACCATGACCTCGCAATCATGTTCAGCATGGCTTTCGAAACGGAACCATATTCCAACATCAGCCATCAATCTTTGGATAAATTCAAGATCACTTTCTTGCCATTGGGTGATAAATTCTCTTGTTGGATATTGTTCCTTCAGTTCCAGCCGATAGTCTATGCCAGTAAATTCATGGCTTCTAAGTACCTCTTCAACGACGCTAACAACATTTTGATTTTGAAATATTGCGCAATTTCGATTAAGCCTTAATCTGGCAACTCTTGGAGATAATACAACTTGATAATGCGCTTCGTCTTTATTGACCGATATTTGACTAAATTCAGTGATGATCCCATAAATCTTACGGCCATTGTCATCATCTATAAAATCCCCTAAAGCTCGTAAAGCGGCATTTAAACTTAACGCTTCGCTCATAACCGGATTGAATGAAAACGATGCCTTTTTATTTAAAAAGCTATCAACTGATATTGTTTTATCGACACTGGTAAAAGTAATAGTATAACGCCATGGGTGGTTTAGTTGTTCTTCACCGGTAACATTCAAAATAGAAATGGGAGAATTGAGCTCATCGACTGTTAATGTATACCTATTATGGCTAATAGAAGCGATTGATTGGTTTATTAAGCTATGACCGATTTGGTCAATAATTTTATTTATTCCTTTTGCCATTATTTAATCCTTTAATTCACTTTCTTCACCTTAAATTATGGTGAAACTCCTTGTGTATTTATTATTGATTAACGATTTTCAGACATGGTCAATCAATGGCTATTTAAAATAAAAAAAGATGAGTCGCAAATTTGTTTAGCAATAAACAAAGAAGGGATATTAATGTTAGTTGGTTATAAAGTTTTTAAATTAATTAGAGTTTAATGCAATACATTGAAAAATCGACAGACTAACGATTTGAATATCCTTATTTTATGGCTGACTCAAGTTTAGTTAATTTTATAACACCCAAATATTTTATAGTTGATTCGATAACCCGAAATGATAACAAAAATAGTATATAAGAGTTATATGCTTTTCATTTACTTTTCAATTCTAAATAAAAAGATATCTTAATTAATTGATATGAATCATTTGGTAAAGATTAGTCTAAATTTCAGTTTAAAGTAACTTTAGAGTTTACTTATAGTTGAAAAGCATTATAGAAATGCTTTTATAAAATAAGCGGACAATGGGTTAGGACATGCCGATTTTATACTTAAACACCTATATTTTCTGAAACTTCTTGTCAAGGTTGGATTATTTTATATTGGGAAGAATGCATTATTATTGGTTGATAATAACAGAAGTAAGTTACCTAGTTTTTATACTTAAACACCTATATTTTCTGAAAGTTCTTGTCAAAGTTAGATAACATTAATAACGCTGTTTTTATGAATTATAAAACTAATGCCTACATATTAATAATCCGCCGACAAATGTCGGCGAATTTATACCATAAACAATAAGTTTAATTAAATTAAGCAAAGCCTTTTAGACCAACTACATGCACATGTTCTTGGTTATTCATGACTTTACGTACCAGTTTATAGGTTGTGCCTTTTTCCGGGCTGATATTTTCCGGCGCTGCAATAATAAGTTGCATCTCTAATCTTTCACAAAGTTCAAAAAGCGTTGCAATTGATTTGGCATCAAGTCGGGCTGCTTCGTCTAAGAATAATAGACGGCATGGTGAGATATCTTTATTACGCAAGCGTTTAGATTCTTCTTCCCAACTTTGAATAACCATTAAGAGAATTGACATACCGGTACCGATTGCTTCACCAGTTGATAGTGCTCCACTTTCTGCCCGTAACCATCCATCGGCACCACGATTCACTTCAACATCGAGCTCGAGATAGTTTCGGTAATCAAGCAGCTCTTCACCGATATTTTGCGCTGTACGTTGTCCCATATCAATATGCGGGTTTAAACGCTGATAAAGTTTTGCTAACGCTTCAGAGAAGGTAATGCGATTGTTACTAAACAGATCTTGATGCTCATTTTGGTCATCGGCTAATGCCGCTAACAGTGTGGAGTGAGCTTCACGAATGGTGACATTTAGTCGTACGCCATTAACCTGTCCAAATGCAACCGCTTGTAAACCTTGGTTAAGCATACGGATACGGTTTTGTTCACGCTGAATGGTTTTACGAATAATATTGGCCACACTTTTTGAGCTGATAGCTAATTGCTGTTCACGTGAAGTTAACTCTTCAGTTAAGCGTGATAATTCAATTTCCATTTGCTCAATAGCTTCAATTGGATCATCTGTTTTCACAATATCTTGGCGAATTCGTTCACGCAGATGCTTGTAAACGGCAATATAAAATTGAATTTTACGTTCCGGTCGTTTTGGATCTTCAGATAATCTTAATACATCACGTAAGTGCTCATTGTCGTTGACAGCTAAACGTAGTGAACCTAACGCCTTATCCGACATAGAACGCAGTTCATCAGCACTTAAATAAGCAAGCTCCCGACGGTGTAATCGGCGTTCAACACTGTTTTCTTTAACCAGACGCAAGACTAAGCACCACCCTGCTTTAGCTTCAACTACTTGTTCTCGTAGTTGTTTATAATCACGCAGTGTTTGTGTTAAGCGTTTTTGCAGTTGTGTCATTTCGCTTTCACACATGATCAATTGTTTTTCAAGCGAGGTACAATGTTGACGGTTGTTATTCAGTTTTTGATGAATTTCATCCCGACGAACTCTGGCACGCTCTTCGGTGATTGCATCAGCTTTAACACCAATTTGATCAATCTCTTTATGCAGTTCATTGAGCATATCACGTTTGGTTTCAAAAGCACTTTTTAATGAAGCAAACGTTTGATTATATTGATTATACTTATCTTGATATTGCATCATTTGGCGGCGAGACTCAGTTCGCTGAGCTTCAACCACTTCTAATCGAGCACGCAATTTTTCATTCAAATCGCTGTTTTCATTTAACATTCCCGCTGAATCTTCGTAACTAAAATGCGCCCGGCGCTGCATCACTTCGGTTAACGCAAAGACTTGTTGGCGAAGAGTTTGTTGCTCAGCTTTAACAGTGTTGTATTGTTCACGTAAGGCATCATTTTGCTGCGGATCGCTTTGTAAAACAGCAACAATTGGCTCAAGCTCACTAATTGTATGTTGATGACGGCTAACGTATTGGGCAGCGTCTTGTGCTTCGGCTGCTTGTTCACGTAAATCATCAACCCTGTCAGCTAAGTCATCATCAGCCAATAAATGCATATGAGCAACTAACCGATTGACGGTTGCCAGTTGCTCTTTACAATTAGCCACTTGCTGTTGATTTTGTTTATCAATGGTTTCTTGTGATGATAATTGACGTTCAATATCATTACGTCTTGCTGCTAATTTTTGTGCTTGAGCTTCCGGATCAATATCAAAGGCGACTGATAGGTATTGTCCTATAAATTGACCTACATTTTGCTCAATTCGTTGCAATTTTTGCAAATCAAATGAGATAGTCGCATAACGTTCATGCAGTTCGTCTCGTTCAGCGGATAGTTTTTCAAGGTGAACTTCTCGAGCCGCACGCCCAAATAATGGCACTTTTGGAAAACTTGAGAAACGCCATTGGCGATCACCCGTTTTGACCAATACGGCTTTGTTCATCTCTTCACTATCAAATACGCTATCATCGAACGATGACGGATCACCTTCAATAAAATAGATATCTTCAGGATAGTCTTCTTCACTTGCGGTTAAGTTTTCAAGTTGTGCTTTAACTTGTGATAAATCCGGCACCACAATAGCTTGTCGAGACGGACCATATAACGCTGAAAAGTAAGGTGCGTCATCAATGGTAACATCTTCATAAATTTCAGAAAGTAATATGCCATTAAATCGTTCTGCTAATGCCGATAAACGACCATCATCAACGCCACTTGGTTGATTTAGTTGCTCAATTTGGCTATCTAATTGCGTCCGTTTGAAATTGATTTGATCTCGCTCTGCAACTAACGCCCTTTCTTGTTCAAGCAGTTGTTGCATGTGTTGGGTGACAGCTTGGCTGTGTGTAAAACTTTGCCCGGTTTGTTCTTGCAAAGCAATCAGCGCATCTTGCGCTTTTAACCACATTGGTGCTTTTTGGCGATAGTCGGCAATCTTTGATTGGATTTGTTCAAGTTCTTGTCTAAATTCAATGCGTTTTTCACTCGATTCATTTGCCATTGCCGCATTTTCATCAAGTTGCATTTCAAGCTCTTGTTTCAACTCGTCAAGCTCATCATACTCAACCTGACGTCCAATACGTTTACAAAATTGGCTTAACAGTGACTCGGCTTCTTTTTGTTCAAAAAAGCGTTGTTCCAGTTCATCAAGTTGCAGTTGTAATTGTTCAGCTTGCTGAGCTTGGTAACATTGAGAAGGCCATTGTCTTAATGCTTCTTTAGCCGCACGCCATGCTTCACTACGTGCCACATCGCCGACCAGTTTAACAACTAATTGATAAGCACGGTCAAATTGATTAATCGCCGCATCAGAGACGCTTAATCGTTGTTCCAACTCTAAAACTTGCTCAGTAATCTGTTTTTGTTTCTCTTCAAAAATCGCAAAGTGATTTTCGATATTACTGATACCTAATTTAGGCAACTGACATAAAGACTGGGCGTTTTTCAATGCTTGTAAAGCTTGTTGATATTGAATGGCTCGAGTTTGCTGTACATCAAGCGCTTGCTGATAATCTGCTAACTGAGTTTTAATTTCATCAACTTCTTGTTCGGTATGTTCAGCCTGATCACGATAGGTTTGATATTGTTCATTTGCTTCAATGACAACTTCATTTTGCTCTTCAAGTTTAACATTCAAATCGTCTAAATCCGCTTGATAACGGTCGATCTTCTCTTGTTGGCGCAGCGCTGTTTGCGCTAAATTAAGGTGATCATTTGCCGCTTGTAAGTCGGTCTCTAAGTCGTTTTGTGCATCTTGATACTCTTTGAGTTCTTTTGCCATTTCAACTTGTCGGAACTGATTACTAATAAGCAAATCTTGTGTTTTAAACATATCACGACGCAAACCTAGTACCGATTCGATATGCACTCGACGTTCGTTAGCATGGCGCATATAATCGGCCGCAACATAATCGGTTGATTCAGTGATAAGATGTTTAAATAAGTCTCTGTCAGATTGCGTAACACGAATGGCTTCTAGCGTCATTCGGTTTTCACGTAGAGCGGCTTCCATATCCTGAAAAGCTTTACGAACACCACTGTTTTCCGGTAGTAAGTAATCACGTAAAGACCGGGTAATGGCACTAGAAATACCACCATAAAGCGATGCTTCAATCAATCGGTAATACTTGCTACGATCAGAAGATGAACGTAAACGCTTAGGTAGTACACCAAAGTCAAACATCACCGAATGATAATCAGTGATTGAGTTAAATTGTTTAAAGATAACGCCTTCCATTGATTCGACTTTATCTTTTAATTCCGGTAACGACAAAATTCTTGCCTGTTTGTCATTTAATCGCTCAGTGACCAGTTCAGTTGGGCTGATTCCTACCGGTAAACCTTGTATTAAAAAAGGTTTAATATCCACTTTTTTATCACGACCGGCAACTTGCTGTAAGCGGACGCCGCAAATAATTCGTTGGTTACGTGAATTAATCACATCGAGCATTGAATAACAAACACCCGGTTTTAATTTACCATGTAAACCTTTATCTCGTGAGCCGGATGTTGCACCAGCTTCGGTGGTGTTGCGAAAGTGTAATAACGTTAAATCCGGAATGAGCGCTGTGACAAAAGCTGCCATAGTGGTTGATTTACCTGCCCCATTCCCCCCCGATAGTGTGGTAACGAGCTGATCTAACTCAAATGTTCTGGCAAAAAAACCATTCCAGTTAATTAGGGTTAATGAGTGAAACTTACCGTGTCCAATCATAATTATTCAATCTCCTCATTAACATCGTCTTCTTGTTCTTCATTATTATCATCGAGCATAAGCGATGATTCGATTTTGATTGCTTCGCCATCTCGGATTAAGCGTAATTGCGCTTCTTGTGCATCATCACTACTGCGCACATCAGCACCAAAACGGAAAATCGATTCGTTGATGCGAAAACGGCTACTGTCATTGCCCAAAATAAAAAATATCATTCCTAATCGACGTAAACGATTAAGCGCCGTTTTAACTTTATCGAAAAGTTTTTGTCGATCTAAATCCGAACCGGTTGAACGTTGATTAACTAATTTAAGTAATTTACTTTCATCGGCTAACGAAACAAGCTCATCAAACAGTTCTTGTAAGGTAAAAATACCTTCATGCGCAAGCCGTTCAGGACTTAAATATAAATAGCAAAGTACTTTACCAACCAGCATATCGAGTTCAGATAAAACCGAACGTGGAATTAAGGTTGTTGAACGTGGGCGAAGATAGAAAAAACCTTCCGGCGCACGAATCAATTCAACATTATAGCGTTGATAAAATTGTTCAAGCTCGAGTTGAAAGTCCATTAAAAATGCATGATTATCAAGCTCATCTATGCCAATATGGCGCCCGGAACGTAATAAGCTATCAAGCTCTGGAAAAAGAGGATTAGCAATTGCTTGCGCCAATTTAACTGGCATATATTTATCGATAGCAGCTTGAGAGCTGGCCGCAATGCGCCCCATGACTTCATCAAGATGATGAGCGGTTTGTTCTATTTCTAAATCTTTAATATCTGTT
This sequence comes from Gilliamella sp. B3172, assembly GCF_026536465.1. Classification (NCBI taxonomy): domain Bacteria; kingdom Pseudomonadati; phylum Pseudomonadota; class Gammaproteobacteria; order Orbales; family Orbaceae; genus Gilliamella; species Gilliamella sp. B3172. The sequence goes on along the minus strand of NZ_JAFNOA010000001.1, from coordinate 130,878 downwards.
GATGACATGTGCTTGTACCTTAGCTCCATAATCGTTAATAGGTTTCCATTCAGCAGGAATACCGAGCAAATCTTTTTCGGCAATACCTAGACGAATAGCCTGATCGATAAATAACCTCGCAATATCAAAATGTTGTTCGCGAGGAAACTGTGCTAAATAACTATGAATGGCAATACTCATATCGAGTGGTTTATTTTCTTGTTTGAAGATCAATAAGTTTTGTTCAATGTGAGCAATAATATGTTCTTGAATCTCTTCTATCATTTCAAATTCAAGTTCGGACGGCAATTCTCCGGTCACTTCAGCTTCGTGTAGTGCTAACTCTTCATCCCGCATATCAAGTAGCCGTTCAGCATTGGCAAAAGTGAGCGACCATGGTAAATCAAAATAGCTTTGTATCGATTTACGTAAGCGCTGAGAAAAGACCCTATTTTTATCTAAATCGATTGCTGTACGGATAAATTTATGAACGTGCCGATCGTAGCCTATCCAAAGGTCAATGGCTTTTTGCCCCCAACCAATAATTCGATCTAATTTACTTTGTAAATCAATAACCACATTGTTAATTTTATCCAGCTCCGGATTATCAAGCGTTGCATCTTGAATCAGTAACAAACTGGCTTGAAGTTTATCGCCGGCAGCAGCTAATGTATCTTGCAGTTCACGTAAGGTTTGTGATGTTTCAGTCAATAGACCTTCACAACTACTAATAGCCGCTTGCCAATCTTGACTTAGTAAGGCTGAGATATTTTGTTTTACATCAGCCTGCTGCTCATCCATTACCCGTTGGGTAATATCAATGCTATCAAAAATTTCCGCTACCGAATATTTTAAAGGTGCAAAAACATTGCGATGCCAATGTAGATCATCGCCACCCTCAAGCGCTGCATCGGCCGCTCGTTTTAACTCTTGAGCAACGATAGAGAGCTGTATTGATAAGCGTAATGTCGAAAATTCTCGCTGACGGATATAGTAATCTGAAATACCTATTCCTAAAGGCGTTAAACGATAGATAGAATAGCCGTCAGTCATCTCACTGGCAAAACGAGTAATCAAACGCTGGCGAACTAAGTCGTTAATCGCATTATTAGCACGCACCGAGATAGTATCATCGCTTTGCTCGAATATTTGTGATACATGTCTGAAAGCATCTATTAGCTCAGATTCCGTCATTTCACCATCGAAACGTTCGCTATTTAATACGGCAATGGCTAATAAAAAAGCAAGACGTTCAACTGGTAAAGCGATCGAAAAATCATTCTTTTTTGCCCAAGAGACCAGTTCTGGCACTGATTGGGAAAAATCCATCATAAGGGTTCCTTATTTAAAGATATTAACGCAGCAGAAATATCTTAAAAACAATTTGATAAACACAATATATAGTGTTAAAAACAAAATATTTCCGATTATATAACAATTTGTAGTAGTTAAAAATAGCTAACTTTAACAATAGTTAGTCTATAATAGGGTGAATTTCATGAAAAAAGTTTCTCATCATTTAAAACTTTAGTTTTATTTTACAAGTTTAGTCATTTTTTCTGTAGGAAAGATTTTAAGTACCATAAAATTTAGCAAATGATACCTGATATAAACTTTAAATGATTTTCTCGTCTAAATAAATACCCGCTCAATAAATATACAAATTTCTTGACTTTTCTTTGGCATTCAAATAATAATGATTCTCATTTTCAAAAAGGAAGGTTATATGCGTAAATTAATATTCGTGGCATTATCAGGATGCCTAACTTTAATGGTTTCAAATTCCGTATTGGCGCATGGTATTTGGATTGCTAATCGTGTTGATCAAAAGCAGATTGTTTTAGGTGAAGGCCCTTTAGATAATGGTTATAACCCCCAAAATGTCCAAAAAGTTCGAGCTTACAATAGTAATTGGTCACCGCTGTCTATTTCACAAAAAGCCAATAAAAATTTTGTCACCATAACCCCATCTGAAAAAACAGCCGTTGTGGCAGTTTGGTTTGATTATGGCTATTGGACTAAAAATTCGCAAGGAAAATATGTCAATCTTCCAATGAATAAAGTAAAAGGCGCAAGTGCTGGCACACATGCAATCAAATACAGCGTTAATTATTTATCTTCAGTTGAACAGCCGAAAATGATTGAAGACATCCCGTTACAAATTGTCCCGGCTTTGGATCCGACCCAATTAAAACGCGGTGACAATTTACCGATAACTGTTTATAAAGATGGTAAACCGCTAACTAACACGCCTGTTATTGTCGATGTTATTAATAATTTAGATAAAACGGTCAATACCGATGATAAAGGTCAAGCAACAATCACCATTCCAAATCAAGGATTGAATGTCATTGGTGTGGAAATTGGTTTTCCACTTGAACCAAACAAGTTAGCCACTCAAGATAAGTTTTTCACAACCTTAACCTTTACCCTACAGCCGGAAGAGTAAAAAGCGTGTCTGTTTAGCATTAACCCAAAAAAAGCGGGATAAGTATTATCCCGCTTTTTGATTAAAATTAAACCTCAGCATTCGTCGGTCTTGGAATCAGAAAACTACACAGTAATGCTAAAATAGTAATGATTAATCCTAACAACATACCATTGAAGTATCCATCCATTGAGTTTCCATTCATCATTTGAATTGCAGGCAATAACGCAAAACTCAAACCGGCACCTAAGTTAAATGCACCAGCATTCATACCCGGTAAGAATCCCGGATTTTCTGTTGGTGATAAAACAACGCCTAATCCATTTAATATGATATTAGCCATGCCGGCATAGAAGATGCCTAGTACAATCACACCTACCGATAAAATAGGTAAATAGTGAATACCATAAAACATAATTAGCAAAATACCGATAATACAACCGACTAAACCTAATTTAAGTACTTTGTTATAGCCCATTGTTGGTGCTAGCCTTCCGGAAAATGGCCCGACAAACCAACCAATTAAAGCATAAGGGGTAAGAAAGATTAATGATGCCCAATCCGCTTCTAAGCCAAAACCTATCTCGTGATTTTGAGCAATTGACATGACTAAACCATTAACAATGGCAAAAACCCCTGTCATGGTTAATGTGGTGGTTAATAATAACGCCCAAGTGGCACGCTTTTTCAAATGATTGGTGGTAACTAAAGGTTGTTTATTGCTTTTTTCCACCTGCCAAAACAAGAAAAAACAGAAGATAGCAAATAGTGTTAATCCACTAATAATCAACCAATTAGCATTACCGAGTTTACCCGCTTCATTAAGCGCAAGTAATAATGCTGCTATGGTTAAAACGATTAACAACACGCCTAACCAATCCATTTTGGTACCTTCAGATGGCTTAGATTCTGACGCAAAACGATGAACACAAAAAGTTGAGATTGCGGCAACAACTGCAATAACCCAAAATACAGACCGAAAACCGAAATAAGTAGCAAGGAATCCACCTGCAATAGCATCCACACCAGCAATACCGCCATTAACGGCTGTGATTATGCCCATTAACATACCGTATTGTTTTACATCTTTAACTTCATAACTTAGCATTATCAAACATAATGGCACAACTGGTCCCGATACCCCTTGAATAATCCGTGCGGCATATAAAACTTCAATATTTGGCGCAATAGCGGCTAAAACCGTACCAATAGTCATGATAAGCAGCATGCCGGTTAGTACTTTTTTTCTTCCTTTTATATCACTTAATCGTGGCAAAAATAGTGAAAATAGCGCTGCTGCGGTAAAAAAAGAAGTTTGGGAGAGCCCTACCGCCGCATCATTTGTCCCTAATTCTTTTGCAATGGTAACTAATACGGGGCTTAACATACTTGCATTGAGTTGGAAAGCAACACATGCAGCCAGTAAAGCGAGCATTAGGGTAAATATATTTGATTTAGCTTTACTCTGTTCAATCATACATTTACCTCACCAATTCGTTTTAGGGAATCAACAATTAAATCCCAAAAACCGGTATGATCAAGTTCTGTTGCAACTTGAGTATGGCAACGCTCATCAGCAGGAAAACGAAAATCAGCAACTGTCATTCCCAAAGTTAAAGTCCCTGTCAATTCAATATCAACCGGTACTCGTTTAGTTTTGATTAATTCAGGATTAATGACATAAGCCACGGCACAAGGATCATGCACTGGAGGATAAGTAAAACCTTGAGCTTGTTTATACATTTTTCCGAAGAACTCTAACATCTCCAATACAAATTTAGCTGGTTTGGTTTTGATTGCAGCTATTTTCTCAATTACTTCAGGCGTGGCTAATGCTTGATGAGTCAGATCTAATCCAACCATCGTCAATGGCCATTTTTCATTAAATACTATATGCGCTGCTTCAGGATCTATTTTGATATTAAATTCTGCCACAGCGCTCCAGTTACCGACATGGTACCCGCCCCCCATTAACACAACTTCTTTAACACGTTCAGCAATTTTAGGTTCTTTACGTACCGCCATTGCAATATTGGTTAACCCACCAGTTGGAACTAGCGTGACGGTTTTAGGCGGATGAGACATGATTGTGTCAATGATTAAATCAATAGCATGCCTGTTATCCAACTCAATGGTTGGTTCAGGTAATACCGGGCCATCAAGTCCAGAGTCGCCATGGATATCCGGTGCAATTTCAATATTTCTCACTAAAGGCCTTACTGCACCAGCCGCAAAAGGTACATTAGTGATATTTGCAATTCGTGCAACAGATAATGCATTACGTGTTACTTTATCTAATGTTTGATTACCAACAACTGTGGTTACCGCAAGCAATTCAATATTAGGATTGCCATGAGCTAACAATAGTGCGATAGCATCATCATGACCGGGATCGCAATCAAGAATAATTTTTTTTGGCTGATTTATCATAAATCGGTTCCTCTACTAAATTTATTTATTTGCCATTCGTTTAAGCACATTTTGATGAGATGGCATATTTGATGCACCTTCACGCTCAACAGCTAAAGATGCAAAAGCCGAAGCATATACTGCGGATTGATAAAGCGTCTCGCCTTTAGCCAATGAAGCACAAAAAGCCCCATTAAAAGCATCACCTGCACCGGTTGTGTCAACAGGAACAGCTAAGAAAGGCTTAATATGTTGATGTTGTTTACCATCAAATATGAGTGCGCCTTTACTCCCCAAAGTAATAATGACGGTTTGTATTCCAAATGAGTATATTTTTTCCGCTGCAAGCTTAGCTTTATCCAAATCATTAACTTCAATTCCAGACATTAAACTTGCTTCAGTTTCATTGGGCGTAATGATATCAATATAAGTTAATAGCTGTTGAATATCTTGAGAATAAGGAGCCGGGTTAAGCACAACTTTAACCCCGATAGCTTTAGCTAATTTCATCGCATTTAAAACAGCATCAATATTATTTTCAAGTTGCACTAATAGAATATCAGATTGTTTAAGATAACTTTCCAACATTACAATTTCTTTATCAGTAATTGTTAAATTTGCACCAGGATAGATAGCAATCATATTTTCGCCATTTTCTTCAGAGACATAAATAACCGCACTGCCCGTTGGCTCTTTATCGGATTGATACAAAGTAAACGAATTAATTTTTGACGAGGATAGATGTTCATGGGCAAATTGACTAAATTGATCAGTGCCAACTTTTGCAACAAAATGTACCTTAGCATCGGCGTAACTTGCGGCAAGCGCTTGATTTGCCCCTTTACCACCAGGACCAATCATACTTTTTTGAGCAAGGATTGACTCTCCCCCTTTTGGAAATCTTGCTACTTGAGCAACAATATCAATATTAAATGAGCCTAAAATACAAACGTTACCGTTCATTACTTCTCCTCGTATTTTACTTTTCTGTTTTTCATATCCCGTCAGTAACGAGGAAATACATTCTTTATCAGTAATATTACTCACTAATCTGTGCCTTTTAATAATGGCACCACCGTGACAACGAATAACGAACAATTGCTGAGCGAGCGTTGCAAGATCTTTTCTAATCGTCTCTTTAGATACTTTAAATATTTCTGAAAAATATTGGACACTACCTTTTTCATGTTTATCTAAATAAGCTAAGATAGCTTTTTGTCTTTCTTCTAAGAACATCAAGTAATCCTCTAAATGATTGATTCAAAGTATAGCTTGCTTGAATCATAAAAAGAGTGATGATAATCATATCTTATGAGATAAAACAGAAGCAAACGGAACCATGGCAGGTCACGATCGAGCGCTCTAAAAATAATAAAATTTAATAAAAAACCATTAATTTTATTACTGCCTAATCGATTATTAATCGTTATCAACAAAACAACGCTATTTTAAATTTAAATGATAAATGTGCAGCAAGTTATCATAAAAAATTATAATAAGATTTCGATAATAAAATATAAATTCCCTACTCGCACTGACGCTAATTTATGCTAAAATCGGAAAACATGAAAAAACTCACTTAACATAAGGATGTAACGCAATGCATATCGGTATACCTAAAGAACGGTTAGCCAATGAAGCAAGAGTTGCAGCAACACCACAAACTGTTGGACAACTGTTAAAACTTGGATTTACAGTTTCAGTAGAACAAGGTGCTGGACATGCTGCCAATTTTGAAGACCAAGCTTTCATTGATGCAGGAGCCACAATCGAAAACACCCAAGATATTTGGAAAAATGATTTAATCTTAAAATTTCATGCACCTAATGATGATGAAATCGCTCTGATGAAAGAGGGTTCAACCCTTATCAGCTACATCTATCCTGCGCAACACAAAGATCTGTTAGAAAAATTAGCTAATAAAGATATTAACGTTATGGCAATGGATTGTGTTCCACGTATTTCCCGTGCGCAGTCTCTTGATGCTTTAAGTTCAATGTCTAATATTGCTGGCTATCGTTCTGTTATTGAAGCAGCTAACCAATTTGGTCGATTCTTTACCGGTCAAGTTACCGCTGCCGGTAAAGTACCACCAGCAAAAGTATTAGTCATTGGTGCCGGCGTAGCTGGACTTGCTGCTATTGGGGCAGCTGTGAGTTTAGGCGCTATTGTTAGAGCTTTTGATACTCGACCTGAAGTTGCCGAACAAATTAATAGTATGGGCGCTGACTTCCTCGAGCTCGATTTTGAAGAAGAAGCAGGCTCTGGGGACGGTTATGCTAAACAGATGTCAGCTGCTTTTATTGAAGCTGAAATGGCACTATTTGCTGAGCAAGCAAAAGATGTTGATATCATCATCACAACGGCTTTAATTCCGGGCAAACCTGCGCCAAAATTAATTTCTAAAGAAATGGTCGAATCAATGAAACCAGGCAGTGTTATCGTTGATTTAGCGGCTTTAACTGGCGGTAACTGTGAATTAACAAAACCTGGTGAAGTGTTTGAAACAGATAATAATGTGAAAATTGTTGGTTATACTGATTTAGCTAATCGCATGCCAGCACAAGCATCTCAATTATACGGTACTAACATTGTTAATCTTCTAAAACTGTTAACCAAAGAAAAAGACGGCCATATCGATATTAATTTTGATGATGTTGTTCTTCGTGGTGTGACGGTCGTGAAAGATAAAGAGATCACCTGGCCAGCACCGCCAATTCAAGTATCTGCTCAACCACAACAAAAAGTGGCTGCACCTGTTGCTAAGCCTGAACCAAAACCAATGGATCCGCAAAAAAAATACGGCATTTTAGCCTTACTTATTTTTGCTTATTTTTGGCTGGCAGACTCAGTGCCTGAAAGCTTCTTAGGTCACTTTACTGTCTTTGCCCTGTCTTGCGTAGTTGGTTACTATGTTGTTTGGAATGTGACACACTCGTTACATACACCACTTATGTCAGTAACAAATGCGATATCGGGTATTATTTTAGTCGGCGCTATATTGCAAGTCGGTGATGATAATGGCCTAACGACAGCGATTGCCTTCGTTGCTATTTTAATTGCTAGCATCAATATTTTTGGTGGTTTCTTTGTTACCCAAAGAATGCTGAAAATGTTCCAACGTGGCAAGTAAAGGAGGAGATCACTAATGTCAGGAATTATTCAAGCAGCTTATGTTATTGCTGCATTACTATTTATTTTCAGTTTACGCGGTCTTTCTAATCAAGAGTCAGCCAAATCGGGGAATATCTACGGTATGATTGGTATGGCAATTGCGCTTATTGCAGCAGTTGCAAGTATCAAAGGTGGATTACACTGGATCATTATTGCAATGATTATTGGTGCGGCAATTGGCTTATATCTTGCCAAAAAAGTTGAAATGACACAAATGCCGGAACTTGTGGCGTTACTGCACAGTTTTGTCGGTATGGCTGCGGTACTAGTCGGTTTCAATAGTTTCTTGGATCTCAATACCCATTTTATTCCAAAAAATGAATTAACCGTACATCTTGTTGAAATATTTGTTGGTGTCTTTATCGGTGCGGTAACTTTTTCCGGCTCGATTGTTGCCTTCGGTAAATTAAACGGTCGCATTAGTTCAAAGGCATTATCTATTCCAAATAAACACTACTGGAATTTAGCCGCTATTGTTGCTTCTGTTATTTTAATGTTTATTTTTATCAAACAAGAAAATGGCGCAGGTGCGAGTTTTTGCTTAATTGCAATGACGGTGATCGCCTTTGTGTTTGGTTTCCATTTGGTTGCATCCATCGGCGGTGCTGATATGCCGGTTGTAATATCAATGCTTAACTCATATTCTGGTTGGGCTGCTGCTGCTGCCGGCTTTATGTTAGAAAATGATCTGTTAATTGTGACCGGTGCTTTAGTTGGTTCTTCCGGTGCGATCCTTTCATACATTATGTGTAAAGCAATGAATCGTTCATTTATCAGTGTTATCGCTGGTGGATTTGGTAGCGACGGTACTTCAGCAAGCGCTTCTGATGAAGAGCAAGGTGAATATCGTGAAATGCAACCAGCTGAAGTTGCTCAAACATTAAAAGAAGCACGTTCAGTAATTATCGTACCGGGTTATGGTATGGCTGTTGCTCAAGCACAAGGTGCGGTAAGCAATATTACTGAAAAACTTCGTGGTATGGGTATAGAAGTCCGTTTTGGTATTCACCCGGTTGCAGGGCGTTTACCTGGGCATATGAATGTATTATTAGCCGAAGCTAAAGTACCTTATGATATTGTATTAGAAATGGATGAAATCAATGATGACTTCCCTGATACAGATGTTGTTTGGGTAATTGGTGCAAATGATACCGTTAACCCAGCGGCAGAAGAAGATCCAAATAGCCCTATCGCTGGTATGCCTGTTCTTGAAGTTTGGAAAGCAAAAACAGTTATTATTTCTAAACGTTCAATGAATACGGGCTATGCCGGAGTACAAAATCCACTATTCTTTAAAGAAAATAGCTATATGTTATTTGGTGATGCTAAAGATAGTGTTGAAAAAGTTCTACAAAATCTTTAATAACATTATGTTATTAATAGCAAAAATTACTGCGGTTTATCCGCAGTAATTTAATAAAAAGATAATTGTCTCAAGGCAAATTGTGCTCAGTTTAAAAATTCGATATTAACTCTATTGCTTTGTGATATATCTCGTTTTTGCTTTTACTCGCATCAGCCTAACAAATAATGCCCTTTCCTTTCGATACTTGCTTTAAATTCTCTATTGCTTCTGTTTTACCAACTTGTATAAAACCAATGTGAATTACATCTGAAATAACAGGCTAAGATGATCACAACTTTCATAAAAATCGTTGTAAATAGTCTATCTTAATCAAGGTGATATAATGGGGTGATTGTAAATTAAGCTACCGATTTCAACTTATAATAATTATTCATTATCATTTTTGATTTTTTCTTTATGATAAAGATAAAACGCACCACGTGAAACCATACGAAGTTGGAATATCAGATCTTCAATCAGTTCTTGACGTTGTACGATGTCAAAATCAATTGCTTCCGCACCAGCATTAAATGCAATAGTTACCATTGCTTCGGCTTGAGCTTCATTATAATGATGTGGCATTTGATTAGCATTATCTAAATAATCAACAAGCTCGACAATAAAGTGCTGTATTTCACGTGCGATTGCCGATCTGAATGCGGAAGAAGTCCCGGCTTTTTCTCTAAGCAGTAATAAAAATACTTTAGGGTTTTTATCAATAAATTCAATAAATGTGGTTACTGAAGTTCGAAGAACACTTCCCCCTTTTTCAATACGCTTTCGAGCTTGGCGCAATAATTGACGAAGTGTTAAACCACTTTCGTCAACCATCGCTAAACCTAACTCATCCATATCACGAAAATGGCGATAAAAAGAAGTTGCGGCTATCCCCGCTTCTCGAGCAACTTCACGTAAACTTAAACTTGCAAAACCTTGCTCAGCATTGAGTTGGTTAAAGGCCGCATCAATCAACGATCGACGAGTCCTTTCTTTTTGCTGAGCTCGAACTCCACAGTTTTTTACATTTTTCATGCTGTTACTTTAACTTAAGTAGATTTAATTATTTGTTGGTTTGCTCTAATAATCGCTCTTTTTCGGCGAACACTTTTGGCATATGATCACGAATTGTTTTGGCGATAGTTTCATAACGCGCACGTAATGGAGACCCAGGTCGATAGATAAGCGCTATACTACGGGTTGGCACAGGATCGGTACAAGGAATGTAACAAATATTATCCCTAATACGTTCATTTGGTGCAGCAAGTTCAGGGAATAATGTAATACCTCTTCCTGCTGATATCATACTTCTTAAAGTTTCAAGACTGGTCGCTTTAAATTGCTTATCTTCATCAATGCCTACTTGGAAACAATATCCCATAGCATGTTCACGTAAACAGTGGCCGTCTTCTAACATTAAAAATTTCTGACCTTTTAGCGACGAAAGTTTAACTGTTTTTTGGTTAGCTAATTCACTATTAGCCGGAACAGCTAAAAACATCGGCTCATCAAATAAAGGAAGTTCGATAAATTGTGATGTTTCTTTTACTTGAGCAACAATTGCACAATCGAGCTTACCGCTTTCTAATTGCGCAACAATATTGGCTGTTTGCGCTTCATGTAAATAGAGTTCTAATTGTGGAAAAGACTCATGTAATACAGTAATTACGTGAGGTAACAAATAAGGGGCGATTGTGGGTATTAATCCAATATGCATCGGACCAGACATCTCTTCACCTTGACGACTGGCCATCTCTTTTAATATTTGAATATTACGTAAAATTTCTTTAGCTTGTTCAACAAGCATCATTCCAGTTTGTGTAAATAATACCTTGCGACTAGTACGTTCTAATAGCATCACGCCTAGTTCATCTTCTAGCTTTCTAATTTGACCACTTAATGTTGGTTGACTTACATTACAAGCATCAGCTGCTTTACGAAAGTGCCGAAATTCAGCTAACGAAACAAAATATTCCAAATCTCGAATATTCATAATGTCCCCAATAAGTTATCGTTAATGGTATATACTTAAGTAACTTATATCTAAGATTAAAGTAATAAATAACATCAAATATTTTTAAACTAAGTGAGTTTTAAAAAAATTATCAAATAAGAATACTTAGAGTATATGTGTTGTTAATTTTTAATTAGCTAGTTAAATTACAGATAAAATATATGCAATATCGATTCTGTTACCTTAAAGCCAATATGGTCAATTGTACTATATAAATTGCTATTGTTGATAATTATGTTCAAAAAATCAAATAGAATATTTAAGTGATCTAACAAAAACTGACCATTGCAACCACCGCTTAAACGGCGGTTAACAAGAAAAATGGAAAGTTAAAAGTAATTGCGATATAATCCCGCGCTAGATTGCAATTAAGACAATTAAAATTCTGAGGTGAACTATTTTTAAACAAGTTTCTCGATTTTGTCGTAGAATTTTTCGCAATGAACAACAATCAGACTATGTTTCCATATCCCGTAAAGAACACAATATCTCTCGTAAAGACATAAGTGAAAACGCGCTAAAAGTTCTTTATCGATTAAATAAACAAGGATATGAAGCTTATCTAGTCGGAGGTTGTATTCGAGATCTTTTATTGGGTAAAACCCCCAAAGATTTTGATATTGCAACAAACGCTACGCCAGAACAAATTCAAAAAACATTTCGTAATTGCCGATTAGTTGGTCGACGTTTTCGTCTTGCCCACATTATGTTCGGAAAAGAAATTATTGAAGTAGCGACTTTTCGTGGTGATCATGGTGCTCAAAACGAGCAAACGAATGTATCTAAACGTTCGCAATCTGGAATGTTATTAAGAGATAATGTTTACGGAACAATTGAGCAAGATGCTATCCGTCGTGATTTTACGATGAATGCGCTTTATTATAGTATTAAAGACTTCACTATACGTGATTATTGTGGCGGTTTAAACGATTTAAAAAATGGCATAATCCGCTTAATTGGTGACCCTCAAACTCGCTACCGTGAAGATCCGGTGCGAATGCTCAGAACGATTCGTTTTGCCGCTAAACTCAACATGAAAATTGATAAAGCGACACTTGAACCAATCGAATCACTGGCACCATTACTCAAAAATATTCCTTCAGCACGACTTTTTGATGAATCGCTAAAATTATTACAGTCTGGAAACGGTTTCAAAACCTATGGCTTATTAAAAGCGCATCATCTGTTTGAGCAGCTATTTCCGGTGATTGAGCGATTTTCAACTCATAATCAAAATAGTTATTTAAATAAAATCGTCGAACAGGTTTTAAAAAATACTGATTACCGTATAGCAAATAATCAAAGAGTGAATCCGGCCTTTTTATTTGCATCATTTTTCTGGTATCCAATTATCGAACAAGCGCAATTAACTTGCCTTGAAAGTGGCTTACAGTTTCATGATGCTTTTGCAATGGCAATCAATGATATTTTATCTGAACAGTGTCGTATCATTGCTATACCAAGACGTTTAACAACCATTATGGGTGATATTTGGCGTTTACAATTACGGATGAAAAGGCGAGAAGGTAAACGAGCTTTCACAATTTTAGAACACCCAAAATTCAGAGCAGCTTATGACTTACTGGAAATGCGAGCTTCCATTGAGAAAGGTGAACTGCTTGATCTGGCTAAATGGTGGGATGAATTTCAACATACATCGGTTGAAAAAAGAATAACAATGGTTAAACATTTAAACAAAACCAACAAGCGAAGAGTCAAACGTTAATTTTTCATTCGCACTTTTATAAATAACCGCTATAATATCGTAATTAAAATAATCATAAAGACATTTTAATCATTGATGAAAAAACTAGCGCCTTCACTTATTGCTATAGCGGTTACATTTTCTTTATATGCTTATAACCATCCCAGCTATGCAATAGGCTTACCTAAAAATGATACCACTAACCCTAAGTGTCTAATCAATATACCTCGATTTGAAGGGGCTTTAGCCAATGGCGACATCAATTCCCTACCCGTCAATGCCGAAGCCGATCGTTTTGAAGGAATTTATCCGGATATGGCAATTTATGAGGGTGATGTGTCTGTAATACAAGGCAATCGTACCGTTCTTGCCAATAAAGTTACCATTGATACTAAAGATAAAAATAATCGCATCGTCACCATACACGGCAATGTTACTTATCAAGATAATTTGATTAAAATGAAAGGTGAAGATGCATCAATGAATTTAAATAACAATGATGCCAATATCAAACCGAGTGAATATCATCTTGTCAATCGACTTGGACGTGGTAATGCCGATGAAGTAAAACTGGAGAAAAGCCGGTATATTATTTTAAAAAATGGCAGTTTCACCGCTTGCCCGGTAGATGATAGTAGTTGGAGTATAAGAGGAACAACAGTTATTCACGATAATCAAGAAGAGCTTTTAGAAGTTTGGAATGCAATATTTAAAGTGGGTAACATTCCAGTATTATACTCCCCTTACCTACAATTACCGACAGGTGATAAAAGGCGTTCAGGTTTGTTGATGCCAAATTTTGGGTATGACAGTGTTGATGGCGTGGATTTTTCTTTGCCGGTATATTGGAACATTGCACCAAATTACGATGCGACGATTACCCCAAGATTACTACAACATCGAGGATTACAGCTACAAACTGAATTTCGCTACTTAAACGAATTAGGCTTAGGTACGTTAGCATTTGATTGGTTACAAAATGATAACCGGTATCGTCATGATAGAAAAAAACATTTAAACGGTTACAATTATGACAATAACAGTAATCGATGGTTATTCTATTGGAAAAATGATGAGTTAATTAACTACAATTGGCGTTTTTACACAGATGTTACACGGGTAAGTGATAATAAATATTTAACCGACTTAAACTCTCGTTATGCTTCGCAAACGGCTGGATATTTAACACAATTTTATAAAGTTGGTTACAATGATGAAAATTGGGATATCGCCTTAGGTTATCGACACTTCCAATCATTTTATACTGGCGCCATGCTGTATCAAACTGAGCCTCAGTTAGATATCAATTACTATAATTATGATTTTGGACCATTTAAATTTAAAACTTTTTCTCAAATTTCGCATTTTATCAGTTCAGAAAAAGGCCTTCCAAAAGCTTGGCGGGTACATTTGGAACCAACCTTAAATTATACTTATACAAATTCCTGGACAACCTTATCGACGGAAGCCGGTTTTATGGCTACGCACTATAATCAGGATAATATCAAAAAATTCCATGAATTAGATAAAACGGTAAACCGATTTTTACCTAAATTTAGTATTGACGGTAAAGTGGTTTTCGAACGTGATACCCACATCAATGGCTACACTCAGACATTAGAACCTAGGGTGAAATATATTTACATCCCTTACCGGGATCAATCGAATATAGAAATCTATGATTCTACATTGCTACAATCAGATTATATAGGGCTATTTAGAGATCTACCTTATAGTGGTTTAGATCGCATTGCTTCAACGAATAAAATAGCCGCAGGTATTACAACTCGCCTATACGATAGCAATAAAGTCGAAAAATTCAATTTGTCAATCGGGCAAATTAACTATTTCTCTAAATCAAAATCAACAGCGAATAACTCCGAATTAGATAAAAATTCAGATACAGGTAGCATTACTTGGGCTGCTGATAATTTTTGGCGTATATCTGATGACATTATCTTCCGAAGTGGTATCCAATACGATACTCGGATTAATACCGTTTCTTTAGCTAATACCGCATTAGAATATCGCCCGACTGGCAACAAATTATTACAATTGTCCTATCGCTATGCTAATCATAAATATATTAACACCGTTGATTATCGACCATTAGACAAACGCTATAAACAAGATATTTCACAAGCGGGAATTACTGTTGCTTGGCCTATTTCTGATACGCTTAGTGCAGTAGGTACCTATTATCACGACGTCAAATTAGGGCAAATGGCTGATAGTTCAGTTGGCTTGCATTACAGTGATTGTTGTTGGGGTGTGTCAGTGCAATATGGTAGAAAATTAACCGATTGGAATACTATTTCAAATGAAAGTAAATTTAAAAATAAACTTTCAATCAATTTTGAATTACGGGGCTTAGGATCGAATCGTGATGCCCAAGCAAAAATGCTCAATTTTGGTAAATTACCATATAACACCATTTTTGAATAAAATATAATAATAATAACTTACTATTACATTTAATGTACATTTAATACAGCCAGTTTGATGCTGTAATAACACAATGAGTTGATCAAATATGAAATTATTAAAACTTTTTATTGCTTTAAACTTAAGTGTAAGTATAGGACTTATTACACCTTTATCAGCGACTGCGGCGCCTAGAGTTGTCGAACAAGTTGCGGCAGTTGTTAATAATAACGTTATTTTAGAAAGTGACGTTAATGACATGCTCAAAACGATTAAAGCAAGCACCGATCCCAGTAATCTACCTAATGATAAAGTGCTTAGACAACAAATTATCGATCGATTAATTACTGAAAATTTAATCTTGCAAAAAGCAGCAAAAGCCAAAATCACAATTAGTGATGAAGATGTAACTAATGCTATTGGTAGAATCGCTGCCGAAAATGGTATGACCATTGATGAGCTAAGAAGTAGACTATCAACAATGGGGATAAGTTATGCTAACTACCGTGAACGTATTCATAAAGATATGTTGATTGAACAAGCTCGCATGAATGAAGTGAGACCAAGAATCAAAGTATCTGAAAAAGAAGTTGAAAATTTAACTAAGACAATTGCAAAACAACCAACCAATAATATTGATGTCAAAATCAGCCATATTTTGATTTCAATCCCGGAAAAAGCAACTAAACAACAAGTTGATAATGCAACTAGCAAAGCCAGAGATATTATTAACCGTGCGAAAAAAGGGGAAAATTTTGCTAAACTTGCAACTTCTTTTTCAAATGATGATCTCGCTTTAAAAGGTGGCTCCATGGGCTGGAATAAACTGAGTGAGTTACCAACTATTTTTGAAGAGCGACTTTTGCGTGCACCTAAAGGAAGTGTTATTGGACCAATTCGTTCAGGTGTTGGCTTACATATCATAAAAGTTGATGATTCCCGAACTGAAGCACCGAAAAAAATTACACTTCAAGAAGTTAATGCTCGCCACATTCTAATCAAAACAAATGTATTAGTGACTGACCAAGTTGCAAAACAAAAATTAACTGATATTCGAAAAGCGATTACCAGCAAAGCCACAACATTTGCAGCCGCTGCTAAAGCAAACTCAGACGATCCCGGTTCAAAAGATAAAGGTGGAGAATTAGGTTGGAGCAGACCCGAAATGTACGATCCAGGATTTAGAAATGGCTTAATGCAACTGAAAAAAGGTGAAATCAGCCAACCAGTGAAATCGTCTTATGGCTGGCATTTAATTCAGCTAATCGATTCAAGACAAACTGACGGCACGGAATTAGTTCAAAAAGATCAAGCATACCGACTTATTTTTAATCGTAAATTTGCTGAAGAAGCGCAAGTGTGGATCCAAGAAATAAAAGGCGATGCATATATTAAAATTACAGGTGAAAACAAAAATGAATAACCGTGTTCACCAAGGACATTTTGCCCGTAAACGTTTCGGGCAAAATTTTTTACATGATGATTACATTATCGAAAGTATTGTTGCAGCAATACAGCCTAAACCAGACCAAGCGCTTGTTGAGATAGGACCCGGCCTTGCAGCCTTAACCATTCCGGTAAGTAAACATGTTGATCATCTTACCGTCGTTGAAATTGACCGTGATTTAGCGAGTCGATTAATTGAAAACCCATTTTTGAAAGATAAAGTCACTGTCATTGAACAAGATGCTTTAACATTTGATTTCAATCAACTTTCTGAGCAATTGGGAAAACCGTTACGGGTTTTTGGTAATTTACCTTATAACATATCAACCCCGTTAATGTTTCATCTGTTTGAATTTGCCAATACCATTACAGATATGCATTTTATGTTACAAAAAGAAGTTGTCACTCGATTAGTGGCCGCTCCGAATAGTAAAGATTACGGCAGGCTTAGTGTCATGGCTCAATACTATTGTCAGATTATTCCTGTGCTTGAAGTGCCACCGACATCATTTAAACCAGCTCCTAAAGTAGATTCAGCTGTTGTTAAACTTATACCATACCAACAAAAGCCTTATCCTGTTAATGATGTAAAAATACTTTCACGTGTTACCACAGAAGCATTTAATCAACGCCGTAAAACGATTCGAAACAGCTTAAGCAATATGTTTACTGCTGAACAATTAGCTCAATTAAATATCGATCCTAATTTACGTGCTGAAAACTTAACAGTCGAGCAGTACTGCCAACTGGCAAACGCATGGAAATAGTGTTATGGCAAACCTACTTATCGGAGATATTCATGGTTGCTATGACGAGTTTATGCGCTTACTTGAAAAAGCTAAATTCTCATCATCTGATACATTGTGGCTTACTGGCGATCTTGTCGCCAGGGGCCCAAAATCATTACAAGTGCTTAGATTTGTAAAAGAAAATATCAACCAAATCAGATTGGTATTAGGCAATCACGACCTTCATTTGCTCTCGATTTATGCCCGTGTTACGCCGCCCAAAAAGAAAGATAATCTTGAAGAAATTATTCAAGCACCGGATTATGATGAATTGATGAATTGGCTGCGTAAGCAACCTCTTGTTCAAATAGATGATGAATTAAAATTGATTATGACCCATGCGGGGATCTCCCCACAATGGGACTTGCCAACCCTAAAAAAATGTGCGCATGACTTACATGTGATGCTGGCCAGTGATTCTTACCCGCTCTTTCTTGATAAAATGTATGGTAATTTCCCTGATGAATGGTCACCCCAATTACAAGGTTTAGACCGTTTACGTTATATCGCCAATGCATTAACTCGTATGCGTTTTTGCTATGAAGACGGCAGGCTGGATTTTTATTATAAAAAACCACCCGATCAAGTCCCTACAAAACTTAAACCTTGGTTTTTACTACCAAGTAAGATCCCGGCAGAATATAGTGTTGCTTTTGGTCATTGGGCAGCGTTAAATGGAAAAGGTACCCCGGAAAATATTTATGCCCTTGATACAGGATGTTGCTGGGGAGGAAAGTTGACATGCTTAAGATTTGAAGACAAAAAATATTTTAAAAAACGAAATAATGCGGCTAAAAATTAGAAAATCAAAACTTATAAGGACTATTTATTATGTCTGTACTTAACGTTATAAAATCAATTTGGAAAATCATTAATCTGATAAGAGAAATATTTCTCAATCTAATATTCTTAATCATTATTATTTTAATTTTCAGCGTCATTGCATTAATTAAAGAAGCACAAACTGAAGAGATTACTCCGCAACAAGGCGCTTTACTTGTCGATCTTGAAGGGGTAATTGTTGATAATACATTCTATAGCGATGAAATTTACGCCTTACAAAACAAAATTTATGGCAAAAAGGTGAATACGTCTCGCGAAAATAGTTTATTTGAATTAACCGAAAAAATAGCACAAGCAACAACTGACCCCAACATTGACAGTATAATTCTTAAACTGGATAATTTTGTGGGGACTGACATGAGTTCGCTTCAATATATTGGAAAATATTTATCCAAATTTAAAGCAGCTAACAAACCTATCTACGCTATTGGTTCTAACTTTAATCAGAGTCAATATTATTTAGCAAGTTATGCTGACAAAATCTATTTAACCCCTCTAGGGGCGGTGAATGTATATGGTTTATCCGCTAACAATTTATACTATAAAACGTTACTGGATAATTTAAAGGTTAACACTCATGTTTTCCGTGTTGGTACCTATAAATCAGCAATAGAACCATTTATTCGTAATGATATGTCGGATGAAGCAAAAAGCAATACCAGCCGTTGGCTTAATTTAATGTGGGATAACTACCTAGCTGATATCTCAACATTAAGAAAAAAAGCGGCTTCACAATTAGTGCCTGAGCCTGATGTTATGTTGTCGCAAATAAAAGCAGCTGGTGGCAGTATGACTAATTATGCTTTATCTAATGGCTTAATCGATAACATTGCAAGTTATTACGAGTTTGAGGGTGAAGTCGATAGCCAAGACACAGTAAGCATTTATGATTATAAACTTAAAAACAATCAACAACAGACAGCTAAAAAACCACGAATAGCCGTTGTATTTGTTAATGGTACGATTACTGATAGTGGCAATAGTAGTGGTGTTGCAGGTAGTCAAGATATTGTTGAACAACTCAGATATATTCGTCAAGATTTGAATAAAAACAACATACAAGCTGTCATTTTACGAGTAAATAGTCCGGGCGGTAGTGTCGATGCGTCAGAAGCGATTCGTAGTGAACTCGAAGCATTACAGGATTATGAAATTCCTATCGTTGTTTCAATGGGTGGCATGGCTGCTTCCGGAGGGTATTGGATTTCTACAGCGTCGAATTACATTGTCGCAAGCCCAAATACGATTACCGGCTCTATTGGTATTTTTGGTATTATCCCAACATTTGAAAACTCGTTATCACATATTGGTGTTTACAGCGACGGGGTATCAACATCACCTTTAGCTAACCAAAATATGGCTCAAAATCTTCCTGATGAATTAAATCAACTTATGCAACTCAATATCGATAATGGCTATAACTCATTTATTTCTTTGGTTGCTAAAGCACGAAATATGACAACCGAACAAGTCGATAAAATTGCTCAAGGACAAGTTTGGTTAGGTGTTGAAGCCAGCAAAAATGGACTAGTTGATAAATTAGGTGATTTTGATGATGCCGTTGAAATGGCAGCAACATTGGCGAATTTAACCGATTATGAAATAGATTGGCAAAAACCGGAAGGGAGCTGGTTTAGTGATTTCTATACAGGCTTAATAGCAATGTTACCTAAATCGACAGCAGAAGTAGTATTTGAACAATTGCCACAAGCTAAACAGCTACGAGAACAAATTTCTTTATGGGATAAGTTCCACGATACTCAAAACCGTTATATTTATTGTTTAAATTGTGCTGATGTGCGCTAATTGTTGTTTGAATATATCCACCCTATTGGGTGGATATATTAGTCACGCTTTTCGGAAGATCGGAAAAAATAACGCATACTCTTCATCGCTTCTTGAATATAATGATAATTAGGTGTTTGATCCACCTCATTATTATGCACATCCATATAATGGCTTACACCAATGCGGTTGACAAAATAGATATTATCGGGCGTTCGAACGGCATAAGAGCTATAGTTTGACATCAATAGCCAATTACGATTGAGTATAGGGCTAAACAGATCATATCCAGTTGAGTAATCACTGATATCATTTTTTACATGCAGATAATGCTTCATTAATGTTGGCACCACATCTTCATGACTCGTCAGTTTATTGGCGTTATTTTTAAGATTTTCCAGTTCATTAGCACCTATAATAATGAACGGCACCTTTGTTTGAGCATCGGTATAGTTACCGTTATGCCCCCAAAAACCCAGTTTATTATCATTCATTTCCTGCGAATGGTCACCGGTGATGATTATAAGTGTATCATCTAAAGTTCCCGACTTTTCTAATTCTTCATAGATGTTTTGCAATAAGAAATCAACATAATATACACTTTGTTTATAACGATTAAAAATAGGTAAAGGATCGGTCTCATTATTTAGCGTCATATAATTTAGATCGCCTATTGGTTTAAATTTAACCGGGAAGTCATCCGGAAAATCATAAGCATGTGGCGCATCATAAAATAAGAATGAAAAGCTTGGTTTAGATGCATCACGATTTTTATACCAAGCCAACCAATCATCGGTAATTTGTTGGTCACGACTTGCTGCTGTTCCATCTTTACTACTAATTCTTAAGTTTTTAATTGTGACAAAAGCCGTTCTATCAAATTCCGGCGCAGTAATTTTAGCTGAGGTAAAAATGCCAATATTATAATTTTCTTTTTGCAATGTTGTGACAAATAATGACGGTATACTATTACGTAAAAATGCATCCCAATAAGTACCAGCTATACCATAAAATAAGCCAAAAATACCGGTACGTGTCGCATTACCCGTTGAGTAATGATTATCAAAAATAACAGCGTTATGTTTTAACGCAAAACGATAACTATTTGGAGAAATAGTTTCATTGAACGTATCATACCGCCAAGAATCAAGCACAATAAACACAATGTTCTTCAATTTTTGATTTTCAGGATTGATAACCAGCGCCTTTTTGGGATAGCTGATGCTATCATGTTTGTTATCTATTTCGAAAATAACTTTACGCTGGCCTTGCTTATCAAAAAAGCCCATTATTTTTTTGGAAGTAAATGGACGATACAACGGAATATACTCTTTTACCACCATAATTGGAGAATAAGCATAATAAAAAGCTACCATATGAACAAGATGGCTAATAATTAATGAACTCGATAGGAAAAGAGTAAAAAACAAAACGGCTTTCGATCGCCTTTTTTGGCGTGTTGTTTTTTTATCAAGCAAGTAAAGAAGAAAGTATTCAAGACTAAAAGAGACAATGATCAAGCTAAACATCAGCAAGTAAGTAACTAATGAAAAATCGACAACCTGACCAGAAAACACCATAGATAATACCGACTCATTGACATGAAATCGGTATTGCTCAAAGACAATAGTATCAATGTATAACCCTATCTGAAACAGACCAAACAATATAGCAAGTAGGATATTTGCAAAAAATTTCTTTAACTTAACTAAAGGCAGGCAAATAATGAAAAGTAACAGGTAGGCTAAGAAAAAATGACCAAATACGGCAAATATTGAAAAAACGCTACTTATTACGGAAAGTGATGCTCCCGGCACTAAAAAAAACCGAACGGAAATCAGCGATGAAATAAATACATTTATTAAAACAAAACAATAGAGTTTTTTCATTATTATTCTCTAATAGAGAGAGCGGCAATGGATATATCATAAAATGATATAATATTTTATATTGAAACATAGTGCTTTTCTGAAACTTTTTAACAAAATAACACTATATTGTGATGATGCTTAAATAATTAATAAAAAGGGCTCATAAAAAGAGCCCTTCAAGTCATTTATAAATCAATTTATCGTCTATCAGCAAAGATTCTTAATAGCAAAATAAATAAATTGATAAAATCAAGATATAGCGATAACGCACCTAAAATAACATAGCGTCTAAATACATTTGCATCATCCTGTGATAGATGTTCGCCAAACTCTTTTAACTTTTGGGTGTCATATGCAGTTAAACCAGCAAAAATAAATACGCCAATATAGGTAATTGCCCACATTAATGCCTGGTTACCCATAAAGAAATTAACAATCGAGGCAATAATAATTCCAATTAACCCCATATATAAAAAACTACCCCAACTCGTTAAGTCACGTTTAGTGGTATAACCGTAAAAAGCTAAAGCAGCAAACATTCCTGCTGTAATAAAAAATACACTTGCAATAGAAGAGTGTGTATAACAAATAAAAATCGAACTTAATGTTATACCATTTAATACTGAATATAGCATAAATAGGGTCGTGGCGGTTTTTCCTGAAAAACGATCAATCATAGGTGATAAGCAAAATACTATGGCCAATTCTGCAACTATTAACGCTATAGATAAAAATGAAAGAGAGACTTGCCCTCGGCTATTAATATCAAATAGTAGATTTAATAAAGATGAATTGGCTGTATACCAACTAACTAAACCAGTTAATAATATACCTACTGCCATCCAACCATATACATGACTCAAATATGTTTGTATTTTGCTATTTGATTTTTCAATAATTGAGCCATTTGGCGTAAAACTTGTCATTTTTACCTCTCATCAAAAAATTAGACAATTCGTAACTATTATATAGTAAATAGTTATTAATACCATTTTTTCAACAATTCTGTATCAGATTTTTTAACTTCAACCCATTTTTCACCATTAATCGTTCGCTCTTTCTTCCAAAAAGGCGCTTGATTTTTTAATATATCCATGATGAATTGAGCCGCGGCAAAGGCATCTGAACGATGCGAACAACTCACACCAACAAATACAATTTTTTCATTAGTTTTGATATCGCCAACCCGATGAATAACGGCAACCTTGCCAAGTTGCCATTTACTGCGTGCTTGAGCAATAATATTGGTTAATACCTTTTCGGTCATACCAGCGTAGTGCTCTAAATAAAGCCCAATTGTCGGTTGTTCTAAACAACGAACTTTACCCATAAATGTCACTACAGCACCGTCTTCGGAGCGCTCACTAAGCCAATCGATATATCTTTCGACATCAATAGAATCTTGACTAACTTCAATAATGTTCATCAAGTTAACCTCCTGTCACGGGTGGAAAAAATGCCACCTCATCACCCGGTTGAATAAGATAATTAAAATCAACCAGTGATTGGTTAACCGCACAAAGCACTACTTTTTCTTTTAATGCTAAAGACCATTTATCACCCCGTTTGCTTAGTTGTTCAAGAAGATCTGCAACCGTTAGTTGTTGAGCATCTAAAAGAAGGGAATCAGTATCAATTAACTCTCTAATTTGAGCAAAAAACATAATTTTATTCATTTTGTCACAACTATTATTTATTTAGCAGAATAATCACCCGATTTACCACCGACTTTGGTCAGCAATCTTACTTGTGTAATAACCATATCTTTTTGAACCGCTTTACACATATCATATATTGTTAATGCCGCTACCGATGCGGCAACTAAGGCTTCCATTTCAACACCGGTTTGCCCATTTAACCGACATAGGGACTTAACCCTTACACAATGGTTATCAATGTCTGCTGTGATATCCACCTCTATTTTACTCAAAAGTAGTGGATGACATAGGGGAATAAGTTCCGAAGTTTTTTTTGCGGCTTGAATGCCGGCAATTCTCGCTGTTGCAAACACATCACCCTTATGATGTTTACCTTCAAGAATCATGTTAAGTGTTTGAGCATTCATTAATACCAATGATTCAGCACTTGCTTCACGAGTGGTAATTTGTTTATCTGAAACATCTACCATGTGCGCATCACCATGTTGATTAATATGCGTGAATGAATCTGACATCTTAAGTTCCTATGAAAAATGATAATTTATTTTCAATATTCAAGATAACAAATTTTGCATTGGGATACTACCGCCAGTCAATAAAGTTATGCAATGTAATTAACCTTGAAGATTGAGTTTAACAAAACCAATTTTCAAAGCTCAATCTATCTAAAAATACCACAATAATTAGGTAAGATTTTGCGAGTTAGTAAAAAACTGCGTACAATAGAGATAATATGTTAACTGCAATTGTGACCGTTTAATGCTTATTGCTCATATCGCTTTACCTGTTCCACTTTATCAACTTTATGATTACCGTTTAACACAACCTGCCGAAGTAGGCATGCGGGTAAAGGTGCCTTTTGGTAAACGTGATGCTATAGGCGTTATTGTTAGTATTGATCAACAAACCGATGTCCCAATTGAATGCCTAAAAGATATTAGTGAAATCATTGATAATGAGCCACTATTTACACCAGCTGTTTGGCAGCTGCTTAAGTGGGCTGTAAGTTATTATCATTTTCCAATTGGTGAAGTCATATTTCACGCTATGCCTGTATTACTTAGACAAGGAAAACAAGCAAGCAAAACAGAGATCAAACAGTGGCAATTAACCGAACTTGGTAAGAATTGTGATTTGAAATCATTGTCTCGATCATATAAACAACAATTACTGTTAACTTCTTTGAAAAACAATACGTTTTCTGAAAATGATTTCAGCGCCAATATTTTTCATCAATTAGAAAAGAAACAATTAATAAAACAAGTCAGTGTCACTCCTGATACAGTTGAATGGCAAAGTCATTTTTCAACCAATCCAACATCAATTAGACTAAACGAAGAACAAACCAAAGCCATAGCTTCGGTTAATCAACAAAATCAACAGTTTAACGTATTTCTACTAGAAGGTATAACCGGTTCAGGTAAAACCGAAGTCTATTTAAATATCCTTTCCGATATATTATCTGCTGGCAAACAAGCATTGATACTTGTGCCGGAAATAGGTTTAACACCCCAAACAATCAAACGTTTTAAACAGCGTTTCAATGCGCCAATAGATATTTTGCATTCCGGGCTAACCGATAAACAACGGTTTGAAGTCTGGCTTAGAAGCCGGTCTGGAGAAAACGCCATTGTTGTCGGCACTCGTTCTGCACTTTTCACTCCTTTTAAACATTTAGGCATGATTATTATTGATGAAGAGCATGATAATTCTTATAAGCAACAAGAAGGCTGGCGTTACCATGCCCGTGATCTTGCGATTATCCGGGCAAAAATTGAAAATATTCCCATTATATTAGGTTCAGCAACGCCATCACTTGAAACGTTAAATAATGCACAAAATCAAAAATATCAGTTATTACAGCTAACCCAAAGAGCTGGTGATGCTTCGCTTGCTCAACAATCTATTTTAGATATTCGTGGGTTAGTGCTTTGTGCTGGTCTATCTCAACCACTCATTGATCAGATAAAAAAACATCTATCAAACAACAATCAGGTCATGCTATTTTTAAATCGACGTGGTTTTTCACCGTCTATCATTTGTCATGATTGTGGATGGATTGCCGAATGCCCTCGCTGTGATATGCCTTATACTTATCACCAAAAACAGCATAAACTGATATGTCACTATTGTGATACACCAAGAGCCCTGCCTCATCAATGCCCAAAATGTGGGTCGACACATTTGATTCCAATTGGGTTTGGTACCGAACAACTTGAAAAGCAACTTGAAATTCTGTTTCCTAATATCAAAATTAGCCGTATTGACCGTGACACTGTGAGTAAAAAAGGCGCATTGGATAATTACTTAAAAGAAATACAACAAGGCGGCGCTCATATTCTAGTTGGCACACAAATTTTAGCGAAAGGTCACCATTTTCCCGATGTCACATTAGTCGGTATTGTCGATGTTGACGGTGCATTATTTTCCAGTGATTTTAGAGCGACAGAGCGGTTTGCTCAGATTTATACACAAGTATCAGGTAGAGCGGGTCGGGAAGCGAAAACCGGCGAGGTGATTTTACAAACTTATCATCCCGATCATCCTTTGCTTAATGTCTTACTGTCGAAAGGCTACCAAGAATTTGCTAAATTCACACTTCAAGAGCGCAGGCAGACACATTTACCACCATTCAGTTATCAAGTTATGATAAGGGCTGCAGATCGCAATAATCACCATGCGCCAAATTTTTTACAACAAATCCATGATTGGTTAAAAAGTTTAGATAATCATCGCTTATGGCAACTAGGCCCAATGCCATCAAATCACCCCAAAAAAGCGGGGTATTATCGCTGGCAACTACTTTTACAACATACGCATCGCCAGCAATTACAACAAATTTTAGACCAATTAATCATATCTATCGACAAGTGGGGTGAGACATCTAAAGTCCGATGGAGCATAGATGTTGATCCTATAGATAATTAGTTGCAGGTAATATCCACCAATATTTATTGGCGGATAACACTTACTATAAAGTTATTTTTCCTGCATTTTTATCTAATATTGCTTGCCCGATGCCAGAAACTTCCTTCAATTGTTCAATTGATACAAAAGGTCCAAATTTTTCCCGATATTCGACAATTTTTTGCGCTTTATTTGCGCCAATTCCATTTAATGCTTTTGTTAACTCTTCTGCTGTTGCAGTGTTAATATTGACTTGATCTAGCTGCTTTTGTTGTTGCTGGGCAGTAGCGGGAGGAGCAGATTGAGCATAACTAAAACCGGAAAAGGTAAAGCTTAATAATAAAAGACTTAAAATTGATAATAATTTCATATATTTAACCTCAAAAGTTGTTTAAAATAAATAGGCAAGTAAGTTTGCGCTATCACTATCTCACTTCATCAGTTAAAAATGTTTTATGACTTACAGAAATGCGAAAAGCCACCTAAGTGGCTTTTCATTTTTACTTAAATTACAGTGATTTTTCGAAATACATCACAAATTAGAATCTGGCATGATTTCAATTTTAGCCTTGGAACGAATATCAGCTGTAAGATAATAATAAGTATTGTTAATAAATAACGGTGTTAATTCCGATGAAATATCTTGGCGCTCCGGCGTATCAACTTTGATTAGCGAGACAATATAAGCTTGATTTTTTTTGAAAATTTCAGCGCCAAATTCATTTTTATTTTTCTGTGGCGGCTCTAATGAGAAAATCATATCAATGACAGCCGGCTCAAAATCGGTTGAATTTCGTGTTACAGTATAGCGTTGGCCAAATGAGACCTTATCTGAACGACCAGATTTTCTTAAATCATCTAATACATTATCCACTGTTGATTTAAAGCGATTATCTACAATTTCATTAACCATTTTTTGATGAATATCATCTTTGACTTCTTCAAATGGCGCTATACCTTCCGGACGATAATCAGTCACTTGAACAACAAATTCATACGTACCATAATTTCGTTCAACCGGAATTAACTCAGATATGTTATTTGTTGCATGATCATCAACAATCATTTCATTACTAAAAACAACATCCCTAACTTCAGGATGAGAAAGAATTGTGGACGGTTGATTATAGTAAGTCCAATCAGTTGTAAATACCTCAAGACCTGTCTCCTGTGCTATCTCTTCGATAGATTTAGGAGAATGACTTAAAGCTGCTTTGATTTTATCTTCGATAGCCTCAAAATCTTGTTGTACTTTCTGATTTATAAGTTTTTCATATATCTTAACTTTAGCGAAGTCAAAATCCATCACTTCTGATTTCTTCATACCATCAAGTTTGATAAAAACATAACCGCCGTCAGCTGCAATTGGCGCAGAAACTTGACCAATTTGTGTTAAATGAGCTTCTTTAAACACTTCTGGTAGTGAATCATCTTCAACAAGCCAACCAATAGAACCATTTTTACCATATGGCGAAACTTTATTATCTTGATTCATCTTTTTGGCAATCGTATCAAAATCGACAGAAGAAGCAAGATCACTCGCTATTTTATCTGCCTGTTCCTTATCGTTAACGTAAATTACACTATAGGCATTTTTAGCAGGATATGTATAGGTTTTGATCTCTTTTTCATATTCTTGTTTAACTTCATCATCACTCACTTTAACACTTTTTCTAACTGCCTCTAAAGTATTACGAATGAACTTAAGTTTTACGCGTTCTTTTTTGAAAAATTCTTTTGAGTGTTCATCATAATATTTTTGCTCATCTTCTGATGTTATGTTTATATCATCAACATTATCTATAGATGAATCAACTAATGTTGCGTAAACCGTACGAGTTTGATTTTTAAGTGAGGATATATCAGAATCAACAGGCAATACAAAACTGGTTTTAACTAACGCCTCGATAACTTGCTCTTGCTGTAATGCCGATCTCAAGACTTCTGCATAACTTTCCGGTGTGAATTTATTTTCAGCAAGTAAAGCTAAATATTTTTCTTTATCAAATTTACCGTTAGTAAAAAATACTTTTTGTTGCTGGATATATTTTTTAATATGTGAATTGCTAACAGCTGATTTAATTTTTTGCGAAAACTGATAAGCTAAGTAATTATCAATCTGTTTTGTTAGGACATTACGACGTACTGTTTTAATAAACGAACTATCGCCTAAAGAATTCGCTGTTGCCATTTTTGCTTCTGCTTCAAATTGTTCTCGGCTAATACCTTCACCATCAACTTTGGCAATGTATAGTTGCGCATCACTCGCACTATTACTACCAAAGCCTAAAAAACCAACGCCTGTAAAAATGAAGCTTACCATAATTATTGCAAAAATAATTTTAACAACAATATTGTTTGCAGCTGTTCGGATTGTCTCCATCATTGTTTAAGATTCTCCATATACCTAATGTTGAATCACGCAAGTATAGCATATTTAGCTAAATTCGCTATTGCCTGAGTGTGACGTATAAAAAAAAAGATCAACATAGTTATGTTGATCTTTTAAATAAAATTGAAATTTAATTTAAGCTGGTTGGTATTTCAACACTTGTTTTTACTTTTTTTAGCGCTTTTTTGGTAGGTTGTTTTAAAGCAACTTCTCCGGTAATAACTTCCATACCAAACGGATTATTCTGTAAAGCAATAGCAATCACTTCATCAATCCATTTGACCGGCCGAATGTCCAGTTCAGCTTTTACATTATCCGGAATTTCTTCCAGATCCTTCACATTATCTTTCGGAATTATTACCGTTTTAATTCCACCTCTATGAGCGGCTAACAGTTTTTCTTTTAAACCACCAATTGGTAGGACTTCGCCTCGTAATGTGATTTCACCTGTCATTGCGACATCAGAACGTACAGCATTCCCGGTTAATGTCGATATTAAAGAGGTACACATTGCAATGCCGGCACTAGGACCATCTTTTGGTGTGGCACCGTCCGGAACATGCACATGAATATCTCGTTTTTCATAAAAATCACTATTAATACCTAGCTTTTCCGCACGAGAGCGTACGACTGTTAAAGCTGTTTGGATAGATTCTTGCATGACATCACCAAGTGAGCCAGTATAAGTCAATTTACCTTTACCCGGTACACTTACCGACTCAATTGTAAGTAAATCACCACCAACTTCTGTCCAAGCCAAACCGATAACTTGCCCTATGCGGTTTTCATTATCTGTTTTACCATAGTCAAAACGTTGTATACCTAAATAATCTTTTAGATTATCTTGATTAACAGTCACTTTTTTCAATTTAGGATCTAATGCCAATTGTTTGACAACTTTACGGCAAATTTTGGCAATTTCTCGCTCTAAACTACGAACACCTGCTTCACGGGTGTAGTAACGGATAATTCCGATGATTGCAGAATCATCAATGCTTATTTCTTTCGCTTTTAAGCCGTTATTTTCGATCTGCTTAGTGATTAAATGTTGCTTCGCTATATTCAATTTTTCATCTTCGGTATAGCCAGAAAGCCGAATCACTTCCATTCTGTCTAATAATGGCGCAGGTATATTCATCGAATTTGCTGTAGCAACAAACATAACATCCGATAAATCATAATCAACTTCTAAATAATGATCACTAAATGCATTATTTTGTTCCGGATCAAGCACTTCTAATAATGCTGATGCAGGGTCGCCACGCATATCAGATGCCATTTTGTCAATTTCATCTAATAAAAATAATGGATTTTTAACGCCAACTTTTACCATACGTTGGATTAATTTACCCGGCATTGATCCAATATAAGTCCGTCTATGGCCACGAATTTCAGCCTCGTCACGCACGCCACCAAGTGCCATACGCACATATTGGCGACCGGTTGCTTTGGCAATAGACTGACCTAGTGATGTTTTACCAACACCCGGTGGTCCAACCAAACATAAAATAGGCCCTTTAACTTTATTAACTCGACCTTGTACGGCGAGATATTCTAAAATACGGTCTTTTACTCGCTCAAGCCCATAATGGTCTTTATCCAAAATCTTTTGCGCTGCACCAATATCTTTTTTAACTTTACTGCGCTTATGCCAAGGTACCTGTAACATCCAATCAATGTAACCACGAACTACCGTTGCTTCCGCCGACATTGCTGGCATCATTTTTAATTTATTAAGTTCAGCTAATGCTTTTTCGGTAGCCTCTTGAGGCATTTTAGCTTTAGTAATTTTTTCTTTTAACTCTTCATACTCATCAGGTTTATTATCGATATCACCTAATTCTTTATGAATGGCTTTAATCTGCTCATTAAGGTAATACTCTTTTTGAGCTTTTTCCATTTGCTGTTTAACACGTTGTCGAATATTTTTTTCAACTTGCAGTAAATCAATTTCTGCTTCCATTAACGAAATAAGCAGTTCAAAACGCTTTTCCAGATTCGTT
The DNA here is from genome assembly GCF_026536465.1 of Gilliamella sp. B3172. NCBI lineage: Bacteria > Pseudomonadati > Pseudomonadota > Gammaproteobacteria > Orbales > Orbaceae > Gilliamella > Gilliamella sp. B3172. The sequence goes on along the minus strand of NZ_JAFNOA010000001.1, from coordinate 99,710 downwards.
GTAAACAAAATTTCCTGCTTTTGATCAACTTTTAAAAATAGCGTTGCTGCTATCGAATCGGCTAATTGTGATGGTTCTTTAATTAAGTGAATTGAATCGACAACTTCTTGTGTGACTTTTTTATTCAGCTTTGCATACTCATCAAAATTAGATAAAACAACCCGAATCATTGCTTGACTAACGTCATTGTTTCTTTTCGATTCCTTTGACGGTGCAATATTTGCAATTAAAAAATCATCTTCTTTACGTTCAACAATATCGACAATTTTTGCTCTCTCTACGCCTTCAACCAGCACTTTTACCGTTCCGTCAGGCAATTGAAGCAGTTGTAAAATGTTCGCAATCGTACCCACTTTATATAAATCATTCACATCAGGTTCATCTTGAGAAGGATTTTTTTGCGTAACAAGAAAAACTTGCTTATCCATTTCCATTGCGCTTTCAAGGCAACGAATCGATTTATTTCGACCTACGAAGAGAGGAATTACCATGTGCGGAAAGACAACAACATCACGTAATGGCAAAATAGGCATAATTAATTGGTTAGTTTGTTTTGTTTTCATTTTATTCTCTCTACTAGTACAAACCCATTAAATAAATATGAGGGTCATTTTTAGATATTCAAGCCTATTTTTTCAGTTAAACATGCACTATTACTAAAACATGACAATATTTATGAGAGCTTTTATTTTTATATTAATATGGGGCAGTGCAACTTGCCATCTTACTACAGATGGCAAGGTAATTTATCAAGCAGAAAGTTCCGCATTTTGCCGATGAATTAACTTCGGTGCTTGATTTTTATCAACAGTATTTTTTCGAACAATAACTTTTTCAACATTATCCATTGATGGTAAATCATACATTGTGTCTAATAGTATATTTTCAACAATTGAGCGTAATCCTCTGGCACCGGTTTTACGCTGCATCGCTTTTATCGCTATAGCCTCAAGCGCTTGTTTGTCAAACTCTAATTGAACGCCATCAAGTTCAAACAATGCTTCGAATTGTTTAGTTAATGCATTTTTCGGTTCAGTTAAGATATTAATTAAAGCATCTTTATCAAGTTCAGATAACGTACCAATTACTGGTAATCGACCGATAAATTCAGGTATTAAACCAAATTTAACTAAATCCTCAGCTTCAATTTGCGCCAATAATTCAGATTCTGTCGCTTTATTTTTAGCGCTTTTTACATTAGCACCAAAACCAATTCCTGTATTAGTTGAAATACGGTTTTCAATCACTTTATTCAGACCACTAAATGCACCACCACAGATGAAAAGGATTTTAGAGGTATCAACCTGTAAAAACTCTTGTTGTGGTAGTTTTCGTCCACCTTTTGGTGGAACTGAAGCAATTGTGCCTTCAATAATTTTTAATAAAGCTTGCTGCACTCCCTCTCCCGAAACATCTCGAGTTATAGAAGGATTGTCCGATTTTCGTGAAATTTTATCGATTTCATCAACATAGATGATACCACGTTGAGCTTTTTCAACATCGTAATCACAATTTTGCAATAATTTTAGAATGATGTTTTCTACATCTTCGCCAACATAGCCCGCTTCAGTTAAGGTTGTGGCATCAGCCATTGCAAAAGGTACATCTAAGAATCTAGCCAAAGTTTCGGCTAATAATGTTTTACCACTTCCTGTAGGGCCAATTAATAAAATATTACTCTTACCTAACTCAACATTATTACGACTGGCATAATTGCGTAAGCGTTTATAGTGATTATATACTGCAACAGATAATACTTTTTTTGCTCGATCTTGACCTATTACATATTCATCAAGGTGTTGTCGAATTTCATGTGGGGTTGGTAATGGTTTTCCCATAAACTCTTCATGAGAAAGGAAGTTTTTTGACTCTTCTTTCAAAATATCATTACATAATCCAATGCATTCGTTGCAGATATAACTAGATGACGGTCCCGCAATGAGTTTATGAACTTCACGCTCACTTTTACCACAAAAAGTACAATAGTGTAATTTTTCTGAATTTTCATTATTCACTTTTATCACCTACCTAAATTTAAGATCGTTTATCATATATGGCATCAACTAATCCATATTCAACCGCTCTTTCCGCTGACATAAAATTATCACGATCTGTATCTTTTTCAATTACACTAATATCTTGCCCGGTATGGAATGCCAAAATATTATTTAATCGACTTTTAACTTGTAAAATCTCTTGAGCATGAATTTGAATATCAGAAGCTTGCCCTTGGAAACCACCTAAAGGCTGATGAATCATAACTCTTGCATTAGGTAAACAATAACGCTTGCCTTTTGCTCCAGCGGTTAAAAGCAAAGATCCCATAGAACAGGCTTGTCCTAAGCAGATTGTACTTACATCCGGTTTAATAAATTGCATTGTGTCATAAATTGCCATACCGGCCGTTACCACACCACCAGGAGAATTAATATACAAATAAATGTCTTTTTCGGGATTTTCAGCTTCTAGAAATAACATTTGAGCAATAATAAGATTAGCCATATTATCTTCAACCTGACCGGTCAAAAAGATAACACGCTCTTTTAATAGTCGAGAGTAAATATCGTAAGCTCGTTCGCCACGAGAATTCTGCTCAACAACCATTGGAATAACACCCATGTATGGTTCTAAAGGCATTTTCATCTCCTAATTAAATAAAACAGCCCAAACAATTAATCCTTATTTGGGCTTTAATAACAATATTTTGATTAATTAAAACAGCGAGTGAACTAAGATGCTTGCTGGTTCATTAATTCAGAAAACGAATAGTTTTTATCTGTTACTTTAGCACTCTCTAATAAAAGATCGACAACTTGATCTTCTAACGCAACAGACCGAATATTATCCATTGCTTTTTTATCGTTACGATAATATTCAGAAACTTCTTTCGGGTCTTCGTATGCAGTTGCAATGTCATCAATTAATGATTGAACACGTGCATCATCGGCTTTAAGTTTATTGCTTTCAATGATTTCACTAAATAATAAACCAACTGATACACGACGTTTAGCTTCTGCTTCAAATAACTCTTTAGGAAGATCCATAGATTGCTTCACATTACCGCCAAAGCGTGACACTGCTTGCTGACGTAATACATCAACTTCACGGTCAACTAACGCTGAAGGAATATCGATTTCGTTGTTTTTAATTAAACCGTCGATAACTTGCGCTTTAATTTTATTACGAATAGTTGCTTTAAGTTCACGAGCCATATTTTTACGAACTTCGTTACGTAAGCTGTCAATTGTACCGTCTGCAATACCAAATCTTTTAATGACTTCTTCAGTCAATTCCGGAAGTTCTAACTCTTCTACTTTTTTCAACGTTGCTGCAAATACTGCTGGTTTACCTTTTAAATTCTCAGCATGGTAATCTTCCGGGAAGGTAACGTTAATATCAAACTGATCTGAAGCTTTGTGCCCGATAATAGCATCTTCAAAACCAGGAATCATTCGACCTTGACCTAACACTAAAACAAAATCGTTTGCTTTGCCGCCTTCGAATTCTTCGCCATCTACTTTACCAACAAAATCCAATGTTACTCGATATTGTTCTTTAGCTGGTTCATTAACTTCTTTCCAAGTGCCTTGTTGTTTACGTAATGTTTCAATCATAGTATCAACATCGGCATCAACAACTTCAGCAACTGGTTTCTCAACTTCGATTTTATCTAAATCTTTAACTTTTATTTCAGGATAAACTTCAAACTCAACAGTAAAAGTGTAATCTTCTCCATTTTTATATTCTTTTGGAGTATAAACAGGTGCACCTGCCGGGTTTAATTTTTCTTGAATAATTGCTTCAACGAAATTTCGTTGCATTAAATCACTTAATGCATCTTGTAAAATAGAAGCGCCATAACGTTGTTCAACAATTTTTAAAGGTACTTTTCCTTTACGGAAACCATCAATACGCACTTTTTTGGCGGTATTAATAAGCTCTTTATCAACCGCTTTTGTAATGTCTTCTGATTTAATTGTAATTGATAAACGACGACCTAAACCTTGTGTTGTTTCAACCGAAACTTGCATCTTTATACCTCGAAATTATTGAATAATATCTGCTCGTAATTATTTTAGAATGATAATTGAGCTAAAAAAATTTATAAAATAGGCAAGCATTATACTCACCGTTAACGCCTACGTCGAGACATTTAATAGTTTCTTCTCAAGCGCCTTCAAGCGTTTATTCATTTGATCAATATGTAATACTAACGAAGCCGTTTTTCGCCATACTTTATTTTCTTGCAGTGGAATACCTGAAGAGTAAACACCCGGCTCTGTTATCGGCCGCATTACCATTCCCATACCGGTCACAGTAACTTGATCACATATTTCCATATGCCCGTTAATCACACTCGCTCCACCGATTAAGCAATGGCGGCCAATGGTTAGACTACCGGCCATAATAACGCCACCAGCAACTGCTGTATGGTCACCAATGATATCGTTGTGAGCAATTTGACATTGATTATCGATAATAACCCCATTACCGATAATGGTGTCATCTAATGCCCCGCGATCGATAGTTGTCGATGCACCAATTTCAACATCGTTGCCAATCACAACTCGACCTAATTGAGGTATTTTAATCCATTTACCTTTATCATTAGCATAGCCAAATCCATCAGCACCAATTACTGTAGAGGATTGAATCAGGCAGTTATCACCTATTACACAGTTATGATAAACGGTGACATTAGCCCATAATTTTGTATTGGCACCAATTACAGTATTTTTACCAATAAAACAACCCGCACCAATAATACAATTATCGCCTAGCACTACACCGCTTTCGATAACTGCATTTGCACCAATAGAAACATTGCGACCTAACTTAGCCGTAGAATCAATAACAGCCGATACAGCTATATCTTCAGCCGGCTTGGGCGTGGTATCAAGAAGTTGAGCTAATTTTGCATAAGTAAGATAAGGATTTTTTACAACCAGTGCAGCGCCGTGCCAATGGTTAAGACTGTCTTCAGTCATGACAACAGCAGAAGCGTTACATTGTGATAATTGATTTTGTAATTTTTTATCAGACAAAAAAGTAATTTGTCCGGGTGCGGCACTTTTCATTGATGCAATACCAGTGATGGTTAAATTACCATCACCATGTAACGTTGCATCAAGTTGCTTAGCTAGTTGCTCTAAACGAAAAGCAAACATTATTTTTTAACCTTTTCCAATACTTTATCTGTAATATCAACAGCATCTGAAGCAGATAATGTCGCTTCAGCTTTTAATACAAGATCGTATTTTTCTGTTTCAACAATCTCTTTGACGGCATCTTGAATTTTTTTCAACAATTTGTTAGCTTCTTCAGCTTCAACTTTACGATACTCTTCAGTAAATGCTTTAGCTTTATTTTCAAAATCAGAAACAACTTTGTTTAGTTTTGTTTTTTCAGAAGCTGACAATGTTAAACCGTCTTTTTTAAGACGTGCTAATGCATCATTAGCTTTCTTTTCTTCTTCTGCTAATGCCTTGGCTCTTGATTCAAATTTCTTGTTCAGATCATTGCTAACTTGTTCACGTTGTGGCATTTTTTGCAAGACAGTCATTACATCAATTACGCCAATTTTAATTTCAGCATTTGCCATACCAGTAAAGAGTAATGCAAAACTAATCCCCAAAATACTAATAATTTTTTTCACTTTTTTCACCTATGTGTATTTTATTTACTTATAACATGGAATTACCATGTTGAACCTATATTAAATTGAAATTGTTGTGCTGAATCACCATTATATTTCTTCAATGGTTGAGCATATGAGAACACCAATGGCCCTAATGGAGACATCCACTGAACAGCAACACCTGCTGACATTCTAATATCAGAAGGAGAACTATAGTCAGGAAGATTACGTCCTTTCAAGTCCCATTGAGTATCCCACACAGTACCGGCATCAAAGAAAACTGATGTTCTTAGACTATCCGAATACTTCTCGCCTGCAAATGGAGTCGGCACAATTAATTCCGTACTTAAAAATGCAATCGCATTACCGCCTACGGCATCTTTTGAGCTTTCACACCCTTTGGTATCACCTAAATTACGACAACCATTGCGATTCAAGTAAACAGCTTTAGGACCAACTGTATTGGACTTAAATCCACGTAAAACGGTTGAACCACCAGCATAGAAGTTTTCGTAGAATGGTAACTCTTTACCACCGAATCCACCACCATAACCTAATCGACCACGAGTTAAAAATATCCAATTATGATCATTATCAAGTGGATAATAGTAAGATGCATCACTTATGAATTTATAGAATCGATTGTCGAAAACTGGCACAGTCACTTTAGCACTTGCCGTCATTTTCAAACCTTCCGTAGGGAAAAAGCCACGATCTAATGAATTATATGTCCAATAAGCATTTAATAATAAATCGTTGGTATCAAAAGATAACGAGTTTTTATCTTTGGTTTTTTCGCCCATTTTATCGAAATAACGCCACATACCATACTGAGGTCTCATATCAGATAATTTATGGTTAGCATATTCTGTACCAAAGCGAAGGAAATTATTTTCACTGATTGGAAAACCTAAGTTTGCTGAAGCACCCCAGGTTTTACTTGAATATTCAGATTCATCATCATCGTCATCGGCTTTATAAGTGTTATAATAAACACTTCCACCTAAGCTAACGCCATCGATAGTAAAGAATGGATCAACAATAGATAATGATGCTGTTTTATCACTACTGGTGGTATTTATATCGAAGGAAACGCTATTACCTGTTCCTAACCAGTTGTCTTGAGTGATACCGGCATTAAAACTAATACCACTGTCTGAACCAATACCGACACCTATTTTGATAGTACCGGTATTACGCTCCGAGACTTTATAAATGACATCTACTTGATCATCGATGCCTGGTACACGTTCAGTACTTGCTTCAACACTATCGAAAAAGCCTATACGATTTAATCGATCTTTACCCAGTTCAACTAAACCATTACTTAACCAAGAACCTTCCATTTGGCGCAGTTCTCGCCGAACTACCGTTTCGCTCGATATGTTGTTTCCACTAATTTTAATATTACGCACATAATAACGTTGACCAACATCAACCATAACGATTAAATTAACCGTATGGTTCTCATCATTTATTTCCGGTTGAATAGAAACATGAGGATAAGCGTAACCAAAGTTAGCAAGTAAACGTTTGATACTATCTTCAATTTCAGTGATTTTTTTACCATTATACAGTTCACCGATTGATACCTTATCTTGCGCTATTTTGGCAATCGCATCTTTATGGCCGGCAAAATTACCCTTAAAATCCAATTCGGATAGTTTATATTGTTCACCTTCATGAATATTTATTGTAACGTAAATGCCTTTTTTATCTGGCGTTAAACTGACTTGAGTCGATTCAATATTAAAACGTGCATAACCACGATTTAAATAAAAACTTTGTAATTCATCTAAATCAGATGCTAATTTTTGTTTTTGATATTTGCGATCACCAAGCATGTTCCACCAAGGCACTTCATCTCTTAAAGAGAAACGTGAAATTAACTCTTCAGATGAGAAAGCTTTGGCGCCAACAATATTAATTTGATCAATCAAAGCTGATTTGCCTTCAGCAATCTCTAGCTTTAAATCAACGCGATTACGAGATAACGGTGTGACAACAGCCTTAATTCGGGCATTATATTTACCCACACTGTAATAAAAATCTTCTAGCCCTTTTTCGATAGCGGAAAGCATTGTACGATCTAATGCATCCCCTTCCCGAATTCCTGTGCTATCAAGATTTTTCTTGAGCATGTCATCTTTAACAGATTTGTTACCCACGAATGTTATACTTGAAATTGTTGGACGCTCTTCAACAGTAATAATTAATCTATCTCCATCACGAGATACAGTAATATTGTCGAAGTTACCACTTGAGTAAAGTGACTTGATAATATGCCCTAAATCGGATTCGTTAACATAGTCACCAATTTGGATTGGCATTTCAAGCATTGCAGCGCCGACAGTAACACGCTGTAATCCTTCAAATTTAATATCTTTTACAACAAAATCATCCATACAAAATGCATTGGAACTATACACAGCTGTTGTACTAAACAGCAAAGATGCTATAAGTAATTTATTTATTTTCATCGTAAATGTTTATAACCTCATCCCATCACAATCGTAAAAAATCATTAAATAGTGCAATTCCCATTATTACCATTAATAAAACCAAACCAGCACGAAGAAAACGCTCTTGTGCTTTATCTGATAGGGCTTTTCCTCTTATCTTTTCAAAAAACAGAAACATAAGATGCCCACCATCTAACATTGGTAATGGAACAAGATTGATAACCCCTAAACTTATACTAATAAATGCTAGAAAATATAAGTAAGGAGTAAATCCATAACTTGCTGTTTGCCCTGCGCTTTTTGCTATTGTTATTGGTCCGGATAGATGTTTTAAACCAATAACACCTGTTACTAATTGATAAAGTGAACGTACAGTTAACTGAGTTGTTAATGCTGTTTGTCCTAATGCTTTATCAAATCCTTCTAAAAAACCATACTGCGTTATAACTGCATCAGATGTTGGATAAAACCCTGCAACACCTTCACCATTTTTTTGAACTTTTGGTACAAGCTTTAGATAAATATCTTCATTATTTCGATTTACTTTTAAATCAATAGTACCCGCTTTTTTTATTGTATTTGTAAAATCAACCCAATTTGTACATGGATGCTGATTATAGCTGATAATCATATCGCCTACTTTTAAGCCGGCTTGTTCAGCAGCGGAACCAGGTATAATTTTACTCACAATTGGATAAATTTCCAATGTTTTAGGTATAAACCCAAAAGCGGTTATGGCTGAATCTTTTTCAATATCAAAATGCCAATTGCTAATGTTAACCATTTTATGCACTTCTTGATGATTATCATCATTAACTGCATTATCAATATAAGAAAAATCAACCTGAGATTTTCCCATAGCTGAAATCAACGCTAGGTTAACATCATTCCAGCTTTCAACCTTCACATTATTAACTGTTTTTAACTCTGCTCCAGCGGGTACGCCAACTGTCGCCACAGGAGTAGAAGGTATTATATCTCTTATTTTAACAGGATAAGTTGCTACGCCCATTAAAAATATAATCCAATAAATTATCAGCGCTAATATAAAATTAGCGAAAGGCCCGGCAAATACAATTGCTGCTCGTTGCCAAATCTTTTTTTTATCAAAAGCAAATTTTTCACTATTTTCTGATAATTGAGCTGTTCTTCCGTCAAGCATTCTAACATAACCACCAAGCGGAATCATAGCAATTACCAATTCTGTTCCACTTGAAAATTTATGTGACCATAGTTTTTTGCCAAAACCAATGGAAAAACACTCTACTTGAACACCACACATACGGGCAACCAGAAAATGCCCATATTCATGTATGGTCACCAATATACTGATAGTTACAATAAATAACAACAATGACCAAAGCAAAATCAATAACCCTTTATAATAGATACAAAGATAAAGTAGCAAATACAGGAATGGCAGCGGTTAAACTATCTATACGGTCTAAAATTCCACCATGGCCAGGTATAAGGTGCCCACTATCTTTTATTCCCGCTTCTCTTTTAAACATGCTTTCAGTTAAGTCACCCAAAACGGAGACTAGAATGGCGCATAAAGAACTAATCAAAAATAAACTGAATGAAATTTTAAAGAAAAATGAAAAGTAAGCTATAACACAAATTATTGTGGACAAAACTACGCCACCAATGAAGCCTTCGATAGTTTTTCCGGGTGATACTTTTGCCGCTAATTTTCGTTTACCAAAAGTACGACCTGCAAAATAAGCACCAGTATCAGTTGCCCATACTAGCACAAATACATACAGCAACCAAATAGCCCCATGATAAGAGTTAAAAACATAATTAATCGATCGTAATTGAATCATGCCTATAAAAAACGGAACTAAAGTGAAAAACGCAAATAATAACTTTATGACATTACAATCAGACCAATATTGGGTACTTTTAGGGTATGTAGCAACCAGGCATAATGCAACTAGCCACCAAATAATCGATAAATACAATATCACTTTATATAGACTCGCTTTAAATGTTAATGAGTCAGGCATAAAATAAAGTACACTGAGCAAAACAATAGCAAATAACGTAAAGATTAACTTTGATTGTTTTTGATCAATATGTAGAAATTGAGTCCACTCCCATGCAGCAAGCCCACAAACCAAAATGATTATGCAGGAAAATACCGATAGTGGTGCAAAAAATAAAATAATGATTACAAGTGGGATAAGCACAAGTGCCGCTAAAATACGGTGAATTAGCATGTATGATCCTCATTACGAACGCCACCAAAACGCCGTTCTCTATTGTTAAATTTGTTGATCGCCTCATCAAATAAGCTCTGAGTAAAGTCAGGCCATAATACATCTGTAAAATAGAATTCAGAATAAGCAATCTGCCATAATAAGAAATTACTTATTCGATATTCACCACCGGTACGTATGACTAAATCGACATCAGGAAACTCACTCATGCTCATAGCGGAATTAAAATGATCTTCTGTAATATCATCGACACTGATTTTACCTTCTACCACTTGCGTTGCCATTTTTTTTGCTGATTGCAGTATATCCCACCGGCCGCCATAGTTAGCTGCGATATTAAGTACCAAACCGGAGTTATCTTTGGTTAACTGCTGAGCTTTAATAATCATATTTTGTAGCTCATCATTAAAACGTGAGATATCACCAATGATATTCAATCGCACATTATGACTGTTGAGTTTTTTGATTTCTCGATTTAAAGCATAGATAAAAAGTGCAAGTAACGCTGAAACTTCTTTTTCCGGGCGTTTCCAATTTTCACTGCTAAAAGCATACAAAGTCAGTACTTTTATATTGATACTTGCCGCATACATAACAATTTTTCGCACTGCTTTTAAGCCTGCTCGATGGCCAATAGTTCGTAATTGATTACGTTGTTGAGCCCAGCGACCATTACCATCCATAATTATAGCCACATGACTTGGAATACATCGTTCTTTTGTCATGTAATATCTCGTAATATATCATTCATTGTTCAAATTATGTTTTATTAATGTCGATTCGACTAACGGGTACCATAAACGACAATTGTTTTGCCATGGGCAGATATTAAGTGCTGATCTTCCAGCATTTTCAATATTCGCCCAACGGTTTCACGGGAACAACCAACAATTTGCCCAATTTCCTGACGGGTGATTTTAATCTGCATTCCATCGGGATGAGTCATTGCATCCGGTTGTTTAGCTAAGTTTAATAAAGTCTGTGCTATGCGTCCAGCAACATCTAAAAAAGCTAAGTTACTTACTTTTTCAGAGGTCACCTGCAATCGGCTGGCCATTTGGCTGGCTAAACGCATAAGGATATCGGGATTGACTTGAACAAGTTGTTTAAACTTTTTGTATGAAATTTCGGCAACCTCACAGCTGGTTTTTGCTTTCACCCAAGCTGTTCGCTCAGTTCCTTCTTCAAAGAGACCAAGTTCACCAAGAAATTGATTTTGGTTTAAATAAGACAAAATCATTTCATTGCCGTCATCATCTTTAATTAATACAGCGACAGATCCTTTTAAAATATAATAGAGAGTTTCGGCTTTTTCTCCTTGATGAATGAGGGTGCTTTTAGCAGGATATTTATGAATATGGCAATGAGATAAAAACCATTCTAATGTCGTATCCGTTTGCTGTTTACCAATCATTATGCCATCCTCTCCATTTTACTGACTTCTTGCACACTATAACAAAGTTACACAATAAATTATATAATAATATACAATCATTTTAAGTCGTTATCTGACAAGTTTGATATCAATTGTTTGATGAAGTTCAGACCAAAAGATTGCCGCTCTGCCATCTACCAATTGTTGCTTAACATCATTAACTTTATCTTGTAGGGATTTTTCTTCTAACCCATAATCAGTCCCTTCACGTAACACAAAGTATTGTATAAGATTATTTAGAGTTTCAGGTTCAAGATCCTGCCAAGAAATTTTCATCATTGATTGAATTAAGTTAAATTTTCACTATTTTATAACATAAGATGAGCAATAAAAAGGGTGAGTTTACGTTGAATAATCAGACAGAAATAACAAATGTAAAATTTACGATCAAATATAGGTTTAAGGGTTAAAATAATAAAAGGCTCATTATTTAAGTTAAACAAGATACCTTAACACTAATGCTCATTAAAAATAATATAATCATAAAAAAAACCACTCTTTCGAGTGGTTTTTAATTTCACAACATGATTTAAAATTATAAACCAGTAGCTTTAAGATTGAATCCTTGCGCACCAGCTTGATAACCATTAGTTGATGTTGCATAAATGGTGTTGTTCTTACCACCAGCAGGATCACCTAATAAGATTGTATCGCCATTAGCTCCTGATACACCTTGAGTTGCAGTTAATGCGTCATTAGATGCAGTTACACCAGCATAAGTACCGCTTAATGTCCATGTTATAGTATAGTTAGCTGTTTTTTCTGATTCACCATTATTTGGTAATTCATCACCATTATCATCGTTCCATACTACAGCAGCAAATCTTTCGCCGTATTTAGGTGCTGGAGCGCCAGCAACGGTATAGTTAACACTTCTATCTATATTACCACTAGCATCGGTTTTAAAGATACCTAACTTAGTATCATTGCCTTCGATAGGACCTGTACCGTTGTTAGCATCGTCAGTATCACCCGGACCGAATGGACCACCGGTAACAGTGTCTAACTCTACTTTATTATCTTGATGATCAGGAGCTGTATTGGCCCAAATATCGTTTACATATAACCATTCGTTTGCATCTGGTAAACCATAGGTAGTTTTTTCTTGAAGACGGTAACCAACTACTTCAGCACCGGCAAACTCACTAGTAATTTGGAAAGAAATCTCACCTGCTTCACCAGAATTATTTGTAGAAAAAGTTACGTTATTAACTTTATCCCAAGTAGCGCTAGTTCTATCTTTTTTGATATAAACTTCAAGTGTCGCTTTTACTGCTTCAGAGGTATCTTCATCACCATCGACATCATGTAAATCATATTTAACATGAACCCAGTCGCCCACTTTAACTTTATTTTTATTGCCATTAGTAGAACCAACAGGGTTAGCGCCAGCTTGGTCAGTAGTTACACGAAGGGTCATGGTATGATCATTTTGAGTACCCTTAGAATACATTACAGGCTTATTACCTTGGATAGAGCTTGATGCAGTACCTTCTACGGCATAAGCACTACTTGCTGTAAAACCAGCGATAAATAAGCCTAATGCCACTTTTTTAATTGTTAGATTTTTCATGTTTAACTTCCTATTTTTCTTTAAATTAACATGTTGTATTTATATAAATACACCATTTTCGGGTGTTCCCTATTAGGTTACCTAAGTATTTGATGTACCAGGTAACCGAAACTTATTATTAATTAACGCTAACTTGCAATTTAAACCCTTGGTCGCCAGCACATGCCGGTAGCGAGGTATTAATTGGAGTCCAATCTATGTATGATGGTGCCCCATTAACTGCACTAATACTTGTTCCGGATGAAGCATAACTATTCATGTTAAGGCTTCTAATTGTATAGTGAGCATTTATCCCCATACCTACGTTAAACCATGGACCGGTAGGATTATCAATTGCGTTTGGTAGTGCAGCTGTTGTTGCATTCCCCGGACAAGCAGAACTATTATCATCAACCAAAGACCACACTACAAAAGGATCAGTGATTTCAGTTGTACCATCTACACTATAAGCTTTGACATAGTATTCATTGCCAACTTTCCATTCATTTGGACCACTTGGTTCAAATTGAAGGGTATTACCAACGGTGCTCGCAACTAATACGCCGTCACTACGATAAACTTTAATTAAACCAGCTTGGCCACCAGCAAAGTCTACAGACGCTTTATTAAATGATGTACCATATTGATCCAATGCAACTGTAAAATCTACGACGCCAACAAAATTGGATGCAACGTCAATGGTGTAAGTATCACCTAATGCTTCAGCACCTGCGGCAGTCGAAGCTTTATCAGAAATCTTACCGCCCTTCTTAACTTGTTCAAATGATTTAACAATAATACAAGGCTCTTTTGACGGACAAGAATTTACATTGCCTGAAGTACCATCAATCAAGTTTACTTTCGTACCGTTACTTGTAGCTGTCCATAAATTTAAAACTGATGACTGGAATGTTTTACCAATTTTTTGCATCAGTAAAGCATCACTAAAACCGTCAAAATCATCTGCTAAGCTCCAACTTCTTGTCGCACCGGATTTAGGTTTTACTAAACTAGCTAATAACGTTACGCTATTATGTCCATCAGCATCCTGATTAATTAGTGAAGTTGGATTACCTGTTTGATCTATCGCCCATACACCAACTTTACGAAGCTCAGGGTTAGGTAATACCTCAAACGAAACTGAATTAGATGTTGCTGTTTTACCACGGCTATCCGTTACCGTTACCGATAATGAATATTTACCATTAGTTCTAACCGGATGACGGTCACCATTATCATCTAAATAGTTAGGCGCAGTAATTTTCCAGTTATCAAGTTCAGCCGGTGGATTTGCCCATGTAGAAGTTGTACAAATTCCTACATTAGAACATAAGAAACCGCCTCCGGCATCAATGTCTAACATATCGCCTGACCATGTTAATTTAGATAAGCCTTTAACATTATGAGCACCAATTGTGACACCATAGCTATGTCCTTCAATCAATTGAACTGCTTCAAGCCCTAAATCAACTGTCATTTTCTTGTCTTTATATTCAAGAACAATGTAGTTATTACGATCGACTAAATCATAACGGCTACCTTTTAAGGAGCGTGCAAGTTGAACCATATCAGGATCAAGTTGGTCTTTCAGTGGCACGCCAATACGATAATCAAGTGTTAACTGCGCATTAGTAGCTTTTTTACTATCTTGACCATGCTTGTGTTCCGCTTTAATTGTAAAAAGAGGAACTGGCGTATAATCAACACCAAAAGTTAAAGCACTCGGATTTTTTTGTAGATTATCTTTACCAAATAGCGCAACTTTATCACCAAAGTATTTTTCATACATAAGTGAACCACCTAAATGTGGATACTGAGGTAAATAGCCTTGGAAACGGACATCATAACCTTTCGCTGCTCTTTCTAAGTAATCATCAAAATCTTTGGAATCTTTCCAATCAGATAGTGGATGATAATAGTTCACCGCTAACTTCATGTAATCACTCCAAGCTTCGGCACCAATACCTAAACGATTGTGCGAACGTTGGAAATCATGATCTAAAAATACGTTATAGCCAAGTAACCATTTATTATCTGCCACATCCCAACGTTGACCGATACCAAAGTTACCTATACGTCGATTGTGTTCATATTCCTGAAATGACAACTGAGTAAAGATTAATGTACTGTCAGTATCATACCAAGGACTAAACAATTTAAGATTAACGTTATCGAAGCTGCCTTTATCACTTAAGTTAAATTGTAATTGAGCTTTACCAAAACGACCTAAGAAGTCTTGTACAGTATTGCGTACCGGATCGACAACTTGATTTTTAACGCCATTACGAATGTAATCTTCGGCGTATTGTTTACCTTTATTTCTTAAATGGCCTGATAAACCACCATTTTCTGCAGAAGTAATTGATTTCCAATCTTGTGATGCTAACGTTTGTAACGTTGAAGCGATTTGAGTTGCAAGCGCATCTTTATTTTGCTTAGGATCATAGTTATCATCAGAACCTAGACTAGGTAGATTTTCATACTTATCTATTTTATTACTGTTTGTAGTAAGTGCAGGTAAAACTTGTGAGTTTTCAGGTAGAACTAAAAGTTCACCAACTTCAACAACATCTTTTTTATCAAATCGACCAGCATTCATTTCTCGCAACTCAGAAACAGAAATGCCACTTATAAGTGCGATTTGATATAAGCTACGTTGTTCATTATTGATCATCTCACGAGCTTTTACGCCGTTTTTCAATTCAAACACTTTATTACTATCAACAGTATTTGACGACACTTTGGTATCCACTGCATTAGCAACTGATTGCCAACCCAACGCGGCAATAACAAGTGCTGATATTACTGTAAAATTAAGATTCTTTCTCATCTTAATTATTCCTTATATTCCACTGACAAGCGTATGAAACAAAACTTTTAATTCTGATACCGCATCGTCGTTATTAGTTGTGATTTTTAAAAATATTACCAAAATAGTTTATTGTTTTTAATATTACTATTTTTTGTTCTTTAAATTTCTTTACAAAAGTAATTAAAGTTACGGAAATTTTATTACAAAAAAGTCATTTAGCAAAATATTTTATTAGTTTTTTTTAACATTTTTGTAAAGATATTTTTTATCTTTAATTATCAATATGTTATAAAACAGAAAAAAACAAAAAAAGTAACAGTTTTGAGTAATTTATTGAAAATAATGACATTAACAATAACATCAAAAGAGAAAAAATTGAAAAAAATGTCATGTTAATTGTCATTTAGGTAAAAAAAAACTTGAAATTGATACTTCAAGTTTTTTTCCATGTTTGCTGTTCGATATCAAGACAATTAAAGTCATTGTTCTTCGTTATAAATTTCCAGATTTTCAGACTCTTTAAAGGTAGGCGAATTTTTGATTGTACTTCTTTGCTGTTCTAAAGAAGAAAAATAACGGCTATCAATTCCTTCCGTAATATATTTACCATCAAATACTGAACACTCAAAATGTTCAATTTTCGGGTTTTCTTGTCTAATTGCATCAATTAAATCAGTGAGATCTTGAAAAATAAGTTTATCAGCACCAATGTCATGAGCGATTTCATCAACTGTTCGATTATAGGCAATAAGTTCACTTGCTATTGGCATATCAATACCATAAACATTTGGATGTCTGATTTCCGGCGCAGCGGAAGCTAAATAAACTTTTTTGGCACCCACTGAACGCACCATTTCTAAAATTTTTTCCGAAGTAGTTCCCCGCACAATGGAATCATCGACTAACAGAACATTTTTACCTTCAAACTCAATACGATTAGCATTGAGTTTTCTTCTAACCGATAGTTTGCGGGCGCTTTGACCCGGCATAATAAATGTTCGACCAATATAACGATTTTTAACAAATCCTTGCCGATAAGGTTTATTTAATATTCTTGCGATTTCTAAAGCTGCATCACAGGAAGTTTCGGGAATAGGAATAACAACATCGATATCAATATCTTTCCACTCTCTGGCAATTTTTTGTCCCAGCTTTTGCCCCATTGAAATGCGAGATTGGTAAACCGATACCCCATTCATTAATGAATCAGGTCTGGCAAAATAGACATATTCAAATATACATGGATAGTATTGAGGATTATCAGCACATTGTTGAGCGTAAAGTTGGCCATCTTGAGTAATGTAAATCGCCTCACCGGGCTCGACATCTCGCATAAACTCAAAGTCAAGAATATCGAGTGCAACACTTTCCGATGCAACCATATATTCAACCTTTTGATTTTCAACCACCCTTTTACCAATCACTAATGGACGGATGCCATAAGGATCACGAAATGCGACTAAACCATGTCCAATAATCATTGCAACACATGCATAAGCACCTTTTATAATATTATGCAAATTATGTATTGCTGTGAAAATATTATCTGCACTGAGTGGATAAGTGGGAAACTTATCTAGCTCGCTGGCAAAAACATTAAGTAAAACTTCTGAATCTGAATTGGTATTGATATGACGTCTGGCAAGTTCGAATACTTTATCACGCAGTTGATCAGTATTAGTTAAATTACCATTGTGAGCCAGCGCAATGCCGTAAGGGGAGTTGACATAAAATGGCTGGGCTTCAGAGGGACTGGAGCTACCAGCAGTCGGATAACGAATATGCCCAATACCTAATTTGCCTTGTAAACGCTGCATATGATGTTCTTGAAACACATCTTTAACTAAACCATTTGCTTTGCGCAGGCGAAAACGATTTTGCTCATCGATAGTCACAATACCGGCCGCATCTTGCCCCCGATGTTGTAAAACCGTCAGGGCATCATAAATTGATTGATTAACAGTGCTACATCCTACAATACCTACCACACCACACATACGATGCTCCCTAAGACTTACTGTACTAAAAATGAAGACGATTGTTGGATAAAATCAAAAAACCACCGAATAATAAAATGGAAGTGTGGAATTAATTGTGATTGAGTCCAATATGGTGATTGGGATAAAGGCGTAAAGGTATCGACAAAAAAGAGTACTGCCGCTACCACTAAAATGCCACGCAAAACCCCAAAACAGATACCTAACACACGATCAGTTCCCGACAGCCCGGTTTTTTGAACTAATTGAGCGATGATATAAGAAACAATCCCACATACAATTAATGTCGCAACAAAGAGAATAGCAATTGCCACCGCAATACGGATAATATCGCTTTCAAAAAAGGTTAGATAGCCAGTAATATAGACATAAAAACGGCTAGCAATAAAAAACGCTAAAACCCAACTGATTAATGATAATGCTTCACGAACAAAGCCCCGCACTATACTAATCAAAGCGGAAAAAACAATCACACCGATAATCGTAAAATCAACCCAATTCATCATAATAACTCACAATTTTATTTAAATAATTTTTATTTTAATTACAGTCAATACCCATAATGGGTATCAGAAAATTTTAATTAGGGACAATAATACCTTTTAACTTTGTTAAATTATTTAAGCTACTAATGACTTGCTCTGCTTGTTCTTTTTTAGCATAAGGCCCCACTTGTAGTTTAATCAACTGATTTGGTTCGGGATTTTTAGGTATTACTATTACGTTATAATTATTAAGTCTTAATAAAGCAACTAACTCTTCAATTTTTTGTCTATTTTTAAGCGCAGTTAGTTGTATCATGTACGGTTTAACTTCTTGCTCAGTCGAGGTTGTAGTCGATGTTGCTGTAGAAGAATCGGTATTATCATCGGTAATATCAGACGGCGGTATTGAGTTGAGATTTTGGTCTGAATCCGGCGTGTATGACACATCATAATTATTAGTCACATTATTATCGGTAAATGTCACTTCTTGATTCTGCTGATTGACAACTTCGGGCTGTAATATTGGAATAGTTGAAGTGTGTTGATTCGATTTATCTGTAATAATTAACGGCGCAACAGCTGCAATTATAAGCAGTAATGTTGCAAAACCCACAAGCTGATTTCTAATTTTATTTTGATTGCTGTTATTGTTTTTTTGATTTTTAGTCATAATAAAAGTCACTTAACAGTCAAATTCAGCTAAAACATCTGATACAGTATAAAATGAACCACAAACAACAATAATATCATCTTCTTGTGCATCTTGCACCGCCTTTTGATAAGCATCAATGACGGTATCAAACGTCAAAATATTGTGCTCATGATTGTTTAATAAATAGTGTTTCAATACTTCAGCCTCACAACCTCGCTCACCATAAAGTGATGCACAATACCAATTATCGCCATTTAATACCGCTAAAGTACTTTTGATATCTTTATCTTTAAGCATACCAATAACAAACCGTACTTTACCTGCTATTGCTCGCTCTTTTTTCAAATTTGCTAGCTGTTTAGCTAAGTAACTTGCAGCATGTGGATTGTGGGCGACATCTACAATCACAAGTGGTGAATTTTGAATAATCTGAAATCGCCCCGTTAAACTAGCATCAGCAAGACCTTGTGATATTGCTTCTTGAGTAATGTTGATAGAGGAATAAGTTAATGCCGCCACCGCTGTTGCAGCGTTTGCTAAAGGAACGTTGGGCATAGGGAGATGTTGATATTGTTTGACTGGGGAGTCAAATTGCCACAAGTTTTTATCGATCTGCTTGTAACGCCACTCTTGATTTACTCGATAATATGGACAGTTTACTGATTTTGCAACATCTAAAATTGATGCCGGTATATCCGGCTCGCCAATAATAGCAATGCTATTTGATTTAAAGATCCCTGCTTTCTCACGCCCGATACTTTCACGATTGTCACCTAAATAATCGGTGTGATCAATATCGATTGAGGTGATAACAGCCACATTCGCATCGACAATGTTGGTTGCATCAAGCCGACCACCAAGGCCAACTTCTAAAATGGCAACATCGAGTTTAGCTTGTTTAAACTGATAAAGTGCCGCTAACGTACCATATTCAAAGTAAGTTAACGAAATATCCCCACGTGCTTTTTCAATTTCAATAAATGCATTAATGGTATCTTGATCTTTTGACTCGTGATTATTTATCCGAACTCGCTCAGTAAAACGCAACAAATGCGGTGAGCTATAAACTCCAACTTTTAAATTAGCGTTTAGCAGCATCATTTCAAGCGTGCGACAGGTCGTCCCTTTGCCATTGGTGCCGGCAACGGTAAATACATAAGGAGCAGGTTGCAACAATTCAAGCCGCTTTGCGACAGTTTTAACCCGTTCAAGTCCAAGTTCAATCGTTGCCGGATGCAATTGCTCTAAATAACAAAGCCATGTCTTAAGATCTGACATGGCATCTGGTTTTTTATGTTGTTGCATGCTCAATTAATCTGTCTCGTAATTGCTGACATCGTTAAAAGGATTAGGCAATTTCATTAATTTTGCCAGTAAGCTAGCAATTTTCGGTCGCATATCTTTGCGATGAATAATCATATCAATTGCGCCTTTTTCAAGCAAAAACTCACTGCGTTGAAAGCCTTCTGGTAACGTTTCACGAACAGTTTGTTGAATAACTCGAGGACCAGCAAAACCGATTAACGCTTTAGGCTCGGCAATATTGATATCACCAAGCATAGCAAGGCTTGCTGAAACCCCACCCATGGTAGGGTCAGTCATTACTGAAATATAAGGTAACCCTTCATCTTGCATTTTGGCCAAAATAGCACTGGTTTTTGCCATTTGCATTAAAGAAAATAGCGCTTCTTGCATTCTTGCCCCACCACTGGTGGAAAAACAAATTAACGGGCATTTATCTTCAATTGCTTGCTCAGCCGCTCGAGTAAATAATGCCCCCACAACAGATGACATTGAACCACCAATAAAAGCAAATTCAAAACAGGCAACAACAACCGGAATACCGTGTAATGTACCTTTCATTACGACCATCGCTTCTTTTTCGTGTGTCTCTTTTTGAGCGGCAGTTAAGCGATCTTTATATTTTTTAGTATCTTTAAATTTTAAGATATCTTTTGGTGAAAGTTCAGAACCGATTTCAACATCAGATCCTTCATCTAAAAATCGATACAACCGCACACGGGCAGGTATATGCATATGGTGATCACATTTAGGGCATACTTCTAAATTACGGTCTAATTCCGCTTGATAAATAATTTGTTCACAATTACTACATTTAGTCCAAACACCACCTGGAATATTCGCCTTCTTATGATCTGACGATATGTTATTTTTACTTAGAATTTTTTCAATCCAGCTCATTATGATTCTCTCATTCTGGTACGCTTTATAAATATCAGCGTATTGTATAATAATTTGTACTAATTCTTAATAGTTGTTTTTGTTTTTATCCCATTTTGTCAAAAACTTTCAGAAATAGTATACGTTTAAGCAAAAAAAATATTTTAAATTTACTAAAATAATAAGGATTTATAAATAATTTAAAATCCCACTTTGGTAAATAATAAAATATAATTAATATGACCTTAAAAAATTATTGGTATATAATTAGTTTAAATTATTTTTTCCATTTTTTTAGAAATAAGGGGTTATAGATGGACAAGGAAAAATCAGCCGCACCTACGTTTCAAGATGTACTTGAATACATTCGTTTATCACGTCGTTTAAATAAATTAAAACGTGAAATTTCCGATAACGAGAAAAAAATACGTGACAACCAAAAACGAGTGTTATTACTTGAAAACTTAAGTGATTATATTAAACCTGATATGACTTACGACGAACTTCAAGCGATTATTGCCAATATGAAAAGCGATTATGATGATCGTGTTGATGATTATATTATCAAAAATGCTGAAATTTCTAAAGAACGCCGCGATATCAGCAAAAAAATGCGCAGTTACCGATCAAACTAATTTGATCAAGTTAACTCCCACTTTCAAATTAAATAGTGGGAGTTTTTAATATAAAATCTTATCAGCCCCCGGCTAACTTCACTTTAAATCCTTTATCTTCAAGTAGTGTCTTTAATAATTCCCGTTTATCGCCTTGAATTTCTATCGAGCCTTCCTTTACCGATCCACCGCAACCGCAACGCTTTTTGAGTTCAGCAGCCAATTGCATTAATTGGCTATCGTCTAAATCAAAGCCTGATATGACACACACACCTTTACCTTTTCGACCAGAGGTTTGGCGTTGAATTCGAATAACACCATCGCCTTTTGGTCGAGTCGGAGCTGCTTTACTGGGGGTAACTCTACCTTGCTCGGTTGAATAAACAATTGGATTTTCAGACATAATTAACTTAACTCTTACTTAAATCAAGTGTTGATAAAATAGCATGTAATGCTTTAGTTGGATCTTCGGCTTGAGTGATAGGGCGTCCAATCACTAAATAATCAGAGCCGGCAGCTTGCGCACGCTGTGGCGTCATGATTCGGCGTTGATCATCGGGATTAGAGCCTGCTGGTCTGATACCGGGTGTGACGAGTTTGAAATCACTGCCCAAGCGAGTCCTAAAACTTTGCACTTCTTTAGCTGAACATACAACGCCATCGAGCCCACAATTTTTAGCCAGAGACGCCAATCTTGTCGCTTGCTCTAATGGAGATACATTAATCCCTATCTCTTGAAGATCGGCAGATTCCATACTGGTTAATACCGTTACAGCGATTAACAATGGCGCATCTTTACCATAGGAATTAAGCGCATCTTTTGCTGCCGTCATCATTCTTGAACCACCGCTAGCATGAACATTAGTCATCCAAACGCCTAAATCAGCCGCTGCTGCAACTGCTTTTGCAACAGTATTTGGAATATCATGAAATTTGAGATCTAAGAAAATATCAAAACCTTTATGTTTAATCTGTCTGATAAAATCGGGACCTGCATGAGTAAACAGCTCTTTACCGATTTTAAGACGACAATCTTTTGGATCAACTTGATCAATAAAATTCCATGCCGATTTAACATCTGAAAAATCTACCGCAACGATAATTGGAGATGACATAACCTATATTTTCCTTCTTAAGCTTAAATTACTTATTCTTTCTAACAAATTCATTTAAATCAGTATAAAAAATCTGGGCGCTCTTTTTATACCCTTTTAAGGTTTGATGAACTAAATCTGGACGAGCAAGCCCCTGCTGGCGCCACTTCTTAACAGCATTTTCACCGCCCATAGCGAGTTGCCAATTCCAAAATAGTGTCTTTTCCGATTTAGCAACCTGTTTTTGAATATCCATGACCGTTTTAAACGATTTAGGATAATCCTTTTCATTCACCATGGTGTCCGGAGGCGACATTAATAAGATTGCAGCGCCTGGAAGCGATTTGCGAATTTGGCGAATACTGCTTATCAAGTTTTGGCGATAAGCATCGGCATCTAATGTTTCATCAAAACTCTCATTAGTGCCGTACTCAATGATGACTAAATCACTATTAGAAGAGGCTAATTGTTTTAACCAACTTGCTCCCCATTTTTGCCAAATTGTCTGTTTGGCACCATTCGAGGCTATCGCCGAAACAACAACGCCGGATTGTTTATTGCGAGTTAACCACATTCCAGCCAATTCTACATTATGTTGGCCTTTAATGACTATTGGCAGTTTAGAAATTATTGACGAAGTTTGCCACACATTGATTTTTGGTGAATCAGTCAAATTGATTTTCTTATCATTCACATCATAAACACTTAGCGTATTGTCCGTATTTTTGGTCTTTTTAAATGTTAATTTAACCTGCCAATCTGAATTGGTTGCCGTTTTTGGGGTAATTTTAATCGTTGCGGAATCTTTTGTTGGTACGGCAATAAAACCGCCGATTGGAAAATCAGGGTTACTCATAGTACGGCTATTTAAAACTTCCCAATTTTTAGTATTCCAACTGACTGCGACATGATTTTGACCTTTTATAGCAACAGGCGGTATCCAACCAATACCGGCATTTCCATATTTTTTTTGCATCAACGTTCTAAATTCACCGGTAAAAAAGTCAGCAGCAGTATGTGAATCGCCGATTTGGGTGATGTTAACGACCTGATTGCTTTTCTTATTTTTTATTAATGAATTTAATCGCATCGACAATTTTTTCGCATTAGGATCACCAAAATCAACAACGCTCGATACAGTACTAGTCTTGCTTTCTGCCACACTACAACCAACGGCGATAGTGACAGCAATAACTGTAATAATAAATTTAAAAAATCTAATCACTATGGTTATCCTCTAATAATTTGAAAGTGATTTTATCCATAATTGCCTTGGCCAGAATTTTTTGGCCTGTCGGAGTAAAATGAATTCCGTCATCAGTCCTGACTTTAATTTTTTTATTTTCAGACTCAATAAAACTATTGTAATTTGTATAGGTACAACCCAATAAATTATTAGTAGTTAAAAAATGTTGCTGTGCTTTTTTAAGTTCAGATATATATAACGTATTAAGGTAAACCATACCATCATTTAATTTTGATTTACTCATACAAGGTGCTGCAAGCCAAAGCACTTGAACATCATGCTCTCTGGCACTATTGAGAATGCTGGCAATACGTAAACGATATTGCTCTTCCCATAATTCAGATTTGAATTTAGCATATTTACTGTAACCTTTAACCGGAAAGTCCCAAGAATCATTGGCACCTAAAAAAACCACAAGTAATTTGATAGAAGGATCGTTAGCTAAATTAATTTTGATTGTTTCGGGCCAATCAAAGGCCTTAGGGTAAGAAAGTCCTGTACTTTGTTTACTCAAATTAATGCTTTCTATTTTATATTCTTTAAAAAGCATTTTTTTAACATATGGTGCAACCCCTTGCATTAATGAATCACCAGCAAAAAATACTTTATCATTTTCAGTCAATACAATGGGTAACGGCTCATTATTTAAAGCACTAGTGTGCAAATGAGTTACCGGCACTTTTGGTGAATCGAGTTGCTTAATCTCATCTAAAGTAAAAAATTGCTCTAACGGGTCTAATTTATTAGGATTCTGATTCTTTAATGACGAGCCTGATGATGACTCATCTTTAGGTTGATTGACCTCTTCAACTTTCACGGCTTGTAAAGGGGTATTGCCCAATTTTGCATTAGATTGAGATTTATTGAGCGACGATAAATCAATTTTAGACGATTTAGCCGTTCCGATATCGACATCAGGTTGCTGGATGGCTGATAGATTGCCGTCACTTTGGTTAACCCCTTGAATATTCGATTTTTCTGATACCCCATTTTGTATCATTTGTTCTGATTTTTCTCGTCTATGTGCTGCTTGTTGCTGTAATTCCTTTTCCCGTAATTCTTGTTCCCGTAATTCTTGTTCCCGTAACTCTTGTTGCCGTAATTCTTGTTCCCGTAACTCTTGTTGCCGTAATTCCTGTTCCCGTAATTCTTGTTCCCGCAACTCTTGTTGCCGTAATTCCTGTTCCCGTAACTCTTGTCCCAGTAATTTTTGTTCCGGTTTTAGTTCTTCCGGATCGATTTCCTGAACAAGGCTTTGTGAATTGACTAAATCAAAATGATATGTTTGCTGCCAATAAATAAGCACTGATTTATAATAAATGATTATTAATGCTATAGCAGTCACCAATAGCAATACAAAAACATACCAAGCGGACAATGTTCTTTGGGTATATGCAGTAGCATAATCGAGTTGGCTTGTGTTTTTATTTTGAACAAAAACGTCGTCTGCCAACGAGTCATGACATTGCTGTAAAATATTTAACTCATCTTCCGGGTCATTTTTTGAAATTAATTTTTTACATTTCATATTAATTAAACGTCATACTCAAAAGTTAGCATAAATGAAGTTTGGTACACCAGAAGGTGCAAAATAAATAATTAGCCACAATACATAAATAATCACGAAAGGCAAAAAGTACTTATTGATATTGCTAATGTTCCATGCAAACCAATTGGGAATATCTTTAACTATCGGATAGATTAAAAATAATATACAGAAGCATAAAAATGGTTCCACATAATGTGATTCAATCAAAAAATTTTGAGATAATGCTGTCAAATAATCTGATGCATCAAGCAGACTTTCACAATTAAAAAATATCCAAGCGAAGCATACATAATGAAAGGTAAATAGCCTTGCTATTATCGGTAAGCGCTGCGATAACCAATTTCTTCCAAATAAACGGTCCCCAATATTAAGCGCCACAATACCCAGCCCATGGCATCCACCCCAAATGATAAAATTAATCCCGGCACCATGCCATAAACCTGATAATAACATAGCTAACATGACATTAATTTGAGTACGACTAAAACCTCGACGACTGCCACCTAGTGGAATATAAATATAATCCCGAATCCAATGAGATAAACTAATATGCCAGCGATCCCAAAAATCCCTCAAATTTAGCGCCAGATAAGGAAAATTAAAATTAATGGGTAAGCGAAAGCCCAATAACAACGCAATGCCCGTCACTAGATCCGTATAGCCCGAAAAATTGAGATAGATTTGCACGGCATAAGCATAAAGCCCGACTAACAAATCAATGAAGCTAAATTCTAACGGATTGGCAAATATAGGATTGACCCAATGTTCACTTATTAAACCACCTAAACAATAAACTTTTAGTACCGCTAGCATGATCAACGTAAATGCTCGATAAGGCTCTAATATTTCACGAGGATGAGTAATCGCAATTTGCGGCAAAAAGTCTTTAGCTCGATTAATCGGACCGGCAATCACACTAGGGAAAAAAGATAAAAATAAGGCAAAATCCCAGAATTTAGCGATCGGAATCTCTTTACGTTTTACTGATACCAAATAGCTTATTGAATGAAAAGTATAAAACGAGATACCGATAGGGATTACGACAGTTATAACCGGTAATAATACGGTTAAATCAAGAAAATTTAACAGTGCTTGTAGTTCATAGCGAAAGAAATCAAAATATTTAAATAACGCCAGATTAATAATCGATACGCATAATCCCAATATTAACCAAAATTTGGCATGGCGTTTTGAGGCGTTTATCAGCAAAGCGAATAGATAGATAACACAAGTATAACTAAATAAAATCAGTGCAAATTGCCAACTATAACTAGCAACAATAACGTAACTAAAGACCAATAGCAGCATATTTTGTACTTTAGGTAATAAGCTGCAAGCCCAATAAAAGGCAAAAAAAGCGACAAACAATATCCCGAATTCAATAGATAAATAACTCACCGCTATTCCTTTTTACTTAAACATAGTCTATTTCTGAAACTTTTTCACAGCATTATTTGTTATCACCACTGCAAATAAGTTCAGATTGTGCCAACACATTGTAGATTATTAATTCTTTATTTAGCCCGGTTATTGTCAACAACTGGTTTCTTGCTTGTAACCAAATTTGATAAAGTGCAGATATCTCTTGATGACTTTTGGTTGCTAACAATCTGACGAGTGGAACTTGATCACGATTAACAATAAACCGTCCTACTTTTTGTTTAGCTTTTAATGCATCACTTAATAAGGCACAAAACCAGATAATTCTCTCTAAAAAAGCTTCGTTATCAATAGTTTTTGCTAATTGCCAAAAATCGTTTTGTGCAATGACTGCTGATAAATTTTCACAAAACGCTTTCCGTTGTAGCCACTTCTCTTGATCGAGTAAAGCTAAGGCTGTTAACGGCGCATTTTCGCTCAATAAAAGCGCAGAGGCAAGCTCATTATCGCTATAATGTTGACAATGCTGCTTTTTTAACCATTTAACTGAATCATCTAATTCCGGTACCGGTAAAAAGTAGGAAAAACAACGACTATATATGGTCGGTAACAAGTGACTGTTATGATCATCACTCAAGATAAAATAAGTGTTTTGCGGTGGCTCTTCTAATGTTTTGAGTAAAGCATTAGCCGCCGCTTCTGTCATCAAAGCAGCGTGTTTAACCCAAATCACTTTATTACCACCTTGCTGTGATTTTTCGTAAACTTTGGATGTGATACTACGAACTTGATCAATGCCAATTGACTGTTTACCTTGCTCATTAGTCAAAACATAATAATCCGGGTGATGATGCGATAAAAACAGTTGGCAACTATGGCATTTTAAACAGGGTTCAAGTTGCGATGAAGCTTGACACAACAAACGGTTAGCCAACATTTGTACAAGTTCATCTTCGCCACTTCCTTGAATATAATTGATGAGTAAAGCATGGTGGGCACGGTTATGCAAAATCGCTTGAGCCAATTGCTGATAAGGCGATATTAACCATGGATAATCATTGAAAATCATTGCGTAATAACCTGCGTTGCTAACCATGAAGTTAAAATAGTTTGAATTTGCATAGTGACATCATCAATCGATTTAGTCGCATCGATAACAGCAATGGTACTATCTTGCTGTGCAAGCGCTAAGTAGCGATCTCGTATTCGCTCAAAAAATGGCAAAGATTGCTGTTCAATACGATCAAGTTCACCTCGTGATCTTGCCCGCATTAAACCAATTTGCGGCTCCACATCTAAATATAAAGTAAGATCAGGTTTGAAATCACCTAGCACTTGTGTTTTTAACGTTTCAATAAATACCTTATCTAACTGACGACCACCACCTTGATAAGCTTGAGTTGATAAATCGTGCCGATCACCAATCACCCACCGCCCGGCTTTCAGTGCAGGTTTAATTACATTATCAATCAGTTGGATTCGAGCAGCATATAACATGAGTAATTCAGCCTTATCCGTTAATGGCTCATGATCTAAACCATTTTTGATAATATTGCGCAGCGCTTCAGCAATTGGCGTTCCGCCAGGCTCGCGTGTGAACTGCAAATCACAAATATTATTTTGATTTAAAATAGTTGCTACCGTCCTAATTGCGGTTGTTTTACCTGCACCTTCAAGACCTTCGATGACAATAAATTTTCCTGTCATACTTATTTCCTAAACTGTTGATGATGAATCTACGTTGAATATCGCAATATTGTACGCTATTTTTCCCTATTATTTTAGCCAGTAATGTAATTACTTTTATCCAGCAAAAGATAACATCAATTAAAAGCAAAAAAACACATACCAGCCTTAACATTATTTGATTATACTCATCCATGCCATGGTTAACGCTTGACGCACATTATGCCAATCCTTAGATCACTAAAACCCCTATCATGTACTGCTTTAGATTAGCGACAAAAACATGCTTTACCTCTATAATTAGATTTAAAATAAATTCAATAAGCAAAACTATTGCCATAACCAATACCAATTGAGAAATTTATGAATCAAACCAATAATAATCAAAATTTAAATAATCAAAGTAGCGATACTTATTTTGGTGAACTGCAATCAAACACAAAACCACCATTGTTAATTTCGATTCTAATAAAACTTAGGCCGTTTTCAATGATTTGGGTAAGTATGGTGTTAATGTATGGGGTAATTTGTATGTATACCAATGGCCTTGGACAAGACGAGTTTTACCGTTTTATCTTTTTTTTACGTAGCCCATTAGCCGTTATAATAAATTGCCTTGCTCTTTTCGTTATGCTCTTTCATTGTTTAAGCTGGTTTAACTTGTTACCCAATGCTATTTTTTCGCCAAGTCGTCATAATAAAGCTAAAATCTATCTAATAACATTGGGTTTATGGTTAATAATGATTGCGATATCGGCCTGCCTATTATGGTTAGTTTTAAAATAAAGTGGTATTAAATCAATGACAACAAAAAAAGATCATTCAAAACAAAAAACGGGTAAAGTAATCAAAGGGTTATATATTGTAGGTAGTACTTGGGCAGCGATTTTTTCACCAATTGTACTGGTCATTTTAGCCTTTATCATTCCATTTGGTGATGCAATTACACGCTCCTATATTCTTAAATTGGCAAATACTCAAGTGGGTAAAATATTTCTATTTCTAACCATTTCATTACCAATTTGGTTTGCATTACAACAGATTTTAACGCTATTACATCAATATAATATCTACCCTAAACGAGAAAAAGGATTAACTTACCTCTTAGCCTTAGCATGGACAATACATGCTATTTACGTTTTGTTTGTACGATTATAGTTCGCACGTTTAAGCATAATAAAGACAAAAGCGTTAACTTTATGTTAACGCTTGTTTTAAAACATGATTAATAATAAGTAATTGTTCTGACAGTAGTGAGTTGGTTTACATTTTGAAGACTTACCGTTGCGTGGAGCCAATCATTTTTATCATTAAGCCCTGAAAATTCAGTTATTACAGTACCGTATTTGGCGTCAGCTGATGATGTATTTAATTTTATTTCTTTTAACCGCTGAAGATGATCAAAGAGATATGAATAGTGATCCATACGGCTTGTTCTACCGGTACTGTTATAGGAAACGTCTCTTAGATGTTGGTTTTCATAAGTAAAAGTATAAGTAGAATCGCCTTTTGGGCTGTCCACGTTATTGTTATGTTTTATTTCAACGTCTTCAATTTTCCATGTTATTTGTTTTCTCACTAAGCAGTTATTATTATCAAATTGGTAACTATCATTTTGGCTAAAAACAAAATCATCCGATTTTTTAATTTGTTCAGACTCAATAATCTTACCTTGTGCATCAACTTTAAAATTGATAATCGTATGTGTCTTATCAGATTGGTTTTCGATAATAGTTTGCCAACCAAAATCCTTTTTTTGTAAACTTTCAGTATAATCAAGCTGATTGTTTTTTAAATAGAGGTCATATTGGCTTTGAGTGAATAAACCCTTTTCATCATAATCAATGATTTGTTTAGCCATTAATCCATTATTATATTGCAAAGTTCGAGTCTCTTGCTTAATGCCTTTAGCTGGAGTATCGATAAAATCATCGACTTTTAAAATATAGTTGTTTGCTAGAACCACATTTTGTGAAGGATTATCAGTACACATCAACGCCAAAACATCCATTGATGTTATAGATAAACATGTTGCGAATAAAATAGATTTTATTTTTTTTTGCATACTAACCTACTTAGTTGATCGTTATATTAACTTTATAGAACTAACCCTTTATCATTATTTAACATTACTGCTTTCTCATTAACAGTGCATCTGCCCAGTTAATGGCTGAGACTTTCGTTGATTCTGTTTTGTTATCATCCGATTGATCATCATTTTCAATCTTATCTCCATGAATTAGGGTTTTACTCACTTTTCGTGGCGGCTTGTCCAAAAATGAAAGCAGCATCTTGGTATAGTCAGATTCTGGCGAAGAGAAGATCTGCTCACGCGATCCTTGTTCAATAATTTCGCCATCTTTCATCACCACCACTTGATGACATATTGAGTAAACTAAGGCTAAATCATGACTAATAAACAAGTAGCTTAGCTGGTACTTTTCTTGCAATGATTTGAGCAAATTAATAATTTGCTTTTGTATAGAATGATCTAATGATGACGTTGGTTCATCTAAAATTAATAATTCCGGTTGTAAAATCAGTGCTCTGGCAATAGCAATACGTTGCCGCTGCCCTCCTGAGAACTCCGTTGGGTAACGAAAACGCATCTGCGGATCTAGCCCAACTTCTTGCATAATATCAATCACGGCTTGTTCAATTTCACTTTTAGTTAATTTCTTATGAGCCGTTAACCCTTCGCTAATTATTTGCTCAACATTAAACCGAGGATTGAGAGACGAGAACGGGTCTTGAAAAACAACTTGAATACGACTGCGAAAAGGCAGTAATTTTTTACCGGTCAAATTATGGATAGGGTAACTATCAAATAAAATATCACCTTGAGATTTAATCAGTCGCAACACGGCCAAAGCTGTCGTGGTTTTTCCGGAGCCAGACTCACCGACAATTCCAACTGTTTCGCCTTGATGTACCGCAAAACCGATGTTGTTGACAATTTTCTTTTTTTGACTGGTAAATAACTGTTTCTTGGTAACAACTTCAACATCCAAATGGTTGACATTAAGCAAGATACCCGGCGTTTCAGGCAACGGAACGGGGTCACCACTTGGCTGAGAATTTAGCAATGTTTGAGTATATTCATGTTTAGGTCGTAAAAAGATACGATGCTTATTGTTATATTCAACAATTTCACCATGTTGCATCACAGCAACTTTATCAGCTAATTTTTTAACAATGCCTAGATTATGTGAAATAAACAACATGCTCATGTTGAGTTCATTTTTTAGATCTTTAAGTAGCTGAATAATTTGTGCCTGTACTGAAACATCTAATGCGGTTGTTGGCTCATCGGCAATTAACAATTTAGGATGAGTTAATATTGCCATTGCAATCATGACACGTTGTCTTTCGCCACCGGATAGCTGATGAGGATAAGATGAAAGTTTACTTTTAGCATCTTTAATACCTACCCTGTCAAGATATTGTAATATTTCCGAACGAGCGACATTTCGACTCATTCCACGATGTAACGCCAGTACCTCATAAAGCTGCTTCTCAACAGTATGTAATGGATTGAGTGAGACCATAGGCTCCTGAAAAATCATACTGATTTGATTACCACGAATTTTACGTAGCTGTTTTTCTGGCGCGTTCAACAATGATTGCGCCTCAAATCTGATATCGCCGGTTGGATAAGTCACCTGCTCTTTACGCAATAAACGTAATATCGACAATGCGGTAACACTTTTACCGGAGCCGGACTCGCCAACTAATGCTAATGTTTCTTGCTCATGAATATCAAAACTTACCCTTTTGACAACTTCAGATTCAATGCGTGAACCACGTTTGAAGGCAATGCTTAAATCATGGACGGATAATAAAGGAGAACTCATTAGCACACTCCTTTGTTTGGATCGAACGCATCTCTTACTGCTTCACCAATAAAGATTAATAGTGAAAGCAAAGTTGCAATAATTAAAAAAGAACTGATACCTAGCCACGGAGCTTGTAGGTTATTTTTGCCTTGTAACAGTAATCGCCCTAGTGACGGTGAATCGATAGGTAAACCAAAGCCTAAAAAATCGAGCGAAGTTAACGTCGTAATCGCCCCACATAAAATAAACGGTAAATATGTTAATGTTGCCACCATAGCATTAGGTAAAATATGGCGAAACATAATTTTTCTATCGCTTACGCCCAATGCTTTAGCCGCACGGACATAATCAAAATTACGCGTCCGTAAAAATTCAGTACGCACCACGCCCGATAATGACATCCAACCAAATAAAACGGTTATGCCTAATAACCACCAGAAATTAAGGGGTAAAATACTGGCTAATAAAATAATCATAAACATTTGCGGCAATCCACTCCAGATCTCAATAAATCTTTGTCCGAGTAAATCAATCTTACCCCCGTAATAACCTTGAATGGCGCCAATCACAATTGCAATAATTGAGGTTATCGCCGTTAAAAAAATGGCAAACAGCATTGAGAGGCGAAAACCGTATAACATATTAGCAAACACATCAAAACCGGCATCTGTCGTTCCCAGTAAATGAGCGCTGGAAGGCGGTGTTGGGAATGTCCTTTGTGTATCATAAATTAAGGTATTGTAGCTAAAACGAAAAGGCGGCCACAAAATCCAACCGTTATCCTCAATTCGTTTTTGGACAGTCGGATCTAAGTAATTAGTCTGTGTCTCAAATTGCCCCCCGAATGTGGTTTCGGGATAAAAATGAAAAATTGGCGAATAATAGTTATTTTGATATTTAATGAAAATCGGCCGATCATTCACAATAAAATCTGAAAATAGACTGATTAAAAATAACAAGGCAAATAACAAAAATGAGTAATAACCACGACGATTTTGTTTAAATCGTTGCCAACGTTGTCGATTAATAGAATAGTTGTTGGTCATTAGTTGCGTGCCTCAAAGTCAATACGGGGATCAATAATCATATAAGATAAATCAGATATTAATTTAGTAAGAAGCCCAATTAAGGTAAAAATATAGAGTGAACCAAAGATCACCGGATAATCTCGCTGTAAAATGGCTTCATAACCTAATAACCCAAGCCCATTAAGCGAGAAAATAATCTCAATTAATAACGAACCGGTAAATAAAATTCCAACAAAAGTAGCCGGAAAACTCGAAACAATCAGTAAAGTTGCATTACGAAAAACATGACGGTATAAAATTTTCCTTTCAGTTAATCCTTTTGCCCGAGCAGTAAGCACATACTGTTTGCGTATTTCATCTAAGAATGAATTTTTGGTCAACATGGTCAAAGAAGCAAATCCTCCGACAACCATGGCAACCGTCGGTAAACAGATATGCCATGCGTAATCTTTCACTTTGCCCCAAAAATCAAGTTGATCAAAATTGGTTGAAATCAGCCCTCTTAGTGGGAATATATCCCAATAACTGCCACCGGCAAAAAGCACAATCAATAAAATCGCCAATAAAAAAGAGGGAATAGCATAACCAATAATAATTAATGTACTAGACCAAAAATCAAACGCCGAGCCATCTTTTACCGCTTTACGAATACCTAAAGGAATTGAAATAATATAAACAATTAACGTACTCCAAAGCCCCAGTGAAATAGAAACAGGTAAGCTTTTAATAATCAAACCAACCACAGATTCACTTTTAAAAAAACTATCACCAAAATCGAATAAGATATATTTTTTCAACGTCTCAATATAGCGTTCTAATATCGGTTTATCAAAGCCATATTGCTTTTCAATCATCGCAATCACTTGCGGATCAAGCCCACGAGCACCGCGATAATTCGATTCGTTTTTAGGTTGCTGTGATTGAATCGACGCACTATTTCCGGAAGATAGTAACCCTTGTCCGGACTGTGGTCCCATTTCGATTAAGGCTAAAGCTTGATCAACCGGCCCACCCGGCGCAATTTGTACAATAAAAAAGTTAATTGTTAAAATAACAAACAGTGTTGGAATAATCAGTAATAATCTTCGGATTAAATAATTTAGCATATCAATGTTCCCGATTTTTTGGCAGGCTGGCTGCTTTATCTGCATCATACCACCAACTATCAATCCCTATCGCATATGTAGGCTCAATCGCTGGTTTCCCAAATTTGTTCCAATATGCATAATAAGTTTTACTGTTATACCACATTGGGATCATAGGATATTCTTGGGTTAAAATACGATCGAGCGCTCTGCCCAAAGGAATTAATGTTTTCTCATCATCGATGTTTTCGTTAATTGCATCAATAAGGTTATCAATTGCTTGATTATGTAACCCCGAACCATTCCAGGATGAATTGAGATATTGGCTACCCCAATAAACTGATAAATTAGAGTTAGGATAATTCATTGCATAATAAACTTGCGGCATCATATCATAATCACGCTTACGCAAACGGCGTAAATGCTGTGACGAATCTAACAAACTAATTTTCATGGTAATCCCTAAACGGGCTAAATTTTGTTGAAAAGGAATTGCATATTTAACATCATCACCCACATAAGCGGTGAGTTCAAATTCAAATGGCTGGTTGGTCTTTTCATTAATTAGTTTGCCTTCTTTTATTACCCAGCCGGCCTGTTTTAATAGCTCCGCTGCTTTTAACAAATTATCACGGTTAAAACCTTGTCCATCACTTTTCGCAACAAAATAGGCATCATCAAAAGCTTGCTGCGGAATGATATCTTTATACGGCATTAACCATGTCAATTCTTGCTCTGTTGGTTTACCAATTGCGGCATAAATGGTGTTTTCAAAAAAACTATAAGGGCGTTTATAGCTGTCATAATAAAAAGCATGATTTAGCCATTCAAAATCAAAAGCTAATGTTATTGCCTGCCGAACTCTAATATCTTTAAACAGATCTTTTTGCAAGTTAAATGCCAGCCATTTGGTATTGGTAGCCGTGGTAACCGGGCGTTCTTGCTTGATAATATTTTTAGCATCAAAGTGTTGCCCTTGATATTGAGTAAACCAATTTTTAGGCTCTGACTCTTCACGTATATCATATTCACCAGCTTTAAAAGCTTCTAAGGCAATACTATTATCCATATAGTATTCAATACGTTTTTCATCAAAATTATTTAACCCTTTATTAATTGGCAAATCTTTTGCCCAATAATCAGGATTAAGTTTATAAACAACATATTGCCCGAGTTTATAATCACTTATATAGTATGGACCACTGGCTAATGGCGGAGTACTCAATGGCTCAGAAAAGTCATGGTTTTGCCAAAAGTGTTTAGGAATAACTTTCATCGAACCGGCGAACGACAACAATTTAGTACGGTCTTTTTCCGGTAATTCAATGCGCACAAGATAAGTGTCAATTGCTTGCACAGTTACCCCTTCATAAAAAACCCGATAGGACGGCACACCTTCAGTCATAAATTTATGAAAGGTGAATTCAACATCTCGCGCAGTTATTGACCGACCGTCTTGAAAGCGAGCGTTAGGGTTAATTGTCACTTCAGCCCAGCGGTAACTATCTGAATAGGTAATAGAGGTGGCAATTAAAGGATAAAAACTTTGAATATCATCTGAAGAGTTAGTAAAAAGCGTATCGTATAGCGCTCCCGAATTTCGCTCAGGCGCTCCACGGCTTGCAAAGCGGTTAAGATTATCAAATGAACCTATTTCAGCAAACTTAATTACTCCACCTTTGGGCGCATTAGGATTAACATAATCTAGGTGTTCAAAATTATCAGGGTATTTAGGTTCACCAGAAAGTGAAAAAATCGTTTTGTGATAAATTATTTCACTGGGTTGGCTTGTATCAGTAGCATCAATCTGATCATCTTGTGTTAATGGCTCCACTGAATCAACTTCCGTTTGCGTTTCAGTTGAAATCGTATCGGGTTTAGTGTCTGCATAAATTGGCACAGAACATATGACTAATCCACTCAGGCAACATGAGATAAGTGTTGTTTTTATATTTTGTTTAATTTGCCCAATCATCCTAATTTAGTTCCTACTTGAATTAACAAAAGATTGTGTATCTCATTAACGGGTTATCAAACTACCCCAACCACTTAATAAGAGCATAATACTTGTTTGTTAAGCTCACTATTTTGCCAAACTTCAAACCAATGAGCAAAACCTAATTAATCACCACGAAAGTAAAAATTATTATAACACTAATCATATCGTTATTGATTTGGTCTTTAATCATTTTCAATTAAACAATCTCATTTCGTCAATAAAATCTTGTCAAGAACTTTCAGAAAATATATACGTTTTAGTATAAAACAGATCGCCATATTACTAATAACATCGATTCAAAACGCCATAAAACAACGTTTTATTTATTGGCTCATCATTATTTTTATACCTTTGATAAAAATTTATGACTAAATCAGATCAATTGACTAAAGGCTTATGAGCTTAAAAATGACTTTTCGCTATCAAAGCGAACTTTTAGACTATAAAACTCATCTTAAACAGTCAATGTCTGAATTTAACATACCCCATTACTTTTATTTATTTTCATCGAATTTGTTAAATTAGTGTATAGAAATTGAAAATTTGATTAAAAATGGTCTTTTTTATATACTACTTAGATAATCATTACTGATTAAAAAGTGTTGGAAAGAATTTAATAAAATTAAAAAATTTTAGTTACTCGTAAGAGTAAGGAAATAAAAACCACCGAATGGCAATTACCCACATGATGTAATTGCCTATCGATAAGATTAATAAAAATAAGCGTTATTATTTCCTGCCATGATTAGGTTTAGCCATTGATACCACTAATATTATATCAATGCCTCCAAATCACCTCAATTTTATTAGCTATCTAGTCAACAACACGCTAAAGGAATAATCGATAATAATTCATAACTCATAGTAACTTGAGTTAAAAAAAGGAATTTGTAGGAGAACACATGGCTAGTGGTTTAAATAAGATCATCAATCAAGTTGGTGAGCACTTAATTAATGGATTATCGGGGGCGGTTGCACAAAATCGCTATATTCTCACCATAGAAGAACTTAATTCACCGATCTCTATATTAATGATTAAATGCGAAGAGCAATATTAAAAAAAGAGATTATCTAATGACAAGGTTGGCCTGAATGGATAGTTGAAGCATTCAATGCTACAACGCTAGATGAGTTAGCCGAAATCAAACGAAAGCACCATGTTAATGCGTGATAACAAGCTAGGATATAAAACAAATAAAAGAAGGAATCAGAAGTTAACATGCCATCAAAATACCAACCCCAAATCCTTGGCTGGATAGGCGATTTAGATAAAGGCGGTAATTATTTAACAGGAGCCGATGAACGTTTATTGTATGCCAATGATAACTACTGTGCTTTTAGAAGACAGGTATTGTCTGATAAAATTTTTTATATATTTATCTATACAATAGCAGTAATTTTGGGAATTGTAATAATAATCCTATGTTTAGACTTGATTATTCATTTCAATTCAGATACAGATACAGATACAGAACAAAACATATTGAATTTAGGAATATTTATTTTTTTTGCAACTTGGTTTGCACTGTATATCGTTATTCCATTATTATACCAAACGATATTTACTCACAAAGGAAGCCCCATTATTTTCAACCGTAAAACCGGTAAAGTGTATATCAATGAAAGTTATTTTTTCAATTTTAAGGTATTACGCAATCCATTAACTTTTTTACACCCCAATAAAAAGCGTATTAAAGAATACGATTGGGCGGATTTACACGGGGTGGTAGTGCATAACTTTTCCCGATATTCCCTCAACTCCACCATTTTAATGGTTTGCAAACCTAATACCCATAAAACCATTGACCATATTATGTTAGATCCGATACGCAATGGCATTGGTAGTTATCAGGTCTGGGGTTGGGTCAATAATTTTATGTGTGCGAACGATTTAATCAGCTTTAATGACGGCAAATATAAATGGGAACAAGAAACCCAATTCAAAAAAGAGATTATTAAAGGACAAGGTTGGCCTGAATGGATGGTTGAAGCATTCAATGCTACAACGCTAGATGAGTTAGCCGAAATCAAACAAAAGCACCATGTTAATGCGTGATAACAAGCTAGGATGTAAAACAAATAAAAGAAGGAATCAGAAGTTAACATGCCATCAAAATATCAACCCCAAATCCCTGGTTGGATAGGTGATTTAGTTAAAGGCGGTAATTATTTAACCGGAGCCGATGAACGTTTATTGTATGCTAATGATAATTTTTGTGCTTTTATTCGAAAAACTAAATCAAATCAAATTTTTTATTTATTTATCAGTTTGATTGGAATTACTATGTTAATTCCTTCAATGGTTTTATTAGTACTTTTATTATTTGTATACAATACTGAAAATGAATCAGAAATAGCAAATCTAGCTATTGCGTCATTTATCCTTTGTTTTCTTGCAATTTACCTTCTTATTCCTGAATTTTATAACAACTTGTTTACTCGACGTGGCAGTCCCATTATTTTCAACCGTAAAACCGGTAAAGTGTATATCAATGAAAGTTATTTTTTCAATTTTAAAGTATTACGCAATCCATTAACTTTTTTACACCCCAATAAAAAGCGTATTAAAGAATATGATTGGGCGGATTTACACGGGGTGGTTGTGCATAACTTTTCCCGATATTCCCTCAATTCCACCATTTTAATGGTGTGCAAACCCAATACCAATAAAACCATTGATCATATTATGTTAGATCCGCTACGCAATGGCATTGGTAGTTATCTGGTCTGGGGTTGGGTCAATAATTTTATGTGTGCGAACGATTTAATCAGCTTTAATGACGGCAAATATAAATGGGAACAAGAAACCCAATTCAAAAAAGAGATTATTAAAGGACAAGGTTGGCCTGAATGGATGGTTGAAGCGTTTAATGCCACTTCATTAGAAGAGTTAGCCAATATCAAACAAAAATTTAATATTAATGAATAATTACAAAATTACATATCATCATTCAATAATGAGGAGGATCATCATTTTTTTAGCCAAGATCTTATATGCGATAAATTTGACGATTCAATCGAAGTACTAATTGAATGGATGCAGGTATTAATAGACACTTTTTAATATTTATATTCGTAAGTTTTAAAGTAATTTAGAACTACAAGCAAATTTTAAACACGGAAAAGTTAAACATGAGCAATATTAATACCGGAGTAAAATGGGTTGCCTTCTACCGTGAAGCGCCAATAATTCCCGATTATATCACCGTGATCCATACCGAAATAGAAAAAAATAAACCCACACCTGCAATAGGTAATACCACGGAATGGGGGTAAAAATAAGTTTTGCCCGCTGAGAGCTTTTGACTAAGTAGAATTTAAAAGATGATTAAATCTTAAATTGGTGGAGCCAAGGGGGATCGAACCCCTGACCTCAACGCTGCCAGCGTTGCGCTCTCCCAGCTGAGCTATGGCCCCAAAATGAAATGAATAAAACTGCGGCTAATAATATGCAACTAAATGGTAGGTGTCAATCGGTTTGATGTTGTTTGTTTGAAAAACAACCGAATTAAACGCTACCGATAAACGGTAGCGTTCAGATATTAACGCAGAATAGCTGGTTGATCTGCACCTTCTACTTCTACTTTTGGTGGCATAAAGTGTTCACGTTTAACGCCTAATTTAAGTGACATATAAGCCGCCACATAAATTGAAGAGATTGTACCAAGAACAATACCAACCCCTAACGTTTCTGAGAATCCTTTTAACATCGATCCGCCAAAAATATACAGAATGATAACAACCGCAAGTGTAGTACCTGAAGTCATTAACGTACGATGTAATGTTTGAGTTAACGAGATGTTAATCACATCGTAAGGTGATGCACGACGAATTTTTCTGAAGTTTTCACGAATTCGGTCAAATACCACGATAGTATCATTTAGCGAGTAACCAATTATCGATAACATCGCCGCAATAATGGTTAAATCTAACTCACGTTCAAATAATGAAAGATAACCGGCTGTGATAATAACATCGTGCGCTAAAGCCACAACAGCACCGGTACCAAATCGCCATTCAAAACGAAATGCAATATAGATTAGGATACAGACTAAAGCGGCGCAAATGGCTAAAATACCGTCTTGTGCAAGCTCAGCCCCGACGGTTGGTCCAACAAATTCAATGCGTTTGATTTGAGCATTTTCATCGATGCTTTTATGTATCAAATTAGAGATTTGTGAACCTAACGCATTATCAATCGCCGCTGAAGCGCCATCTTCTTGTTTAGCAGTGGCTAAACGAATAATGATGTCTTTACTACTGCCATAATATTGCACCACTGGCTCATGATAACCAGCTTGACGCAAACTATTACGCAGATCATCAAGGTTAACCGATTTAGTTACCGTCAGCTCAATGGTTGTTCCACCAGTAAAATCTTGCCCAAGATTAAAGCCTTTGACAAAGATAACAACAATAGAGGCAACAACCAATAGCATTGAAATGACAAAAGCAATAAAGCCGTATTTTAAAAAGTCGAGGACTCTGCGGCCATGATTGAGCTCTCTAACATCATGATTTTCTTTTTTATCAACACTCACAATAAACCTCTAAATTGATAACTTATCAACACGGCGTCCGCCATAAACAAGATTGGCTAATGCTCGAGTTCCGACAATGGATGTAAACATCGATGTTAAAATACCGATTCCTAATGTAATGGCAAAGCCTTTAATCGATCCTGTACCAACGGCATAAAGAATAATAGCAGTAATTAATGTGGTGATGTTGGCATCAAAAATACTACTCCAAGCGCCAGCATATCCTTCATTAATAGCATGTTGTACCCCTCGCCCGTTACTGAGCTCTTCTTTTATCCGCTCATTAATCAGCACGTTGGCATCAACCGCCATGCCTACCGTTAAAACGATACCGGCTATACCTGGCATACTTAACGTTGCTCCCGGCAATAAGGACATCGCCCCAACAATAAGAATTAAGTTAGCCACTAACGCTAAACTTGCAAACACACCAAATAGGCGATAGACCACTAACATGAAGATAACAGAAATGAGTAATCCCCATATACACGATTCTAAACCTTGAGTGATATTTTCTTGCCCCATTGACGGCCCAACAGTGCGCTCTTCAATAATTTGAATTGGCGCAATGAGTGCACCAGCTCGTAGTAATAGCGACAAATTTTTTGCTTCATCAATACTTTTAATATTCGTCACCTGAAAACGATCGCTGAATATACCTTGAATAGTTGCAACATTAATAACTCGCTCTTGTTTTTCAAGAACTGGTTTATCATTTTCATCGCGTTTGCCGGTATCTTTATATTCAACAAATAGCGTTGCCATTGCTTTTCCCAAATTCTTTTGGGTGAAATCAAGCATCGTTTTGCCGCCCGCACTGTCTAAATTGATACTCACCTCTGGTCGGCCATATTCACTAACTCTGGATGAAGAGTCAGTAATATGATCACCGGTTAATACAATTCGTTTAAACAGTAGCACCGGGTAACCGTCTTCCATATATTTCAATTCCGATCCATATGGCACACGCATATCACCATTGATAATAGCGGCAAGGTTTTTTGATCCTTCTTCATTAACTTGTCTAAATTCTAATGTAGCTGTGGCACCTAAAATACGTTTTGCTAATGCCGTATCTTGAATTCCCGGTAACTCGACCACAATACGATCTGCACCTTGACGTTGCACTATTGGTTCAGCAACGCCCAATTGGTTAACACGGTTACGTAAAATAGTGGTATTTTGCTGAACAGCATCATTTTTTGCTTGTTGTAAACGCTGGTCGCTGACATTGATTACGATACTGTCATCAGTTTGGGAAGTTAATTTAAAATCTGGTAATACGTTAAGCTTTGTAATCGCTTTATTGCGATCGTCAGTATTATCAAATTGCATAACAATTTGTTGATTGTTATTTTTATTAAGAGATTTGTACTTTAAATTGCTATTTTTAAACTCAGTTCTTATATTTTCAACCGATTGCTCAGTGAGTTTACTTAATGCAGTTGTCATATCCACTTCCATTAAAAAGTGAACACCGCCTCGTAAATCTAAGCCGAGTTTCATTGGTTCGGCACCTAATACCCTTAGCCAAGCAGGTGTTGCAGGTGCTAAGTTTAAAGCGACGACATAATTATCACCTAAGGCTTGAGAAATTAATTCTTTAGCTTTAAGTTGAGTATCATTATCACCAACACGAATTAAGATAGATTTATTTTCAAACACCAATGATTTGGGTTCGATTTGATTATCACTTAAAAGCTTTTTGATATTATCTTGTGTGGTAACATTAATTTCAGCACCATTAGACGCTGAAATCTGTATAGCGGGGTCTTCACCATAAATATTTGGAAGCGCATAAAGTAGGCCGGCGCAAATTACGACGACCAACATAATGTACTTCCACAAAGGATAGCGGTTTAACACGACATATTCTCTTGTGGGTTTAGGTAATAAACACAATGAACTATAATAGCTAACACACTATTATAATGATTTCATTGTTCCTTTTGGTAAAACAGATGTGATAAAGTCACGTTTGATAACAACCTCAGTTGTATCGTTTAACTCTAACGCAATATAACCATTGTCATTCACTTTTGATACACGACCAATAAGTCCACCATTGGTTAATACTTCATCACCTTTAGAAATTGATGCCATTAACTCACGATGCGCTTTAGCACGTTTTTGTTGTGGGCGCATAATCATAAAATAGAAAAATAACCCAAACACAACAAGCATTATAGGTAAGAAATAAGGATTGTTTTCGCCTGCTGCCCCTTCAACGGCATACGCATTAGAAATAAAAAAGTCCATATTTGTCCTCTTGATATAAATAAAATATTAAAGGTCAGAATTATAACACAATAAATAAATCTGTTATTAACTATTTCTTGTCAAGATCTTTCAGAAATTACCTACGTTTGAGCAAAAAACATACACCTCTTAATAAAGATCTAGGTGCAAAACATTCCGCCTATCAAATGATGAAGGCGGAAAATGGTGGTTATGTGGTTAAATATTGAGCCATGCTAACTAAGTTAAACATCCATTTAGGATATACGCCACAAATTATGGTTAGCAGTGCTGATAAAACAATAAATAACTCACTAAATTTAATATCACGCCA
Organism: Gilliamella sp. B3172; assembly: GCF_026536465.1. Lineage (NCBI taxonomy): Bacteria > Pseudomonadati > Pseudomonadota > Gammaproteobacteria > Orbales > Orbaceae > Gilliamella > Gilliamella sp. B3172. Next base: position 55,644 of record NZ_JAFNOA010000001.1, on the reverse strand, counting down.
TGTTGATTTGCTAACGTTTTGATTGCTATTGAGATCATCACGTCCTACTGGTCTGATATATAAGTTGATAATAAGTCGGGCATAAAAATATAAGCCTAATGTACTACCAAGAACAATAGCGGCATTTAACCACCATAATTCTGCGGTCACACCTAACATTAATAGTAGAAAACGACCAATAAACCCTGCGGTAAGCGGCACGCCAGCTAAAGACAATAACCCCACGCCCATAGCAAGTGCAAGAATTGGGCGGCGCCAGAATAAGCCGGAAAGATCTATTTCGTTTTCGTGATCTTGGAGTTCATCAGAATGTGATTCCAAACTAATCACACCCAATACACAAATGTTAGCTAAAATATATCCAATTAAATAAACGCCAATGGTTTCTAATGCCAACACTTGATATTGCACTGCAATTAATGCAACAAGTAAATAACCAAAATGGGCAATCGATGAGTATGCTAATAAGCGTTTTAAGCTAGTTTGCATTAAGGCAAATAAGTTACCCCATAAGATTGAGCAAAATGCCATACAAACTAAGATAATACGGATCGTTTCATTATTCACAATCGGCGCCAACAAAAATAGTCTGGCAATGGCACAAAATACTGCCACTTTTCCAACGGTTGATAATAGCAACGCAACTACGGTTGGCGCACCTTGATAAACATCAGGTAACCATAGTTGAAAAGGAACTAAAGAGAGTTTAAATCCAATACCAACTAACATCAAACACACGCCCATGAGTAATAATGTACTTGGGTAAGACATTGTTGAGAGTTGATAACTTAAACCACTAAAAGTTAGCTCACCGGTTGTAGCATAATAAAAAGCAATCCCCATGATTAAAAATGCACTGGCTATCGATGATAAAATCATATATTTAACCGCCGCTTCTAACGAGTGCGTCTGAGAATATTGATAACCGATTAAACCAACAAACGGTATTGAAAGCAGTTCAATACCAATAAAAAAGGCGATTAAATGACTGGCGTAGACTAATGTCACCCCACCTAATGCCATGAAAAGTAAAATGACATAAAATACCCCATGATGAATTTTCTCATGAATAAACCAACGATAAGCTAAGCAAGCAACCACAATAGCAACAATTAAAATCAAGCTGCTATATAGCAATCCATATCCGTCACAGGTAAAAAGTGCAGTAATTTGACGGGCTTTCCATCCGTCATCTGAATCATCTGCCGCCGATTGCTCCTGCGTTGCTGTGGCTTGTGCCGCATTGTTGCTATCTTGAATATTTTCTTGAGTGCTTTCTTGGGTATTATTTTGAGAACTTTCTTGAGTATTGTCTTGATTGTTATTTTGATTAGCAACGTCATTAGCATTTTGGTTGCTATTTCCGTTACTGTTTACATTACTATTTTCATTAGTATTGGTTTCATTGGTATTCGTTTGGTTAGTATTACTTTCCTCAATACTGCTATTTTCACCATTATCTGACGGTTGGTTGGCGTCCTCAGTAGAGTCAGCATCAACGGCAATTGTCTCTTCGCTTGACGGTTGCTGATCTTGAGCGGGTGCAGGCGGTGCAACCGATAATTGCATGTTATCATTACTAATATCAGTAATGGCTTGAGTATTGAACGAAATTTTATAGCCGATGATTGACGAACAAAGCAGCGCACAGCTAAGCGCTAACACCGTTAAAATTGTACATAATTTGGTGCCAATCTTGAAATAAAAGAGAGCAATGAGCAAAACAATGATGGCAAAGCTTAATACAAATATTGGCGATAAAGCTATCATAAGTTATTACTCTCCTACTCGTTCTGATGTTATATACTGCTGGGTTTGATTGACAATAGAATAAGACATATCTAACACCACTTGCGGATATAAACCAATAAAAATAAGCACTAACAACACACTCGATAACAATAAAATATCAATTTTACTGAGCAGATGTTTAGTTACCCCGGCTTTATCCACGACGCCATAAAATATCGGTTGCATACGGATAATAAACGAAATAGACAGTAATAATAAGCCAATCACTAACATAATAGTATAGTAAGAAAATGATGAAGAACTGCCTAATAACATCATATAATTACCAATAAAATTGGCAGTACCGGGGATGCCTAACACCGCCAAAATAAAAAATAGCGTAAATGATGATAGATATTGCACTTGTTCTTTTAAGCCGGTGAACTGATTGATGTTTCTTGTCGAATAACATTCAGCTAATAAACCACTGACCATAAACATGCCTACGATAGCAAGATTAATGGCTATCATTTGAATCACCACACCTTGATAAGCAACGACCGAGCCACTGTAAATAATTGCGGTAACAAAACTCATTAAGGCAATATGAATATAAGCAATGAGTTTTTTTATATCTGTTTGATTAAAGGCGAGTAAAGCGGCATAAACAACAGTAAAGAGCGCTAAAGCCAATATAAATGGCATAATGACGAGCGTTGCATTTGGGAACAGTGGCACCACAAAGCGTAATAATCCAAATGTTGCGGTATTAAGTAGTAAACCGCTAATCATCATCGAACCGGTGGTTGACGATTCAATATGTGCATCAATAAGCCAGCTATGGAATGGCACAAATGGGATTCGTACAATAAAGGCCGCTAAAAAACCTAGCATAATTAAAAATTCGGTATGGCTCGAAATGGGTGTTTTAGTCAGTATTTGATAATCAAAAGTCCAATGCCCGGTCAAATTCCAGTTAATTAAAGCTAATGACACAATCGAGATTAACATCATTAAACTACTTACTTGGGTATAAATTAAAAATTTACTGGCACCATTAAAGCGTAATTGTGAACTTGAATCCCGTCGACCCCATAAAGAGATGATAAAGTAAATCGGAATGGCAACCGCTTCCCAGAAAAAGAACATTAAAAACAGATCGGTAATGACAAACAACATCATAACCGCTGACGCCATAAATAATAGGCATAGATAAAATAAACCACTGTTAGTCAGGTTTTCTTTACAAGAATAAACAATAGTGAGCAAAACGATGAATAGCGAGGAGGTAATAACAATCATCGATAAACCGTCTAACACTAAATGGAAATGAATGCCCAATAATGGGATCCATTCAAGATTGACTTCCTCAGCCCAACTAGCGCCTTGCTCAATAGTATTTATCGCATGTGACCATAAAGTAATTGCCAATATTAAAGTTATTAATATGGTAGTGAAAGCAACCATCATAGGCAATTTTTGCCAACGTACTTGTAGCTGGTTAGTGTTGACAGTTCTTTGCAAAAACATATGGCATAACCAGCCAACAAATCCGCCTAATACCGGTAAAAAAACAAGCCATAACAACATGAAAGTTCACACCTTTATCAAATAAAAATCAGTAACATTAAAATCATAATGCTACCTATGACAATTGACACCATATACCATCTAATATGCCCATTTTCTAAGCTGACAATATATGCATTTATTTTTTTAATTCCCAACATGATCCAATTGTCCCATATGGCTAATGGATCAAGTTTTAACAAGTTAGCTAAATAGATATAAGGTTTAACAAATAGCGTGTGTAATAAATAGTCAAAGTGCCAATCGCTTTTACATAATCTGCCAAAGAATTTAACCATTGGCGTATTAAGCACTTCCTGCACTTCACTATTAGGATGCGCATAAAAGAAGTAAGCGATCACAAAACTCAATAACGTTACAGCGGCTAGTAACAACTGGAATGTTATTCGACCTTTTGTGTCAATATCGGCAATAGGTATAATGCCTTGAATCGGAAATGGAAAATAGATAAATAGCGCTGTAGGAAATATCAATAAGATAAAAATAGGCAAATAATATATCCAGCTAGTTTTGGTTAACTTGCGATGTTTAGATTTATGGTAAAACACCATAAAAATTAAGCGCCAAATACAAAGACTAGACAATAAGATACCAATCAGACCAATCGTACCGGACATTAGACTATCTTGCGCCATAAGTCCCCAAATAATATCCCCTTTGATATAAAATGACGCTGACACCCATGGCATGGCACTTAACGACAGCATAATTAACAAAAATACAACAAATAAGGTTGGGTTAGTCTTGTGTAGACCACCTAATTTAGTGATGTCACGCTCGCCTTGACAATTTCGAATTAAAATTGCTGAGGCAAGTATTAACAGCGTGCTGGTAACAGCATAGTTGATTAAGCAATTAAGTGATAAGTCCCAGCTTTTGGTTGAAAATGCATAGAACAGGTAGCTTATCTGAGCCAGATTAATATAAGTTACGATTCGTTTGATATCATTTTGTACCAACGCTATTGAGCTGGCAAATAACACCGTGAGGGAAGATATCAACATCATGATAGAAAGCGTATCAGATGACATCATAAACAAGTTACTTAATCTTAAAACCAGATAAACGCCAGCAAAAATAACGGTAGAACATTGCATTAAAGCAATTGCCGGCATTGGTGCAAGTGTGGTTTGGGCAAACCATGAATGCATTGGGAAAAGAGCTGATTTACTCATCGCACCCAAAAATAGCATAAAGGTTATCCAAAAGATGATATCAGAATCAATAGCTAAATTTTCGTGCGCTTGGGTTAAAATATCATGAATATTTAAAGTTTCGACAGTCTGATAAAGTAAAAAGATACCAATGATCAAAAAGATATCCGTTAAATGCATCATCACAAATGCTTTAACCGCCGCATAACCGTTTCGAGCTTGTTGGTAATAGATCCCAATTAGCAAGTAAGTACTGATGCTCACCCCTTCCCAACCGAGTAACATAACAAATAGATTATCCACCAGTACCACAGTTAAAATACTTGCAATTAATAAGTTACTGTAGGCATAGAAGGTATAGATATCTTGTCTTGATTTTAGATAACAAGCGGCAAAAAAGTAGATTAATATGCCAAAAAAAGAAGTTAAAACTAAAAAGATTAACGATAACCCATCTAAAGTTAATGAGAGAGGCACAACAAAATCACCGACCGAAAACCACGTCCATAAAGATCGGGTATAGACTAAGGTCATATCCGGCACTGTATTGGAATTAAAATCAATACATGAAAAAACGGTAATTAATGCTATAAGCAACATGGTACTGTTACCAAAAATAATAACATCAATTGAACGAATATGCCTTCCCATAAAAACCAGAATTAAGAAAGATATTAAGGGAATAATGATTGCTAAATAAAGTAAATTCATCCTTTCATTTCACTCAGTGAGTCAATATTAGAGATTTTGCGACGGTAAATTAATTTCATAAGTAGAGCAAGACCAACGCAAGCTTGAGCAATAACAGTTATTACAGCTAATAAAGCGAGCACTCGCCCGTCTGATTGTTGCCATGAACTACTTGCAGCAAATAAGGCAACGATTACGCCATTATTCATAATCATCAGGCTGAGTAATAAAAAATATAAATTACGTCGAATCATCACGCCTAACAGTCCGATCACAAATAGAATAGACGCAAGAATAAGACAATGCATAAGTGGTATCATATTATTTCTCCAACAAAAGTCGATGCATAAAATGATAAGCAATTACACCGGCACCTAATAACAGAAAAATAGCTAATTCGACCATTAAAATGTAAGCATATACTGACATTTCATGCATCAATTCGTGCGATTCTCGAAGTTGAGAATAGTCAGTGCTTACAACACCATAAATGAGTATAACCAGTAAAATAAACGCTAAAATGAGTGGACCTAACCAAATTTTAGGGCTAATACCACGCTGACCATTTTCGACATTATCAACCTTAATTTTAAGGAGACTTGCAACCGACATAAACAGCACGATTGCACCACCAATAAAAAAGATCATATACAAAATAGCCGAAAGATAGATTTTAAGCAGAATAAATATCGATGCTGTAGCAAAAAGTGAAATAGCTAGGTACAAAATAGCTTTATCAACACGTAAGCAAATAATCACTTTTATACTGGCAATAACAGCAATAATTGACGCAATATAAAAAATAGCGTTCATTTAATAACCCAATATACATTCACAATTCCCTTAGTATATACCCAAATGCTTATAAGATACAGTTTACTGACAATCTGTTCATGGAAAAACAGACATAAAATAAACAAAAAGGTAAAAAAAACGAAATTATTAGCAGGGTTTGATTAGCTTAACATGGGTATCAACTATAATAAAAACAGTAAAATTAATAAAGTCCATAAAATTTTATTATTTAAATTCAACGAAACATTGTTATAAAGTATATAACCTGAGCATATTAACTCATATTTAAACCTAATTCTTTAAATTGTCATTTTGGTCATACAGCTTAAAGGCGCTTAGGCAAAATATACATAAAAACGAGAATAGAATGAATAGTAAATACTCATCAATGCGAAGCAACGTCAACATGTTAGGCACATTATTAGGTGATGCAATTAAACGTGCCACCGGTAATCAGACATTTGATTTAGTTGAACAAATAAGACAACTATCTAAATCAGCTCAACAAGGAAATAAGCAAGCGCATAGCGAATTGCTTAAATTAATTGAGAATCTTAATGATCATGATTTACTGCATGTTGCACGGGCATTCAATCAGTTCTTAAATTTGGTTAATACTGCTGCCGAATATTATGGCATTTCACCGCATGGGGAAGCATCGAGCAGTCCTAAAAAAATGACAGAGTTGTTTAATTCGCTCAAAAACTTAAATTTTTCCAATGAAACCATAACGCAAGCAATTAACGATCTGTCTATTGAATTGGTATTAACCGCTCATCCAACTGAAATTAATCGCCGCACTATGATTAATACTTACACGGCGATTAACAGCTGTTTATCACAACTGGATCATAATGATTTAGCCGATTATGAAGTTGAACGCATTATGCGTCGATTAAAACAGTTAGTTTGCCAAGCATGGTATACCGATGAAATTCGCAAAAAACGCCCAACGCCGCTAGATGAAGCAAAATGGGGATTTTCCGTTATCGAAGACAGTTTATGGGAAGGTGTGCCACTGTTTTTACGGGAATTTAATGACCAGCTGGTTGATGCCTTTAATCAAGAATTATCGGTTGAACATGTACCTATCAAATTTACGTCATGGATGGGGGGCGACCGGGACGGTAACCCGAATGTTACGGCTAATGTGACCGAAAGAGTCATGTTACAAGCCAGATTAAAGGCGATCGAACTATTTTTAGCTGATATCCAAATACTAGTGCGTGAATTATCCATGACTGAATGTAGCCAATCGGTGATTGATCTATTAGATGAACCGAATAAATCAGCCTCAGAACCCTATCGCATGGTGATGAAGCAACTACGTTCACGCTTAGTAAAAACCCATAGCTATATTGTTTCATTATTAAATAATGAACAAGTCTTAGCTCCCCATGATATATTGCTTAAAAATGAACAACTATGGACACCGCTTTATACCTGTTATCAGTCATTGATTGAAAACGGAATGTCAACCATTGCGCATGGTCCACTGCTTGATACGCTACGCCGTATTAAAAGTTTTGGTCTTCAATTGGTAAGATTAGATATTCGTCAAGATAGCTCAGTGCACACAGAAGCACTCGATGCATTAACCAAAGAGCTGAATTTAGGCAGCTATGCGCAGTGGTCGGAAGATGAAAAGCAGGCATTTTTATTAACCGAATTGCAATCCAATCGCCCACTACTTCCCTACAACTGGCAACCAGATGAAATGGTGCAAGAAGTATTAGATACTTGTCGGGTAATTAAAAAAGCAGGCGAAGAATCAATTGCATCTTACGTCATCTCAATGGCCAAAGCACCTTCAGATATTTTAGCGGTCTACCTGTTATTAAAGATAGTTGACTGCCAAAAAAATATCCCTGTTGCCCCGCTATTTGAAACCCTTGAAGATCTAAACAATGCCAAATCTGTCATGCAAAAGCTGTTAGATATTCCTTGGTATCGCCAACAGATCAAAGGTAAACAAATGGTCATGATCGGCTATTCTGATTCCGCCAAAGATGCCGGCTCACTGGCTGCCTCCTGGGCACAATATCGCTCACAAGAAGAGCTGGTCAATTTGTTTGAAAAATACCATGTCAACTTAGTACTATTTCACGGGCGAGGTGGTTCAATTGGCCGAGGTGGCGCACCAGCGCACGCCGCCTTACTTTCTCAACCACCGGGATCATTAAAAGGTGGACTTCGAGTTACAGAACAAGGCGAGATGATCCGTTTTAAACTTGGTTTACCGGAAGTGGCGTTAAGTAGCTTAATGCTCTACGCTTCAGCAATATTACAAGCCAACTTATTGCCACCACCTCAGCCAAAACAAGCATGGCGAGATATTATGGATGAAATGTCCGACGTTTCCTGCCAATGTTACCGAAGCTACGTTCGTGAACGTGCTGAATTTGTTGACTACTTTCGCGCGGTCACGCCTGAAGCAGAATTAGGCAGATTACCATTAGGTTCAAGGCCACAAAAACGGCGAACTGGCGGTGGTATTGAAAGCTTGCGCGCCATTCCTTGGATTTTCGCATGGACACAAAACCGCCTAATGGTACCTTCATGGCTCGGTGCAGGTAGTGCGTTAAGATTAGTGATTAATGCCGGTAAAAAAGATCTGCTACAAGATATGTATCACAACTGGCCATTTTTTAATGCCCGATTAGGGATGCTGGAAATGGTATACGCCAAAGCCGCACCAAATATTCATGAATATTATGAACAAAGGCTTGTCGACCCTATCTTATGGCCGTTAGGCGAAGAGTTACGGACTTTATTAACCGAAGATATCAACACCGTATTAACTATTACTGATGATATTAGTTTAATGGCAGATTTACCATGGATTGCCGAATCAGTCGCTTTACGCAATATCTATATTGAACCGCTGAATTTATTACAAGCGGAGCTATTGAATCGTTCACGCAAACATAGTGATGAAAATAGTGTTGTGGAGCAAGGGTTGATGATAACGATATCAGGTATTGCCGCAGGTATGCGTAATTCCGGATAAATCACATAAATAAAAAAAGGGCGTTGTGCCCTTTTTTTATTTTTCTACAGTAAGCTCTTCTAAATAATTTTTTGCATCCGGATCACCTTGTTCACTTGCTTTAGTGAACCAGTATATAGCTTTCTTTTTATCTTTCTCTAAACCTTGACCCTGTAAATATTTAACGGCTAAATTATATTGTGCATCGACACTACCTTGCTCGGCAGCTTTGAAATACCACTCAACCGCTTTTTTCTCGTCTTTTTCAACGCCACTACCGACGTCATACATCACAGCGATATTATACTGCGCTTCGGCATTACCCGCTTCGGCAGCTTGAGTAAACCAATAAGCAGCTTGTTCATTATCAGGGCGAGTACCGCTACCGGTTGCATAGATAATCCCTAAATTAAACATCGCTAATACGTGGCCATGTTGAGCTGCTTGAGTAAAAAAGTAAGTGGCAGCCACATCGTCTTTCGTTAACCCATCACCTTTTTGAGACATTAACCCCAGATAATATTGTGCTTCAGCGTTGTTATCTTTAGCAGCTTGACTAAACCAGTCAGCAGCCGTTATCCGATTTTCCTCTACCCCGTCACCAAAATAGTACATAATACCTAAATTAAGATAGGCATCATACACTCCGCCATCACCGGCTTGGGTCAGATAGTCGATAGCCGTTTGGATGTTTTTTTCGACCCCTTCACCATTTTTATACATCATCGCTAAATTATACTTTGCTAAAGCATAATTTTGATCAGCAGCCATTTTAAAATACTTAATTGCTTGAGGTAAGTTGCGTTTGGTACCTAAGCCATTGAGATACATATAAGCTAAATTATTTTGCGCTTTAGCTAACCCTTGTTCAGCCGCTTTTCCATACCAAAACAGCGCTTTTAAATCACTACTTTGATCACCGGAAGCTTGTTTATAAATAGTGGCAAGTGAGTATTGCGATTCGGCATTACCTTTTTCCGCAGAAAGTTGTAAAGAAGGAATTAATGCATTAGGATCGCTTACCTTTATTTCGGTATCGGTCTGCACTTTGGCTTCATTTGCTGTTACCGTAAAAGTTATCGATAATAGCAAAGCTAATAAAGTTTGTATTTTTCTCATAATTTTCTATTTACCATAACATGGCAGTGATTATACATAATTGCGTCACAAGGCAATAGTTTTTGTTTATAAAACAATAAAGATAACTCAGTTATATCAATTAACTGGATAAAAACCCGTATCATTGTATATACAACTTAAAGCTATCTTTAATTCTCTAGCAACACTTTTTTAACTAAACCAAATGGCATTGAGGTAATAACTAAAAACAGTATTGATAAAACAGACTAAAGACCAAGTTCATCCCAAATATCGTCAATATGCGCAATTATTTTAGGATCTTTTTTAATTATTTTTCCCCATTCACGATGGCTTTCACCCACCCATTTATTGGTCGCATCTAACCCCATTTTAGAGCCTAATCCCGAAACAGGCGAGGCAAAATCGAGATAATCAATCGGTGTATTATCAATAAATGTAGTATCACGATGCGGATCCATACGGGTAGAAATTGCCCACATCACATCTTTCCAGTCCCGGGCATTAATATCATCATCACACACAATAACAAACTTAGTATACATAAATTGACGAAGATAAGACCAAACCCCCATCATAATTCGTTTGGCATGACCGGGATACTGCTTTTTAATCGTAACGATAGCAATACGATAAGAGCACCCTTCTGGTGGTAAGTAAAAATCAACAATTTCGGGAAACTGTTTTTGTAATATGGGAATAAACACTTCATTTAATGCCAATCCCATAACCGCAGGTTCATCCGGTGGTCTGCCAGTGTAAGTGGAGTGATATATCGCATCTTGACGACGAGTCAAATGGGTAACGGTAAATACAGCAAATTGCTCAACTTCGTTATAATAACCGGTATGATCACCAAACGGACCTTCCGGCGCCATTTCATTTGGATCAATATACCCTTCTAAAATAATTTCAGCGCTGGCAGGGACATCCAGTTCGTTGGATAAAGATTTGACAACTTCCGTTCGCCCGCCTCGTAGTAATCCAGCAAAAGCGTATTCTGATAAGGTATCAGGTACCGGGGTTACCGCCCCTAATATCGTTGCCGGATCGGCACCAATTGCGACACTAACCGGAAACTTTTCATTAGGGTATGCTTGTTGCCATTCGGCAAAATCAAGGGCGCCACCACGATGTGACAACCAACGCATAATTAACTTATTTTTTCCTAATAACTGTAAACGATATATCCCTAAGTTTTGCCGATCTTTATAGGGGCCTTTGGTAATCGTCAGTCCCCAGGAAAGCAGTGGCGCCACATCTTCCGGCCAGCAATGCATAATAGGTAAACGATTTAGATCAACTTCGTCATCTTTAAAAATCACTTCCTGACAAGGTGCAGATGATCGGCGTTTAACCGGCATATTTAACACTTGCTTATATTTAGGTAATACATTGAAAAATTGACGAATGCCTTTAGGCGGATCCGGCTCACGTAAAAAAGCTAATAGTTCGCCAATTTCACGCAGTGCGGTGGTATCTTCCCGCCCCATTCCCATAGCAACACGTTTGGCAGTACCAAATAAATTACAAAGTACCGGCATATCGTAACCGATAGGGTTTTCAAATAATAGCGCCGGACCTTGCTGACGTAATACCCGATCAGCAATTTCCGTCATTTCAAGATAAGGATTAATAGGGTAAGTTATTCTTTTTAACTCACCTTGCTGCTCAAGATAAGTTAAAAATTCACGAAAAGTAGAAAAATGCATGATTACTCCCTATTAGTCCCGACACTTTTTTTAATTATATTCAAAGTTGATGTGAATAATCCAATTTTGACTATTGATTAATCAACATCGAAATTCAAACTGTAAATAGGCTGTTGTTTATCAGCATTACACTTAACTATTTTGGCTAAAAGAAATTGATATTGATTTTGGTCAAGCTCAGTAAACTCATCTTTATCAACTTGATACAATAGATAGCTTTTATGTTTATCTTCAAATGTAAATGAAGCTATCCAATCATTACGATCTTCATAATAATCGTTAGTATAGATTTCCACAATCGTGTCATCTTTCAGATCCGGATTGTTGGCGAATTGGTGATCTACAATATTTTCAGAAATGACATTATCGGACTCATTAAACACTAAATAATCATGCGGATTTGTCCTACACTCTTTAATGATGATGGTATCGGCATGGCTATTAAAACTAAAAAAGAACAAACTGCTTAAAACAATAGCGAACTTACTTAATTTCATTGTTGACCTCTTCATTATGTTTCATGATGCTATCAATTTTACCGATCGCCTCAGCATTGTTTGGCGATAAAGTAAGATTTGCAGCGTTTTTTATTGTCATCCATTGATAAGATAAATGTTCAGATAATATTGGGGTTACCTCAGAGGAAATTGGCAGATAAAACCAATGTTCTTTATTTATTTTAACATTTGGAGCATATCTATGTATAAATTGCGGGAAAATCTCAAATTCAACACTATAATTAGCGTCAATTAACTTTAGCTTTTGACCGATTATATCGATACCTGTTTCTTCCATAACTTCACGAATTGCCGTATCTTGCGGCAATTCGTCATCTTCCATACTACCTGTGACCGACTGCCAAAAATTCGGATCGTCTTTGCGTTGCAACATCAAACAGCGTTTGGTTGTTTGACAAAAAATAACAACTAAGACAGATTCCGGTTTTTTAAACATTCGCATCAAATTATCGCTATTTTTTACTGACTTCAATGCCAAGTTCGACCAATGCGGCAGGATTAGCCGGGCTTGGTGCATCAGTTAATAAACAGGTTGCCGCTGTAGTTTTAGGGAAGGCAATAACATCACGAATATTATCAGTGCCCGATAACAGCATAGTTAATCTATCTAACCCAAATGCTAAGCCTGCGTGTGGTGGAGTACCATATTTTAATGCATCAAGTAAGAAGCCAAACTTTTCACGTTGATCATGTTCATCAATCCCCAAAATAGAGAATACGGCTTGCTGCATTTCACTACGATAAATACGCACCGATCCACCACCAACTTCATAACCATTAATCACCATATCATACGCATTTGCCACCGCCGCTTGTGGATTATTGATAAGTTGCTCCGGTGTAAAATCTTTCGGTGAGGTAAATGGATGATGCATTGCACTCAGTCCGTCATCCGTCTCTTCAAACATCGGAAAATCAACCACCCAAAGCACCGCCCATTTACTTTCGTCGGTTAAAGCTAAATCTTTACCAATTTTTAAACGTAAAGCGCCAAGTGCATCACTGACCACTTTATAGCTATCAGCACCAAATAATAAAATATCACCGTCTTTGGCATTAGCACGATCAAGTAACGCTTCCATTTGCGATTGATTGAAGAATTTCGCAATCGGGCTTTGTACCCCGTCTAAACCTTTGCTACGCTCATTAACTTTGATCCAAGCCATACCTTTAGCGCCGTAAACTGAAATAAATTGCGTATAATCATCTAACTGTTTACGTGTTAACTGCGCACCATTAGGTACACACAGCAAAGCAACCCGACCTTTGGCATCATTGGCTGGCGCAGAAAATACTTTAAAATCGACATCTTTAACCAAATCTGCCACATCAATAATTTCCAGCGGATTACGTAAATCCGGCTTATCACTTCCGTAACGGCGCATTGCTTCAGCATAAGTCATTACCGGGAATTTACCCAGATCGACATTTTTGACATGTAGCCAAAGTTCGCGGATCATCTGTTCCATGATTTCACGAACTTGTTCAGCAGTCATAAACGATGTTTCAACATCAATTTGAGTAAATTCTGGCTGGCGGTCAGCACGAAGATCCTCATCACGAAAACATTTAACAATTTGATAATAACGATCAAAACCTGACATCATTAACAGTTGTTTAAACAGTTGTGGCGATTGTGGCAGCGCATAAAACTCACCATGATGAATACGACTAGGTACTAAATAGTCACGAGCACCTTCCGGCGTTGCTTTGGTTAACATCGGTGTTTCGATATCTAAAAAGCCGTGCTCATTCATAAAAGCGCGCACAAAAGCCGTGATTTTCGCTCGAGTTTTAAAAATGGTAGACATTTCCGGGCGACGCAGATCGATATAGCGATATTTCAAGCGCTGCTCTTCACTGTTATTTTGATTAAAATCGAGTGGTAAAACATCGCTGCGATTAAATATTGTCAATTCTGTCGCCAATATCTCAACTTCACCGGTAGCCATATCTTTATTGATTTGTCCTTCCGGTCTGGCTCGCACTTTACCTTTAATTTGAATACAAAATTCATTACGAAGTTCGCCAGCAAGTTGATATGCTTGTTGATAATCGGGATCAAAAAAGACTTGCACAATCCCTTCACGATCACGCATATCAATAAAAATCATACCACCTAAGTCTCGACGTTTATTAACCCAACCGCATAAAGTGACTTCTTGATTAATATAATTTGCATTGAGTTGCCCGCAATAAATTGTTCTCATTAAAATATCCTGTGTACTATTGCCAAAAATGCTAGTTATTATAGAGCAATTTATCCGGGTATAAAGACTATGATAAAAATAATCATCATTTAATTTACTTATACTCAGTTTTTGATAATAAATTTACTTTATAAATAAGTTATATAAAGTAAATGAAATTCAAAAAGATACCAATTATTCCTTTATAGTACTGACAAATCTCATCAAAACGGCTAATGAAAATCACTTGTCATATCATATATTTATTAATAAGCTTTAACTTTCTTAGCTAATTTGTTTACTTTATATGAAAGCTTTAATTTCAATTGATTACACTAACGATTTCGTTGCAGACAATGGTGCTTTAACGACCGGGTCAGTTGGTCAACATATTGAGTCTGAAATAGTAAAAGTAACGCAATCATTTATTAAAGATAACCATTTTGTCGTTTTCGCCATTGATGCGCATGATCCTTCAGATAGCTATCATCCGGAAAATAAACTCTTTCCACCACATAATCTTATTGGCACTAGTGGGCAACAATTATTTGGCCGTTTAGATTCGCTATATCAAAAACATAAAAATAGTGATCACCTCTATTGGATCAATAAACGTCACTACTCTGCCTTTTGTGGCACAGATCTCGATTTACGCTTACGTGAAAGACACATTAGTGAAATCCACTTAACCGGCGTTTGTACGGATATTTGCATATTACATACCGCCGTCGATGCCTACAATTTAGGTTATAACATCGTGATTCATCAAAATGCGGTAGCTAGCTTCGATCCCGTTGGTCATCAATGGGCTTTGAATCATTTTAAAAATACGTTGGGAGCAACAATAGTTTAAGATAGATAGTTTAAAAAAATTAGACTAATAGCAATAAAAATAAGGAGTTAGGATGGAGGTTTTAAAAGACTATAGAGTGCATTTTCTTGCACTGCTTGTTGTTTTATTATGTGAGTTTATCGGTAAGCAATCAATTTGGACAATTGTGGTTTACCCAATGCTGTTTGCCATGATAATTGGCGGCATTATTAGTTTACCGAAATTGAAGATACTGAAAATTAAAAATATGAATCATGCCAGCACCGTGATGATTATTACCTTAATGCTACTGGTTGCCAAACTTGGAGTATCAGTGGGTCCCAAAATTGATATGATTTTACACGACGCAAAACTCGCTTTGATTTTTCAAGAGCTGGGACATTTCGCCGGTACCATATTATTAGGCTTACCGCTGGCAATGATGCTAGGGATGAAACGAGAAGCGGTTGGCGCCACTTACTCGGTTGCGCGTGAACCCAATATTGCGATTGTTGCCGACAAATATGGCCTTGAATCGCCGGAAGGACGTGGTGTGATGGCAATGTATGTTTGTGGCACACTTTATGGCGCAATATGGATGAGTATTCTTGCCACTTTAATGGCTAAATTTAATATTTTGCATCCTTATGCTTTAGCCATGGGCGCTGGGGTTGGAAGTGGCAGCATGATGGCCGCCTCCCTTGCACCAATCAGCGATCTTTACCCGCACATGGCGAACGAAATTAAAGCTTATGCCACAACCGCTAACCTAATGTCGAGCATTGTTGGCATCTATATTTATACTTTATTTTCTCTACCATTTGCATCATTTTTGTATAACACACTTGCCCGTTTTCGACGCAATAAAGAGGGCGCATAATTATGAAGATTTTAGAAACACTTTTTTTACTTATTTTAGTTGCAATTATCATGGCCGCTGGCAACTCAGTCGGTTATCACATTGATTTTATGGTTTCACTACAAGCCATGGCTATTTTAGTCGCGATATCCATTGTCGGCTTTTTTATCAGCAAAATTCCGGTGCTCAATAAACTACCGGTTATTTTATGGGTATCAGTTGCCGCTGCGGTGGCGTCCTCCCCGATCTTTCCATTTAATGAGCAAGTGGTATCGATAACCAATGAGGTCTCTTTGCTAGCGGTTTGTACACCGGTGCTTGCCTATGCAGGATTAGCAATCGGTAAAGATCTTGCTTTATTTAAAAGTATATCGTGGCGAATCATTCCGGTATCGCTAGCGGTATTTTCGGGCACCTTTATTTTTGCGGCAATTATTGCTCAAATCACATTACAATGGGAAGGCGTTATCTAATTTAGATAAGGATGATATTGATGACAAAAGAAGAACTTAAAAAACAGGTTTGCCAAGCGATTGCCAACCGTAAAGCAGATATAAAAACCCTTGCTGAAGCGATTTGGGCTGAACCGGAGCTGGGCTATAAAGAGCATAAAACCGCCAAAAAAGTTGAACAAGCGTTTGATGCGCTCGGCGTACCGTATAAAAATAAACTGGCGGTAACTGGCGTTAAAGGCCGCTTAAAAGGGGGTAAAGGTAGCCAATACAGCGTTGCTGTCATTGGCGAACTCGATGCGATTATTTGCGCTGACCACCCGTCCGCAGATGAAACATCCGGTGCTGCGCATTGTTGTGGTCATAATGCCCAAATTGCCAACATGATGGCGGTCACTATGGGATTAATTGACGCCGGCGCCATGCAGTTTTTAGCCGGCGATGTGGTGCCATTTGCTGTACCGGCCGAAGAGTATGTTGAAATTACTTACCGAAATCGCCTTATTGAAGAAGGCAAAATTAAATATATCGGCGGTAAACCGGAACTGATTTCACGAGGTGAATTTGATGATGTTGATATGGCATTACAAATCCATTTAACCAGTGTACCGACCGAACAACAAGACGGATTTATCGAAATCTCAACAACCAGTAATGGTTTTATTGGTAAATTAATCCGCTACAAAGGGGAAGCAGCTCATGCGGCAGCTGCACCACATGCCGGCGTCAATGCATTAAATGCCGCCATGATGGGCATGATGGGCGTTCATGCGATTCGTGAAACATTTCAGGAAAAAGACTATATTCGTTTTCACCCAATCATTACTCAAGGCGGCGATTTGGTCAATGTGGTACCTAGTGATGTGCGTATGGAAAGCTATGTAAGGGCTGGTAACGTTCCGGCGATGATTGATGCCAATGAGCGAATTAATCAAGCCTTAAAAGCCGGCGCAATGGCGGTAGGAGCAACGTGTGAAATTAAAGATCTACCCGGTTATCTACCTTTGCATAATAACCCAACATTAAATACGCTTTTAAAAGCCAATGCTGAAGCATTAATTGGCGAAGAAAATGTATCTGTTGCGCCGCATATGACGGGTAGCACCGACACCGGCGATTTATCACATATCATGCCGGTTAGTCATCCATGGATTGGCTCAGTCAGAGGCGTACTGCACGGTAAAGACTACACGGTATTTGATGAAGATATGGCCTACATCCGCCCCGCTCAAATGATGGCATGTACCATTATCGATCTGCTTTATGATGACGCCAAAACGGCACAAACATTATTATCCAACTATAAACCATTGATGAGTAAAGAAGAGTATTTAAGCTTCTTGTCGAAATTCGATAAATAATGTTTTTCACTTGGCACAATGTTTGTGCCAAGTTTCTGCTATAATAGCGATTTTTTAACAACCAACACAACTTTCTATGCAAGCGCTAACCGATCAAGAACTCTATCGTTATGACAGACAAATCACTTTACGTGGTTTTGATATTGATAAACAGCAGATCTTAAAAAATAGCGCTGTGTTAATAATTGGTCTGGGCGGATTAGGTTGTGCCGCTTCACTCTATTTAGCCAGTGCCGGTATCGGTAAATTAACTTTAGTCGATTTTGATACCGTGTCCGCATCTAACTTAAACCGGCAAATTTTATATACTGCACAGTCAATCAACAAATTTAAAGTGGATGAAGCCAAACAAGCATTACTTAACATCAATGCGGATATCGAAATAACTGCAATCAATGATAAAATTGAAGATGAGAAGTTAATGGCATTAATTCAACAACACGACATTGTCATCGACTGCACCGATAACTTATCCACCCGGGAACAGATTAATGGCAACTGTTATCAGCTTAAAAAACCGCTAGTTTCTGCTGCGGCTATACGAATGGAAGGGTTATTAACAACCTTTACTTATCAAGCTAATACGCCATGTTACCACTGTTTAAGCCGACTGTTTGGGCAAGATCAACTAAGTTGCGTTGAAGCCGGTGTCATGGCGCCATTAGTCGGCATGTTTGGATCGATGCAAGCACTCGAAGCTATTAAAGTTTTAACCGATTATGGCAAGCCATTAGTGGGTCGGGTGCTGATGATTGATACCATGAGTATGCAATTTAATCAGGTTGGACTTTCAAAGCAGCCCGATTGTCCGATCTGTGGTGAAAGCGATAAAAATCGGGTAACACAATGAATATTAATCGAATTATATTAGCACCAATGGAAGGTGTATTGGATTATCATGTCCGACAAATCTTAACTGAAATAAATCAATTTGATTATTGCGTGACGGAGTTTGTGCGCGTCACGCATCATAAATTATCCAATCGAACCTTTTATCGACTTTGCCCAGAGCTTAACCATGGCGGAAAAACCACATCGGGCACACCTGTTCGTGTCCAAATACTGGGACAATCACCGCAATGGATGGCAGAAAATGCGCTCAAAGCGATCGAATTAGGCTCCTATGGCGTGGATATTAATTTTGGTTGCCCGGCTAAAACCGTGGTTGGCAGCCATGGCGGCGCCTATTTATTACAATATCCACAGCAGATCTTCGATATTGTTCAACACGTCCGACAAGCGATTGGCAACGAGCAAATATTATCGGTTAAAATTCGTCTCGGTTGGCATGATAAATCTCTTTGCTATGAGATTGCGCAAGCCATTGCCAGCGCCGGAGCCACTGAATTGGTAGTTCATGGTCGAACAAAACAGGACGGTTATCAAGCGGACAAAATCGATTGGCAGACCATAGGCCACATAAAACAAAAAGTGACCATTCCGGTCATAGCCAATGGTGAAATCTTTGCTATTGAAGATGCCCAAAATTGTGTCAATCAGAGCCAAACCAGCGATATTATGCTGGGTCGGGGAATATTAACCATTCCTAATTTAGCCAATATGATACGCTTTAAACAAGCACCGTTAAGCTGGCAAGACGTTTTACAAATATTAAGTCGCTACGCAAGCAGCCATGTTGCCGATGCCAAACCGTTTTACCATTCTGCTCGAATCAAACAATGGCTGGCATATCTACGACAACATTATCAACCGGCAGCATCATTATTGCGCAATATTCGAACGCTTAAATCACAACAAGAGATCATTGGTTTTTTAGAGCGAGAACAACAACAATCATTACTTAAATAACATATGCCCTTTTGTGGAACCGGCAAAGTAATAACGGGTAATTGAAGCGACAATAAAGCACGGGCAAATCATCGATATCAATAACGTTATTAAAGGTAGAATATAGCTAAAATGCGATCGCAAGTTATTTGCCCAATAAATTAATCTAGTATTATTAAACAATAACGCCAGACAAAGCAGATTGAAAATCACCGTAAATAGATTAATTAACAGCGCACTTTTAATAATTCTATCGGTCTGTAGCACTACAAAAGTTTGTTTGAACTGTTTTCGACTAATTAATATAACCAGCAATAAATTAATCAAAAAAACCATAAGTGGGAAGATCTCATTTAACTCACTTGCATGATAATAGTTAGAAATGGTTAGGGTGGTGAACAATAATAAAGCGGTAAACACAACAAACAAGAACATATATAGCGCAATAAACAACACAAAGTGAATACGAGTGCTATTTTGTTGGTTAAGCTCAAAAACCTGTTTACTTTTATCAAACCATGGACTCATCAGTTTAATATAAAAATAGATAATCAGACCGATTAAGGTCAGCTTAAGCACATTATAGCTGATAGCCGCCGTCACAATCCCGCCACTTGAATTAGGCGCGATAAACCTTGCCAATAAGTCACTGTTAACAAAAATGTGATCAAATATTAAGTCAAAGATTTTGACTATAACTACATTGATTTCTAACAGAAGGAGATTTTTCAGCGTGAAAATATGAATATTACATCGATTTAAAGCGAAAGCCGAAACAATAAAACTTAATAAAGCAACCGGAATTAAATTATAAAATTCATTATGCAAGTAGAGGATATAATCGCTAATAATTGACCATAATAGATAAAAATGGTCAATTACCCCAATAAATGGATATAAAAATAACCATAGAATAATAAGCACACTGAAAATAAAAAACAGTGCAACAAAAGTAAGAGGTAATGTAAAAAAAGATAATTTTTTTGAAACAATGCTTAAAGTCATTTAATACCTTATTTTTATTTCAATTTGGAAATTTAAAATCTGGTTAAAACACGACCTTGAAACATATAATATAGATTAGACAGCATAACCAAAACCGATAAATAAAATACCACAAGCGCAAACAATCACCAATAATATTTTTAATATCCGCCTTGTTTATTAAGGGTTAAACAGTGAAAAACAGTTTATGAATCAATTGGTTAAAAATAATCGTTAGCTGTTTAGCCTTAGTGATAATAATAAGCGTGTAAACACGCTTCACCAGCTTGAAGGGGGTGAAGCAATGTAAAAAATGAGTGGAACAATTAACCTAAACCCGATTAACTAAATAGTGGGAAATCGGCTTGTTGAGCAATATCCGTTAAGCGCTGTTTAGCCGTCACGATATTTTGTTTCCAGTTTTGATCTTGTGCCCACATTTCAATTACCAATGGTGCGGTATAATTCATCTGTTTGAGCGTTGTGAAGATCGCAGCAAAATCGACTTCACCTTCACCGATCACTAAATCACGAAACTGTCCAGCGTAATTGGGTTTAACTTTGTAAGTATCTTTTAGATGTATTTGCACAATATGTTCACTGCTGAGTAATAGCTCGGTGCACACATCATAGTTCCAACCGGTAATATTACCCACATCCGGATAAGCCATAAAATAAGGGGAGTTGACTGATTTTCGTAAAATCTCAAATTTACTGAGCGAGTTGAGATAGTTGGTATCCATTATCTCAACTGCTAACATCACGCCCCTTCGCTCAGCTTGTTTGGCGCTCCATTGCATTCCTTCAATAAAACGCTGATGAGTCTCTAAATTAGCCGGTTCGTAATAAACATCATAGCCCGCTAACTGAATCACTCTCACGCCTAACTTATAAGCAAGCAAAATGGCTTTATTCATAATGATTTTAGCTTGTTGTCGAATACTCTCCTGCGCTGAGCCAAATGGGTATTTACGGTGAGCGCTTAAACAAATGGAATGAAAATAGATGCCGGTTTGTTCACATAATCGCTTTAAGCTGAAAATCTCTTCATCTGACCAATCGAGCCTTGCTTGACGTTCATCAGTTTCGTCAATCGACAGTTCGATAAAGTCGAATCCTAATGATTTCGCTTGGTTAAATTTTTCTTGCCATGAAAGCGTATTAGGAAGTGCTTTTTCATAAAGACCGATCAAAGGCGATGATTTGATGATATTGATTGAACTTTCTGTCATAGTTTAAACCTAATAGTGATTAAATAAAGCTTGATGCAGTCACTAATTAAGTGACTGCATCAATCCGCTTACCAATATTTAGCAATTTGATCTCTCAACGCTTGCGCCGTTTGTTGACCGTTTTCATTGGCTAGTGCTCGACCAGCGATAAATGCTTTGGTTTTAATTCCTTTGAACAGATGTATATCTTCCGGCACAATGCCACCGGTGATGGATAACTCTAACCCCAGATCAGAAAGTTGGCGCATTTTAACCAGATCTTCTTCGCCCCAACCAACCCCTGCCAATTCGGCATCTCGTGAGCGATGATAGATCGCTTGTTTGATGCCTAATTTACGCCACGCTTTGGCATCTTCAAGCGTCCAATGACCATACAGCTCAATTTGAATTTCACCGTTATACTCATCAGCCACTTTTTTACAAGCTTCAATGGTTGCAATATGCGCCGCTGCTGAAACCGTGAGCCAATTTGCGCCAGCAGAAAACGCCATTTTCGCCAAAATAGCACCGCCATCGGTGGTTTTTAAATCACACACTAAAATATGATTAGGGTGCTTTTCTCTTAAGGTTTTCACACCAATAATGCCGGCACCAAATGCCAGAATCGTTCCTACTTCGATAATATCGACAAATCCGGCAACATTCTCTGCTACCTCTAAAGCCGGCTTTAATTCTGTTTGATCTAAGGCTATTTGTAACATAGGTTTTGTCATTTTACTTCCCCTTTAAATTCTATTTTTGACCATAATAAGCATTGGCACCATGCTTACGGAAATAGTGTTTATCTGATAAAGCTTGTTGAATATGAATGGTTGGATTAAGCTGACGAGTTGACAGCGCCATTTTAGCCACCTCTTCGAGTACCACTGCGTTATGTACTGCATCAATGGCATCTTTTCCCCAACAAAATGGCGCATGTCCTGAAATTAATGCGCCAGGCATAGCAACCGGATCAAGACCACGACGCTTGAACTCCTCAATAATCACTAATCCGGTGTTTTTTTCATAATCTGACGCAATTTCATTTTCAGTCAATCGCCTTGTACAAGGTACATCGCCATAAAAATAATCCGCATGCGTTGTGCCTAATGCCGGTACATCTAATTCTGCTTGCGCCCAAATGGTGGCAAAAGGTGAATGAGTATGCACAATGCCACCAATGTTGCTAAACGCTTTGTAAAGCTCAAGATGCGTTGCGGTATCGCTTGACGGGTTTAATCGTCCTTCGACTATCTCACCTTCTAGTGACAAGACAACAATGTCTTCGACCTTCATATTTTCATACTCTACGCCGGAGGGTTTAATCGCAATCACCCCTTTAGTACGATCAATTTGCGAAACGTTACCCCAAGTAAAGGTCACTAAGTGATGTTTGGGCAGGGTTAAATTAGCTTGTAATACTTTCTCTTTTAAAGCCTGATACATAAATCAACCTCCCATTAATGCCTTATCGATGACGGCATAAACATCTTCTTTGGTTTTACACGCTCTTAACTTATCGAGATCAACACCTGTTTCACTGTTTTCATCATCGAGTACTTGTGTCACTTCCATTAACCCTTGCATATGCTCATCTGAAGTACTGCCCGCTAACGTGATAAGCACATCAACCGGTTCCGGTTCGCCGTCAAAGTAGACCGGTTTATTGAGTGTGACTAAAGCAAATGCTGTTCGATTCACGCCGTCTTCGGGTCTGGCGTGTGGCATGGCAAAATTAGGGGCGATAATAATGTAAGGACCCATGGTTTTTACGCAGTGAATAATCGCCTCATAATAAGAGGGTTTAATCGCTTGAGATGCAACAAGCATATCCGTTCCTAACTTGATAGCTTCCTGCCAAGTGGCTGCATCAGCTTTAAGTAAAATAGAGTTGTTTTCAATCAATGATTCTTTCAAAGCCATGTTGCGCTCCTTTTATATAATTTACTGGGCAAGAACTTTTTTAATCAGTTCAATAAGTTCATCACCAAATGTGTTTGGATTTAGCATATTTTGTACACCTAAAGCATGTTGTCCTTCGTTGACTTCAATCTCGTGGATCAGATGCTTAGAGGCAACGATAATATCGACATTAGGTAAACGGGATTTGTAATCGGTAACTGCACATGAATCCATAACATTGGCTATGCCTTTCTTATCTAAATAATTGGCAATTTTCATTTTCATCATCATTGAAGAGCCTTGACCACTGCCGCATACCGCTAAAATGCGCACCGGTTTACCTTCACTAATTGCCACTTCTTCCATTTTTTCAACGACCGCTTCGTTAACATCTTCAGTTGGATCATCCACCAGCGGTCTATTTTTTTGTTCTGCTTCTTCTTGACGTAACTGTTTAGCCGCAAAGAACATATAGACTAAAGCTAAAGCGATAAGTACATAGATGAATAAGTAAGAGAAAGATAATCCTTGTAAAATAGGCGGGAACAAGATAGCCCAGTCAGCCATACCCATCCAAGAATCGATTGGTGTACCATTTTGCGCAAAGATATGAATCACCCAGGCAGAGCCAAATACTTCAATCATGCCCATAACAAAACAGATCTTCATCACCGCTTTCCAGCCACCAAAATGGTTAGAAAATACGCCAATGGTCGCATTAGAGAAGAACATCGGGATAAAGCCCGGAATGATCATAATCGGCGATTTAAAGACCAGTAATAAAGCAATAGCTAAAAATTGCCCTAATGCACCCCAGATAAAACCAAACACCATTGCATTAGGTGAAAACGCATAAATCGCCGCACAGTCAATGGCGAGTACCGCATTAGGAATTAATTTTTCAGAAATACCTTTAAAGGCTTCAGATAATTCGGCAACAAACATTCTCACGCCGCCAACAATAACTTGAATTGCCACCGCAAATTTAAGCCCTGTCTCTAAAATATAGATTGTCCAATGGGTTGAACCGGCCATTGTTTGTAAATTATCTAAACCGAAAGAAAGTAGAATAATGCCAAAAAAGATGGTCATGACAATTGCGGTTGCCGCAATGCTATCATGGAAAATATGCAACCATTTCGGAAGTTTTAGATTATCCACTGAATCATTTTTATCACCTAATTTCGGCGCTAATTTAACCGCAATCCACGACCCTAATTGTTGCTGATGACCAATTGAAAACCCAGCTCCACCGGTGACGGCCTCAGTTGGTTTAAACATCATATTGGAAAAAATTCCCCAATAGAGCGCCGTAATAACAGCTGAGTAGATGATTGTTTCCCACATGCTAAAACCAAATAGGAAATAAAATAGTGCAATTAAGCCCACTTGTTGGAACATGATATGTCCGGTAAGCATAATTGTCCGAATTCCGGTTATACGGCGGAAAATAACCAATAAAATATTAATCGCAAGCGCTAATAGTACCGCATAGCCTACCCATGAATAATACTCACCCATGCCTGTCTCAACCGCCACCATTGAGGCATAAGTATCGATAATTGATCCTTTGATACCATGATATTCAGAAAGTTTGGCGATAACCGGTTTAAAGGTCGAAACCAAAACGCCCGAACCAACTTGCAATAACATGAAACCGACGATAGTTTTAATTGTTCCTTTTAAAATAGTGGTGATATCTTTTCTTAAAAGGCAATAGCCTAACATTGTCACTAACCCAAGTAACAAAGGCGCCTTTGTCATCACTTGGCTATAAAAAATATAAAATATGTTATAGATTACTTCCATAGACCCCTCTCAATGGTAATGGACACTACTGCTTCAATTATTCGAAGAACTGACAACAGATAGATGAATAAATCATCAAAATGTCTCTTATATGGTTGTTAATGATGAAGTTAATTTTGAGATAAATTTAAACTTCATTGGTTAATCAATCGCAAATGACTCAATTAACCGACATCATCTTTTCACAATCACAATTAATCACTCAATGATTATTTATGATTAATTTGACCAAGATCACCTTTCTAATTCATTCGACTTAATATCTGTGATTGTGATCACACTTTTGTTAAAAAAACCGTTCCAAACAAATGCAAAAGTTATTTTTTTACAATATATTAAAGAAATATCCATGGAATAGGATTTTTAAAATAATTGACAATATTGTGAATGAAAACTATTATCACAAATAATCAAATTTAATCAAAAAATGGACAACTTGAGGCGATAAATGAACGAAATAACTCGACATAATGAAATTGTTGCTTTAGTGAGCGAAAAAGGGATGCTCAAAGTGACAGAATTGATCGAACTTTTTTCGATCTCACCGGCTACAGCCCGTCGTGATATCACAAAATTAGATCAAGAAGGGCGAGTAAAAAAAGTTCGTAATGGCATTATGCGATTAGAAGAACAAAAAGCGATTTGGGTGCCAATTGACATCAACAACACCGAAAACTATCACGAAAAAGCACGCATTGCGATACGAGCGGCAAAGCTATGCAGTAACGATGAAAATGTGGTGATTAATTGTGGATCAACCGCTTTTTTATTAGGACGTGAATTGTGTGGCAAGCAGGTTTCGATTATCACAAACTACTTTCCACTGGCTTGTTATTTAATTGAGCATGATCATGAAAATGTCATCATTATGGGTGGTTTATATAACAAAACACAAAATATCATCCTCAACCCAATTGCCAGTATCACAGATTCCTATGCCGGTAAATGGATGTTTACCAGTGGCAAAACCCTTACGCCAACAGGCCTTTATAAAAATGAAATATTAAGCGCTGTAGCTGAACAGCAAATATTAGAAAAAGCGGAAAAATTGGTAGTGGTGGTCGATAGTTCAAAAATCGATACCAAAGCAAATTCAGGCATGCTTTTTTGCCCAGTAAATAAAATTGATATCTTAATTACCGGTAAGCAAGCAAACAAGGAAGTAATTGAGAGCATCAAAAAACAAGGTGTAGAAGTGATTTTAGTCTAATTATTATTGTTAAAAGGAACATAGTATGAGTAAAGTGAACGAAATTACCCGTGAATCGTGGATATTAAATACGTTTCCTGAGTGGGGAACTTGGCTTAATGAAGAGATTGAAACAACCGAGGTTAAACCCAATACGTTTACCATGTGGTGGCTTGCTTGTACCGGGATTTGGTTAAAATCGGCTGGTAATACAAATATCTCGGTGGATTTTTGGTGTGGAACAGGTAAAAAAACTCATGCCAACCCTTTCATGAACAAACAACATCAAATGATGCGTATGGGCGGCGTGCGTGAGTTACAACCCAATTTAAGAACCAGCCCTTTTGTGCTTGACCCTTTTGCGATAAAAGAGATCGACGCAGTAATGGCAACCCACGATCATGCTGATCACATTGACGTTAATGTGGCAGCGGCGGTAATTCAAAATTGTTCACCGAAAGTCAAATTTATTGGTCCTAAAGCTTGTGTCGAATTATGGAAAAGCTGGGGCGTGCCGGAAGATCGTTGCATCGTTGCCAAAGTGGGCGATACCATAGAAGTGGGTGATATCACCATTCGTGTGCTTGACTCATTTGACCGAACTTCTTTAGTAACGCTACCTAAAGGCGTCTCTTCAACCGATAAATCGATTTTAGACGGTATGGATGATAGAGCGGTTAACTATCTGTTTGAAACATCCGGCGGATCACTTTATCACTCTGGCGATTCTCACTATTCTAACTACTATGCGAAACATGGTAACGATTATAAGATTGACGTGGCGTTGCTTTCTTACGGTGAAAACCCACGTGGTGTAACCGATAAAATGACCTCATCAGACATTTTACGTGCAGCCGAATCACTTAATACTAAAGTCGTGATTCCATTCCACCACGATATCTGGGCAAACTTCCAAAGTGATCCTCGTGAAATTGAAGTGTTATGGGAAATGAAAAAAGATCGCCTTGATTACCAATTCTCGCCATTCTTCTGGCAAGTCGGTGGGCGTTATACTTATCCAACTGATAAAGGTAAAATGCATTATCAGCACTATCGTGGCTTTAGAGATATCTTTACTGACGAACCGGAATTACCTTACCGTTCGTTTTTATAGTCGATGTAGCGGCCTGTCAATTTGACAGGCCAGTTTGTCAAATTTTGGTTAATGTCATTTGATTAAATAAGCTTTTATTTAGTCCTTTGGGTCGGTTAGTTTAACGGCCCCTTTTTGTTAATATCCTTTCTATTTAAGCGTTCGCTGGATTATTTAGTGTTTTGAGTTTTTGGTTGAGGTTATTTAGATTTTATACTTAAACGTGGGTGTTTTCTGAAAGTTCTTGTCAGTGGTTTGTGTTTTTTTGCTTAAACGCCTATATTTTCTGAAACTTCTTGACAAGTTTTTTACTTTCTTTGAAAGTTGTAGGTTTTTTGTCTGCAGGTTTCGGACGCTGTGAATTAGTTGATATTTTCATTTCGGTGTCTGCGTCCGAATAGGGGGATTTTATGCGAAATCCCCCTATACCCCCTCGCAGCACCACCCAAAGCGGTCTGGCGACTGCCCTCCGCCTTCGTTCGGTCTTAACGCACCGGAGCTGATTTGTTCCGGACAAAGCAGCGCCTCGCCAAACACCCCTGTTTGGCGTGCTAACCTCTCTCAGTTGTCGGCGCTTTGTGAAGGTGCGGGTTGGTGCACTTGTTTGCTTTTGTGGAAGGTAATGGTATGGGAATTTGGATATTTTAAACAATATCTTAAAATTTTGTTTTTATACTTAAACGTATATGTTTTCTGAAAGTTCTTGTCAGTGATTTGTGTTTTTTACTTAAACACCTATATTTTCTGAAAGTTTTTAACAGGATTTTATGGGTGATGAAAGTCATAGGTTTTGGATCTTTAGGTTTCGGACGCTGGAAATTAGTTGATATTTTCATTTCGGTGTCTGCGTCCGAATAGGGGGATTTTATGCGAAATCCCCCTATACCCCCTCGCAGCACCACCCAAAGCGGTCTTCGACTGCCCTCCGCCTTCGTTCGGTCTTAACGCACCGGCGCTGATTTGTTCCCGACAAAGCAGCGCCTCGCCAAACATCCTTGTTTGGCGTGCTAACCTCACTCAGTTGTCGGCGCTTTGTGAAGGTGCAATCTGGTGCACTTTTATGATTTGGTGAAAAGTTACCATTTAGGTTTTGGGATATTTTGAAAATATCTTAAAAATTTTGTTTTTATACTAAAACGTGGGTATTTTCTGAAAGTTTTTGGCAAGGGTTATGTTTTTTACTTAAACACCTATATTTTCTGAAACTTTTTGACAAGATTTTATGGGTAATGAAAGCCATAGTTTTTTAATCTGTAGGTTTCGGACGCTGGGAATTTGATTGATTTTTTCCTAATGATGTTAGCGTCCGAATAGAAGGACTCTGTGCATAATCCGCTCCCTCTCCGTACAACATTGCACTAAGCGGTTTTCCAATAAACATAAAAATTTTTGACAAGAACTTTCAGAAAATACCTACGTTTAAGCATAAAGCAGCCACTTTAACTAGTTTTAAAAACCCACTAATTCGGATGCTGAGATCGTATTGAAAAAATCGACCTAATAACAGCATTTGAATGCCTGCAATTTTCAAGATCCTATAAAACTTTGTCAAAAACTTTCAGAAATCATAGATGTTTAAGTAAAAATTTTAGCGTTTAAAAAATATCCTAAATCCCCTACCGCTTCTTTTCCCAAAAGCAAACAAATGCACCAGACCGCACCTTCACAAAGCGCCGACAACTAAGTGAGGTTAGCACGCCAAACAAGGATGTTTGGCGAGGCGCTGCTTTGTCCGGAACAAATCAGCGCCGGTGCGTTAAGACCGAACGAAGGCGGAGGGCAGTCGAAGACCGCTTTGGGTGGTGCTGCGTGGGGGTTATTAGGGGGATTTCGCATAAAATCCCCCTAATTCGGACGCAGACATCGTATTGAAAATATCGACTAATTCACAGCGTCCGAAACTTGCAGATCAAAAACCGACAGATCAAAACCCGACAACTTCTTACCCCTAATCAATCCGTTTTATAAAATGTTTTATTTTAAATCCCATTGCCATTAATGCGGCAAAATAGATGATTATGCCGGCGATTACCAATAAGAGTAATCGTCCTACACGCATTAGCATTGTTCCGGTTGACCAATTTGGTAGGAGTTGGGCGCCAAACCATAATACGGCTGACATGAGTATGACTGCGATGATCACTCGGGTTAAGAATAGATACCAACCCGGTTGCGGCTGGTAGAGTTGCTTTTTGCGTAATTGCCAGAAGAGTAATCCGGCATTAAAACATGCAGCCAGTCCGATTGATAAGGAGAGTCCGGCATGCTGTAGTGGTCCAATAAAAATCAAGTTCATCAGTTGGGTTAAGATAAGGGTTATTATGGCTATTTTTACCGGTGTTTTGATATCTTGTCGGGAATAGAAAGCCGGCGCCAGTACTTTGATTAATATCAGTCCAAGCAAACCTATTGAATAGGCAACTAATGCCCGTTGTGTCATTAAGGTGTCAGTTAAGGTGAAGTGTCCGTACTCAAATAGGGTTGAGATTAATGGGCCTGATATGACCCCTAAAGCGACAGTACTAGGTAGAGCGAGTAAGAAGCATAAGCGTAATCCCCAATCTAATAGCTCGCTGTATTGCTTTTGATCGCCGTTTGTGAAGCTTTTTGCTAATGACGGTAATAGTATTGTGCCTAACGCTACGCCGAGTACGCCTGCGGGGAATTCCATTAATCGGTCGGCATAATACATCCACGAAACTGATCCCGATACTAAAAACGAGGCGAAAATGGTGTTGATAATCAGTGAGATTTGCCCCACTGAAACGCCTAAAATCGCCGGTCCCATTTGTTTTAAAACTCGCCATACACCGCTGTCTTTAAAGCTGATGCGTGGCAAGACTAACATGCCTATTTTTTTCAAATAAGGGAGCTGATAAAGGAGTTGTAATATACCTCCAACCCCAACAGATACCGCTAATGCCAATACTGGCGGATCGAAATAAGGGGTGAGGAAGAGCGTGAAAATTATCATGCTGATATTAAGCAGCGTGGGCACAAAGGCCGGAACTGAAAATCGATTCCAGGTGTTAAGAATTGCCCCAACCAGCGATGCTAGCGAAATAAAAAAGATATAAGGAAAAGTGAGGCGTAGTAAGGTGGTGGCAAGTTCAAATTTTTCGGTCGAATCTTCCAAAAATCCCGGCGCAGTTAACATTATGATAAAAGGGGCGGTGAGCACACCAATTAAGGTGACCAGCGCCAGTACCAGTGTTAATAAGCCTGATACATAAGCGACAAAGGTGCGGGTTGCGTCGATGCCTTGCTGATTTTTATATTCCGCTAAGATTGGCACAAATGCTTGCGAAAAAGCGCCTTCAGCAAAAATACGTCTTAATAAATTAGGCAGTTTAAAAGCAACAAAAAAAGCATCAGTTGCCATGCCGGCGCCAAAAAACCGGGCGATAATTGCATCACGCACAAAGCCTAATACTCGTGATACCATTGTCATTGAACTGACTGTTGCTAAAGATTTTAAAAGATTCATAGATGATTTTTATACAATCTTAAAGGGTTGGAACAGATAATGATACATAGTCTACAAACTATTGCTTTAAAGCACCATGCTTTTTTTATAAGCGCTGGTTTCGATTTTACCGTCAGCAGTGTGCTGACGGCGGATAACATTAACGATCTTCAAGAGGAATAAATGGTTTAAGCTGACCGATGTTTTTATAGGCAGGTCGAATAATTCGGCGGTCATCAAAATTGAGCTCTTCAATTCGATGTGCACACCAACCGACAATTCGGGACATGGCAAATAACGGGGTGTAGACCTCTTTCGGTAAGCCAATCATGTCATAGACAAATCCGGAATAAAAGTCGACATTAGCGCAGACCTGTTTTTTGGTTCGGGCGTTTTTTCGATTAACAATGGCATTAATGGCACGTTGTTCAAGCAAGTTTAAAAAATCATACTCTTTTACTCGTCCCTTCTCTTTAGCCAGTTCGTACGCCATTTCTTTAAGTAACACGGCTCGTGGATCGGATACGGTGTAAACCGCATGTCCAATGCCATAAATCAGCCCTTTTTGGTCGAACACTTCTTTATTTAAGATGCGTTTTAAGTAGTTATCAATTTCGGTAACATCAGTCCAATCTTGGATCTGTTGTGCGAGGTGTTTGAGCATTTTGCCGACTTGCAAATTTGCCCCACCATGCAAGGGTCCTTTTAACGAGCCGATACCGGCAGCAATTGAGGAATAAGTATCGGTGCCGGTTGAACTGGTCACCCGTACGGTAAAGGTTGAGTTATTCCCGCCGCCATGTTCGGCATGAATAATCAAGGCGAGATCTAATACTTTCACATCAAGTTGCGTATAACCTCCGGAGCCTTTCATCATATATAAAAAATTTTCAGCGATAGAAAAATCTTCATGCGGGTGGCGAATATGTAACGATTTGCCTTTGGCGCTATGGCTTAACATGTTATAGGCATAAGCAATAATCGCCGGAAATTTGGCAATTAAGTCAATTGATTGGCGCATTAAATTGTCTCGAGAAGTGTCA
The DNA here is from genome assembly GCF_026536465.1 of Gilliamella sp. B3172. Lineage (NCBI taxonomy): Bacteria > Pseudomonadati > Pseudomonadota > Gammaproteobacteria > Orbales > Orbaceae > Gilliamella > Gilliamella sp. B3172. The sequence goes on along the minus strand of NZ_JAFNOA010000001.1, from coordinate 23,210 downwards.
TCCGCTTGTGGGTCATGGGTGTACATTTCCAGCACTGTTCTTGCTAAGATGTTCATCACATCGTGACCTTCGAGCTGCATAATGGCAATTTTGGTCTGTTTTTCCAGCGCCATTGATTCACAAAGTAATCGGGAAAAGTCACGCAGTTCTTCCGCATCCGGTAAATAGCCGGATAAAAGCAGATAAATGGTCTCTTCGAAGCCTGTGCGCTGCTCTTTTTGAGCATTATGTACCAGATCGTCAATATTAATCCCACGATACAATAATTTTCCGTCAATCGGTTTTAATACACCATTATCTAACCGCTCATAGCCTAGCACGTCGCCGATTTTAGTTAATCCAACCAGTACACCTGTGTGATCAGCATTACGTAAACCACGTTTAACATTGAATTTTTCGAATAGCTGCGACTCAATTTTGCTGGTGTTTTTAATGGTTTCAGATAATTTATAAACCAAAAACTTCTCTTTCATTTTGTTTACCACCCTTGTTTTATAAGTTATCAATTACCGCTTGGGTAAATTGACTTGTGGATAAGGGTTGCCCATTTTGCATAAAGCGGGCTAAGTCTGTTGTGGCTTTTCCTTGCTGAAATAATTTTTCCATAGCTTGAGTAATCAGTTGCCCTACTTCATACCAACCTAGATAATCAAACATCATCACACCCGATAATAACAGCGAGGACGGATTGGCTTGATTTTGCCCGGCAATATCCGGTGCTGTGCCGTGCGTTGCTTCGAAAATCGCATGTCCGGTCAGATAGTTAATGTTTGCCCCCGGTGCAATGCCAATGCCACCAACTTGAGCGGCAAGTTGATCGGAGATGTAATCACCATTAAGATTTAAGGTAGCCACAACGCTGTAATCTTGTGGCTTAAGCAGCGTATTTTGTAGAAAGGCATCACAAATCACATCTTTTATAATCAGTTTGCCGGATGATTTGGCCGCTTGTAAGGCTTCATCGGCAAGAGCTTGACCATTAGCTTTGGCCATTTTGGCATATTGATTCATGGTAAATACTTCATTGGCAAACTCGCTTTCGGCTAAGGCATATCCCCATTGTTTAAATCCACCTTCGGTAAATTTCATAATGTTGCCTTTATGCACTAATGTGACTGACGGTAATTGATGTTGTAAGGCGTATTTTATCGCTGCACGGATTAATCGCTGCGATCCCTCAATCGATACCGGTTTAACCCCAAATGATGAGGTTTTCGGAAATCGCACTTTGTTAACGCCCATTTGTGTCGATAAAAATTGATAGAATTTTTCGGCTTCGGGGGTACCTTGTTGCCATTCGATGCCCGCATAAATATCTTCGGTGTTTTCCCGAAAAATGGTCATATTGACCTTTTCCGGATGTTTAATCGGTGATTCTACCCCTTTAAACCAGCGCACAGGTCGTAAACAGACATACAGATCTAATTCTTGCCGTAATGCCACATTAAGTGAACGAATTCCTTCACCAACCGGTGTCATTAATGGACCTTTGATACCGATAAGATAGTGTTTAAAAGCATTGATAGTCTCTTGCGGAAGCCAGCTACCGATGAGGTTGTAAGCTTTTTCGCCCGCCAGCACTTCGCACCATTGTACGCTTTTCTCGCCGTGATAAGCTTTTTTAACGGCAGTATCAAATATCGTTTTGGCCGCTGCCCATATCTCTTTGCCCACGCCGTCACCTTCAATAAAAGGAATGGTCGGATGATTTGGTACGATTAACTGTCCATTTTCAATCAAAACTTGCTGTTTCATCGGGTTTCTCCCTGTTATGTTTAATTGTGGTTAATTTGGGCTTTTAGCTTATTTAGGGCACTGCCTGCTTTATACCACTCAATTTGTGCTTGATTGTAAGTATGCGCAACGGCAAAACTGTCAGTGGTGCCGTCTTGGTGGTGAAGCGTTAAGGTTAGATTTTTGCCCGGCGCAAAATCAATTAAGCCGGTAATACTGATTTGGTCATCTTGCCGAATTTTGTCGTAGTCATTTTTATCAACAAAGGTCAACGCTAACATGCCTTGCTTTTTAAGGTTGGTTTCATGAATGCGAGCAAATGATTTAACCACAATAGCTTTTACATTTAAAAAACGAGGCTCCATAGCAGCGTGCTCACGTGAGGATCCTTCGCCGTAGTTTTCTTCGGCAACAACAATCGAGCCTAAACCTTGGGCTTTCAATTTTCGGGCTAAGGCCGGAACGGGCATATACTCGCCGGTTTGTGCATCTAATACACAATTGGTTTTTTGATTAAAGGCGTTAACGGCGCCAATTAGCATATTGTTAGCAATGTTATCTAAATGCCCTCGGAATTTAAGCCATTGACCAGCCATTGAAATATGATCTGTTGTGCATTTGCCGGCGACTTTAATTAACAGCGGTTGCGATACAATATCTTGTCCGTCCCAGGGTAAAAAAGGCGCTAATTGCTGTAACCGCTCTGAATTTGGGGCGATGTGAATGGTAATGTGACTACCGTCAGCTAGCGGCTCAATATAGCCGGCATCATCAACGGCAAATCCCTGTTTGGGTAGTTCATCCCCAAAAGGCTCCGGCAGTTTAACTTGTTGTCCTTGTTGATTAACAAGGCTATCAGTGAGTGGATTGAAGCTTAGCTTGCCGGCAATGGATAATGCCACCACAATTTCCGGTGAACAGACAAAAGCATAGGTATTTGGGCTACCGTCATTACGTTTGGCAAAGTTACGATTGAATGACGTAACAATGGCATTTTTATGTTCATCTGCCACATCATCACGCCGCCACTGACCGATACAAGGACCACAAGCATTTGCCATAACTGCCGCCCCGGCTTGCTCAAAACGCTGTAAAATGCCGTCTCGTTGTGAGGTATATTTTACTTGCTCTGAACCGGGATTAATGATCAATTTCGCTTGCACTTTAAGCCCTAATTGATTAGCGCTATCAAGCACTGATGCCGCCCGCATCATATCTTCATACGATGAGTTAGTACATGAGCCAATCAAGCCAACTTCCATGTTATCGGGATAATTGTGCTCAGCCACAGCAGCGGCTAAGGTTGAGATCGGATAGGCCAGATCGGGGGTAAATGGTCCATTAACATAAGGCTCGAGTTCGGACAGGTTGATATCGATGACCTGATCATAGTAGTTTGCCGGTTGCGCTAACACGGACGGATCGGCATTAAAGCAGTCCATTAAATCTTGAGCTAAATCCACCACCTCTTGACGCCCTGTCATCGCTAAATAGTCGGCTGATTTTTGGCTATAAGGAAAAATTGAGGTGGTGGCGCCCACTTCGGCGCCCATGTTACAAATAGTCGCTTTGCCAGTTGCCGATAACGATGATGCACCTTCGCCAAAATACTCGATAATTGAGTTGGTGCCCCCTTTTACCGTTAAGATCCCAGCCAGTTTTAAAATCACATCTTTAGGTGAAGCCCAGCCGGATAATTTACCGGTTAGCCTTACGCCAATAATTTTTGGCATTTTTAGTTCCCACGGCATGCCCGCCATAACATCAACAGCATCCGCCCCACCAACACCAATAGCTATCATAGATAGCCCACCGGCATTTGGGGTATGTGAATCAGTGCCTATCATCATTCCACCGGGAAAGGCATAATTTTCAAGAACAACTTGATGAATAATGCCGGCATCGGGTTTCCAAAAACCGATGCCGTATTTGTTTGATACATCCCGTAAAAATTGATAGACCTCTTGATTATTGCTTTGCGCAACAATCAGATCATCATAAGCATTTTTGTAAGCTTGAATAAGGTGATCACAGTGAACGGTAGAAGGCACAGCAACTTTGTTACGCCCGGAAGTCATCAATTGTAAAAGCGCCATTTGTGCTGTGGCATCTTGCATTGCCACACGGTCGGGGGAAAAATTTACATAATCCTCACCTCGCTGATAAGCTTTGAGTTTCTCTCCTTCGGCAAGGTGGGTATAGAGGATCTTTTCGGTTAGGGTTAAGGGGTTTCCGATAGTTTGGCGGATGTGGTCAAGTTTTTGTGGATAGTGCTGATAGATGCGTTTAATTAAATCGAGATCGAAAACCATAATAAAAACCTCACTGCTTATATATCATACTTCGTGAAATATCATTTATTTTCAAACTGCATATTTATGCCATTTTTATGACTAAATATTCACACACTATAGCACCAAATTTTTTTAATGCAATCGGCCTCAATGAAAATTTATTATTATTGACGAGCAACGGTTTAATCGCTGAAATTGAGCCAATACCAGCATTTACACCGCCTTGAGAAATATACTATCGAATTATTGAGGATTAAGCTCATCAAAGAAAATATAAAAATAGGCTTTTTCATAAGTAATAATAATGTAAAAAAGTTTCAGAAATCACCTACGTTTGAGTATAAAAAAGCCGCTCAAAGCCTTGTTTGCCTGTATAATTAATCTATGCTAAATTGTCATTCCGAACACTATTCAAACGTACTTTTTTTATGAATCAAACAAAAAATCAATCGCCAATACCTAGTGGCGGTTTTTTAAATACTATTGAACGAATTGGTAATAAAATTCCGGATGTCACAACGCTGTTTTTCTACGCTTTAGTTATCTGTTTTGTGGCTTCTTGCCTCCTGTCTTTTGTGAGCTTTGACTACATCAATCCGGTTACCCAGCAAAAAGTAGCAGTCGTTAATATGCTATCGCCGGATCATCTGGTGGTGTTTTTAACCAAAATGGTGAACAATTTTGTCTCCTTTCCGCCACTCGGTATCACTATCGTTGCCACTTTAGGGATTGGTATTGCCGAAAGTAGTGGCTATATTCATGTGCTACTTAAAAAGTTGTTAGCGGTCACACCCAAAAAATTAGTGACCCCGTCGGTTATTTTTGTCAGTATGGTATGCCATATTGCATCAGATTCGGCTTATGTGATTTTAATGCCGGTATCAGCAATGATGTTTTATGCAACCGGCCGTCATCCACTTGCCGGTATTGCCGCTGCATTTGCCGGATTAGCCGGCGGTTTTAGTTCGAGCTATACGCCGTCAATTATCGATCCCATTATGCAAGGCTTTACGCAAAGTGCGGCGGAAATTATTGATCCTAGTTATCAAGTCAATGTGCTTTGTAACTACTTTTTGAGTTTTGGTGGGACGTTTTTTGTCTTAATTGCTTGTTGGTTTGTCACCGATAAAATTGTTGAACCACGTTTGCAAGCAACCATGCCATTAAATAAAGATCTACAGTTAGATAATATTGCAGATTCACCGGCAATCACGCCAATTGAAAATCGTGCTTTTAAAGTCGCTTCAGTAGTTTTTTTAATTATCGCCATTGGCTTAGTTTTACTTTTATTACCGAAAAACTCGTTATTACGTGCGCCGGACGGCAGTTTGACCAGTAACCAAGCGCCGATCATGCAAATTATCGTTCCGCTATTATTTGTCTTTTTTGCGATTCCGGGCTTGATTCATGGGTTTACCACTGGCGCCTTTAAATCGTCACGTGATATTGTAAAATCAATGGAAAATATTATTAAATCACTGATTCCATTTATTGTGTTTGCCTTCTTTTGTGCCCAATTTTTATATGTGTTTTCACTCTCTCAAATCGGGACGTTAATTGCTATCGGCGGGGCTGAGTTTTTAAAAGCATTACATCTGCCTTCAGTTGTCACCATTTTTGGGGTGATTATTTTAACCAGTATGCTTAATGTATTAATTACATCAGCATCGTCAAAATGGGCAATTTTAGCGCCAATTTTTGTACCTATGTTGATGTCAGTTGGCATATCGCCGGAATTGACGCAAGCCGCTTATCGCATCAGTTCAGCGGTTAATGTCAGTACGCCAATGTTTGCTTTTTATCCGTTAATCATTGCTTATTGCCAACAGTACTGCAAACAAACCGGCGTGGGTACATTAAGTTCGATGATGATCCCTTATACCGCAGCCTTACTGATTGCTTTGACGATAAACTTACTGCTATTTTGGTTTTTAGGTATTCCAATTGGTTTTGACAGTGGTTATGTCTATCCGCCAATCGAAAGTTAATTATTGATAAGGACGCAAACAAATTATGAATATGACTGAACAATTAGTTGAACGTTTTTTACGTTATGTCAGCATTCCCAGCCAAAGTGCAGCGGGGTGTGCTCATGTTCCTTCAACACCAGGACAAACACAGCTTGCCAAATTACTTGAGCAAGAGTTATTGCAACTGAATTTACAAGATGTGCATCTTGATGAACACAGTATTGTTACAGCAAAATTAGCCGGCAATGATCCTTCTGCCCCAAATATTGGTTTTGTCGCCCACCTTGATACCGTTGATGTGGCGCTTTCAGATAAGATTAATCCTCAGCGTGTTACTTTCACCGGTCAAGATATTTTATTAAACAAAGAAAAAGCGATCTGGTTTTGCGTTGATGAGCACCCTGAATTGATGAAATATCTTAATCAAGAGTTAATTGTCACCGACGGCACAAGTGTACTTGGGGCGGATAATAAAGCCGCTATTGCCGTGATAATGACCATGTTAGATCAGTTACAACAACAAAACCGCCCGCATGGCGATATCTATGTTGCTTTTGTGCCTGATGAGGAAGTGGGGCTTAACGGTGCCAAAAAACTTGATTTAACACGTTTTAAACCTGATTTTGCTTATACCATTGATTGTTGCGAACTGGGTGAAGTGGTGTATGAAACCTTTAATGCAGGTTCAGCAACTATTGAAATTCAAGGGGTATCAGCTCACCCTATGTCAGCCAAAAATGTGTTGGTCAATCCAATTCGAGTCGCTAACGATATTATTAACTGCTTTGATAGCTTCCAGACGCCTGAGCACACTGAAGGTAAAGAGGGCTATTATTGGTTTAATGATATTGTTGGCAATCAAAGCACCACTACGTTAAAAATGAGTATTCGAGACTTTGATTTAGCCAGCTATCAAGCTCGTAAAGCCTATATTCAAGAGGTGATTAAGTTAATTCGGGTTAAATATCCAAAAGCCAAAATCGAATGTCATATTACCGATACCTATAGCAATATTGCTAACTATTTAGGTGAAGATCGCCGTTGTATTGATCTCATTTATCAATCCTTTGAGTTGCTCGGTATTAAGCCTAATACCATTGCCATGCGAGGAGGAACAGACGGTTCAGCGTTATCAGCACGTGGGTTAACGACACCAAATTATTTTACCGGTGCACACAATTTCCACTCATGTTTTGAGTTTTTACCGCTATCTTCTTTTTTGAAATCGTTTGAAGTCACAATGAAAATCATTGAGCTGTCTGCAAAAGGGCAGTAATCTTATCGGCAATAATCTTCTTAAAGAGGGAAGCACTTCCCTCTTTGTTTATATTAATTGTTTGAAACGTCATGGGTAGTTTAAAGCGATTTGATCTTTAGATAATCACCTTAAGACTTTTTAGATGTTATAGCTTGTAACTGGCTGTCAGCAAAAAGGCTCTTGGTGTGCCGGGCATGCTATTTGAGCGCCAATACTTTTTACCGAATAAATTAGTCACAGCTAGCGTAATATCGTACGATTTGCTTTGATAACCGATAGCACCATTCCATAAGCCATATCCTGCTCGCTTATAGAGATTTTTGTCATCGTTATACATTGAGCCTTTATAATTAAACTCCAGCTCGGTAAACCAATTTTCGGCAGGTAGGTATCGAACGTTGACATAACCGCTCTGTTTGGCTGTATTGGATAAATATTTGCCTTTATTAGCCGGGTTTTTGTTATCTTTATGCACTTTCGCCTGCTGATAGCCTATACCGCTATTGATATACCATGATGAGCTGAGTTGACCAATTAGGCTAAACTCCACACCTTGGCTTCGATCGCTACCTCTAACCTGCCAATTATAAGGATCGTTGACTGCATCAGGTTGATAGCGCACATTGTAAAGTTCAAGATCATAAAGGGCGATTTGAGATGAGAGCTTATCACCTAACCAATCGCTTTTAATGCCAATTTCATATTGGCGTGAATATTGGGGTTTATCATCATAAACCGTTTTGGGGTCAGTAGAGAGGGTAATTAATCCACGTCCACCATACGGCGAAAAGTTTTTACTGTAAGAGGCGTAAAGGCTTTGTGATTCGATTGGTTGCCAAATCAAACCAACTCTTGGGCTTAATGAATGACCGCTATAGGAGCGACGTTGATGTTTTAGTTCATCATTGGAGGCAAATTCATAATTATCATAACGCAATCCGGCAAGTAACTTCCACTGGGTTGTAAAGCTGATTAAATCTTGCCAATACAGCCCTTTAGAAGTCGCTTTGTGATTCGTTTTTGTATTCAATTTATTATAATGTGACTTTTTTGAGTACCAGTGAGGATGAAATGGATCGACCACTTCCGGATAAGCACTGGTTAAAGCAAGTCTGGGTTGGCGTTTTTCAATGTTGTATTCAATCCCAACTAACATTTCATGCTCAATACTAGCGGTGTTAAACTTGCCCATTAAATCAAGCGTATTACTATAGGTTATGTTAGCCGTTTCTTGCCATGCTCGTCGAAATTGTAATTTACCGGGATAATTGCAGGCTTTACCATTACTCAATTGACCATTTACCGAACAATAACTCCCACCATAAATATGGTCAAAATTTTGTGAAGCTTTGCGGTATTGATTGGTTAATTTAAGCGACCAATCATAATTTAATTCAAACCCCAGGACTGAACGTAATGAACGATAATTATCTTTCACATAATCATCCGGGTGCGCATAAGCAGTTTTTATCGATACGCCTTTCGGTAAATCATAATATGCCGGTGCTCTATCCGGACGGCGCCATAAATTATCATGGGTATATTGTACTAACCAACTAAACCCGCCGAGATTATCATACAGTATACTTGGCGATACCATGGTATCTCGTTGCTTAATGCCTTTACGGAAACTATGGTCAGTTTGATGATCGATAGTCATCCGTATTGCCAATTTGTCGGTTAACACCTGATTGATATCAACCATACCGCCGTATTTATCCCATGAACCGCCACGTAAACTCAATGTGGTGGGAGAATCGAAATTAGCTTGTTTACTAATCATATTTACAATACCGCCACCGGATCCACGCCCATAAAGCACAGAGGCTGGACCTTTTAATATTTCTACACGTTCAATATTGGCAGTACTTTGTCTGACCTGACCACTGGCTCGAACACCGTCACGATAAATATCACCCGAACTTGCCGAAAATCCCCTAATTTTTATGCCTTCATCACGCATATCATAAGTGGTATCAACACCGGGCAATTTATTCACCAGCACACTTAAATCGTTTTGCCCATAAATTTTTTCTTGTTCAAGGTTAATACCGTTTATTGTTTGAGGAATATCTTTGATATCAAGAGGCATTTTGGTTGCGGTTGCTGATTTTTTTAGCCGTTGATCATGACTATCGGTAATGGTGGCAACAACTTTCATTGTTTCAATCTTAGCCTCATCTTCCTGTTGGTCTTGTGCAGTTGCGATAAAAGAGGCTGTACCTAATACCCCTAATACGGTTAATTGATTAACTAATTTCATTGTTTATCCTATCATCGATTGTTATAAGTGATTTCATTCACGACTTGATTCGCAATTAATGATAATGATTATTATTTGCATTGCAACTTATTTTATATTTTTTAACCAATTCACTATGCAGTGTTACGTTTAATTTATTGATATAAAATATTATTTTGACATGGCTGTGGTAAATACAAAAATGCGGGAAGTTTTATAAGATATCATTAACCAGCAAAGAATTTAGCATTGGTTTATATGACAGGTCAGCAAGCGATATACCATTCGTTTTAAATAAAATGACAAGAGAACTCGCTTTATCACAATAATTTTTATCGTCGCTTGATAATGTAAAATATTGAAGGAGGAAAGTGGTGGGTCGTGAGCGATTCGAACGCTCGACAAACGGATTAAAAGTCCGCTGCTCTACCGACTGAGCTAACAACCCATTTTTGAATAGAATTACTGACGTCTTATTGATTAAGGCTTCAAGCAATTTCGGGTTGCTATAATACTTATAATTATCAAGCTTCGCAACCCTTTTATTACTATTTTTGTTTGATAGCTGGTTATTTATACACTTTATTTCAACGAAGCGAGTTTCTTTCTCGCTAAATCAGCGATATTTTTATCTTTAGCGTATTTACTAACGACTTGTTGAAAAACAGCTTTTGCATTTTTCTTATCACCTTTATCAAGTAAAATTAACCCTACTTTATAAAGGCTATCAGCAGCTTTAGCTGAAGTTGGAAAATCTTTTACTACAGTTGCATAGTAAAATGATGCATTATCTTTGTTACCTTGTTTATAGTTAAGCTGCCCGAGCCAATAATTGGCATTAGCTCGGTAATTAGACTTTGGGTAAGCTTTTAAAAACCTTTCAAATGCAATAATGGTGTCATTAGTTTGTTGGTTATCATTAACAAATTTAACGATAAAATTGTAATCTGTTTTATCATTCCCTGAAGTTGTCCAACCTACAACACCTGAAGCATCATTGGGAATAGCACTTGAAGTTGGTTCGCCATCATTGGACTGTGAAGAAGTGTTGTCACCAGAAGAGAATCCGGAACCATTTGTCATTTGCTGTAAAATCATTTTCTGACGTTCTATGGTCTGATTCAGTTGATGTCTGGTCTCTTCTAATTGACCGCGAAGCATATCGACATCAGCCTGTAAATCACTTATTTTTTGTTGATTCTGTATAAGTAATTGACCTTGTGCTTGAACTGTTCTATCGATATCTGAGCTACCTGCAGCACAACCATAACCTGCAAATGAAAGAAATAAGAACAACGTGAATATTCTTTTATACATATTATATCAACTCGGTGTGAACTTAAGAAAAACGGCTGAAAATCAGCCGTTATATAGTGGTATTAATAAGCTTGGTATACAATTACAGCACGACGGTTTTTAGCATAAGCTGCTTCGTTGTGACCTAACACTGCTGGTTCTTGTTTACCATATGATCTAACGGTGATTTGAGAATCAGAAACACCATTACCTTGTAGGTATGCTTTAACAGCATTAGCACGACGCTCACCTAATGCGATATTGTATTCTGGTGTACCACGCTCATCGGCATGACCTTGGATTTGTACAGAAACTTGAGGCCAAGTACGTAAGAATACTGAATGCGCATTTAATAATGTTGTATAATCAGGTTTAACATCATAACGATCGTAATCGAAATATACTGTGTTAACTTGTTGTAATTTTTGAAGTTGCTCTAAAGCTTGTTGTGTTAAAGTAGCGTTAGCATTACCACCATTTTTGTTGCTGCTATTAGATGAACATGCAGTTACAGCGATTAATGGTAAAGCAATCGCAGCTACTTTAAGAAATTTAGAAAATTGCATTGTATTAACTCCTTTGTGTTTGAATAAATTGTTACTTATTATTTTTTAATTCTAACCAACTTCAAAGTAATCGATGTTACTAACTAGAAAGATTAGAGCTATATATTATAACGACCTTAAGCTTTACACAATTTTAATCATTATAATATTGAATAAATTTTAACCGTTCTCTAATAAATAAGGTGACCATGCCGGGAATGTTACTTGCCCGTCAGTTGCCGGTAGTTTTGCTTTAAAGTTACCATCGGTCGAAACAAGATTCAAAATTGTCCCTAAACCTTCAGATGAACTATATATAATCATCGTACCATTTGGCGCTATACTTGGTGTTTCATCCAAATAAGTATCAGTTAATCGTTGATAAGTACTGGTTGCGAAATCATACCGAGTAATATGTTGCTCACCATTATTGGTTGAAATCAAAGCGAGAAACGAACCGTCCGGCGCCACACGTGCATTTTGATTTTGGGTATTTTCCCAAGTTAAACGTTGCGATTCACCGGTATTGATATTAATTGTATAAAGCTGTGGACGACCGGCCTGATCAGAAGTATAAACGATTGTTTGATTATCTGGCATCCAAGATGGCTCAGTATTATTACTACGGCCTGATGTGATACGCGTGATTTTCTTCGATCTTAAATCCATTACATATAAATTCAAGCTACCGTCTTTAGATAACACCAATGCTAATTTGCTGCCATCCGGTGAAAATGCCGGTGCGCCATTGTGTCGTGGGAACGAAGCGAGAGTTTCAACCGATCCACTACCTAGTGTTTTTAATACTAAAGAAGTGCGATTATTTTCAAATGTTACATAAGCTAACTTTTTACCGTCCGGTGACCATGTTGGTGACATGAGGGGATCTTTTGAACGATGTACCGTAACTTGATCATACCCATCATAATCTGATACCCGTAATTCATGTTTGAATTGACCTTTAGTTGTTTTCACTACATAGGCGATTCGAGTTCTAAAGGCACCTTTGATACCGGTTAACGATTCAAAGATCTCATCACTAGCAGTGTGAGCGGCATAACGAAGCCAGCGTTTTTCAATAGAAAACTCATTGCCAGCTAAAACTTCACCAGGACGATTGACGGTATCAATTAATTGGTAGTTAATTTTATACTTGCCCGATGCATCAGGTTGAATCGAACCAACGACAACGGCTGTAATACCAATATTACGCCAAAGCGCCGGATTAACTTCTGAGGCAGTAGTTGGTCTTTGAGGCATTGAAGCAATATCAATTGGGTTAAATTTACCACTATTACGCAAGTCAGAAGCAATAATATCATTGATAACTTGTGGAGGTTCTCCACTTCCTATCCATGTAAAGGGAACAACAGCGATTGGTTTTGCAGAACTTATACCATCAGTTATAACAATCCTTACTTCTGCATTAGACATCACTGTATAAAATAAAACAAAACAAGTTATCAAAAAGCGAGAAGCAAATTTGATCATCTTAAATTCCTTAATAAAAACGAAATACATTGATTTAATAAATTAAAAACGCAATTAAATGTAACATCAAATTGTTAAAAAAATTAACATATCGCATTCATTATTAGCTGTTATTACCCTTTATCATATATAAATATTTTTTCAGCGAGAAAGATAGCCGATATTGAGTAACAAGTCTAGAGTATTTAAAACAAAAAATTACGATATGTTTACAGTTTTTTGTGGTACTAACTTTTAACAGTCTAGAATTTGATATTATTATTTTAATTTATTTGCTTATACTAATCTGATTTAAGTCAGGTTTAAAGTGTTTAAGAAGATATTTTTTTAAAAATCTGTAATAAAAAATAGAAACTTATAAAAAAATTAATTGAAGCTATGAAGAAAATTGATCGGTATTGCTTAATATAATAAAAATAGACATCACAAATATTACTTTTGGCAAGTTTCGCAATAAAAGGTATTACGCTGTCCTATACGCTTTGATTTTATTTCAGTTTTACAGTTTAAGCACGCTTGTCCTGAGCGCCCATAAACTTGTAGTTCTTGAGCAAAGTAACCCGGTTTACCGTCAGATTTTAGAAAATCTTTTAACGTCGTACCACCTTGCTCTATAGACTGATTCAAAACCTGTTTAATTGCCACAACTAATCTTTCAAATTCTGCCCGTTTTAAGGTATTCACTTTTCGATTTGGATTAATATGTGCCATAAATAGTGACTCAGAAGCATAAATATTGCCAACGCCAACAACGATATGGTTATCCATTATAAAGTTTTTGATTGGCACTTGGCGATTTTTGGCTTTGTCTAATAAATAGTTAGCACAAAATTCATCACCTAATGGCTCGGGTCCTAAATGTTTTAACTGAGTCACATCATCGATAGATTCAGCCCAAAGCCATGAGCCAAAGCGACGTGGATCAGTATAGCGCAAAATTACGCCATTATCTAATACCAAATCGACATGATCATGTTTTTGGACAGTCTGTTGATTTTGCAAAATACGTAAGCTACCTGACATTCCTAAGTGAATCACTATCCAGTTATGCGTTAACTTTAATAGCAGATACTTTGCTCGCCGTTGCACATCTAAAATAACTTGCCCATGCGCACCATTTATCGCCTCATCGATAGGCCACCGCAATTTGGGCTGCCTAACAATGATTTGTTTGATAGTTTGCCCTTTTAAGTAAGGCAATATACCTCGTCGGCTTGTTTCAACTTCTGGTAATTCAGGCATAATATTCCACTTAGTTGTTAAACATATCCGTTACCCACGATGGCGCTTGTTGTGTCGGCGTCAATTTATTATTGGCTGAACATAAGCTTTGCGGGTTGGTTGTCCATACCGGTAAAGTACGTCCTCCACTGCTACCGTCGCATTGCCATTGACCATTACTGTCGATAGGCATGGTAAAGATATTTTGCGGTAACGGTTGCAGCAATTTTTTCGGTGGATTGTTTTGTAAGTATTCACTATAAATTTTTAGTGCACCCGTCGCACCGGTTAATTTCATTGGTGTATGATCATCAAGCCCTATCCAAATGACCGCAACATTTTTGCCGTCAATCCCGGTAAACCAGCTATCACGTGAATCATTACTTGTGCCGGTTTTAGCCGCTAAATTAAATGAGCCATATTTAGCTTTCAATGATCGAGATGTTCCCGATACGACCACTTGTTGCATAGCATAAGTTGTTAGATAAGCCGACTGTTGAGATACCGCTTGAATTTGTTGTGGGTAGCTTTGATAAACAAGTTCGCCTTTATCAGTCAATACATATCTTAAAATTGTTAATGGTGAGCGCTTACCATTATTCGCGATAGTTTGGAACATTTGTGCTGTTTCAAGTGGTGTTAATTCCAATGCACCAAGTAATCTTGACGGTAAATTAGGGATCCTGTCAGACGGTACGCCCAACGATTGAAGTGTATTTTTGGTCGCATCAAGCCCTAATGCCATACCGAGATTTACCGTTGGTACATTAAGAGAAAGTGCTAAAGCATCAACCAACATCACTCGATCACGAAATTTACGGTCGTAGTTTTTAGGTTGCCAATAAGAACCATTATCGAGCTTAATTGATAACGGGCTATCATCAAGCCAAGTGTTAAGTTGATAATGGTCGGGTTGCCCAAGCGCAGTTAAATAGGTTGACGGTTTTGCCAATGAGCCTATTGCTCGTCTTGTTAACCAAGCACGGTTGTAACCAGGATAACGAGGCTCAGCACTACCAATAATAGACCGAATTTCACCGGTTTCACGGCTGACAATCACCATAGCTGTTTGTAAATCTTTGCTGGTCGATTTACGTAATGTTTCAATCTGATTGGTGACCGCTTGTTCAGCTGAAGCTTGTGCCACTGGATCGAAGGTGGTGAAAATTTTCATTCCGGAGAGATGATCTGCTTTATCCCCTAACTGTTTTCGCAGTTCACTTCGAACAACTTGCATAAAGGCAGGTTGTGGAGAAATCACCCCGCCTTTAGGTAAAACCGAAAGTGGGCGCTGACTTAATAAATTGTATAGCTCTTCATCGATAATACCTTGTTGCTGAGCCAGTTTTAACACCACATTACGGCGTTCGGTAACTTGTTGTGGTTGAGTCCAAGGATTATATACCGATGCTCCTTTGACCATACCCACTAATACCGCTTGCTGATCTAAAGTTAATTCATTAACCGGGCGGCCGAAATAGTAAAGACTGGCTAACGGAAATCCGTGAATTTCCTCAGCTCCAGCTTGACCAAAATAGACTTCGTTAAGATAGAGTTCTAAAATACGCTCTTTGCTATAACGCGCATCTAAAATTAACGCCATATAAGCTTCACGTAATTTACGACTTAAACTCCTTTCATTGCTCAAAAACAGATTTTTAACTGTCTGTTGGGTTAAGGTGCTACCACCTTCGGTGCGACCGGTGGTTAAATTCACATAAATAGCCCGACCAATGGAGTATAGACTTATACCATGATGCTCATAAAAACGCTTATCTTCGGTGGCAATGAGTGTTTGTAACAACGAATCGGGAAACTGTTTTAATGGCACAAATAGCCGTTGCTCACCATTAGGCGAGTGCATCATGGTGATTAATTTAGGATCGATTTTGAGTAAACCAAAATCTCGTCCGGTATCTAAATTTGTGATGCGGTCGATGCGGTTATCATAAAAGGTAATTCTAACGCGAAAAGCTTGCTCTTCACCGTCAGGGAACATGAATGGTCGGCGATAAATTTCTACCGCATCATTAGATACAATGAATTCACCGGGACGAGTTGCTTTACTATCTTGCTGACGATATTGTGCGCCATTAAGCATGGTCACAACATCACTTAAACTGTAATCACTATCCGGTTCAAGGTCGATAATTTGCCCATATACTGCCGCAGGTAATTCCCAAACATTACCTTCAATACGCTCTTTAATTTGTTGATCAAGATAGATGCCGTAAATGACAGTTACGGCCATAAAAATCAAAAAAAGTTTGAAGATTAATGACCAAAATCGACGCCATAAAGATCTCTTTTTATTTTTTGATTTTTTCTTAGCTGATTTTTTTTGGGTTGATTTATTCAAACTACACCTAACAATTACACTGTATAAAATTAGCTTATAATAACACAGTTTTTTAGCCAGATATCTGCAAACTTTTTGTAAAAAAGTGGCACGCCCACACTATATTATCTATAAGCCAAAGTTAAAACGTTAGTTGCGATTGGATCTGTTTCACTTTTGCTAAGAACGCTTTTTTAGATTTACCGGTTAAACCTTCATTGATCGGTAAACTTGCCGTTAATGGGTTAACAGGTTTGTTGTTAATATGCAGTTCAAAGTGTAAATGAGGGCCGGTTGAACGCCCAGTATTGCCGGATAGACCAATTTTATCACCCTGCTTCACTTGTTGCCCTTGTTTCACCAAAATTTTATCTAAATGCATGTAAGTTGTCATATATTGGCGACCATGTCGAATAGCCACATAGTTACCAGCTGAGCCGCTATATTTAGCGATAACAACTTCACCATTTCCCACAGATAAAACAGGAGTGCCCCTTGATACGGCAAAATCGACACCATTATGAGGTGTGACAACTTTGGTTACAGGATGTAAACGTCGAGGATTAAAGCCGGAAGATACCCGAGCTTGTTTTGCTAGCGGATAACGGAAAAAGCTTTGTGATAAACTTGCACCATTGACATCATAGTATTTGCCGTCGTCAGCTAAAATAGCATAATAATCTTTAGTGCCATTTTTGAATCTAACGCCCAGCAGCTGACTTTTGGATAAGCGATCACCGTGCTTTTCACGAGTTAAGACAACTGAGAATTTATCGCCGATTTGCAGTTTGCGAAAATCCAATCGCCACTGTAATGCACGTGTGATAATACCAATTTCATTACTGGTTAAGCCACTTTTACGCGCATCAGCCACAAAACTGGATTTGATAACCCCGGTTATGACTTTATTTTCTTGTGAAACGTTTTCTGCTGTCTCGGACGTTTCAACGAATTTATCACCTGATTTCTCATAAACTCGGATGTTATTGCTGGAAATTGCCCATGTCAGATTTTGTAAATTATGATTATCATCCGTTGTCCAACTGATTTGCTGCCCTATTCTTAAATTGGCCAGTTGTTTATATTTATTGGTCAGCAAAAATACATCTTTTTTGCTAACATTATAACGTAACAAAATCGCATGTAAGGTATCACCACGAGAAATCGTATATTGAACAGTATTATTATCTTTGCCATCAATAATTTCATCAATTTCATCTGGAGCTATCTGATCTTCCGGTTCATCTGAGGACTCAGTTACATTGTCAGAGTTTGATTGAGCTTCGGCAATTTCAACTCGCCCTTCACCAACATCTATCGCAGATTTATCAGTAACGGTTGTTTGTGCCTGAGAATTTAAAGGAACATAAACAGTACGTCCAAAATTTAATGGGCGCCATAATAGGATGAATAAGATAATAATAACCAGAGACCCTAATATTGAAAAATAAGGAATTTTAAATTTATTCTTTTCAATATTAAGTGATTTAATCTGCCGTACCAAAATTAACCTTAACTATTTATCATCTAAATTATTTATCATTCAAACAATCCAACAGTTGCTCAGTTAATTTTAATAAAAATTGTGAATAAGCATCTTTTGTTATAGCAATGCCTGTTCCTAATGGATTTAATTCTCCAATTCGTACATCAGTTCCATTCACTAACTTTTCAATAACTGCAGGGCTAAACTGTGGTTCTTTAAATATACATACTGCTTGGTGTTCTTTTAACTCCTGTTGAATTGCATACAATTTTTGAACACCAGGCTGGACTGCTGGATTTATAGTAAAACTTCCTAGATTCTTTAATCCGAACTGTGATTCAAAATACCCATAAGCATCATGAAACACAAAATATCCTCTATTTTGTACGTTAATTACTTTTTTTGCAATGATTTGTTCTGTATCTGCCAGTTTTGTTGTGAATTTGTTTAGATTTTCATCAATTAATACTTTTTTATTGGGATATAACTTAATAAGTTGGTCATGAATGGTTTGTGCAATCACTCTAGCTATCTTTGGCGATAACCAAATATGTTCATCATACTCGCCACGATGATGATGTTCTGACAGGTCGTCTTCTGCATGATCGTGATCATGGTCATGCTCTTCATGACTGGTACGTAATAACGGTTTAATTTGTGCAATATCCATAAGTTCAATTTGTTTTTGCTTATCGATATTTTTTAATACGGTAGGCATAAATGTTTCCATATCTTCGCCAACCCAGATAATTAATTGCGCATTTTTAATTTTTAGCAGATCTGAAGGCTTTAATGAATAAGTATGCGGGGAAACACCGTCGGGCAATAAAATTTCGGTATCAGTGACATTCCAAGCGATGGCTTCTGTGATAAACCCGATAGGTTTAACAGATGATATAATTTTAGCTTGAGCGTAAGTGGTCATTGCGCCAATAGCAAAGCTAAAACCAACGATCATCAAGTAATTTGCTAATTGTTTTATGTTTTTATTGATATAATTTTTCACATCATTATCCCATATTTATAAAATATGATAGAATAGATTCCCATAATTGTTATAATATAACATAACATTTAGATCAGCAAGGGCTATCAATAATATGACTCAATTAATCAAGCTTGATAATGTGTCGGTCGAAATAAACCACCAAAAGATATTATATGATGTTTCATTATCGATTAGTCTTAATCAAATCATTACGGTACTTGGCCCAAATGGTGCAGGTAAATCAACCCTGGTTAAAGTGATCTTGGGGTTAATGGATCAGACTTCCGGTACCATTGAACGCTTGCCTAATTTAACCATTGGCTATGTTCCTCAATCAATTAACTTAAATCCAACTTTACCCATTACCGTTGAGCGTTTTATGCGCTTAAATAAGCAATTAAGCAAAAACGACATTGTAGAGACTTTATCTTTGGTCAAAGCTGAATACTTAATTAAGCGCTCAATGCATCAGTTATCGGGTGGTGAACTTCAGCGGGTTTTGCTTGCGCAAGCATTAGCAAAACGGCCTAAACTGTTAATTCTTGATGAACCAACTCAAGGGGTCGATGTTAATGGGCAAGTTTTGTTATATGATCTTATTGCTGATGCGAAAAATGTATTTAATTGCGGTATTCTTATGGTTTCTCATGATCTGCATTTGGTTATGGCTAAAACCGATGAGGTAATTTGTTTAAATCATCATATTTGCTGCTCCGGAACGCCAGCTATTGTCTCTAACGATCCTGAGTTTATCTCCTTGTTCGGTCAACATGGCGCATCACAAATTGCTTTATATAAACATCATCACAATCATCAACACGATTGCTGTAAACAACCTGTTGAACAGACTAAACAGATAAAGTTACCTGATTTTGGAAGGAAAAATAATGATTGAGTTACTGCTCCCGTCTTTATTAGCTGGTTTGTGTTTAAGCTGTGTAACGGGCTCATTAGGAACCTTTGTTGTTTGGCGAAGGATGTCCTATTTTGGTGACACATTATCGCATGCAGCTTTACTTGGTGTAGCGTTTGGATTCTTGCTGAATATCAATCTTTTTTATGCCATTATTTTTGTTACGCTGATTTTAGCTTTAGGATTAATGTGGTTGGAATCACAAAAACAACTACCGATTGATACCCTACTTGGCATTTTGGCGCATAGTGCATTATCACTAGGTTTGGTGGTCATTAGTTTAATGGATAGTATCCGTATCGATTTAATGGGCTATCTATTTGGTGATCTATTAGCTGTCACCATGTTCGATGTATACCAAATCTTAATTTGTGTTTTATTTATTGGTTTAATGCTGTTGTGGCGTTGGAATCATTTTCTATACATAACAGTCAGTGAAGAGTTAGCCTTTACTCAAGGTATCAATATACAATTTACTAAACTGCTGTTAACACTATTATTGGCTTTGACGATCGGCATAGCAATGAAATTTGTCGGGGCTTTAATTATCACTTCATTATTAATCATTCCCGCTGCCACCGCAAAATATTATGCTAAAACGCCTGAAGCAATGGCGCTTATTGCGATTATTATCGGTATGCTTTCCGTTATAGGTGGCTTAGTTTTTTCGCTTATTTATGACACACCGACAGGCCCTTCAGTGGTATTGAGTGGTACTTGTTTATTTTTTATTTCGTTATTTTTAGCTAAGTTTTTATTAAGCGAAAAAAACCAATAAAAATAACCAATAAATAAGAAAAAACAAAACATTTTTTGCGAGCAAAGTCGCATTTATCATTAAGTTGAACTTAATATTTATCTAAACGCGATAAATTAAAGAAAGTTTTTTATACTTAATGGTGCAAATTATGTCTCTTGCGATTGTCTCAACCCGTGCTTCTATCGGAATACAAGCACCGCAAATCAATGTCGAAGTACACATTAGTAATGGATTGCCTGGTTTTGTGCTGGTAGGGCTACCTGAAGCAACGGTGAAAGAAGCAAAAGATCGGGTTAGAAGTGCCATTATCAATAGTGGCTTCACGTTTCCGGCAAAGAAAATCACCGTTAACCTTTCACCCGCTGATCTTCCTAAAGAAGGAAGTCGTTTTGATTTACCTATAGCTATCGCTATTTTAGCTGCTACAGAACAAATTCCGGTAGATAATCTGGCGCAGTATGAGTTCTTAGGTGAGTTAGCGCTTTCGGGCGATATAAGAGCGGTTAAAGGCGCAATTCCGGCGGCAATAGCATCAAAGAAAAATCATCGTGTTTTAATTATTTCAGCTGAAAATCAATCTGAATTATCTTTGATTCACCATAACAATACATTAATCACCACTAATTTATTACAACTATGCCAATATTTATATAATGAAATCAATTTGCCCATGGTTGAATATCGTGATCATAACGATACTGGAAATCAAGTGGAAAAATTGGAGGATATTGTCGGTCAGGAACATGCTAAAAGAGCGTTGGAAATTGCCGCTGCTGGTGGTCATAATCTATTATTAATTGGTCCTCCCGGAACAGGTAAAACAATGTTAGCAACACGTTTAACTTCGCTTTTACCGCCGTTATCAGACGATGAAGCGTTACAAAGCGCTGCAATAACGAGCCTTGTAAGTCCTAATGGCTCGATAAAAAATTGGCGTCAAAGACCGTTTAGAGCGCCTCATCATAGCGCATCAACCGCAGCCTTAGTCGGTGGTGGCTCAATACCTAAACCGGGGGAAATTTCATTAGCACATAATGGCGTACTATTTTTAGATGAACTACCGGAATTTAATCGTAAAGTGCTTGATGCCTTAAGGGAACCGATTGAATCGGGCGAAATAGTGATTTCAAGAGCTAATGCGAAAATAAAATTTCCTGCCAAATTTCAACTTATTGCCGCTATGAATCCAAGCCCAACTGGTCATTACCAAGGTACGCATAATAGAACAACGCCACAACAAACTATGCGTTATTTAAATCGGCTATCGGGGCCATTTTTAGATAGGTTTGATATCTCTATCGAAGTGCCATTATTACCTAAAGGGACACTTAGTCAGAAAAATATCGCAGTTGAATCAACACAGAGCGTAAAACAGCGAGTATTTAAAGCAAGAGAAATACAATTAGGAAGGAATAACAAGCTTAATAGTCAGCTAAGCGTAAATGAGATAAAACATTATTGTCTGTTATCGGATGAGAATAACGAGTATTTGGAACAAGCTTTGATTAAATTAGGTCTTTCAGCACGAGCATGGCACCGAATTTTGAAAGTCTCACGTACTATTGCGGATTTAGATTCATCAGTTAATATAGAACGACAACATATTTCAGAAGCATTAAGTTATCGTTCTATGGATAGGTTATTAATTCAATTACATAAAAACATTGGGTAATCAATTAGTCGTCACTATCGACAAAATCATCGTTCACATCAACTTGAGGTTTCCCGCCTGATAGTGTGTGAAAACGTTTTGGTTTGTTGATACGAGAAAGGTATTTTAACCATGTTTTTTCAAAATCAGTAGATGCGTCTTTTTTGCCTTTGCAAACCGCAACAAAAGACTTTTCTTCAGCTGTAACAGGTTTTTTAGTTTCTGCATCCAGATCTCTAAAAGCACATCCATATTTCTCTAAAATCTGCGCTTCTTTAATCGTAAAATCACCGTGACGGGAAAATCCTCTCGGATAATTCTTATTATCAAAAAAGCGTTGTTGACTTATAAAACTTTCAGCCATGTTATATCCTCTAGATTGTAAAAGTAGTTGGGCGGGAATTATAATTGACTAAGTAAATCTGTAAACAAAATTCTTTTATTTGCTAAGATAAAAATGAACGAACGACTAAAATTAAGACAAAGCTATCATATTTATGGCAGGGGCGGAGAGTCTCGAACTCCCAACACCCGGTTTTGGAGACCGGTGCTCTACCAATTGAACTACGCCCCTAAATAAAGGTGGCGGAACGGACGGGGCTCGAACCCGCGACCCCCTGCGTGACAGGCAGGTATTCTAACCAACTGAACTACCGCTCCACCGTATTTGGTATGTATATATATAAAATTAAAAGTCTGGCGGCACCCTACTCTCACATGGGTAATACCCACACTACCATCGGCACTACGGCGTTTCACTTCTGAGTTCGGCATGGGGTCAGGTGGGACCACCGCGCTATTACCGCCAGACATATTCTGTCTTCTCTTTCTTCAACTGATGCGCATTATCGCATGTCTGCATCAATCGCTCAATCCGGAACAAACTGTTTTATCAATCTTTCATCACCTTTCGATGATTTCTTACTCTTTCAACTTCACGTAACCCAAAACAACTCCGAGTTGTAAGGTTAAGACTCTCGGTTCATTAGTATCAGTTAGCTCAATGTATCACTACACTTACAC